>JAIBAN010000038.1 GCA_019695185.1 Blastocatellia bacterium | reverse complement strand
GGGGCGTTTTTCTCGGTATCGGCGTGGCTGAAAATGCCGGGACAGCGGCCTTAACCAAGGTCTATCAGGAATTTAAGACCGAAGCGCAAGAACTTGAGCCGGAGTATGTGCCACAAACGGTCAACACTGACGGGTGGGAACCGACCCAACAGGCGTGGCACAAACTCTTTCCGACCGTGACGCTCATGCTCTGTTTTCTGCATGCCGTCCTGAGCCTCCAAAACCGGTGCCGGTCACTCAAACCATTGTGCGCCACGCTCACCGACAAGGTCTGGAAAATCTATCAGGCAGCCACCAAAGATCATTTTTCCCAGCGCATCCGCCGCTTGCGGGAATGGGCCGCCAAAACCGAATTGCCGACCCCGGTCCGGGAAAAACTGCTCGACCTGTGCCGCAAAGCCCCGGTTTTCAAACAGCATTTTGCTTTCCCGACCGCCTGCCGGACCAGCAATTCGGTGGACCGCCTCATGAAATATCTGGATCGGGTCCTGTTTGTCCGCCAGTATTTCAACGGAACTTCCGCCAGTGCCCGGCTTTCCGTGCGAGCGATGGCTTTAATTTGGAATTTTCACCCCTATGGGTCCCGTTTGCGGCACGCCCAACCTCAGCGGGTCTCTCCTTTTCACGACCTGAATGGGTTTCAGTATCACGCAAACTGGCTCCAGAATTTGCTCATTGCCGCTTCCATGGACGGTCACAGGCCATGACCACAAAATCCATTAGCGCCAGGATTGTTTTTCAGGGGGCGATGAAGAAAAGTGAAGGATGATTTTGACCAAAGGCCACCTCAAAAGCAAGCCCAGTACAGGCTGAGCCAATCTCAGCCAAAGACACGGGGTTCCGCCTTGTTTTCCGCCAGATTCCGGCCATACAGCAAATGGTCGCGGACAGTTCCCTGCCACTGGTAAGCGCTGCGAATCCGCCCCCATTCGGCAAATCCGAGCGAAACCAGCAGTCCAATGCTTTTTTCGTTGCCATCAATCAGAAAAGCAACCAGCGTTTGCAGCCCTGTGTGACGGGACCACTCCAGGGCATGAACCGTCAATTTGCGTCCGATGCCTCGCCCCTGCTGCGATTCATCCACGTAGTAACTGATTTCCGCACAGGTCGCCAGCGCCTGTCGCCCCTTGCGGTAGGGCGAAAGCGAGCACCAGCCCTGCACCCTGTCTGCCTCCCGAAAGACGAACACGGGCAAGCCGCATTCCGCATGTTCGGAAAGCCAGGCCAGGCGCTGTTCGATGGAAATCGGTTCGGTATCAGCCGTGCAGCCGCCAAGTTGCACAGCCTGGTTGTAAATCCGGTTGATGGCCTCAGCATCGTGAAACGTCGCCAGTTCAATCATGTTTTTCACACCAAACCCTTTGAAGATTTTCTTATCCACGAAGGGCACGAAGAAACACAAAGAAATACAAAAAATATGGATTTCTTCGTGTTTCTTCGTGCCCTTCGTGGATAAAAACAGAACCACAAAAAAGCGGGAAGCCCTATTCTGGACCTCCCGCTGGAGTTGGTTCAAGTTGGAGTTTTAGGAAAGAACCCTGCACATCGTTACGGCACCCGCACCACTACGCGGTTGCGCGGATGGTAATAAGGGCGGACATACACCGTGCGCGGTTGAACCCGCACAACTTCACGCTCGCGGGTTGTGCGATTCCCATTGACATAGGTGTCGGACCCGCTGTTTCCCCGAACGTCATCCCGACCACCGCCGCCATTGATGCGGTCATTCCCGTCATTTCCTTCAATCACATCACTGCCACCGCCGCCATTGATGGTGTCGGCTCCGTCACCGCCTTCGATTTCATCGTTGCCGCTACCGCCCTGCAGATAGTCATTGCCATCATTGCCTTTGAGTTTGAGCCCCAATCGGACATTTGAATCCACCATAATTTCGTCGTTTCCGTCACCGCCCCGAATTTCCATCCCAAATGCCTCAGCCTGGGTGAAGGTCAAATGACTGCCGTTGACATTCAGGTCAAGGTAGCCGTTGGGAAGCGTCCGCAGGTAAACCCGGTCGGCTCCGCTTTTGCATTTGACGGTGATTTTTCCATTCTCACGGACCACGTCGGCATTGGTCAACCGGATGGTATCCGCCCGTGCAAAGCCGGAAATCAAGCCAAAAACACACACAAATCCGCTGAATAAAATAAGGTTTTTCATAGTTTTTTCTCCCTAAATAAATTTGAGTTTGAATCTTGCTCTATGCCCGCGTTAGAGCCTGTTCAAACTCAAAAAGTCTGGGAAATTCGAAAATTTTTTGAAAAAAATTTACCTGCTGGTGAAGTGTTTTTCTACCGCTGAACTTCAAAGCCAAAACACAAGGATGTCGGTTTTCTGGTGCGCAAAACCGAAACACTTCCCTGCTTGGATTCGAGTTCGATTTCGGCACTCTCGCCAGAGGTGGTGGTTGGTGGCACGACGCTCCGCGAACGGTCATTTGAAAACTGGTCCACCAAGCGGCTTGGGTCAACCTGGATTCTGGCCTTGAGGGCGGTCGGTTTTGACCAGAAATTGGCAATCACATTGCCGAAAACGGTACGGAGGTGACAGCGCCCTTTTTCCGGTACATCACCGGTGAATTCAATGTTTCCACGGAGGGTGACCACCGAAATGAAAGGTGCCGGACAATCGGCAATCCGGACAATCCCTTCCTTGATTTTGACATCAATCCCTCCCTGAATGCAGGACAACTCAACGTCCCCCTGGCTTCCGTCCACCTGGAGGTTGCCGTTTAACTGACTGACCGTCACATTGCCGGCCCCGGCCCGGATGACCTGTTCACCTGTGGACCGCATGACCTGAACGTCGCCCCGGTTGTTGTCAATCGTGTAATCCCCTTGCAAATTCGCCGCCCGAATCCACCCGGCGCGGGTTCCAATCTGGGCCACTTCGGCCTCGCCAACCGTATCCACCAACACGTTGCCGGCATTGGTAAACACCTCGCATCCACCTGACCGCAAAACGGAAATGTCACCCTTTTCGGCGACTTTGGCCTGGACGTTGCCAGCCACATCGGCCAGCGTGAGATTGCCAAATCCGGTTGAAACAACAGCATTTTTCCCCACACCGGAAACGGAAAGACTGCCCCGGTCCAAGGTGGCGGTCAGGTTTCTGACATTCGTAATGGTGACATTGCTCAAAATATTGGTTTGGAATTTCCCTTTCTGTTCTCTGATTTTTCCTTGAGTCCATCGCTCGGTTTTATGCGGGTCCGGTTCCAGTTGCGCTTCCAGTTTCAGATTGACATCGCCCCGGATATCCCGAATGGTGACATTTCCCCGGTACCCCTTGACTGCCAAAGAAACATAGGTTGGAAGCTGAATAATCAGACTTTGCTTGAAACATGCTTCTGCATCAGAGCAAATCACCAACCTCCGATACTTTTGGTTTCCTGCCTCGGAAAAAACGGCTAGAGGCGGAACCGGTTGGCCGGGGTCACTGTTGCGAACGGAAAGCACCGGGTCGCCCCAGCCGATGATTTCCACATCCCCGGCATAATTTTCGATGACAATCGAATCAACTCCCGGAATTTTTTGATAGAGGGACGTATCCGCCGGTCCTGACTGGAGAGGAGCGGCAAAACTCCAGTCCAGCCAAACAAAACACATAAAGCAGGCCAACCAGGGGAACATCACGAATTTCATAACAAGTGTGGTTTTTCCTTTCATGTGTATCAAAATCTTTTTCGTTTGGGTCGTGCCGGGGATGGAGGCGGGGTTTTTCTTTGGCACAGAAGCGGACGGGTTAGACTCTTTTGCAGCGTCACCAGCGTTTGGGAAACGAGGAAAATCGTGCTGCCACCTTGTTTCCAGGTTCCCACAAAACCTCCACTTCCGGGTTCCCCTTTTTGCTCCAGGGTGAAATCACTTAGCCAGTTTGGTCCGACAAAGGTGGCCAAAAAACCAGAGGCGGCAGTGGGGATTTTGACTGATACCACACCTTCTTCCGACTGAATTGAAATTCTCGACCGTTCCAGTAACTCACCTGCATAATCCACATTGGAAAATCGGGTTCGGATCCTGACAGTATCCGAACGGGCTTCCCGAATATTGACCGAACCCCTTGCCTGTTGAATTTCAATGGCCCCGGTCACACAGGAAAGCACTGTCTGACCATCTCCCGAGTCTATGGACACAACGGCTTCCAGGCGTTGTCCAAATACATTTCCCTCTTTAACCCGAAAGAAAAAGACACCCCGCAAATCAGATGCCTGAATGTTGCCGGTTTCAGTTGTTATCTGATAATTACCTGTCATTCGCGCCAGTCGAATGTTTCCGGTCTGAGTAATAATGTTCAAATCGCTGCCGCCAAACACATTTTCGGCAGAAACTCGGCCATTGGTTGTAAAGAGGTCACAACCACCACAACCATTAACTGTAATGTTGCCACCGGGTGGAATCCTGCCCTTGGCAAAGTAATACTCTGTTTGTCTATTCAATAATCGTTCCGGACGAAGATAGGTTAGAGTATCGCCAACCTTCAAACTTTCTACCCAAGCAGTCGAGGCAACCAGTTGGCCCCCAATATTGGTCGCTACAATATCCCCACCACTCGTGCGCAACTCGGCTCCGTGATGAATATTAACCGCTTCAATTAAGGGGCCATCAGAATAGACCTGCACGGACTCGACATTGGTTACCGAGACACTACCTTCGGTTGAAGACACGGCCACCGGCTGATTGACCCCTGAAATCCGAACTGAACCAGCCTCATTGTCAACTGTCAGCCTGAGGGTGGAAGGAACATAAATCCGGATGGGCGGATAGGGAGGCTCGGCTTTCTTGCTCAATAGAATTTGTTCCTGCCGATCAGTAGGTTTTCTGCCTGTATGTTCCCACTGGTATTCAGTGTCAGTTGATTCCACCCGGCAAAAGGATTCAGCCCAGCCAATGATTTCCAGTTCTGCCCCCTGGTTGAGGATGGCAACTACTTCTTTCTTTTTTTGCACTTTTCCGGGAAGAGGTTGTTGGACGAGAGGCGGTTTGGATGGCGGAGCCTCGGCAAGAGTGGAGAACAGACTCCCCAGAAGCAGGCAGATAAACCCCAGTTGAAACATAACAATCCTCGGAAGTTACCACCCACAGTCGGGCAACCAACTGCGGAAACCAGAGAAACATGCGGAATTTGTACGGTTGAATCACCACAAATCAGTCAAAAGGGAGTTGACTTGAAATCCATTGACACGCCACAGTACGGAAAAGTTGCAAAAATATCTTCCATCCCCAAATTAAAGGAAATCCCGTTCAATGGAAACTCCGCAGAGTTCGCCGGCGAATCCCAGCCCGCCGGTTTCGAATTCCTACGCTTGGTTTGCCCTGGGCATGCTGACCTTGCTCAATCTGCTCAATTATGTGGACCGCTTTATTTTTGCGGCGCTCATCCCCTACATAAAAACCGACACAGGGTTTTCAGATGGGCAAATCGGGATTATCGGGAGTGCCTTCACCTGGATTTACACCATCTGCGCCCCGCTCTTTGGGTATCTGGGTGACCGGTACCATCGCGGCAGATTGATTGCGTTTGGCATCACCGTGTGGAGTCTGGCCACCGCCGGAGCCGGGATTTCCCGCAATTTCGTCCAGCTTCTTTTTGCCCGTTCGGCGGTCGGCATCGGGGAGGCAAACTATGCCACGATTGCGCCGGGCCTGCTTTCCGATTTCTTCACCAAAGCCCGGCGGGGCATGGCCATGAGCGTCTTTTTTGCCACGATTCCGATTGGAACGGCCATCGGGTATCTGGTGGGCGGGTCGCTGGGTAAACCGGAAAGCTGGGGCTGGCGGCATACGCTTTATCTGGTGGGACTGCCAGGACTCGTCACCGCAGTACTGATGCTGTTTTTGAAAGAACCGGTGCGCGGAGCGATGGATGAAAAAGAGCCTTCGGGGGTTACCGGACAACTGGAACCGGTCAAACCCAAAACCCTTTCCTGGAAGGAAGGCTACGTCACGCTCTTTACCAATCTGGGGTATCTCTGTACCTGTCTGGGATATGCCTCGGTGACCTTTGCCGTGGGAGCCCTCGTCTTTTGGGCACCTGAATGGCTCAAATCCGACAAGGGAATTTCCGCCGAGGAGGCCAACACGGTGCTTGGTGTCTGTGCCGTGTTGGGTGGCTCGATTGGAACCCTTGTCGGCGGCGTGCTCGGCGACCAAATGCAAAAGCGGATGAAAGGGGCTTATTTCCGCATCTGTTCCGTCAGCGCGGCGATTTCCGCAATTCCCACCCTGATTGCCATCATGTCAAGCAATCCGATGGTTTATAAAACCTCGATTTTCCTGGCAATTACCATTCTGTTTCTGGGGAACGGCCCGGTCAATACGGTGCTGGTCAATCTGGTTCCGGTCAATCTGCGAACCACGGCTTTGGGCTTGGTGGTGGTTATCATCCATGTGTTGGGTGACGGAATTTCGCTTTCGCTAGTGGGTGCGATTTCAACGTGGCTGCGCAAAACGGCTGAAGCCGGAGGCACCATTCCCGGCTTTGTGACCAGTCTGGCTGGAATTTTTCACATCAATCCGGCGACGCAGACCCTTTCCACGGCACTGCTCCTGATGCCGGTTGGAATGCTGGTCGGAGGCGGTTTTTATTTTCTGGGGTTGAAAACCAAAGAAGGGCAAAACACGTGAAGTTCTGAGTTCCGCCTTCAGGCGGCTGTTTGCAGCACAGCCTTTAGGTTGTGTTTTTTCATTTGATTTTAATAAGACCAAGGTCAGCCGCCTGAAGGCGGAACTCAAAACTGCCGCCTGAAGGCGGAACTCAAAACTGCCGCCTGAAGGCGGAACTCAAAACTGCCGCCTGAAGGCGGAACTCAAAACGTTATCCAAGATAGCCCAAGGCCCGTAACCGCTCTTCGAGTTCAGCGGATTCCTCGGAACTGAAAACCTCTTCATCCTGGCGCTCTGAGGGCAGGATGGGTCCGGTCAGCCCGTCTTTATATGAAGTTCCCACCCGGCGAACCGCCCGGCGGGAGACCAACTCCGGTTCAAAAATATCCAGCAGCGGTTTTCCATCCATGTCCAGCGTGAGCGGAACATCCATGGCAAACAGTGCCGTGGGGGCCACATCGCGCAAATGCGCTCCGGCAATCCGCTGACCACGGCGAACCTGAGGACCGTGTGCAATGAAAATTCCTTCAGGAGCGTGCGTCCCGGTGGTGGTGGTGGCCGGGATAATCGGCGCACCCGGACTGGGGCTCTCCAGGCAAACATCCTCAGCCCGGCGGGGAATCACCAGCAAATCGGGCAACCGGTCGGCAAATCGGCCTGCAAGCAGTTCTTCTCTTGGCAGCACCGCCTCAAACACACAGGCTCCGGTTTCCGGGTCTTTCCAGGAAAGAAGCGACTGGCGCACCTCCTGGCGGACTTTTTCAAAATCCTCCGGTGCCACAATGCCTGCCCGTTCGCGGCCCTGAAGGTTAATCCACACACCTTTGTCCTGCCCGAAATAGGCAATGGTCTGCTCCCAATCAATCTGGTTGAGAAAATCCTTGCCAAAGACCACCTTTTTTTCCAGTACGCTGTGAGGTTTGAGTTTGGTGGAAAGCGCCCGGTAATGGTAGGTCAGTTTGGCAGCCAGGGCTTCGACCGGAGAGTTTTTTGCCTGAAAAGCCGCCTCCCGATACCGCAGGAAACCCTGTTGTGCAAGCCACTCGTTGACCCGCAGTTCCCGCAGTTCGGCGGTAAACCCATGGTCGGAACAGACCAGTAGGGTGACATCCGGGGGCAAAAATTCCAGTAGCCTTCCTAACACCCAGTCAGCCCGTTCGTAAATTTCCCGGATAAAATCACTGTAGGCCGGAGATTCAACCGGGTCATAGCGGAAGTGACTGGCATCCATATCCGCCCAGAAATCGTGTTGGGCCCGGTCCGGCACACTGAGCACGAGCATGAAAAAATCGGTGGGATAACGTTCCAGCAGGTATTCGGAAACCTGTCCGTGGCCGGCCAGACAAGAACGGAACTCTTCGGCTTTTTCAGCCCGGTTCAAAGCCCGTCGGGGCTCAATGATGTAACCGGGAAAACGATTCAGGATTTCTTCGCGCAAAGCTGCCGGATGGGTGAACTGTGACTTGATACTGGGGGTCAGCATGCCGGTGACCTGATAGCCCGACACCATTTCCACCGGATAGGAAGTCGGGATATTGACCACCCCTGATGTTTTGCCATGTTCGGCCAGAATATCCCAAATCGGACGGGTCCGGATGTCCCGTGAACTGATGGCCGAAACCCCATAATCGGCTGCCCGTTTCAGGAACGGTGAAAAGATTCCGTGCATGCCTTCGGAAGTTCCGGTGGTGCAACTGGCCCAACCGGGAAAACTGTTGGGCAGAATCGTGGAGCGCAAGGGACCGGAAACCCCTTCCCGCATGAGCCGCGCCAGGGTGGGCAAGCGCCCTGCGGCAATCAGCGGGTTGATTAAATCGAAAGTGGCCCCATCAAGGCCGATGATGGCACAGGTTACAGGCATAGGGTTCAGGGTTCAGGGTTCAGGGTGTGGAGTCTGAGGTCTGAGGTCTGAGGTCTGAGGTCTGGAGTCTGGGGGGTTTTTGAGTCTTGAGCCAAAATCTCAGATTTCCGGTATTCGAAAACTCTGAACCCTCACCCCTAGACCCTAGACCCTAGACCCTGAACCCTGAACCCTTTCCCTATCAAACCGCACTTCCATCATTTCAATGGGGGTCATCAATTGAGTCGAAGCACGGGCATCAAAAATGCGCAACCAGCCGTCCGGACTGGTGAAATCAAGATTCAACTCACTGCTGTGCCATCGTTTCATCCACATTCCAATGCGGCGTGTCGCGCCGCTGACCGGATGAAAAGCTTCAAAGCGTTCATGTTCAAGATTTGCCGGAAAGAAAAAAAACACTTCCCCGGCCTCAAATTCATCAATGTAGGCTTCGGCCTGACGGTATAGAGCCTCAATTGGTTTCGGCTCGGCCAGGGTTTCAAAAGCCAGGAGGACACGGTCCTGCTTCCAGACCAGAAAATCAGGGTTGAATCCTTCAACCTCAGGCCGCAAACAACAATTCACGCCAGGAACCACTTCAAAATACCGCTTGAGGGCCCAGACCATGCCGCGCAGGTGGAGTTCCTGGGTCAGCGCCTGGGTTGCCCGGTCGGCCTGGGCATCCGTTAAAACCCGTGACTTGGCCAGCTTGCCAAAAAAATCCCGATATTCGCGTGGTTTGAAATGAACCATAGGAAGAATTGAGAATTGAAAATTGAGAATTGAGAATAAAAGGGTAATTCTTTTTCGTCTGCTCGGAATTTAAGTCAAAAACCAAGGTTAAAACCCTGTATTTGGTTTTTCATTCTCAATTCTCAATTCTCAATTGAATTTAGCGGGTGGTTGATTTGGCTTCAACGCGGTGGATGTATCCGGACTTTTCCAGGTAAGTCAGAATTTTGCCCAGGCTTTCCTCGATGGATTCAAGCTCGGTTTCCACGACGACTTCGGGATTGTGGGGCTCTTCATAGGGGTCGGAAACGCCCGTGAAACCAGGCAGTTCACCGGCCAGCGCCTTGGCATAAAGCCCTTTCACATCACGTTTGGCACAGGCTTCGACCGAACACTTCACGTAGACTTCGACAAACTCGCCTATCATTCCCCGGACTTCATTGCGAACATCCCGATAGGGTGAAATCGCCGCTGAAATAGCAGCCACGCCATTGCGTGAAAGCAGGTGGCAGACAAATCCAATCCGCCGAATGTTGGTGTCACGGTCTTCCTTGCTGAAACCAAGGCCCTTGCTCAGATTGGTGCGTACCACGTCGCCATCCAGAATTTCGACCCGGCTGCCGCGTTGGCGCAGCTCGATTTCAAGCGCATTGGCCAGCGTGCTTTTGCCGGCTCCCGAAAGACCAGTGAACCACAACGTAAATCCTTTTGACATGTGCGAAAAACTCCTTTTGTAATGTAGCGTGGAAACGACGCATTTTGACTATGCGCCGAAAAACCGGTCAGTGTAGCCGAAAAGTTGTGAAAAAGGAATCCTCAATCCAAAGCCCTTTTACCAAACGGTGTTTTTGTCTCCTATCAGAAAGTTATCAACCATTTTCAGTTTGGAAAGTTATCCGGGCTTTCGAAAAAAATGGAACCAGTCGGGTCATCCGTCGTTGAGGAGGTCATTCCGACACACCAGCCAAACCCCAAAAAACAGGATTTGCCATTTTCCATTTGCGCCCTGAACAACAAAGTGCAGTTGAATGTCCTTTTTCAAAGCGGGCAGCCTCAAACAGACCTGCACCGCCGGAATTTGTTTTCCTATCGCAAATGGCATTTGGGAAAATTGCAAATGTACCAAGGAGCACCCTATGAAATTGCCGAATGTGCCGAGCCCGTTCGTGATTGACTGGCCCACCCGACTGGTGACAGGAGGGCTTGCGGTCGCCCTACTGGCCGCCCCTCTCTATGGACAACAAACCGATGCACAACTTCAAAAAGAACAGGCGGCTGCGGTTAAAGCAGCCCAGGAAGACCTTAAACGCGCTGAACAGGACCTGAAACGCACCGAGCGCGAACGCCGCCAGGTGGAGCGGGAAGCCCGCCGGGCCGAACGCAATTTTGCCCAGACATTTGACCGGAACGCAGTCTATTTCGGCGTTTTTCCGGAAACCGTGACCGAAAACCAAGCGACCGAGGCAGGGCTGAAAAAGGCTGAAGGCGTATACCTGCAAAATGTAGTGCCCAATAGCCCGGCGGACAAAGCCGGCTTCAAACGGGGCGACATCATTGTTGAAATCAATGACCAAACCGTCGTCAACAACGAACAGTTTCGCGGCTTGGTGGGCAAACTTGAACCCAACAAATCGGTCAAGGTGGAAATTGTCCGCGACAAGAAAAAACAAAAGTTGAACGTAACCCCGCAAAAATGGGCGGAACGTTCAGAAATGCCGGCCCTGGCCTACGGCTTTGCCAATCCGAACTCAGTCTGGAAAATTGACCAGAATGAAATGAAGAAGCAGATTGAAGAAGCCATGAAGAATGCCGAAATCGCCACGGCCCAGGCAGGAACCTGGAACCTCTTTGAAACCAGGCATGGGCGGCTCGGAGTCCACACCCAGAAGCTTTCCAAACAACTGGCTGGCTTTTTCAATGCCCCGAATGGAGGCGTTCTGGTAACCGAGGTGGTCAAGGATTCCGCTGCCGAAAAAGCGGGGCTCAAAGCCGGTGATTGCATTACCGCCATCAACAATCAGGCGGTTACCAACGAATTGGAACTGGTTCAGGCATTGCAAAAGGCGGAAAATGCAACCGTGACCATTTCCCTTGTGCGTGATAAACAACCGATTTCAGTCAATGCCACTCTTGAAAAACCAGCCGCCAAAACCAATTTCACGTGGTCTGGCAACTGGGGGCGGGCCAGATTGGGGGTTTCCACTGAAAAACTTACCCCCCAACTCTCAACTTCCCTTGGTGTTTCCGGTGACGGTGTGTTGGTTACCAACATAACGGAAAATTCCGCTGCCCAAAAAGCCGGACTTAAAGCCGGTGACTGCATCACCGCTGTCAACGGTGTGGCCATCTCATCAAGTTCGGAACTGTTGCGGGAACTGAACAAAGTGCAGGAAGGCAATGTGACGTTGAGCATTGTCCGGGACAAACAGCCCATGACCATCACGGCTACGCTGGAAAAACGATCTGAACTCAAAGCCGAACGCCTGCGACTGGCCACCCCACAGATTACAATTCCATCCATTCGGTTCAATGGACCACGAGTGCGGTTGCCCAAAATTGTTGAATTACCCCAACTCACCGAAGCCAACGTGGCGTTGAGTGAACTTACTGAAGACATCGTGCTTCCGTTGCCCGGCATACCTGAATTCCCCTCCCTCGAAGGATTGCCGGAACTGATTGAAATTCCTGACCTTGAAGAAATTGACTTCGCTGAAATTGAAATTGTGTAAGCATGAACCCAAGAGATTGAGGGCCAAATCAAGGACTGAGGGCTAAGGACTGAGGACTGAGTTTTTTGATACGGTGGTTTGTATTGTTTCCAAAAATTGATTCAATCAACCCTGCTAGCTCAAAGCTACCTGAAAAAATGCTCAGTCCTTAGTCCTCAGTCCTCAGTCCTCACTCCTCACTCCTTGTTCTTCCCCAGTTCCAGGGCCCACTCCTCACTCCGCCTCTTTCCTCTTTGTCATCACAAAAGTTGTGCTATACTCGCGGCGCATCCCGGGGTCGTTAATTACCTTTACCTACAACAACACTACACTGAAGCTTCATTTTCCGGCTTTGTGATTTTTCCGCGAGGAGGCGCACGCATGAAAAAGCCTTTGCTTGCCGCTGCCTGTTTGGTTTTATCCTGGTCAATTTCCGCCTCGGCTTACACAGTCATCTTAAAAGATGGGAGACGGGTTGATGTCCAACCAGGCTATCGTCTGGTGAATGATGTTGCGATTTTCACACTTCAGAATGGAAGCCGCTTTTCTGTCTCCGTCCGTTCGATTGACATTTCAGCCACGGAGCTTACCAATCGGCAGGATTCCGGCGATTTTGTCCGCCACGCTGGAGCCCCGTTGCCCATTACCGATTCTGATTCAACCGCTCCCCGTTTGGCTTCCAAAACTGCTCCCAATAATGAGACCGCCAAAAACAAACCCCGAATCACCCGCAAACTGACCAATGCTGATTTTGAAGGGTTCAAACAGCGCCGCGAAGAAAAGGAAAATGCTTCAAACAAGCCAGCGGGAGTTCCAGGAGGAACCCCTGAGCCAAGCATGGTTCCACCGCCACCACCTTACCGAACGACCGGAGATGACCGGCAGGCCGAAGCCTATTGGCAAGGCCGGGCCCGGCCATTGCTTACTGAAATGGCCGTGCAGGAAGAATTAATTGCCGTTTTACAGAGACAGTTGGCTGACCTTGAATCCAGCCAACGCCGTGGAACCGGTTACACCACCTACCAAACTCCGGGTGGCGTGGTCATTACCCGGAATGGCGGTTATTACAACCCCGGAAGCACAGTTATCCTGCCCCAAACAGGAACCACCTCCGAACAAGACCAGGAACGAATCGTCCGAACCCGATTGCTTGACGCCCAAGTGCAGTTTTCGGCCCTGCAAACCCGTTATTATGCACTTCAGGAAGAAGCCCGTCGGGCTGGTGTTCCGCCCGGCTGGGTTCGTTAATGCGACCCAAGCCCAACCCTAGGTGAAGGAAACCACGTCCTTCCTGGCATCCGTTTTTTGATGAAAGAACTTGAGGAACCAGGGGGACTTCCTGTTGTACTCAGCGGAGGATTTTCTATGCAAGGCTTGTTCATTTCCAACGACAAGGAAAACCGGTCCGGAACCCAAAAACCACCCAACTGCAAGCAGAAACCCCAAACAGCAGCAACCTCGTCAGTCAAACCCGCTGCCTTACTCCTGCCAGAGTCGAGTGATTCGCGCCTGAATCGGGTTTTACGGAAATTTGTCCTGTGGAGCCTCATGGCGGTTTTGGGCCTGGGGGCGGCAACCACCAGTTCAGCGCAGTCAGATGATGTGTTTGAGAAAAGTTTTGAATATGGCCCGGAAGTTACGGTCAAAGTTGACAATGCCGGAGGCAAAACCGCCATTGAGGTGTGGGGCGAGGATTTAATCCATGTCATTGCCAACAAACGGGGAACCCGCCAAAGCGTGCAAAGTGTGGAAGTTGCCATCATGCAGACCCGCACCTCCCTTTCAGTCGTATGCACTCCGCAACGAAGCGCCAATCCGATTGATTTGAAAATATACATTCCCCGCCGCTCACACCTGCGGCTGCAATCCAGTTCCGGAGATATTGAAATTCTGGGACCGGTTTCAAGTGCCACCGCTGAAACGCAAACCGGTGATGTCCTGCTTGAGGCCCCTTCCTCACAGGATGCGGAAGTAGCCCTTCACTCAACCAATGGGATGGTGACCGCCGGAGTCGGTTTTTCAGTTTGTGACATCAATAACGTTCACAACGTGCATGGAAAAATCGGACAGGGCGGTGCTCCGATTGTGCTTCGGTCCCTAAGCGGTAATGTCTCGATGCAGCCGTTGCGGCCTCAACTGGCCCTGCTCATGAAAAAAGATGCAGGAAATACCTCCAGCCAGGGAAACAATGGCAGCTATGATTCGACAACTCCATATCCGTCCTCCAATCCGACGCCTGACCAGCCACCTGTGCAGCGCCCGGCGCAACGCCCGGCTGTGACCTGGCCGGACCCGGACCCGAATGCCCCTCCGGTCGGCAGCCCGCGTTCCAACGCGAATGGTGGATATACGGATGTTTTTGGTTCCAAACAGGATACCAAAGGCTCCTCGCAACAGTACGATTCAGGTGCCCTGGGCAGCAGAACCCGGCAGGATGATTCGAGCATTGATACTTCGGGAGGCTTACGGGTGCGTATCATTCCCCCTCCAGGCTCTCCTGGTCCGGCCCGGACCCCGGCAGCCGATGATGCCTTGCGCAACGGAACGATTGACCCCGGATACGGTACCGGCGACCCTTCAACCGCTACCAATCGCGGCAATTCGGGGGGCGGTTCCCTCAATCGGCGTTCAAACACCACGGCAGCCGACGATGTGTTGAGCACTCTGCCCAACCGTGACCCCGGTCCCACCAACAATGGGCCCAACCCGCCCCGGATTGTGCGCCGGGGAGATGACGGCTCGCCGCTTCCGGGAAATAAAAAGGCGGATGACGATGATTCATCCGATGCCATCAAGCTCGATACGAAACTGGTCAACCTGAATGTCAACGTTTCCGACCGCTCTGGACGGGCTCTGACCAATCTCAGTCAGGCTGATTTCGCCGTTTACGAAGATGATGTCAAACAGGAAGTTTCCCACTTCGTACCGGTTTCCTCGCCGTTTAACCTTGTTTTGCTGTTGGATTTAAGTGGCAGCACCCGCGACAAAATCGAAACCATCAAGCAAACGGCCCTGCGTTTTGTGGCTGCCACCAATCCGCAGGATAAAGTGGCAGTCGTGGCCTTTACCCGTGGCGTCCAGGTCGTTTGCCGTCCCACGGCCAACCGGGAACTGCTCAAACAGCGAATCCGGGACATGCGCCGAACCGATGGGGGAACTGCCTTTTACGAAGCCATGTGGTTTTCCATGACCGACGTGTTGCGCGAAATCCAGGGTGAACGGAACGCCATTGTGGTCATGACGGATGGAGTGGACAACGCCATGAGTGCTGCCTACCCGGCTCCCTCACGGGTTTCCTTCAAACAGATGATTGATAAAATCCTGGAGTCGGGAACGCTGGTGTATCCGATTTACCTTGATACCGAGCCGGAAAACCAGATGCAGCAGTGGGGTGAAACTCCGGAAGTCTATGCCCTGGCCCGAACCCAATTGCAACAAATGGCGGATGCTTCGGGTGGGGTGCTGTTCAAATGCGAGCGGGTGGAGGATTTGGGAAATGTCTACGAACGGGTGGCGGCGGAGCTTCGCACACTCTACAGCCTGGGCTATTACCCTTCCAGCTTTGTGCGCGATGGGCAGTGGAAGAAAATCAAGGTCAAAGTGAACGGCATTGATTCCGTGACCCGCACCCGGCGCGGCTATTACGCCAAATAGACCAACCCGCTGGCAGAACTACCGATATCCCGGTTTGAGCCCTTTGAACAGGCTGAAACCGGGATGTTCTGTTGCAGGAGGCAAAATGAAAATCACCTACCAGTCGCCTCCCGCCCGTTGTGAAATCTGCCATCAATCAGATTGCTTCGACCCTCTTCGCAACACCTGCTCCCGCTGTGCCACAGTGACCCCACCTCGGCCTCGCCCGGATGCCAGCGCAGCGTTCAAAAAACGTTCAGATAGACCTTCAGGAAGGTCCACCAGGATTGCCGAGATTGCAATCATTTTGAGTGTGCTGGGAGTGATGAGTGCCATTGCCATTCCCAATCTTGTGGGCAAGCGCCGGATTTCCTTTTCTGAACAGAGTGCCCGAAAGAAGATGAGGCAGATTTTTCAAACTCAGGCAGACTTTCAGAAAACGACTGGCCAGGGAGGGTTTGCCACCAAATGGAGTCAGCTTTGCCCGCAACACTTCTACCTGCCCGGTTCAACCAAAGACCCTGATGTTTGCGGTGGAACATTTATGTTTGATAAAGCTCGTCAACAGGAGAACCGGGTGGAAGCGGAAATGGTCTCTGAACACGGTTATTACTTTGGTCCCATCAAGACCCAAACCAGCAATGGGAAAGCAACCAAATTCTCCGTGGTGGGGTATCCCTGCTTTGAAAGCTATCTCAGTAGGTGCGGCAGTGATTGTTTTTTTATTGATGAGACCGGGATTTTACGCCATTCGGGAGAACCGAATGTGATGCCCGATGCCAACAGCCCACCCCTTCAGTAACCGGAACCTGCTCACACCTCATCCGGATTTTTGCCCAACTCCCAGAGCAATGCGGCGTAGCATCCTCCGTTTTCAACCGAGCCACATCATTTTATCTGAGGGAAAAACAACAAGATGGGGGTCGGCAGCAGGTTGCGCCGCTGTAATGATTGTGGCTGTTCCTGCCGGAATCCGGTCAATTACAACAGCCCTGCACGCCGACGCCGTTTAATTGTAGGAAAAAACGAAGGGAAGGTGGAAATCAAGCACCGTCGCAGCCAATTGCCTCGACGCCGCAACTCTCCATCGCTTCCCGCACCTGTTCAAGTTCTTCAGGTGTTGTTGGTTGTTGGTACACATAGGAATAACCGCCGTCGTCATTCCTGGTAAACACCGTTGGTGCAAGGTCACGACAAACGTCGCAGTCAAGGCACTGAAAATCGGTGTAAAATTTTCCGGGCACATTGTCCGGATAACGGTCTTCGAGCGAAGCCATGGGAAACTCCTTTCGCTTCCATTCGAATGACCGGTTTCCGACAGGAAGCAGCGCGATTTGGTCGTCGCGTCCTCTTACCTTCGGACAAGAGGTAATCCGGTTTAATCAAACCTGAGGGAAAAATTCAATCCATTTGCGATTTGCCATTTGCCATTTGCGATTACCGGTTTCGGAAGTTGTGTATTTTACCAACCTAACCTCACAAAATGCCCTTTCTTCCAATTTCAAAATGGCGAACGGGCAATCGCAAATGCCCTCACTGGCGGTTTTGGAATCCTGCCAACTGGTCGGTTCCAAAAGTGCCGATGCCGCGCAAGGTGAATGAGAAGGTGAGACGGCTGGAGGTGGCCACCCCCAGGTTGATGCTGCGGTAGTCAAGCTCCAGACTGGCACAGCGGAAAGCATATCCCAGAAAAGCTCCCGAACGAATCAGACCATTGCGCTGGAGCAAATTTGTGTTTGGGTTGAGGGACTTCGAAAAGTCGTAGTTGAGATTGAAGCCGCCATAAAAGCCCCGGTCTTCATTGCCAAACTTAATGGAACTGATGAACTGGTTACCGGGAAACGTTCCGGCTTCAAATACGTTGGGTTGGAGTTGAATAAACTTGCTGTAATACCAACGCTGCTGAAACTTGACAATTCCTTTCTCGAACCCGCCGGTGATGCCATATCCGCGCACCACATTGTCCCGCAGGTCGTAATCCAGCCGCACATCGGCAAACATGGAGGAGATGGGATTCACCCGCAGTTTGATATTGAGTGGTGACAGGCGGCGCAAGGTGCCGCCGTAATTGAATCCGCTCAAGCTTGAAATCGGAACAATTGAATTGCGACTGCCCGGCACCAGAGCCCCGCCAAAAGTCGGGTCGAAGAAATATTTCTGGGTTAAGGTCAGGCTTAAAATTTCGCGGGCCTGGACGGACTGTTCCCCACTTCCTTCCTGATTTTTCTTCCCGGGTACTTTGCGGGGCGAAAAAAAGCGGTTGACCAGCGAATATTCAAACTCATTCGTGTCAGCAAATGTATCAAGCGCATCAAACCGCAACTGGCGGCCAAATTCGTCAATTCCAGCCACCCGCCGATAGGTAATATAGGTTTCAATCAAATGCTTGAACCAAGGCGAGCCGTCTTCTTTCTTATAGACCTTTTCGAGCGCCGGAGGCCGAATATCAAGTGAAAAATCAAGAAAGGCGCGAAATAACGAGGTTCCGCTGACACCGTTACCAGCGACACTTGCCCGAAACGAACTGTTGGCTCCTCCCACGGTGAAAGGCTGGGGGGTATTGGCTGTGGTCGGGTCAAAGGTGTTGCTGTAATAAGTCGAACGGACAGCCAGACTGGGAGTGATGGCCCATCCTGCAAACGTGGCAAGGGGAAGTGTGACCTTTGGCTGGGCATCCAACCGTTGCACCAGCGTTGGGGTCTTGAACCCGGTCCCAAGTTGGCTGGTTTCCTCCCGGCTAAAACCGGAAATATTGGCTTCTCCGCTTACATAAATAGGCAATCCGCGAAACTGGGTGGGAAACATCGTAAAGTTGATGGTGGGCAACTGGCGGACGTTGATATCGATTGCCTGACTGGTGCCATCAGCTTTGGTCACATTGACCCGCGTGGTGCGGCTTTCAGCCAATAAATTGAAGCTGAAGTTTTTGTAATTGTTATTCAGGAAAAGCTGCGAACGTTTTTCCGGGTTGAAGGCTTCTTCAATGTTGTTGGCAAAAATCGAACGGAAGTCGAGATTGGTGGCAAAGTTGACATCCACTACGCCCAAAAATCCGTGAGGGAAATACTGCACACCTTGGGCAAAAAAGAGGGTTCCTCCCTGATTGGCCACCGTATCACTGGCTTTTTGCCCCAGAATCCGGTCAATCACCGTGTAACTTCCGGCCTTGATAAACGATTCGCCCCCGGTGCGGGCCCGGAGTGTCGCCCCGAAACCAATCCCCCGCTCGGTGTAAATATCTCCGCGAAAAAGAATATCGGCGCTGTCACCCAAGGTTTGGTAATAGTAATTGCGAAAAAACCGGCCCGTGTTGGTGGCAGACCCGACACTGGGCAATAAAAACCCGGACTGCCGGTTGCGGCGGTTGATAGGCAGCGACACATAGGGCAAATAAATCACACTTTTGCCCAGAATCCGAAAAGTGCCGTTCTTCGCCGTAACTCTTTTATTCACCTTGAGGTTGGTTTTGGCAGCGGAAACACTCCAGAGCGGGCTGGCGTCTTCGCAGCAGGAAGTCACCGAAGCCTGATAAAGCACATACGAATCCAGACCGGTTTTATCCACCCGTTGGGCGGTAAATTCGAGGAGTGTTCCGTCGCGGGTCTGGTCGGTAAACCCGGTCACATCATAAAAAACCCCTGTTTTGGTGCGGATGTTGACTTCAGCTTTGACCGCCGTCAGGTGTTGCCCTGGAACCGGGTCATAGATGACGTTCCCTTCAGCCGTGGCCTCGCCGGTTTTCTCATTGTAGGTGGCATGGTCGGCCTGCAACCGGGCTCCCTGATAGATAATGTTCACGAAACCATCAGCATAGAAAATGTCGTTGACCCGGCGCTGTTCATCCGCCTCAATTTCAACGACAGCCGTATTCTGTTTGCCCGGCTTCTTTTCTTTGCCTTGGTCCGCAGGGTCACTTTCAACCTCGGTGCGTTGCCGTTGCCGGTCTTTCTTTTCTTTTTTTTCCTTTTTCGCCGCGTCCTTGTCTTCCTGGGATTGAGCCTGCGCATCCGGAATCGAAGTGGGCAAAACCGGGGAGGTTGTTGGTTTCTGCGAGTCGTCGGGTTCCTGTGCCCTGGTTGGAACAGTCACCACAACAAACAGCAACCACATCCCGATGAATACTGATTTGGATGGAAAACTGCGAAAAAACGCAAAAACGGCATGGAGGGGAGGAAGTATCATGAAAGACCGGGTTCAGAGTTCAGGGTTCAGGGTTCAGGGTTCAGGAAATGCTTTTGGTTCGGGAACACCCTATGGTACATAATAATTTACTCAACAAAATACAGAAATTCGCTTGTTACCAGCAACCGAAAAAGCAAAAACTTCTTTTAGGTGAACCCTGAACCCGGAATCCTGAACCCTGAACCCTGAACCCTGTGACCTAATGAACGACCGAATTCTGGTGGTGGACGATGAGCAAGGCATTCGCCAATCCTTGCGTGGTGTCCTGGAAGACGAAGGTTTCTATGTTGAAACCGTTGAAAGTGGCGAAGATTGCCTGCGCATTCTGGAAAGACAAAAATTCAGTTGCGTCCTCCTCGACATCTGGCTGCCGGGCATGGATGGAATGTCTTTGCTTGAACGGATTCGGGCCACGTATCCGGGTCTGGCAGTGGTGATGATTTCCGGTCACGGAACGATTGAAATGGCAGTGCGGGCCACCCGGCTGGGTGCGGTTGATTTCATTGAAAAACCGCTCCACATTGAAAAAACCCTGTCAGCCATTCGCCATGCCATTAAACCCCTGGGGGCACCCGAACCAACCAACGGGAAAGACCCGGCGGTTAAAGACAGTGCCCCACGCAATTACCAGATTATCGGCGACAGTGTTCCCATGCGGGCCCTGCGCCAGCAGCTTACCCTGGCAGCCCCAACCAACGGGCGCGTGCTGATTTTTGGTGAAACCGGAACCGGAAAGGAACTGGTCGCCCGTGCCTTGCACGAAGAGTCCTTGCGCAGTGCCGGGCCTTTTATTGCCCTCAACTGTGCCGCCATTCCGGAAGAACTGATTGAATCGGAATTGTTTGGCCATGTGAGGGGCGCATTTACCGGAGCGACCAACGCCCGGCGCGGCAAGTTTGAACAGGCGCATCAGGGAACGCTTTTCCTGGATGAAATCGGCGATATGAGCCTCAAAACCCAGGCCAAGGTTCTGCGGGTTTTAGAAGAACAATGCTTTGAACCGGTGGGAGGCAACTCCACCGTGCATGTGGATGTCCGGGTGATTGCCGCCACCAACAAGCGACTGGATGAAGAAATTGAAAAAGGTACCTTCCGGGCTGATTTGTTTTACCGGCTGAATGTGATTCCCTTTCAAATCCCGCCTTTACGCGAACATCTCGAAGACATTCCCGCCCTGGTCGAACATTTCTCGCGGCATTACGCCGAAATGTACAACCGGCTGACCCGCCGTTTCATGCCGGAAGCGGTCGAAGCCATGATGCGGTTTAACTGGCCGGGCAACGTCCGCGAACTGCGGGCCACCGTTGAACGCCTCATCATTATGGTGCCGCGCGATTCAATTGAGGTCGAAGATTTACCATTCACACCCAACGAAACCCCGGCTGCCACCAGCTTCCAGTTTGAAACCTTTCGGGAAGCCCAGGAAGCCTACGAACGGGAATTCATTCAACGGAAACTGACGGAAAACAATGGGAATGTCTCCCAAACCGCCGAAGCCATCGGCGTGGACCGCAGCCATCTGTATCGCCGGATAAAATCTTTGGGGATTTCGTTTCGCGGGTAAACGTTCCGTGTATTGGTTTCCGTGCATTAAAATACACGGCTACAATCAACCGTCGCTGACGCGACGGATGTCAAAGCGATGGCAAACACATACACAGCACTGTATTACCATCTTGTGTTCAGCACCAAAAACCGGGCTCCTTTCCTGAAACCAGGCATTGACGAACGGGTTTGGGCTTTCATTGGTGCTATTGCCCAAACCCGCCACATGACACCCATCCAAATCGGAGGCATCGAAGACCACATCCATGCCTTGGTGGCAGCCCATCCAACTTTGGCCCCCAGCCAAATCGCCCAATATCTGAAAGGCGATTCTTCAAAATGGATTCACGAAACTTTCCCCGATTTATGCCTTTTCAAATGGCAGGACGGGTATGGGGCGTTCACCGTCAGCAAATCCAACCTGACGAATGTCATTCGCTATATCCAAAACCAGCGGGAACATCATCAGGAAGTTACCTTTCAAGCCGAATATCTGAAATTCCTGCGCAAACACGGAATCGAATTCGATGAACGCTACCTTTGGGGCTGAAAAGTCGCCCGTCGCGTCAGCGACGGCTGATTGTAGCCGTGTGTTTTAACGCACGGGACCACAACGCGCTGGGTTTCCTCCCTATTGTCCGCGGAACGGTTTCAACCTCATTCGGACAAACAGGTTAAAGGCAATCGGACGTTTCCCGTAGGTTGCTTCCAGTTCTGTCGGGAAAAAATGAAGTCCAACGGAAGTTCCGATTCCAATTTCCAGCGGCCCATTGCCCGGCAGGTTTTGCACCACTCCAAGGGTCAGGCGTTTGACCGGAAAAATCTCCGGCGCTCCCGCTCCATGCCCCCCGCCGACAGGACTTCTTCCCAGGCTGGTCAACCGGGAATAGGACTCCGGCAGCCTGAATCCCGCAACCTGTTCCCTGGCCTCGGTTTCCACAAACAGTTCGTCCTTTTGGACATGTTCGAAGCGCCCGAAAAAGCTTTGCCAGTTTTTGCGGGAGTAGTTTGACTCAATCAGAAAGGCATTGGTTCCATAAGCCGGTTTGTCTGCCGTGCGTTTTTCATTCCGGCCCCAGATAAAGGTCGAGGCCCACCAGGACTGGTTCTGGAACTTTTTGGTATAAGTGGTGGAAGCCGTAATGCGATGGATATTGGTTCCCGGCTCAAGTTCCTCCGGTTCCCGCAAATGCCCGTAGGAAACCTGCATCGCCACATCCCGATGCGGATTGAAGGAAAAGCGCCCGGCCCAGGAATCGAATTTAGGCCGGTTGATGGTCCAGCGGTTTTCCCCCGGTTCTGCACCGGTAAACCAGGAACCTTCGAATTTCATTTTTTGGTTCGCCAGTCCCAGCGTGATAACTCCCGAAGCAATGTGGGTTGAATCCTGCCAGTGGTGGCCGAGCGGTGCTTCAGGGTTTTCCATAGCCGAAAGCCGATGGGGAAAAGCCACCGGTCCGAGGGCTGGTTCTCCCACCGGAGCCACATAGAGCGAAGCCACCCAGTTTTCGGAAATCGGAGCACTGTAGGCTGCTGCCAATTCCATAAACAGATTGTGCGGATGCTGCCGGTCCACCAGCGGCTCGCCCCGATTGGTTTCCCCGGTTTGAAACAGGAGGGGATATCCGGCCCGGCCCATGGTCACCGGGTCCAGCGACATCATGCCCCGCAGGAGCAGCGTTCCCCTCCCGTACTTGGTCAATCCCGGCACCTCCCGCTGGGCCGATGCCATAAACCAATTGGCGCTATAAGTTTGCGTGTCGCCACGAGGTCCGGTCTGTTTGGTAAAGGTGCTGAAGGCATAGGGATGCACCATCACCATCCATTGTCCGATGTCCTTCATAAAGGCGTACATCGGGCTGGATTCAGGCATCCAGGAGGTTCCCGACCCCTGCCGGAACATGGTTCCCACTCCAAAAGCCGAAGGCATGGCATCCATTTTGGCCAACGCGACCTGATTGGCCTCGACCCCTTCGAACAACCCGTTTCCGGCGTGCCAGCCATGCCAGCACTCGCCACAAACCCCTTCATCCTCTTTGGGTTTTTTAGGGATTCGAACATTCTTCGGGGTATTTAATGATTTGGTTAATTGTTCACCGCAGAAACAGGCACCTTCCAATGCACAGGAGTCGCAGCCACCACCAATGCAACAGGCATAATTCCCCTCGGAAGCCAGTGTCTGTTTGATTTGGTTGAGACTGGCGCGGACTTCCGGCAACGGGTCAACCACCGGAGGTGCTTCCGGTGCGGGAGGAGCTGTTTTTGGCGCATACAGTTTGACGGTTTTGGCCTCGACCTTGGAAAAAGTCCCTTTTCCCACCTGCCAGCCTTCCAGGCATTGCCCACAAACCCCTTCGCCGCGTTTGAGATGAACGGCACAACGACACTCGCCTTCCGTTTTGACACACATGTCACAGGCCGGAGCAACACAACAGGTATAGGTACCGGCTTCTGTCAGTTGCACTTTTCCGGCGTCCAGTTTTTTCCGGGTTTCCTTAATCAGTTTCGCTGCTTTCGAAGGCTTCCGCTTTTTTTTGGTCGGGTGGGCTGTGGCAGGTTCTGAAAAAGCCAAAAGCAGCCCCAACCCCAGCACTATTCCCATCACCCAAGCAACCAGTGAATGGTGTTTCATAACGACACTCCCTTTCCCAATTGAGAATTGAGAATTGAGAATTGAGAATTGGGAATTGAGAATTGGGAATTGCAGGAGTGGGGAGAATGATGGCTTCTGAATCCCCGTCCTCATGAGTTTTCAATTCCCAATCAATTCTCCATTCTCCATTCTCAATTCGAACTTCTCAATTCCCTTACTGAACCGTAAACACAAACTCGGCGCGGGAAAGCTTCCCTTTCCGTTGGAACTCAAACCAGCCACGGTAGGTACCGGCTTTGGGCGGACGGACCAGAAACGTGAGCGTTCCATTTTTGCCGTTTTGCGGGTCGCGTTCATCCGGATGCGAGTGGACATAGGTCTGTGAATCCGTATGAATCATGACCAGATGTCCCATTGCCCCCAGATAGGGTTCCAGGTCGGTAATGGGTTTTTGGGTTTGAGCGTCTTTGAGTGTCACTGAAAGCAGCGTGGTTTTTTTGGCGGGCAGTGTCTGGTCATCAACCCGGGCCACGGTAACTCCATCGTGGGTCTGTTCCTGAAATTTTCCGGTACTGGAAACCGGTTTGGCTGCTGGCTGGACTTTGCCTTCGACTTTCAGCGGGGCCCCCAGCACCTGACTGCCGGCTCCTTTGGGAGCGGTATCGGCAAACAGGTTGTAGTCACCGGCGGTCGGGAAAGCAAAACCTTCCAGCACAAATGTGCCGTCGGGCTGCAAGTGCGGATGTTCGTGGGCATAAAACCCAAGGTCTTTGCGAACCATAATCAGGTGCAGCAGCTTTTCATGAACAATGTCAAACTCCTTGACCTGAACGGATTCCCGTTTGCCGGTTGGTTCCCCTTTGGCGTCTTTGATTTCACGGCTGGCAAAAACCTTGAACTGCAACTTCACGGGTTCTCCGGCTTTGACCCGGACCGGCTCGGTTTTCAGTTCCACCCGATAGGGTTTGATACGGTTTTTGGCCTTCACCGCCGGAGCGGTATCCGCTACGGTCAACGGGAACTCAATTGTGAAAGGTTCAACCCCTGGCGGTGTAATCCGGAGCAGCAGAACAAAATCGCCACCATGTGCAAAGGTTGGGTGCAGGCCGTAATCGCCGGGGACCCCTTCCGGGTGGGCAACTTCGTCCACACTGGGCATGGAAGGCATTTCCGGCATGGTGATGATGGATTTGATGTCCGCCCGGATGACCGGGGCAGCGCCCAAAACCGGGTCAGTCCGGCTGGTGTCAGTGAGGCGGAATTCGATTTGCTGTTCGTCCTCGGCATAAAGTCCCAGTTCCGGCAACCGGAGCGTGACGGCATATTTACCGGCTTTTTTGGTTTCCTTGGGGACTAACGGCGCATCTTGAGCAGTGGTTGAGGTGGTTGAGAAAAAACAGACCAAAATTGCAAAGAAAACAGACCACATGGGTTTCATAGTATTTTTCCTGATGGGTGGGGTCCACATCGGACCTGATGCCAAAGGTGCCCGGTGCGGGCAGCCGCTGGGATGGATTGGTTCAACCCAAGCCTGTCACCAAACCGAAGACAGGCATTTTCAACGGGCTGGACAATGCTGAATCAAATCAGGAAAACACAATGGAGGAGATGCGGGGGCCTGCCTGCAAGCAGCGGGAGGCTGCTGCGCGGTTGGGGAAACCGAAGCGCGGACGGGGCTGTGAAGGCCGGGATGACTCCTGGTTCAGTTCGGTCCAAGGTTTGAACGGTTGGGGACTCCGGCTGAATTCTCAGACTGACCGTGCCTTTTTCAAGCTTATGCAGGCAGCGGCAGGCATGAAAACCGCTTCCGGAAATCTCCCGTTCCGGGTGGATTTCCAAAGAATTGGGTGCCACGGCTGGACTGGAGGACTCCACCTCGCAACAGGAATGCGATTCGGCAACCTGGGAATCAGCCTGGGCGGGTGCGTCTGATTGCCGGGAAAAGTTGTTCAACCAGGTTTGTTGAGCCGTAAACAGACCATCTCCACAACCCATTGCCAAACACGAAACCAAAGAACCAACGCCGCTTAACCAGACCAGAAAAAATCCAATCCCAACGGATTGAATCAAAGTGGCTTTCTGGTTGGAGCGCTTCAATATCATGGCAAAACCTGTAAAAAAACCGGGAACTTCCGCTTGGTTTTTGGTGTCGGACGAATTGTTTGGTTGTTCGAAACGGTAGCACGCCTGACGAACCCCTGCAACTTCAGGTTCCTCTCTGAAAAAGGCAATAAATTTCCGTTGGAATCACATCTTTTCAGTTTTATACTTTTAATAAGCCTTTTTTCGCTGCCCCGGCTTTATTCTGACGGCAGCAGTTTCCGATTGAGTGAATGAGGTCTGTACGATGAAAGACCTGTATCAAATCCTGGAACTTCCTCCGACTGCCTCTGAGCGGGAAATCCGTTCGGCTTATCGCAAACTGGCCCGCCTCCACCATCCGGATGTCAGCCAGTCACCGGAAGCCGGGGTCCGCTTTGCGGAAATTTCCGAAGCCTATCACATCCTCATCAACCCGGAGACCCGGCGGCAATATGACCGGGGCGAGTATCGCCCAACTCGTGCGGCTCGTGCCGCCGCCACGGTGGAAACGGCTCAAGCACGGGCCGAACGCATGGACCAGTACCGCTCCCGTATCAATCGGGTGGTGGACGAAATGATTGAGGAAGAACGGCGCGAAATCCGCAAACGCTCCGAAGCGGTCAGTGTGGTGGTGACGCTCTTTGCCTCCACGTTTCTGGTCGCCTTTGCCCGCCCCTCAGCCAGAGTTGAACCTTTCGGTTGGGTGGGCCAATCCATCATTTTTGCCTTGGCCTGTCTTGGGGTCTGGTATCTGGTGATTCACCTGAAAAACATTTTCCGGAACTACACCTATCGCCCCGCATACCTGCTCTCGATTTTGAAATTGACCGACGAACCGACCCAGCCCTTTACCCAGGCCACCGCCTGCACTTTTTTGGTGGGCGGCTACACACTGGCTTTACTGGTGGGAAACGCCTTTGGGGCCGTCGCCTTTGTCACCCCTGGCGAACAAGTGACGGCACTTGATGTTTTGCGGAGTGGTTTTCTGTATCCTCCCATCGCCGTCCTGATTGTGGATTATCTGCGCCGTATCAATACGTTTTTGGAAGAACTTTGAACATCGGGTTCAGGGTTCGGGGCTCGGGGTTCAGGGGTTGGGGTTCAGGGTCAGTATGACTGAATATTGACTTGTAGTGCATCCAGGATTCCAGGCAGTTGATTGCGAAACCCTGAGCCCTGAACCCCGAACCCTGAGCCCCGAACCCCGAACCCCGAACCCTGAACCCTAAATTTATGAACGACATTATCTCCTGCCCCGGTTGCCGCAAACCGATTTCCTGGAAATTAAAACGCTGCCCCCATTGCAATTTCAAAATGGTCTCCAAAGGCATCAACCTGCCGGATAACCCGGTGGTCTTCTTCTTGGTTCTGGCATTGGGATTTTTCCTGATTTTTCAAGGTATGAAATATCTGGGCATCCTGGACCAAATCAAACCCTGATTTTATCAGGACTGAGGGCTGAGGACTGAGGACTGAGGGTACTTCCCACTCTCAACAGGCATTGTCGCACCAAAGACTGGGAAGAAAATCTCTTTGAACAACACAGCTTTCGATTTTGAAAAGCTCAGTCCTCAGTCCTCAGTCCTCAGTCCTCGTTTTAGCCCCTCAGTCTTGGTTTTAGCCAAGTCTGGTATTAAAACCGCACTGCGGGCAGAACATGTCTGTTTTCTTAATGGCATGACCGCAGTTGAAACATTTCGGTTCGTTTGAAGGTGCCGCCGGTGGAGGTTGCGGTGGAGCCAGCGGGGTTCCACACTGGAAACAGAACTTGGCCTGCGGGTCAATCTGGACGGCATAACAGCTTGGGCAGGAAACAATCGGGTCGGTCAGCCCTCCCGGACCACCATAGCCCGGATACGGCGGAGGTGGAGGAACTCCCGGACCTCCCTGATAACCAGCCCCCGGTGGCAGATAGCCCTGGGGCGGCGGAATGTATTGCGTATAAAACGAACCGTCCAGAATCGAGGCGTAACTGCCATGTTCCGCCCATTGTTTGATTTCCTTGGCCCGCAACGCCGGAAACGGATGGGTTCGGTTATAGACCTGTAAGAACTTGAAAACCCGGTTCAGGTCCTCTTTGTCGAGTTCGCGGTAATCTTCGGCCTGTTTCAAAAATTCATCCCGGTCAAATTGCTGGAAAATGGATTTGCAGCCACCTGCCAGTTTCATGAGGGTGTTAAGTGAAACCTCCAGGTTCTGAACCGCCAACAGACCGGCCCGGTCGGAGGACAACTCTGACTTGCGGTCCCATTCCCAAATCGCCAGCATCAAACCGGAGCCGATGATTTTACCCAGCCCCAGGGTCGCATCGCTCACAATTTCAATGATGACCTGTAAAAACTGCGCCATCATTTTGTAGAGCACATGCCCGCACTTGATATGGCCAACTTCGTGGGCAATTACACAGAGCAGTTCATCTTCCGTCAGAAAATCAACCAGTCCCGATTGCAGAACGATAAAGGGGCGTTCCGTTCCCATTGTGTACGCATTCACAAATGGATTCTGGTCCAAGTACAACTGCGGTTCCGGCACGGCCAGAATGTCGCAGGCTTCGCGCAGAATATCGTGGACCTTTTTGCATTGTTTTTGCGACACCCGGATGTTATCGGCAATGTTGTTGATGTAATACCAGCGTTCAAACCCATACTCATTGAGTTTGCGCACCACAAAATCAAGCCCCTTGGCCCGCTTCACGGCATCAAGCGCCGCAACATCGAGCGGATGTTGAAAATCAGTCGCTTTCAGTTTGGGCAGGCGGATGCGCTGCTTCGGCTCAGAGGCTTCAGGTTGGGGTTCGGTTGGAGTTGGTGGCGTGTTTTCGTTTGGTTCTGGTGTCATATGTGGTTTCCGAATGAGTCAGAATAATAAAAGAGGTTGAGCTTTCAGGCCGAGCCTCAAGCTTCGGCGGGATGAAACGGTAAAAACTCTTTTTAGTTCAATGAGGTTTGGCATACCATTCCCTCATTGCGAATTGACCTCACCTGGTCTGGTCGGCATCATAGGCGTAACTGCAAACGACGCCAACCTCAACCCGATTTTCGGATCGTTGATTTATGATAACCAGAATTGAAATTGACGGCTTCAAAACTTTTTCCAATTTCCACATGGATTTTGCTCCGCTGACCGTGATTGCCGGTGCCAATGCCGCCGGGAAAAGCAATTTGTTTGATGCCCTGCATTTGTTGTCACGACTGGTTACGGCTGAAAATGTGAACCGGGCGTTTGCTGATATGCGGGGAAAACCTATTGAGCTTTTTACCCAATATGCTGATGGCACCTATGCCGATGAAATGTCGTTCGCGGTAGAACTGTTACTGGATAAAAATGTTCAAGATGACTGGGGAGAGAAGATAACGCTCACATACACTCGATTGAGATATGAGGTAACTATCAAGCGGATGATAAATCGCGGGTTTGAGGAATTATTTGTTTCAAAGGAGGCACTGTTTTCACTTACGGCAGATAAAGATGGATGGATTGAACCATTTATTTCAAAGGAGTCCCGACCTAGTTTTTGCCCATCTCTCGAAATTGCTTTGCAATCCCACCAATTCATTAAACATCAGCTCCTTCCTAACGGCCTTACACAAGTTTCTCGAAATGATGTAAAAGGACAACCTAGCGAAATGCGGTTTTTGGGATTGATTGCCCGCACTTTTCTCCAAAGCTCTTCCGAATGGCCACATTTGGCTGCTGTAAAAGAAGAACTCCGGAACTGGAAGGTTCTCCAACTCAACCCGGAAAAACTTCGCAAACCGAGTCCGCGATATTCTGAATCTCACCTCGACCATGAAGGCGGTAACCTTGCAGCGGTTCTTCACCGCATCAAACTTGAAGACCCGGACGCCCTTCCGTTTATCACTCGCAAGGTGAACAGCTTGCTCCCAAAGCTCATTGAATTGAACATATTTGACGACGAAGCCGGTGACCAATACGTTGTGAAGGTTCGACAAAGCGATGGCCCTGAGTTTTACGCCCGTGTCCTTTCCGAAGGAACGCTCCGAATGTTGGCATTATGCACCTTGCTTTATGATGAGTCTCATCGCGGTACCCTCTGCCTCGAAGAACCCGAAAACGGCGTCCATCCGTTTCGCATGAAGGCTATCGCCCAACTGCTCCAGGATTTGGCTACTGATTTCTCGGAACCGGACTTCCCCCTCCGGCAGGTTATCGTCAATACCCATTCGCCCGTCTTACTCAATGAAATCTTCCAACTCGATAAAAAGCGGACCTTGTGCTGGTTTTTTGAATTTGTGGCATCTGTGGGCCAGGAAAATGGGAAAAGACACAAGAAACGCGTGACCCGTGCCTTGCCAGTCGCAAATGATGAACTGCCGGAACTCAGCCGGTTTCCCTCCGAATTTGAAAAAACTCTTTCACTTCGAGAGGTTAGAGGATTTTTGACCAGCACGGATTTTGAAACCACTCTTTCTGAATTGGAACCATGAGCAATTATCTGAGCATTGGAATTATGACCGAGGGTCGAACTGATACCCGGTTTCTACTTCCACTGGTGGAGCGCACTTTCGAGAAAGTAGCTTATGAGTGCCCTCAAATCATTGAAGTCTACCCCGCAACCTTGATTGATGCAGCCAAAGAAGATTTTGCCACCATGGTTTTGCAGGCAGCCCAAAAAGCCAGTCAGGAACATTGTATGGTGCTATGTGTTCATACAGATGCGGATGAAATAACCGATGAAAGGGCTTTTGACTCAAAAATCCAACCGGCTTTTGAAGAGGTTGTAAGAGTGGCTGATTCAAACAACAACATTTGCCAGAACCTTGTGCCCATTGTTCCGGTCCAAATGACCGAAGCCTGGTTGCTAGCCGATACCCAACTCCTCAAAAGAGAAATCAATGGCACACACAAATCCGATTCAGAGCTTGGAATTCATCGACCACCACAATCCTACCCTGACCCCAAGGAAACTATCCGCGAAGCCATTCGCCGGGTGGCTGTGGAGTTACCTAAAAAGCGTCGCAATGACATTCAAATTGCTGACCTGTACCAACCAATCGGTGAAAAAATCACCTTGGATAAACTCTCCCAAGTGCCATCATTTCAAAAATTTATGATTGCAGCCCGGACTGCACTTCATAAACTTGGTTACTTGCCACCCGTCTAAAAGGAATTTCTCATGTCCACTTACCTTCCTGGCTCCGCACAGCGTTTTTCCACCTCACCCCAAGCAGGGTTTAACCCGCTTGGCACAACCGGGCTCTGGTGCCACCCGCTTGGGTTTGGCTGTTATCGGGTGGCTGAGGATGTGCCCACGCATGAAGCCGCCATGCGGCGGTACTTTGAAAAAGGGGGAAACCTGCTCGATACCAGCGCCAACTACACGGATGGCGGAGCGGAACGGACCATTGGACGCGTGTTGCCCGATTTCAAGCGCGAAGACGTGATTGTAGTCACCAAAGGCGGCTATATTCAGGGCGAAAACATGGCTCTGGCGCAAAAGCAGACGTTCCCGGAGGTGGTCAAATACGGGCCGGGGCTGTGGCACTGCATCCACCCTGATTTTCTCAAAACCCAAATTGAACGCAGCCGGAACCGGATGCAGCTTGAAACCATTGATGTGTTTCTGCTCCACAATCCGGAATATTTCATCAATTACCGGGCCAAGCACGGCTTAACCGAAGCGGACCGGACCGAGTTTTACCGCCGCGTGCGGCTGGCGTTTGAATATCTGGAAAGCGAAGTGCAGGCAGGCAGAATTGGGTGTTACGGCATTTCCTCAAACAACTATCCCTTGCCGCTTTCCGACCCTACCCATACCAGCATCGCCCGCTGTCTGGAACAGGCGCAGGCAGTGGCCAGCAACCATCATTTCAACGTGGTTCAATTCCCTTTCAACCTGTTTGAACGAGGCGTGGCCCTCAATCACAGCAATGACGGGCTGACGCCGCTCGAATATTGCCGCCGGGAGGGCTTGGGAACGCTGGCCAACCGTCCCTTGAACGCCTTCTCCGGCAATGCCCTCATCCGGCTGGCGGATTTTGTCAAGCCTGGCACTCCGGTTCCGGGACCGGCTCAGTTAGCAGTCCTCCTGCAACCGCTTAAAAGCCTGGAAATGAAGCTCTCCAAAGAACATCGGATGGCGCTTATGGGGCGGAACGGCATGGCCGACCACATTGCCTCGATTGTGGCTCAGGTCAATTCAACCGACATGTGGGAACAGGTGGCAGGCCGCTATGTGATTTCCCCGATTCGCAACTGGCTGGCCGAAACCGGCGAAAAAATGGAGCATCAGGCAGCCGCTTTCGACCGCTGGCAGGATGAATTTGTAGCCCTTATCAATCCGCTGCTGGCTCATATCGGAGATTTTGTGGCGGCCCGGCAGCAGCCTCAATCGGACCACATCCGGGAACGGCTTTTCCAAGCCGGGTATCCGGCGCAAACCAGCCATTCGCTCAGTCAAATGGCCCTGGCTGTGCTGGGCAATACCCCTGGACTGAGTTGTTCCCTGCTGGGAATGCGCCGGCCTGCGTATGTGGACGACGCCATGTCTGTCCCTGGCTTTCCTGCCTTTGACGGGCTGGCCCTTCTTCAAGGACTGAGGACTGAGGACTGCAATGAGGACTGAGGACTGAGGACTGAGTTTGTTTCCCGGTGTAAACAATTGCCCTCACCTGAAAAAACAGGAGAAAAAACGATTCAAACCATGTGTCTTTCGATTTTGAAAACTCAGTCCTCAGTCCTCAGTCCTCAGCCCTCATTGCAGTCCTCAGTCCTCAGTCCTTAAAGAATTGACTTCCCTGGGGTTGGACAGTAGAATGTTCCCTCTAAATCCAAAAATCCACACAAGTTAGCTTGGGTTTCACTCCTTTCGGGAAGGATTGCGCAATGCCCAAATCAGCCGCCAAGTCACCCGGACGCGATTCATCAAGCACGCCTTTGGCCTTGTCATCCGGTGCAGCGGAGCCCAGAAAAACGGCTTCCAGACGGGTCAAACCTCCTGCGATTGAGCCACCGCCGGAACCGGTTCCGGTCTTGGATGAGCCCTTGCCTCCTCCTATCGCTCCTCCCGCCCGCAAACGGCGGGCCAAGGAATCTGTCCTCGTGGAAACCGCTCAACCGGAGGAAATCCCGGTTTCATCGGTCCCGGTTGAAAAAGAAAAATCTCCTAAAGCAACCAGAAAAAAGGTTAAACCCGTAGAAGACCTGCCCCAACCGGAACCCCAACCGGAACCCGAATCCGAACCTGAATCTTCCCTGCTTCCGCCTGAACCGCTTCCGCTGCCTTCACCCAGCGAACTTCCACCACCACCTCCCAAACGAACCACGAAAAAGCGTAAAACCGAAACCGAGGCCGGTCCTGCGGATGGGCCCGAAACACCTGTTCCTCAAATGGAGGCAACCGAATCCCTTTCCGTTCCGGTCGTGGCTGAACCAGTGCCTCCAACTGTTCCTGTGCCGGAGCAGGAAACGCCCCCAATTCTCAATCGCCGGTCCCCAGCCATGCAGCGTTCACGGGAAAACGAAGCCCGCAGTCTGTTTGCAGCCGCCATGGATGCGTTTAACAAGCTTGATTTTGTCCAGGCACGGGATGTTCTGCACTTGCTGGTTAATGACTTTGAAGAAGATGAAGCAGTGGAAATTGTGGCTCGTGCCAACACGTTCCTCAAAATCTGCGAACAACGGCTGTCACCCCCCAAACAGATTCCCAAGGCAATTGAGCAGCTTTATCAGCAAGGCATGGCCGAATTGGAACGAAACCGCCCTGAGCAGGCAGCCCCTTTTTTTGAAAAAGCCCTCAAACAGGACGGCAGCATTGCACATATCCGGTATGTCCTGGCCGTCACTCAGGCCCGCCGGAACCAAATCCAGGTTTGCCTGACAAATCTGCGCTACTGTATTAACCAGGACCGCAGCTACCGTGCCCGCATCCGCCAGGATGAAGCATTTTCCGCCCTTCAGGAGAATCGGGAATTTCAGGATTTGACCGATATTGACCTGGATGACGAATAACACCATGTGCCATTTGCCATTTTTCGCGGAAGACGGTCTTTTTCAACAATTCGCAATTCGCAAATGACTGCGCTTGCACCACCTTCCTACCTTGGCTATGCTCCTGCCCCTTGTAAAACTGACTTTGGGACCTGCCCGCAGAAAAAAGGAAGGCTGCAAAGCCGTTTTCCTTTGAATCTGACAAGGTGCAAGATTTGAGTGAATGACCAAGAAGTTTCCCCCTCCTTCCCTGAAATGTGTCGCCATTGGCGGTGGAACCGGACTTTCCACCCTTCTGAAAGGTTTGAAAGCCTATGTTTCCGCTGATACCAAGCCAGGAGTGGTTCCGTTTTCCCATTCTATTGATTCCCTGACCGCAGTGGTCACCGTCACGGATGACGGAGGCAGTTCCGGTCGCCTGCGCGAGGAATTTCAGATGCTCCCGCCGGGCGATATTCGGAACTGTCTGGTGGCGCTTTCCGAGGATGAACTCCTTTTATCGCGCCTCTTTCAATACCGGTTTCCCGGCGAAGGCAACGTGCGGGGACACAGCTTTGGCAATCTGTTTCTGGCGGCGCTGACCGGTGTCACGGGTGATTTTCTGGAAGCCGTCAAGCTGTGCAGCGAGGTTTTGGCCATTCGCGGACAGATTTTTCCCTCGACCATGACGGATGTTTCCCTGGTGGGCGAATTTGAAAACGGTCAATTCATCAAAGGCGAAACAAAAATCACAGCCTTGAGGCAGCCGATCCGACAAATTCGGCTGGAACCTGAAAATTGTCAACCACTGCCGGAAACCCTGGATGCCTTGGAAAAAGCCGACATTATTACCTTGGGGCCAGGTTCCCTGTTCACCAGCATCATTCCCAACCTCCTGGTGAAAGGGGTGCCGGAGGCCATCGCCAATTCACGGGCCGTCAAAATTTACATCGGCAATATCATGACCCAACCGGGTGAAACGGATAATTTCACTGCCGCCGACCACATCAAATGTTTACTTGATTACCTTCCGCCCCACACCTTGGATGTGGTGTTGCTCAATGCAGCACCGGTTTCTGAAACAATGCAGGCTAAATACCTTGAAGAAGGAGCCCAACCGATCTATTTTCGCCCCATGGGAAAAAATGGAAGGTCACGTTTGAAAACGAATGACCAAACCATACCAATCCTGTCCGGGGACCTGTTGGAAGAAAGCAGTGTCGCCCGGCATTCACCAGTTAAACTGGCACAATTTGTTCTTCAGGCATTTCACCAAATGAAAAAACTTCGGGTTCAGCGTTCAGGGTTCAGGGTTCAGGGTTTTTGAAATGGACAATGGACAATGGACAATGGACAATTAAAACCCTTACAGAACTTCAAATTTCCTGGTTATCGAAAACCCTGAACCCTGAACCCTGAACCCTGTTCTTCACATCTGCTATGTCCTCACAAACTTCAATTCTCATTATGGCCGCCGGTCTCGGCACCCGGATGAAATCAAACCGGGCCAAAGTCTTGCACGAACTGGCCGGACGCACCCTCATCGGGCATGTCTGCCGCGCCGCACTGGCCCTGCACCCGACGGATTTCTATCTGGTCGTCGGCCATCAGGCTGAAGCTGTCCAAGCCGCAGTCGAAGCCGATTTTGACCGCCTCACCAATCAGGTGGCGACGGCTCCCCGCCGACACTACGTGGTGCAGGCCGAACAGCGCGGCACCGGTCATGCCGTCATGATGGCGGCCAGCCATTTTGAAAACCGGAGTGGTTCCCTGCTCGTGCTTTCCGGCGATGTGCCGCTGGTTCGTCCTGAAACCCTGCAAACCCTGCTTGAAACGCATCACCAAAGTGGTTGTGCCGCCACCGTGCTGACTACCGAAATCTGGGACCCGACCGGGTACGGACGGATTCTGCGCGAAGCCAACGGCTACTTTGCCCGGATTGTCGAACACCGTGATGCAACGGCGGAACAACGGACCATCAAGGAAATCAATTCCGGGCTCTATGTCTTCGAGATGGAACACCTGTTCCCGGCACTAAACCGCCTCACTCCAGCCAACGCCCAAGGGGAATATTATTTGACTGATGTGCTCGGACTCTTAAAAGAAGACGGACATCAGGTGGGTATTATGCGCCATTCCCCGGCGGAAGAAGTATTGGGCATCAATTCGCGGGTCGAACTGGCCCAGGCTGCCGAACGGCTGCGGCTGGCCAAGCTTGAAGCCCTGATGCGAAGCGGCGTGACCATTCTGGACCCGAAAGCCACCTACATTGACGGTGATGTGCAAATCGGCATGGATTCCGTGATTTACCCCAACGTCACCATCGAGGGGGCCTCCGTCATTGGCGAGCGGGCCACCATCCACCCGAATGCCCATCTGGTCAACGCCCGCCTGGGCAACGGTGTCACGGTGCGGGATGCGACCCTGGTGGTTGATTCGACGCTGGAAGATGAAACCACCGTCGGCCCGTTTGCCCACCTCCGGATGGAATCGGTCCTCAAAACCGGAGCCGTGGTCGGCAATTTTGTGGAAATGAAAAAATCCACCCTTGGTCCGGGCAGCAAATCAATGCACCTGACCTATCTGGGAGACGCCACCATCGGCTCCAAAGTCAACATCGGGGCAGGCACCATCACCTGCAATTACGATGGCAAGCACAAGCACCCGACGGTCATTCAGGATGGGGTCAAAATCGGCAGCGACACCATGCTGGTCGCCCCGGTCACAGTAGGCCGCAACTCCGTCACGGCTGCCGGTTCGGTGGTCATCAAAGACATCCCGGAAGATTCATTGGTCGCCGGGGTCCCGGCGGTTGTCAAAAAAAATCTCAAACAGAATTGAACCGGCTGAAAATCCAATTACCGAAGAAAGGTTTTCATGAGCAAAGCACTGTTGGTCATTGACCTCCAAAACGACTACTTTCCGGAAGGCAAATTTCCCCTTTGGAATACGGAAACCACCCTCCGCCACATTGAGCAAGCCATCGAAAAAGCCAATGCCCAGGGAATTCCCGTGATTCACATCCAGCATCTTGCCGACCCGGCTGTGGGGTTGGCACCTTTTTTCAATCAGGGTACCAACGGGGCTGAAATTCACCCGCGCATCCGGGCGGCAGCCCCCCAGGCTCCGGTGGTGGTCAAGCACTTTGCCGACAGTTTTCACCAAACCAACCTCGAAACAACCTTGGACCAACTGGGAGTGAAGGAAATCCTGGTCTGCGGCATGATGACCCAAAACTGTGTGACCCACACCGCCATTTCCAAAGCAGCCGAAAAATACAAGGTTTCCATTTTGACGGACTGCTGCACCACGGTAAATGAAATGCTCCACCATATCGCTTTACATGCGGTTTCCACCCGTGTTCCGCTGGTGACCACGGAAACGGGGCTGTAAGCGCCGGGCAAACAAAACCAACAACTGAGAAAAGGGGGGCTGTATGTTGAATTTAATCCAATCACGATTGATGTCAGCCGAAGATGTGGCCGAACGGCTGCCCACCCGCTGTACGATTGCGACCAGTGGTTTTACCACCGGTTACCCGAAAGTGATTCCGGGAGCCTATGCCCGGAAACTGCACGAGGCGCAGGAACGCGGCGAGGAATGCGGCTTTAACCTGTATACCGGGGCTTCCACCGGTGATGAATTGGACGGGGTGCTGGCCCGCACCAACGCCATGAAAAAACGGCTGCCGTTTCAATCCACGCCCGATGTGCGCGACCGGATTAACCGGGGTGAAATTGAGTTTCTTGACATTCACCTGAGCCATGTGCCCCGCTACATTGAGCACAACATTCTTGACCCGATTGACATTGCGATTGTCGAGGCGGTGGATGTTACCCCTGAAGGCCGGATTTACCTGACCACTTCCAGCGGGATGACGCCGACTTACATCAAATATGCCAAAGAGGTCTATATCGAACTGAACCGGCATCACCCAATGGGACTCAAGGGCTACCACGATGTGTTTCTGCCACAACTGCCCCCCGAAGGCCGTCCGATTCACATCACCCACACCGATGACCGGATTGGAGTTTCCTACGTGGCCTGCAATCCAACCAAAATCAAAGGCATTGTCGAAACCAATCTGCCGGACGCCGGGCACGAATTCAAATCGCCGGATTCGGTCTGCACCCGGATTGCCGAATTCGTACTGGACTTTATCCTGTTTGAGATTTCCAAAGGCCGGATTCCGGCCCAGTACCTGCCCTTCCAATCCGGTGTGGGCAACATCGCCAATGCCGTGCTCGCCTGTCTGGCCCAGGATGACCGCTTTCATGAAATCGAAATGTACACGGAGGTGGTTCAGGACTCGATTTTTGACCTGCTCGACGCCGACAAACTGCGCTTTGCTTCAACTTCGGCACTCACGTTTTCCAGCGAAGGAACCGCCCGACTGCACCGGGAAATTGACGAATTGCGGGCCAAGTTTGTGATTCGGCCACAGGAAATTTCCAACAACCCTGAAGTCATCCGCCGCATGGGCATCATTTCGATGAATACCGCGCTGGAAGTTGATATTTTTGGGAATGTCAATTCCACCCACGTGCTGGGCAGCAAAATGATGAACGGCATCGGCGGGAGCGGCGATTTTGCCCGCAACGCCTACATTTCCATCTTTATGTCGCCTTCGGTGGCCAAGCGTGGCGATATTTCCGCCTTCGTGCCCATGGTTTCACACGTGGACCACAACGAACATTCCACCCAAATCATCGTCTCGGAATATGGGCTGGCCGATTTACGGGGGCTCAGCCCCAAACGGCGGGCGCAGGAAATCATCGAAAAATGCGCTCATCCCGATTACCGCGACATGCTCCGGGACTATCTTGACACTGGGTTGCGCCACGCCCCCGGCAAACATACGCCGCACGACCTGCGGCACACGTTTGACTGGCACCTTCGGTTTTTGGAAACCGGCTCGATGAAATACACGCCGACCACGGAAGCCTAAACGGTTTCCGGTGAATAGTGCATGGTGAATGATCTTGCGGTCCGTCTTTCACCATTCACTATTCACCTTTTCCAGATTGGATTGGGGTTACCCTTCCTCAATCCTCAGTCCTCAGTTCCTGCTTACGGCGTTCCCCAAACCTCCACTTCAAAGAGATGGAAATAGTTTGGTTCCCGCAACTGCAACTTGACGAACCGCGCTGTTTTTCCACTCACATTCAAGTTCAGCACATCCCAAACCGTCCCGTTGTGGCTGTAAACCGTTTCCCAGCGCTGGCCGTCCGTTGAGAGCATGACCTGGATGGTTTTGGCCCGGTCAGCGCAATTTTGCCGGTTATGGAGCTTAATCCGGGCCAACTGGCTCACCTGCCCCAGGTCCACCTGCCACCAGGCGGGAGAATCCAACCGGGTGTGGAACATATTGTGCGGGTCTTTGTCAGGTGCAATCACCCCATCCACCCCGCAAGCGGCACTCTGGTCAATGCCCGTTCCGTAATAGATGCTGCTCTGGGTGGCCGCTTTACGCAGCGCCAGATTCGTCACCTTGCCCGTTGGGGATTGGGGTGGTTCAGTCCGTTTTTCCGGTTCCGGATTGGCGGCAGGCGGATTTCCGCCCGAAGCCGGACTTCCTTCCACTGCCAGCGCCAGATTGGCGTGATAGAAACTGGGATTGGCTCTGGTCAGCCCTACATTGAGCGCCGGGCCTGGAACCGTCACGGTTTCACTTTGCGGCGTAGAGCCACGTTCCCAGAAAATCACTTCATAGGTACCGGCCCGCACCGGAATGGAAAACTGGCCCGTCTGATTGGTGCGGACCCGAGCGACAATCACACCCCGACTGCCCGTGTTGCTCCGGATTTTGTCCTCACCGGTGTTTCCGACCTCCAGCCAGATATTTTTGCCGACAATGATGGTGACTCCGTTTTTAGGGCCGGTGACGGTTCCTTCAATGGCAAGCTGTACGGCGGGCGGCGGTGTCGGCGGAGCGCCTGCCGCTTTTCGTTCCTCGGCGGCAAAGCTCAGACTGGAGTGATAAAAACTGGGATTGGCCCTGGTCAAACCCGCTACATAGCCCGCACCCGGCACATTGATGGTATCGCTTTGCGGAGTCATCCCGCGTTCCCAGACAATCAATTCATAGGTTCCGGCAGGCAATGTAACGGAAAAATTGCCTTCCCCGTCCGTCCGGGTTTTGAGCCAGATTTGCCCCCGCACCCCCGAATTGCTTTTCACCGTATCCAAACCGGTGTTTCCGACTTCAAGCCAGATATTTTTTCCGATGATGATGGCCGCTCCGGTTTTGGTTCCTTCAACTTTGCCGGAAAAGGCGGCCTGGGCCAGCCCCTGGTCGAGCCAGCCCAAACCACACACCAACAGGAAAAGCACAACCATCCTGTAGACAGTCTTCATAACGGTACCTCCTCTTCTGCCCCCTGGCGGGGCCATTGTGGAGCGTCCATCACGAAAAAAATTCTGGATTACCCCGGAGACATCCGGTTCAACTGCCCTGCGACCCAATGAGCGGCGGCTTCTTCATGCTGTGGAACCGGAACCCGCACGCTCTCATATTGTCTGCCGGTGCGGGTCACGAACGAATAGGTGATGTTCAACATCAGCGGCGGCCCCAGCACGAGGTCAGCTTCCTCAAAGCGTCCGCCCAACAGATTCCAGCTATGGAATTGTCCATTCAGCCAGACGCCATTCGTGGAAACAAAAGCCTCGCCAACCTGCTGCCGGTTTTTGGCGTACCGCAGACGCGGAACCACCACCACGAGCAATCCCAGCAAGGCCACCAGCCCCACCATCACCAAAAACACAAAGCCCCCGGCTTTCGGGTCAGCCATCAGGAAAATGCCGCCTACCACCAGACAGATGGAAGCCGTCAGGATAAAAAGCGGAACCTTTTCATTTTTGGCAATGGCAAAATCAGCCTCCGCGTAGTTGGACCATTCCGCCGGAGTGTAATTCCAGTGAACCAGCAGATTCTGGCCGGAAAAGATTTGGTCCAGAGTTTTGGCCCTGGAAAAATACATGATGGCCCCAATCAATCCGACCAGTGCCACAAAGCCTCCCATAAAGACAATGCCAAATCCGACCCGCATCATGTCCAGTTCCAGCACAAACGGCAGCACACACATCAGCACTCCCACAAATGCCCCGCCAAGCCAGACGGCAGCCACGGTTCGCTGGCCGTTGGGCGGGCGGCGGAAACCAGATTGGGACCAAGGCGACTGCGGGGGAAGCGGCACCGGCTGGGATTGATACCCGACCGGCGGCGGTGGGAAGGCGGGTGGCGGCGGATAGACCGGAACCGGCGGTGGCGGGTAGTACCCTGGACGGGTTGCCGCCGGAACCGGTGCCCCGGCGGGAACTCCCATTCCAACCGGAGGCGGAGCCCCGGCGGGAGCAGCATGATGTAACTGATTCCAGCAACAGTGGTCACATAACACCGTGCCGGGACGTAACGGGGAACCACAGCGAACACAAAATTTCGGTTGCATACAGGGAGTTCCTCCTTTCGAAGCCGAAACTCACCAACGTATCTCTTTCACTGCAACCGATGTGCCACGCCCGCCAAAGCCTGAAATCAAGAAAATCTGCACAAATCGAAACTCAGACTGGAGATTTTTGCGCACAGGGTGCGGGTTTCTGCGCTTCTAAAAAATATGGACTGGAGCGCGATCATGCAGCAATTCTCAGTTTGGGCTGCGAGAACCTGTCAGTACCGCCTGCGGGAGTCTTCTACTCCGGCAGGAGCGGGTTCTGGTAGCCAGGGTTGTGAAGCCAAAGCGAAACCCCTGGAATGGGGTGCCCTAATCCGCCTGCACTCCGGCAGGAGCGCCAAGCATTCCGGAGGAATGCGCGATTAGATCCGCTCGCTCCGCTCACGGAACATTTTGGCCCCGCCGCCAGTGCGCCTGCTTTCATTCCGCCTGGTCGCGGGCGGCTGTGCTTCGCCTCGCTCCCGGCTCCATTTTCGCTGCGCACTGGTTTTCCCCAAACCCCAAGAGTAAAAGGCAAAGCGTTACAAAGCCGTCCTCACAAGGCGGAAACCGAGGGCGTGGTAGCGGTTGACGGGTGGGTGCCAGAGGCGGAGCGCCGACCGGCAGTACACGGCCCGGGTGCGCCAACCGCCGCCCCGGATAACCCGGTACGTGCCTGCTTGCGGTCCAAGCGGATCCATGCCGGGGCTGCTTCGGTAGTAACTTTGGTCGTACCAATCCTGACACCATTCCGACACATTCCCGTGCATGTCGTACAACCCCCAATTGTTTGGGTCTTTTTTTCCCACTGGGTGCGTTTTTATTCCTGAATTTTCCCAGTACCAGCCCAGCTTCTCCAACTCCCCGGCGTAATCCCCCGTCGTTCCGGCTCGACAGGCATATTCCCATTCCGCCTCACTGGGTAATCGGTATTGGGAACCATCCTGACGCGCATTGAGTTTCGCAATGAACTCCTGGCAGTCATTCCACGAAACCTGTTCCACCGGTAGGTCGTCGTCTTTGAAAAAGCTCGGATTCGTTCCCATTACCGCTTGCCACTCGCGTTGCGTCACTAAATACTTCCCCAGGTAATACGCCCGGCTGATTAACACCTCATGCCTTGGTGTCTCGGCTCTAAACCATAACTCCAGGACTCTCTCATTGACTGATCTGGCAGTTTGAAAGGCTCTCTGTACATCTTTTTCACTCGACCCCATTTGAAAAGGCCCTATTGGAATTAGCACAAATTCCATTCCCAAACTGTTTTTGAATACCCTCGGTTCGACTGGTTTCGGCGGCGGTTGGATGATGCGTGCCGGAGGAGGAGCAATGACAACCGGCGGAGGCACTGGTTTTGCCACGGAAATCTCAATCCGGTTGGGAGTTTTGACTGGCGCAGGCGGCGCAAGCGATGAGTTTGCCAGAGGAGTTGGACGCACCACGGTTGTTTCAAACGCTTCCTGCCAGCCTTGCAGCGCGGCTTCAATCCGTGCATACCGGTCATGGGGGAAAACTGCCAACATTTTCCAAATAACCGAAGCCAATTCAGGGGAAACTTTTGGATTCAATTCCTCAACTGGTCGAAGCGGGTCAGCCTTGCCCAAGGCGCGGGCCGTGACCCGTTCAAGCGGTTTGACTGGTGGCTGATTCGTCAACATTCGGTACAGCACCGCTCCCGCCGAATACACATCGCAACAGGTGTCAACCTCTCCGGCGTGGTCCCCAATCAATTCAAAAGCGGTGTACGGCGTCGCTCCGTCCGGCGTGAAAACCAGCGTGTTGACCGTATTCCGAAGCTCTTTGGCTATCCCAAAATCAAGCAGAAAGAGCGTTCCCTGGTCATTCACCTTGATATTGGCGGGTTTGATGTCACGATGGATAATCGGCGGCGGCTGGGAATGAAGAAACGCCACCACCTGCAAGAGTTGCGTCCCCCAAGCCTGCACCGTGGCAAGCGGAACCGCTCCGCCGTGCTGCTGGCGTTCGCTCAAAGTTGGGCCGGTAATCCACTCCATCACCAGAAAATAGCCGTTCGTTCCCGGAAAATAGTCTTTCACGTGCGGCAGCGCCGGATGTTTCAGCCGAGCCAGTACCGTCGCTTCACGCTCAAAAGCCGTGAGCAAGCTCGGCTCACTAGCCAGTTCGGGTTTCAACTGTTTGACAGCTACGGGTACATTCCCCAGTCGCGTGTCAATGGCTTCGTAAATATGCCCCATCCCTCCGGACGCGACTTTGCGCACAATCCGGTAGCGTTTTTCCAACATGGTTTCGCTTGTGAGCATGCAACGCGCTCCCTCAAAAGCTCTTAAAATATTTGGTGATTTTTCGATTCTGCCTGAAGGAAATGAAAGGTGAAAAGCAAGAAAATGGGTTTCTTTTCAGCAACTCTCAGTTGGGACCAACTAAGTCAGTACCTCCTTCCGTTTTCATCGGTTCTCCCTCTGAAGAACAAACGCCTCCCAGCAGAAAGGCGATGTCCATTGTGTCTGCCGCATTCTTTCCTGGTCGGCAGCCTGAAATGCAGGCACGGGTCATGACACGGGGCTTCAAATTTGAAACCTGAAACCTGGGGAACTCTTTTTCTGGTTGTGCCGCTGAATGGCGGCATTGTACAGTTAAGCCTTCCTGCCTCATTTATTCCTGCTTTTCAGTTGTACAGTCCAAAACCTTCCCGGCTGTGGGCTTTCCCCCGGAGACACGTATGCAATCCTCCCTCAAACGCCCAGGCGTGTGTTTTACGATTGGCCTGTTCCTGTGCATCCTTACCGGCTTTTTTCCGGTTTGGGCTGGTTCCAGCCCGTTTCAAGGACAACCAGCACCTGCCTCCAATGTGGTGGAAGGAAGCCAGGAAACCAGTGAACTCAAAGGGAATGAGAGCCGCACCTTTCACTTTCACCTCAAATCACGCAGCCTTTTCATTGCCAGGGTTTCCCCCCAGAGGATTGACGTGATGCTGCGGCTGGTGGGACCGGACGGGAAAACCCTGGCGGAAGCCAACCGGGGAATTGGCCTCTACGATTCTGAAGACATTTTTCTGATGTGCGAGCAGCCGGGACACTACCAGATGGTCGTGACGGCAGTCCAAAAAGAGGCCCCTGCCGGGAAGTTCAGCCTGGAAATCAAAAAACTTCATCCGGCCACACCAGCCGATGAAGTCGAACTGGAAGTCTGGCACCTGATTTTTGAATCCCAAAAATTCTGGGCTGACGGAATCTATGACAAATCTTTGGCGGCGGCTGAATCCGCGCTGGCAAAGAGTGAGAAAACCTTCGGCCCGGAGCACGTTTTAGTTTTTAAGTCCCTGTATCAGATGGGCTTGACCTGCTACAGCAAGGGTGATTTTGCCAAAGCTGAAGCAGTTACGGTGCGGGCACTGGGAATCCAGGAGAAACTGAAGGAGGTCAAACCGGTCGAAAGAGGTGACCCGCTTGAAACCTTGGGCACCGTTTACCTGAACCTGGGCAAATTTGAACAGGCCGAAACCCAGTTGCAGCAGGTTTTGGCATTGCGGGAAAAACTCCTGGAACCGGACCACCCCAATCTGGCCCGTGCCTACAATAATCTGGCTGGACTGTATTGGTCCAAAAACCAATATGCCAAGGTGGAACCGCTCTTGCAGAAATCCCTGCAAATCAATGAAAAAGTTTTTGGGCCCGAAAACGAGATTACCGGGGACAGCCTGAATGGACTCGCCGCGCTTTATCTGACAACCGGAAAGTATGACCTGGCTGAACCGATGTTCCGACGTTCGATTGCCATTCAGGAAAAAAAGCTGGGGCCGGAACATCCCAATTTGGCCATCGCACTTGGGAACTTTGCCATTCTGTTGCAATGGCGCGGAGAATATCTGGCCGCCGAACAGACTTTTTTGCGGGTGTTGGCTATTCACCAAAAAGCCAAAGGCCCGGAAAGTAAGGACGTGGCCCAAGTCCTGAATAATCTGGGCAATTTATACAAGGACAAAAGCGAACTGGAAAAGGCGGTGGACTTTCATCAGCGCGCCTTGGCCATTTACGAAAAGGTGCTGGGCCCCGACCATCAGGCGGTGGGCACCAGTCTCAGCAATCTGGCTGGGGCCTACCATGCAATGGGCAATTACCAAAAGGCCGAGCCTCTCTATCAAAGAGGGTTGGCCGTGGCGGAAAAGAAACTTGGCCCGGATAATGTTGGGATTACTCCCAACTTGAACAGCCTGGCCGCCCATTACCGGGACCGGGGAAATTTTGCCTTGGCCGAGCCGCTCTATCTGCGGGCCCTTGCCATTCGGGAAAAAGTCCTGGGACCGGAAAATCCGGATGTAGCGACCCCGCTCACAAATCTGTCGGTGCTTTACCGCGACAAAGGAGAGTTAGCCAAGGCTGAAATCATGGGTGAACGGGCGGTGGCCGTCCGGGAAAAAGCCCTGGGGCCCAACCAGCCTGTTCTGGCCACTCTGCTGATGAATCTTTCCAGTGTGTATCGGGCCAAAGGTGACTACACCAAAGGCGAGCTTGTCCTGGAGCGGGCACTGGCAATTCTCGAAAAAACCTCGGGACCGGACCACCCGGACACGGGGACCACCTTGACGAACCTGGGGAACCTCCTCAAAGAACAGGGGGATGTGGAAAAAGCAATTCCGTTCTATCAGCGAGCGTTGAGTATCTTTGAAAAGCGATTGGGACCACACCACTACAAGGTGGGACAAGTCCTAAACGGACTGGCCTCAGCCTACCGGGCCAAAGGTGACTTTGCCCAGGCCGAACCCTTACTGTTGCGAGCCTTGGAGGTAGGGGAAAAAGCCCTTGGACCCAACCATCCGCAGGTGGCGTTCAGTCTGAATAGTCTGGGCCTCTTCTACCTGGCGAAAGGCGATGCGGCCAAAGCGGCATCATTCATCCTCAAAGCCAAAGCCATCAACGAAAAGATTTTTGGTTTGATTCACCAGGATTTGGCCACAATGTTGTTTAATCTGGGCAACTGCCGGTTTACCCAACAGGATTACCAACAAGCCGAGCCCCTGTTTCTTGAGTCCCTGAAGATTCGGGAACAGGTCCTTGGTCCCAATCACCATGCTGTTGCTGATTCCCTGAGTTTTTTGGCTGCCACTCATCAGGCAATGGGGCAGGTGGAGCAGGCGCTGGAAGACCGCATCCGGAGCAACGAAATCTCCGAAATGGACCTGAATCGCAATCTGGTTTCCGGCTCCGAACGGCAGAAATCGCTCTACCTGAATCAAACCGCCCTCTTTACGGACGACACGATTTCCCTTCACTTGCAAGGGGCACCGCACAACATCAAAGCGGCCCAGGCTGCCCTCACGGTGATTTTACGCCGCAAGGGACGGGCCCTGGATGCCATGACCAACGTGTTGGCCACCCTCCGGGGACGCAATGATGCCGAAACAAAAAAACTGTTGGACGAATATGAAAATGTCGGCAAACAAATCTCGGTCCAGGTTTTGAAAGGCCCTGGCAACCTCAATCCGGCGGAACATCAGGCTGCCATTCAGGAATTGCAAAAACGAAAGGAACAACTGGAACGGGAAATCAGTCGGCGGAGCCTGGAGTTCCAGACCAAAACCACACCCATTACGCTGGAAGGCGTGCAGGCACTGGTGCCCACCGGTGCAGCACTGGTCGAATATGCCACCTATCGTCCGGTTGACCCCAAAACCCGAAAGCTCGGTGAACCCCGGTATGCCGCCTATCTGCTGTTGAAACCCCAAGGCTCCCAGGCTGGGATTCAGTGGGTGGACCTTGGCCCAGCCCAGGAAATCAATCAACTGGCCTCCCTGTTTCGGCAGGCTTTGCGAAATCGGATTGATGCACCAGCCGGGCTCCAGGGATTGGGGCGCAAGCTTGACCAACTGGTGCTCGAACCGGTCCGCAAACTGGCGGGCTCCCGCCGTCACCTGCTGATTGCACCCGACGGAGAGTTGAACCTGGTTCCCTTTGCGGCCCTGGTGGACGAAAAAAACCGGTTTGCGGTGGAACGCTTTACCTTTACCTACCTGACCAGCGGGCGAGACCTGCTGCGGTTGCAGGCGCAAATTCCCACGACCCAACCACCATTGATTGTGGCAGACCCGGATTACGGTGAAGGCCAGGGACCCAAACTGGGTGGCATCCAGATGAAGCCGTTGGCTCGGTTAGACGAAACCCAAAAGGAAGCCGCCGCAATTCTGGCCCTCTTCCCACAAGCCAGGGTGGTGGAACAAAAGGATGCCACCAAAGAGGCTTTGGCTGGTAAGGAAAGTCCAAAGGTGCTCCATATCGCCACTCACGGGTACTTTTTTGAGGATACCAGACCTTCTCTGGCAGCCGAAGCGGGGCAACGGGTACTCGTCCGCGAGGATTCCACGTCGGTAAATCTGGCGCAAACCAGACTGGAAAATCCCCTCCTGCGTTCCTATCTCTTTTTTGCCAATTCAAATCGGGATTCTGGTGGGATTATGTCGGCTCTGGAAATGGCTGAAACCAATTTGTGGGGCACGAAACTGGTGGTGCTCTCGGCCTGTGACACAGGGCTTGGGGAAGTCAAAAACGGTGAAGGCGTGTATGGCCTGCGGCGGGCGCTGGTGCTCGCCGGGAGTGAGGCCCAACTGATGAGTCTCTGGCCGGTTTCCGATACCGGCACCCGTGAATTGATGACCGAGTTTTACAGCCGGGTGAAAGCCGGGGCGGGACTTTCCGAAGCGTTGCGGACCGTGCAGCTCAAAATGCTCAAAAATCCCAAACGCAGCCATCCCTTTTTCTGGGCTTCTTTCATTCAGTCCGGGCAATGGGGTGCGCTGGAAACAAAACCGTAACCTGCGTTCTGAGTGCAGGTGGAATGAAGTGAGATGGTACGCCTGGAGGCTGGAGCGCACGTCGAACAGTTGCCCCCAGCCTTCTCGGCACCTTTTCTATCGGTAATCCCCCTGGAGGACAAACGCCCCCCAGTAAAAAGGCGATTTCCATTGGGTCTGGCGTATCATTTCGACTTGGGCAGCCCGGAGCGCTGCTGCCGGACGCAGCTTGCCGGACAGCATTTTCTGATAAAATCTGGTCATCAGGGCGGCTGTCGCCCGGTCATTGACACTCCATAAACTGACGACGACCCGCCGCGCTCCCGCATACATAAAACCACGGGTCAAACCCACCAGTCCTTCGCCTTTGACATCCTTCCCCAGACCGGTTTCACAGGCCGACAAGACCACCAGTTCCGCTGGAATATTGAGGTTATAGATGTCGGTCATGCGCAGGAATCCGTCCTGCCCCTGCCCCTGCCGGTCCACCATGGAGAGGACCAGGGCCGAAAGTTCGGGGCGTTCACCGTCCACATACCCGTGGGTGGCAAAATGAAGATAGGAAAACCGGGAAAAGTCCGTCTTGAACACGGTTTCCCGTGAAGCATCAAACCCTTCGGCTTTGAGTGAAGTCGAGGTGGCACCCAGTTTGAAAATGGCGTCGGCTTCCACTTTGGTAAACGGCAGGCGGCCTATCAACAACCTCCGTTTCACCACCTGTTCTGTGGTCCCCGTGGCAGCGGATTCCTCCTCGCGTTCGAGCAGGCGGGTTCGTATCTGCTGGCTGAAAGGATTGGTCAACGCCGTTGGAACAGCGGTTTTGCGGTCCCCCTCGACGCGTTCGTCAGTGTTTTGATAAACCGGGTCGGCCAACACGGCAATGCTGGGTTTTGCCTGTGTCTCCGATAACCGTTCCTCCCGCAAAAGTGCGAGAGTGGAAGCCGAAGGCAACGTGATAATTTCATGCCCGACCACCAAGGGATGCGGGCCCCCTGGCTCCGGCAAGGCTGCAAAAGGAACGAATTGCAACGGGCCGTCAGGCACCACCAGCAAGCGGCGGCCTTTGATGAAACCGGCCACCGGGGCCAGGAGCAATTCGCTCAATTTTTTTGCAGTGACGGCATAGACTTCATCAGCCTTGGCAATCCGGGCAGTTGCTTCTGCGGCGGTTTCATTCTTTTTCGAGTGGTTGCGGGCAGTCAGCAATTCCCGCAATTGCAGTGCCAGCACCTCAATTTCCTGGTGGTGGGGAAGCTCGACCACCGAAACAGCCGTCTGACTGACCACCCACACATAGCTGTGAGGTTCGTCCAGGACATATTCGAGCAGCACCGTGTGAGGGTCGAGTACCTCCTGCTGAATCCGTTTGACATCCAGCGACTGCGGCTGCGTCAGGGCGGCATATCGTGGGCTGACAGCCCGAATGCGGGCTCTGACCTGATTGTACTCATCCAACAACGCATCAAATTCCTTTTTGACTTCCTGTTCCTGTTGCGGCGTATGGGGCCGCACCAGCAGCCGGGTCAGTCGTTCCTGTTTATCTTTGAGCAGTTGTTGCAAAGCCTGCTCACGCTCCAACAGGTGCGGGTCAACCCCTGAGCGAATGTCCGCCTGGGCCTCGGTCAGCAAGTCAAGCAATCCTCTCGCACGAGCCTTTTCGCTGACTTGGAGGGCTTCGGCGGCATATCCGGCAGTTGGATTGTCCTGGTGCATCCGCATTAACAACTGGACGTAAAACCTGTAATAACGCTGGACCAAAGAAAAATGGGTGGTCCGCGCTCCCAGACCGGTCAGACTGGTTCGGATTTGCTCCAGGAGTGCGATTGACGCTTCGATTTTTTGCCGTGCGGTTTCAAAGTGCTTGAATTTGGCTTCGATTTGCGCCCCATGAAACAGGCTGGCGGCTTTTCCGACCGGTTCCTCAAGCTGTTCCCAGGCAGCCAGGCTCAGGCGGTTGGTCTCACTGGCCTGGACAAAGTCCTCCATCCCCATCTGGATTTCCTCCATCAGGTTGAGTGTGTAGGCACGGGTTCGTTTGTCACCCACCTTGTCGCATAAATCCAAAGACTGACGGGCCAATTCCAACGCTTTGGGATAGGCTTTGGCTTTGGTATGACAACTCGCCATATGACTCAGGGTAATGGCCTGCCCCGGCTTGTCGCCCAACGCCACCCGCAGGGTCAGTGATTGATTGAAAAAGGCAATCGCCTCTTCGTCATGGTCCAAAGAGGAAGCAAGGACCCCCAGGCTGGAAAGCGTATGTGCCTGACCAAACTTGTCACCCGCCTCTTCCCGCTTGGCCAATGCCTGACGGCACATCTCGTCAGCCTTGTGATAGTCACCTATCGAAAAGTAACAGGTGCAGAGATTGCTCAACGTATTTCCTTCACCGGCCTTGTCCGAAACTGACCGGCGCAATGCCAGCGCCTGTTGTAAGGTTTCCAGCGCCTCTTGTTTTTTACTCAGATTGTCGAACATGGTACCGATATTGGTGAGCACTATGGCCTGCTCCCGCACATCGCCGAGTGCCACCTGAACCGGTAAGACCTGCCGGTAATATTCCAGTGCTTTTTGAGATTCCCCAGCCAGGGCGTAGCTGACCCCCAGATTGTTCAAGGCAGTCGCCTGCGAATTGAGCGCCCCGGTTTTCCGCGCCAACTCCAGCGCGGTGGTGAAATATTCGCGGGCTTTGGGTAAATTGCCCTGCTTCATCACCGCAGCCCCCAGATTGATGTTAAGTGTTCCCTGACCAGACAGGTCACCGGCTTCCCGATACAGCTCCAATGACCGGATATAATGCTCCAGGGCTTTTTTGACATCCCCCTGATTATCCAGCACCCGGCCAATCCGATTGAGGGAATCAGCCTGCATTTTGGTGCTGCCCAGTTCCTTGGCCAGAGTCAGTGCCTGCTGATGGAATTCAAGCGCCTTGGCTCCTTGCCCAATTGAGTTGTAATAGGTTCCCAGTGAGGAAAGGGTTGTCCGCTCGGCAGCCCGGTTTTCAGTTTCCCTGGCCAGCAGCAAAGCCCGGTTGTAATACTCCAGGGCTTTGGCCTTGTCGCCCAGCCCGTCATAAACCACTCCCAGATTTTGACACAGGATGGCCTGATTTCTTTTGTCTCCCAGGGCGGTTTTGAGTGCCAGCGCTTCTTCAAAATAAGTGACTGATTTTTTCCGCTCACCCAGTTGATAGAGCAGGTCGCCAATCAGATTCAATATTTGACCTTGCCAAACCCGGTCCTCCAGTTGACGAAACAGCGTCAGTGCAGTTTCAAGCTTGGTGATTGCTGCCTGCCGAGTTTCTTTGAGCCCCTGTTTTCGTAAAGCCTGTCCTGCATTAAAGAGTTTCTGCGCCGTGCAACGGTCCTGGTCGGAGGGCACTGCCGCGCGTTGCTCTTCCAACTTGATTTCAACCTCGCCCGTAACGGCTTCCTTTTGTGGGACTGTAATCTCCAAACGGAAGGTGCCCTTTGTTTCAGCCACAAACCAAACTGTCTCTGGTTCGCCAATTTCCCCACCATCCACGGTACAAAGCAATTTTCCCGCCGGGTCATACAGATTCAGGGCGACATCCAGATTTTTTGAACTGCATCCGACCTGAAGGAATTGGCCACTCGAAGCCTCCAGTGCAACCGTGCTTGATTCCCCGCTTTTCAGGTGCAGGGTTACCGGTCTTTCCTGTCGCAGGGTTTCGCTTCCTGCCTGAACAGCCTGCACCAGCCTGCAAGCAGGCTCCGGCACAAAGAGGGTCCTTCCCCAGGTAACCAGATTGAACATGGTCCAGAGCAAACTGAACCAAACAAACGTCGGGTGCAAGCGCCACATGTGCGTGAACTCCTGAAGCAATGTTTATGAGTGAAGCGGCGTGTTTGAAGGGGCAGGGTTGTTTTCTTTTTGTTTGGCCCTAATTTGAACCGTGTGCGTGTTTTGTTCAAGCCTGAACTTGAAAAAAATGAAGCTCCGGGATTGAGGACCGATGGTCGTTCATTGAAGCAGAAACTTGCAAAAGCAGAGGGGGCCAGTGGCCCTTAGAAAATTGCTTTTTTGGAGTACGGGGACTTGTCACCGCTTTTACTGGTGGCGACTTGTCGCCACCTCCTGGAAAAAGCACAAAGAGCAGAATTCGGCGACAAGTCGCCGAAAAACAAAGCGGTGACAAGTCCCCGCACTCCAAATTTCCCCTCTTAGGATTTCATGGGGGTCACGGTGAAATCCTTGAAATAGCTCACGCTGTCGGTCTTGGACCACAGACCGACTTTGCCGGAAACCGGTTCGGGCAGCGTGTAATCAAGCAGTTTTTTTCCGTTGAGCCAGCCCTCAAGCTGGACGCCATGCACCGCGATTTTGATTTCATGCCATTTTTCAAGTTCCAGCGGCATGTTTTCGGTGCCTTTTTTGACAAACTTGCGCACGCCTTTGTTAAAGGTCCAAAGCACCAAATTGTCTTCCTTGCCGTTAAACCGCACGGTGAGGTAATCGCCGTTGGGTTTGAGGTTAAAAAGAATTCCGGAGCATTTGTCCAGTTTCCCCGAAATCATCTTGAATTTGACGGTGATTTCGCCGTTCTGAAAATCCTTGATTTCATTGGCTACCGAATAAGGGAAATAGGCAAAGGCTTTCACGTTGTCAATAAAGTCCTCGTGCTTGGAACCATAAATCGCCCTGGCGTTTTCGGCCAGACTGCGCGACGGATTCCCGCGCAGCCATTCGCGTCCGTCCACGGCCATAACTTTGGTTCCGCCGTCGTCCACCACCGACCAGTTTCCAACCACGGCCAGAAATTTGGTTGAATCCCGCCCGACTTTTTCCTTGGTCACATCAATGTGAATGCTTTGGGGGGGTCCGCCTGCTTTTGATTTTTGGGAAAGGGCCGAAGTTCCGAAAAACGGACACAACAACATGGCCACTGCAAAAGTAAAGAATGCTTTTTTCATGGGTCAGTTTTGATTCCGGCGCACCACTCGCCAGGTGACAACCACGGCCAGGGGCCAGAATCCATAGAAAATCCAATGTGCTCCTACAGGCTCCGCCTTGAGCGGATAACCTGGGTAGGCCGGTTCAGCGGAAGGTTGCGGCGGCTGAATTCCGGCCAGTTCAAAAAGCTGCTCGAGGACAATCGGTTCGGTCGTCGAACGGTTCATGACCTTGCGTTCGGCGTACTCGTACCAGATTTCCCCGTAGGCATCTTCCTGCCCTTCAAACAAACCGGTCCGGCTTTGGGCCATGTAAGCAACGGACAGGTGAGGAAGGATGCGCCGCAGTTTGGTTAAAATATTGCGCTCATAATCCATCAGGCGCGGGTCTTCGGGTGCCAGATTGATGGAAACGGCGAGCGGAGCCTGCATTCGCGCCAGTGCAGCCTCTTCCGCCGGAGCAAACGAATTGCGCCGGTTTTCGCTCACGTCCCAATTGGTGCGAACCTGTGCAGCCCCGGCCATCAACCCGAGTGCCAACACCAGCACGGCTCCGGTTTGAAGCCACCGCCTCCGGATGGTAAAGCCACTGTGCATCCAGACGGCAGCCAAGGCAATTCCGGCTCCGGCAAGGGTAAGCATGATCAGAATGCTGCTCAAGCGCAACATGCCTTGCTCGAAACCGCGCAGGACGGCGGTTGGAGTATAGGCAGCCAGCGTGGCCGTCAGCCCGCCCCGTCCGGTGGCAATAAAATCCAGCGCCCAGGTGCCGATGGTAAAACTGAGGGTGATGATGGCGGCACTGGCGGCATTTCCGCTGACGGCAGCCGCAGCAGCGGCAATCCCGGTGGCCAGCAGCATCCGCAACCAATGCCCCAGCACCAGATTGAGCAATTCCGGCCAGGCCAGATGTCCGCCGTAGTATTTCCACAAAACCAGCGCCACCAAACCCGGCAGCCAGGCTACCAGCCAGCCGGCAGCCAGTGCCAGCGTCTTGGCGGTCACCGTTGCAACCCGTCCCGCCGGGAATTGCAGGACCAGTTTCAGCGCGCCGCTTTCTTTTTCCGCCGCAATCAACCGAATGGCAACAAACGGAAAGAGCAGCGTGACAGCCAGTTCGTACCCACCCAGAGTCGGCACCAGCATGCCATCCAATGGAGTCAGTCCTTGGGAGAGTGCTGCCGGGCCACCGCCAATGCCGCTCGCTTCCGCATAGAGATTGACGGCATTGATAAAGCCGTTTCCAACCAGCGGGCCAATAATGATGAGCAGAATCCAGAAGGCACGCGCTGCCAGCAATTCGCGCCATTCCTTGACAAACAGCCAGAGGCTAGGTGAGTGCAAGAAACACCTCCTCAAGCCCGCCTTCGTGCAAACCGGCGCGGAGCCGCAGTTCGTCAATCGTCCCTTCTCCGGCAACCCGTCCGGCATCCAGCAAAACCAGCCGGTCACAGACACGGGCGGCATCGGTCAATTGATGGATGGAAAGCAGCAGGGTGCGTCCGGCTTGGGCTTCCTGCCTGAGCAGGGTCATGACATCACGGGTCTGGCGCAGGTCAAGCCCGTCAAATGGTTCGTCCAGCACCAGCACCGGTTGTGGCGTAAGCAGCCCCAACGCCAGCAGAAACCGTTTCCGCTCTCCCTTTGAAAGCGAACCAATCGTTGCCCGCACGAGTGAATCCAGTTTTAGACTGAGAACCAGATTGTGGATGTGGGTGAACGGCCTGCGGTACAGGCGGGCGAAAAAACCCAGCCCCCACTCAACGGTTTGCGCCTCCCACGGCGTGATGCCATCAGGCAGGTAAAAAAGCACCTCCTTGCGACGACCGGTGGGGAGCGGCTTTCCTTCCCAGTTCACCGAACCGGCGTCACCAGGCAACAACCCGGCCAGACATTCCAAAAGCGTGGTCTTCCCTGCACCGTTTGGACCAATCAAACCGAGCACTTCACCGGCCTCCAACCGGAAACCAACCTCCTGCAACACGGTACGCTTTCCGTACCGCTTGGAAATTCCTGAAATAGTCAAGAGTGGGGGCATGTTGTTTCGGGTTCAGGGTTCAGGGTTCAGGGTCCAGGGTTCAGGGTTCAGGGTTCAGGGTCCAGGGTTCAGGGTTCAGGGTTCAGGGTTCAGGATTCAGGGTTCAGGGTTCAGGGTTCAGGATTCAGGGTTCAGGGTTCAGGGTTTTCGAAATCGCTCCGCCAGAGTCGCCACTTCCGCCGCACAGCCCCACGAAAGCGTCACACCTGCCCCGCCGTGGCCGTAGTTGTGAATCACTGCCGCATCCGGCGTGAGGTGCTCCAATTCCAGCCGGACTTCCGGACGACCGGGCCGAAGTCCGACTTTATGCTCCAGAATGGTCGAGTCCTGCAAGGCTGGTTCGAGGACCAGACAGCGGCGCAGAATATCAGCAGCAGTGGCGGCATCCGGAACGGTTTCCCATTCGTCAACCTGGGCCGTACCGCCCAAAATGCAATCGTTGGAACGGGCAATCACATAGGTCAGCGCCATCGGTCCATATTCGTCGGCAATCGAACGGCGGATTTTTTCCCTGGGTTGAACCCGTATCACCTGCCCCCGAATCGGGTACACCGTCGGGTCGGCGGCAAAGGTTCGGGCTCCAACTCCGGTACAATTGACCAGCAGCCTGCCGGGAGCAGCCAGTTCCGCCAGATGCGGGCAATCCCGGATTTCGAGCATTCCGCCCAAACGGTAAAACCAGTCAAGCAGGAACGGCAGGAATATTGGCATTTCAATAATCGGAGCCTCGATTTCGTAGCCGTCCACATACGCCGCCGGGAGTTTTTTTCCGGTTGGGCGGCCAAACTGCCGCACCGCCGGTTTCCACCAGGGGTCGGGCATCGGCGTGTCATAGAGTTCCAGAAACGTCGAAAGAAACACACCCGCAGCCGGGTTTTCGGCCAGTTGGTAGAAAACTTCACAAGCCACCCGCGCCCATTCAACCGCCCGGTTTTCCGGAAACACCCGATACGGATACCAAAGCGCCGCCGCCACATGCGAAGTGGTCTGGTGGGGCAGTTCGCGGGTCAGAATGCGGACCTTGTGGCCCTGCTCCAAAAGCCGAATGGCGGAGGTGAGCCCGGAAACGCCTCCGCCAATCACGATAACTTCCGAAAAATGTTTTGTCATAAGCAAAATGCTATTCCATTCAATCAAGCTTCTCAGGTACAGAGTTCAGGTTGATTGTATCCCCTGGAGCCAGCGCAAACCCCGAAGCAAACAGATTATCAGGCTCATCAGGTGACTGTTTCACGGAAATTTCAATGTCCCCAACCCGGATGCGGCTTTGTAATCCGAGGTTAAATGAAAATGCTGGTCCGGGTCCTGGAGCAACCCTTGCAACAGTGCAATCAAATATTCAATCTCTTTCGGGCTGGCAGCCAACCGAACCCCGAACCAGCCATTTTTCCAGTCTTCAATTTCTGAATACATTTCACACCTGTTCATTCCGTCTGCCATTCGTTGCTTTGGATACCAAACTCCTCACAGGCGGCCTGTTGTGCCTCCCGCAAGGTTTCATGCCAAGTATCGCCGTACAGTTTCCCGTCAAAGGACTGGTAGCAAAGCAAAAAACCGCTGCCATCGAACTGAATCTCAAAGCTGAAAGATACGGTCCGAATCGGTTCCGGCATTGGCATGGAAGCACCAACCGGCAACCACCCGGAATGCTGCTCGCCGCCTACCAGGATGTCTTTTTTAGGGATTCTGGCAATGACTGACAAATCGCTCATAAAGCCAACCAAACTGGTGCGGGTTTCCAGCTATCTATCTCAGACAGTATGGTTACGTGCCATTTTCCAGCCCAGCAATTTCCCGGATATAGGCAACCGCCAAATCCCGCCGTAGCTCAAGCCTTACATCAGGTCTTTTTTGATTCTCAATGGAAATAAATGAAGATTCCAAAATGCGCGGCCAGATTGGGCCTTTGCTGTTGAGCAGGTTGGAATAGGCATTTTGCTCTTCAGCTTCAAGCTGTTGCCAAAGGTCCTGACCGACGAACCGGGCTGCCCAAACGACTTCCGGTACTTTTGTTACTTCCCACTCCGGATGCCGATGGGTTGGCAACACCCAACCATCAAGAATGGTTGGAGTTCCCCAAAACGATTGATACACCCAGCCGAGAGCTGTTTCAAAATCTCCAATACACCACTCAACATCATCCGGCCCAGGTCCGGGCACATATGCCCAACGGTCAAACCACCAGTCGTTTTCTTTTGGAAATACATATACCACGTCGTCATGAATTTTGATTTGAGTGTTTTGGTCAATAAATAAATACCCACAGCAATCTTCATAGCCAGATTCATTGGGAAAGAACGGCTGGGCAATCAAAAATCCATTTTTGTAAGGTCCCCATTCACCGGTTGGTTTAACTATCAAACCAGTCTGAGTCAGTTGTTCAATGGTGGATTTCATATGCTACTCGCCCCAAACTGACGGTAAAATCCCCGGATTTCCAAAGTCTGCCGCCAGATAGGCTTCAATCAACCGGGCCAGCAACCGACGTTGACTGTCGGCTAAGGCATCAACGGTGAACTGACTTGGGTCATCGTGATGGTCAAGGTAGCCGTGCATTAAAAAATCGGCGAAGTGGGCTTCGGATTCCAGCACCACAAATGGAAGCCCAAGCTCATCCAGCAATTCTTTTTGCACCAGACAAAAAGATTGCCACCGGATGGTTTCCTGGGTTTTTGCTTTGGTTTTTCGAAAGGCCATACGTTTCCCGACTGCTCACCCAAATAACATTGGACTTAATCTCAAAGCGGTTTACTGCTTTAGGGTAGGTCTTACTTTTTCTTGTTCTTTGAGTGCCAGGATTGCTCCAAAACCCTGAATCATTTGGAAGGTAAACAAAACCCGAACCACAATCGGCACAACAGGAATGTTGGTACTCACCTTGAGTGCAAATGCAATGGTATATAGAGCGTCCACCACAAACAACGTTACGGCAAGAACCAACGCAATCAGGGACCGTTTTTTGACAAAAATTCCCAGGATGAGAAAAACCAATCCGTAGACAAATGTCAGCCACCCTATTCCAAAATCCAAAAAGGCTTTGATTTGAAAGAGTTCAACAATCAAGCCAAAGGACATGCCCATAATTGCCACAAAAAATATCGCCCCATAAGCAATTTTCAATTTTTCTGCCGGGCCAGTGTCCTTTTCCTGTAAAGGTTGTCCATTTTTGAAAGCCAGGATTTTGAAATTCAAGGATTCCTGCACGAGTTGCACTTTGATGATGGTTCCATCCGTCAGGCTGACTTCCCGCCCCTCTTCCAAAGCGGCTTTGTTGTCAAGCGAAAGGATAACCACTCCATCAAACTTGACTTTGATGTTGCGCCAAAATATCCCCCAGGAAACTTCCAGGAGGGCAGGCCCTTCTTGGTCCCAATAAAATTGTTTGACAACTGGCATAAAACAAATCCTCCGGTTTCTGGAAACTGCTTATGCTGAACGAAAGGGCTGGGGGTTGGCAGTCTCTGGCAGACTGGTCCCAGCCCTCTCGAATGAACTTTGTTTTTTGGAATATCTTTGGAGTACGATAATGACGACAGGAGTTTCGTCGCGGCTTCACTTCTTTCGCGTGTTTTGGGTGCTTTGTGGTTAAAAAAACAAACCTCACAACCAAAGAAGCACCATCAGGTTCCAATCGTTTGAGTTGGCCCAAACCGGGACTGTGGTGAACAGCCTAATGGTCAAACTTCAGGTCACCGTTTCGGCCTTTTAAACAAAAGTGCCTTCGCTTCGGGGTAGGCCCCAGGCAGGTTTCCCTCAATGGTCAGTTCCCATCCATCATCGCCAAGTTTGGTGATGGCCTTACTAAAGGCCAGTCGTTCTGCAGTTTGCGAAGCCATCTTCTTTTCGATTTTGACATCCAGCATTTCTGCCTGAAAACCAGAATCCTGCAAATAATCAATCTCAATTCTGCCGGAACTTTCAAAACTGGTTGAGGATGCGCATGGCATCTGTAACAGACAGTATTCCCACTTGACGGAACGTGCTCCCGGCTCATGGGCCGCCTGAACCTGAAGCGGCTGACGGAACCAAAAACGTTCTCTTCCGATGGCCAACATCGCCACCAAAATGAAACCAACGCCAAACATTGCAAAAGTGAGAGACTTTTTCATAAACAAACCTTTCCGCTGGGTGAGAGAGTTGAACTGCTCCGCCTTCACACGTGCAGGGTCGAAAACAGTGCGAAAAGTATCGTAAAGGTTTGCAAGGAATCAGTTACGGGACTGAAAAAAAGCTGCTCAATTAGACCAAGCCCCGCTCCCGTGGCACCGCCGCCACGCGGAAGCCCGCGCCGCTGATGCCAATTTCCGGCCCCAGGTTGAGCCGCCGGGCGGCCCGGCAATAGCGGGCTACGTCGAGCCAGGAACCACCCCGCAGGACACGGAATTTTTTCTCCGGCTCGTCTTCGCGGGCACTGCCGTCGGTCGGAGCGCCAACATAGCTTTCGTGGTACCAGTCCTGGCACCATTCCCAAACATTGCCGTGCATGTCATGGAGTCCCCAGACATTGGGCTCTTTCTGCCCGACCGGGCTGGTCCCGTTGTCGGAATTTTCGTCAAACCAGGCGTAGTTGCCCAGATGGGCTTCGTCATCGCCAAAACAGAAGCGTCCCGTGGAACCGGCCCGGCAGGCGTATTCCCATTCCGCTTCGCTGGGCAGCCGGTACCACAATTTTTCACCCCGTGAATTGAGTCGTTTCAAAAATTCCTGAATGTTAATCCAGGAAACCGATTCGACCGGATGGTCGTCGCCAAAAAACTCGCTGGGATTACCGCCCATGACGGCTTCCCACTGCGCCTGGGTGGTCGGGTACTTGCTCAGATAAAAAGGCCGCACGATATTGACCGTATGGGGCGGCTTTTCGGTTTCAATTTCCGCCGACCCCATCACAAACGTGCCGCTCCGGATCATGACAAATTCCATTCCCAGGCTGTTTTTGAGGGCCGCCGCCGGAATCGCCCCGCTGCGGCGGATTTGCGGCGAATCCGTATCGAGCGCTGGCAGCCCCTTGGGCGTAAAGGTGGCCCTGGCGAGGAATTCAAATTTGGCGCGGGCTTCGTCCCGGTAAATGCCGTTGGGAAACTTTGACAGGTAAATCGTGAAATTGCGCGGATTGGTGGTGTCCTTGATGGAATCCCAAAAAGCTGCATCCAGTTTGTCAGCCATGTTTGACATTCTGAGCATGGATGCCTGCGTTGGCGGTTCGATTCGTTGGGTAAGTTGGGGCGGCGGGGCCGGGAGCGGCGTGGGCGGCGAAATCAGCGTCGGTTCGCTGGCCAGTTGCGTTGTATCAACAGGAGCAAGCGGTTTTACCTTCTGCGTGGGCGGCACCATAATGGTCGGGTCCGTCGCCAATGCGTTCAAATCCAGCTCGAAATGGCGCAGGGTGGTCACTGCCGCCGGGTCCATCCCCTCCAGTGTGGCTGGTCCGGCTGCGGGAAGAACCGCAGTCCGGGTGGTCCGGCTCACCTCTTCCAGCATTTCGCGGGCCGACTGGTAGCGGTTTTCAACATAAAGTTCCGTCGCTTTGTTGATAATCCCGGCAAACTCCTCGCTGACCTGGGGGGCATGTTCACGCCATTTGACATTGCCGGGAACCTTGGCAATATCCTGCAAATTCTTGCCCGTCATGAGCGCAATCATCGTCATGCCCACGCTGTAGAGGTCGCTTGGAAACACCGGTTTGCCAAACACCTGTTCGACCGGCATGTAGGCCGGAGTTCCCGCCATGACGGAACTGGTCGAATCTTCGCCGCTTGACGATTTGAGCACCACCTTGACCATCCCGAAATCAATCAGGACCGGCTTGCCCGTGCGTTCCCGAATCATGACATTATCGGGTTTGATGTCGCGGTGGATGATGTTTTGGGAGTGGATGTATTCTACTGCCGGAAGGAGTCCGATGAGCAATTCGCGGACTTTTTGTTCGCTAAAGGGTCCTTCGTCGCGGAGGATTTCCTTGAGCGTGCGCCCCTCTATCCATTCCTGGACCAGATAAAATTTGTCGTCCTCGGAAAAATACGCATACAGACGCGGCACCTGCCCCTGCGATTCATCACCAAGCCGTTCCAGAATCGAAGCCTCGATTTGAAACCGCTCCAGAATCATCTGGTAGGTGTCATGGTGGGCAATGGGCTTGAGTCGCTTGAGGATGCACTTGCGTCGGGACGGCAAATGCGTGTCTTCGACCAGATAGGTCTCACCAAACGCACCGCTTCCCATTTCTTTGAGGACGAGATAACGATTGACCAGTAATGTCATGCGAGCCGGAAAAGCTGGAAAAAGAGATGGGCAGTCTGAAACTCGGCTGCCGGACCCCGCAAGTCAGTTGTACGTGGCTGCTGGAAAATATTCAACTGAAAACTTCACAAATCCGTCGAAGTCAGTGGTATTACGTGTTTTTGGCATCGGATAGCAGTTCGGAAGAGTGGCCAGCCCCGCAGGGACGCATTTCGATTTGCAAATCGTGATGTGCTCCTGCCGGAACGCAAAATCTCATGGGGCAACACCCTCCAGGGATTTCGCTCCGCTCCATACCTGGCTACTATAATGTCTTCCTCCGGAAGACTTTTTTCAGTTAGGCAGGGCTTTCAGCGGAGGCTTCCTCCCACTCGGCGAAGAGTTCCTCAATCCGGGCCGTGAGGGCTTCGTAGCGAGTGTTGTATTCGGCGAGGAGTTCGGGACTCGTGGCCACTTCGGGGGTGGACATGGCGGCGGACACTTCCTCCAAATCGGTTTCGGCTTCGGCAATGTCGGCTTCGACCGCTTCGGGCTTGCGGAGCTTTTTCTTTTTCGGTGCCGCCGCCCGTTTGGCTTCCACCACGGGTTGTTCCTTGGCTTTGCGCTCTTTCTCGGCTTCGATTTCGGCCTGGCGGGCGGAATCCTTTTCGGCCTGGCGGGCTTCCCACAATTCCGTGTAGGAACCGTCAAAAATCCGCCACGTTCCGTTTTCCAGGAACAGAATCCGGGTGGCGACATTATCCAGAAAATAACGGTCGTGCGAAACGATGAGACAGGTCCCGTTGTATTCGTCCAGCGCAGCTTCGAGCGCCTCGCACGAGGCAATATCCAGATGATTGGTCGGTTCGTCGAGGGTGAGTACGTTTGCCCGGCTGTAAATCAGCTTGGCCAGGGCCAGCCGTCCGCGTTCGCCCCCCGACAGCACCCGCACTTCTTTGTAAATATCATCGCCGCGAAAGAGAAAGCGGGCCAGAAAGGAACGCAGTTCCCCTTCGGTGACTCCCGGATGCTCCGACTGAAGTTCCCCCATCACCGTATTGGCCAGCGTCAGCCCTTCCAAACGCTGGTCGTAATAACCAACCTGGGTGTTGGTACCCCAGCGCAAATCGCCGTCAACCGGTTCCAGATTTCCCAAAACAGTTTTGAGAAACGTGGTTTTCCCGGCCCCGTTGCCGCCAATGATGCCGAGGCGGTCACCCCGATAGACGGTGAACTGCATCGGCTCAACCAATGCCTTCCCGTCATAACCAACCGCCAAATCTTCGACAATCAGCACATTGTCGCCGGTCCGCACCACTTTTTTGAGCGAGAAATTGCTGGCCCCGGCTTCCGTGACGGCAGCCTCGACCCGTTCCATCCGCTCCAACTGATTGCGGCGGGATTTGGCCTGCTTGGTTTTTTGTCCGGCCAGATTGCGGCGGATGAATTCCTCGACGCGGGCGATTTCCTCCTGCTGGTTCTCGTAATGGCGCTGCTGGATTTCCCGCTCGGCATCGCGCTTGACCAGATATTCCGAAAACGAACCGGTATAGGAAGTTGTCACACCCCGGTCAATTTCAACCGTGCGCTCGGTCACGCGGTCCAGCAGGTACCGGTCATGCGAAATCACCACATAAGCCGATTTGTACGCCCGTAAAAATTCCTCCAACCATTCCACTGCCCGCAAATCGAGGTGATTGGTTGGTTCGTCAAGCAGCAGCACGTCCGGTTCCTTGAGCAGCAGCATGGCCAAATGCAGCCGTCCCTGCTGGCCGCCGCTCAGATTCTGCACCGGAGTTGCGAAATCGTCTTTTTTGAAACCCAGCCCCATCAGGACTTCTTCAACCCTCGCACGATAGGTAAAGCCGCCCTGCACTTCAAACTCGTGTTGCAGCTCGCTGTAGGTTTCCAGAATCCCGGCCAGGTAGTCGTTTTCCTCGGCATGCTCGGCCATTTCATGTTCCAGCCGCTGCATGTCGGCCTCGATGGCGTGCAGGCGGGTAAAAACACTCCGCGCCGCCTCAACGATGGTCACCGCCTCCGGAAAATGCGGATGTTGTTCCAGCAGTCCGATGGACAGGCCGGAAACCCGAATTACCTGCCCGGTATCAGGCGCTTCCACGCGGCACAACAGCTTGAAGAGGGTTGATTTACCGGCCCCGTTGCGGCCAACCAGCCCGACTTTCTCACCCGGATTGACCTGAAAGGTCACGCCGCGCAGCACTTCGGTCGCGCCGTAGGATTTATGGACGTCATCAAATCGAAAAAGCATGTCTAGGGTTCAGGGTTCAGGGTTCAGGGTTCAGGGTTCAGGGTTCAGAAGTTTGAAAATCTGAGCCAAAGTTATCACAACTCCAAACTCAAAACTTTCAGACCCCGAAACCCTGAACCCTGAACCCTGAACCCTATTTGGTGGCGGGTTTCGTTTCAGCCGGTTTCTTTTCTTCCGCCTTGGGTTCGGTGGGTTTGGGTTCGGCAGGTTTGGTTTCCGCAGGTTTGGTTTCCGCCGGAGGTGGCACCGTTCCTGAATTCATCGCGCTGTTGGGCCGGAGCGAACCGAAGTTGCTCGGATTTTCCAACACGCGTTGGGCCAGATAGTTTTCCACTCGTGCTTCGGCAGTGGCCAATGACAAGAGCGCCGCATTCATAACCTGTTCGCGCTGGTTGCGAATGACATCGGCAATCCGTTTCTTGACTTCCGGGTCTTCCAGTTTCAGTTCTTCCGGTTCGGTTTTCTTGCCGGTTACCTTAAAGATATACATCCGGCCTTCCGAACCCTGAATTGGTTCAGTGATTTCACCTTCGCGCATCGTGAAAAACCGCTTCACCAGCACATCCGGATAGGTTTGAGCCATGGCTTCCTCAGGTGCAAAACCCATATCGCCGCCGCCGACTGCGGTGCGCATATCTTCGGAAAGGAGGCGGGCAACTGTGGCAAAGTCGTCTCCGGCTTTGAGGCGAGTGGAAACCCCGGCGATTTTCTGTTTGGCCTGTTCCGCGCCGATGGCATCGTTTTTGAGCCCGTTGTTCGCCGGGTCAACCATAATCTGGCTCAGATAGACGCCGCGTCCGATTTTGAACTGGTCCCGGTTCTGGGTGTAAAAGTCGGAAATTTCCTTTTCCGAGGGAGCCGGAATCCGGACTTTCTGTTTTTCCTGCCACTTGTTGATGAGCAGAATCTGGCGTTGTTCGTTGCGGAATTCCTCTTCGGTCAGGCCAATGTCCTTGAGTTGCTTCTGAAATTCCTCCTGGGTACCGGTCTTTTCCCGAATAAACGCTTGCACGGCTTGGCGGACTTCGTCATCCGTCACTTGTACGCTGTCCTTTTGTGCGCGTTGGACCATGATTTCCTGGCTGATGAGTTGTTCCAGAATTCTGAGTCTGGTCGAGGCCAATTCAATCGGGCTCAAATCCGTCGGTTTGACGCCTTCGGGTTTCAAGGTCAACTCAAGCTGGCGTTCGACCCTGGTCATGGGAATGGCGACTGAATTGACTTTGGCTGCAACTTCGGCACTGCCGCCGCCGCTGGTTCCGGAGGCGGATTGATTACATCCACCAAAAAACGCCGCGCATGCCACAAGCGCGAGGCTGAGAAAAAGGCGAGAAGAAAAGGAACGGTTCACGAAACGTAACTCCTAAATGTGAGGTTTGGGCAAACAGGCTGCCGGCATTCAGACCTTGGCCTTCAATCTTTTCCACCTGGACCAATTCCCTGCCGAAGCAGCGAACCAGATCACCTGACAGGAAAAATGCGGTTGGCTGAAAGCTGATGGCTGAAAGCTTTCCCTGACCCTGGTTTGACGAAGCAGTTGGGATTTTGCTATAAAGCTGAACTTTGCATTGTAATCAAGAAAAGAAAGGAGGGCAACGTAATGGCACGACGTTGTGAAATTTGCGACAAAGGGCCGATGTTCGGTAACCGCGTTTCGCACGCCAATAATCGCACCAAACGTCGTTTCAACCCGAATTTGCAACGCGTTAAGGTGGCAACCCCCAAAGGGAACCAGCATATGCGCGTCTGCACACGCTGCATCAAAGCCGGTAAAGTTCTGAAAGCCGCCTAATGCATGCACGTGGGCGCATTCGTAGCATTTTTGACGCACACCCCTGCTGTGTGCCTCATTCGCACGATGCCGACGGTTGATACTCTCGCTTCCCGAAATTCCACCCCTGGCGGTTTCTCGCATACATTCAACAGCCGTTGATGTTCTGGATTCAGGAATTTTTGAAGCTCACCACCTATACCCATCGAAGTGTGTCGAAACGATTATGGTTTCGGCCTGAGATTTCGATAAGCGGAGGGATTTTTCTGTGGCACTCGCAAGAGAGATGAAAGAAACCATCATTGAGAAGCACAAAACCCATGCAACCGATACCGGTTCGCCGGAAGTGCAAATCGCGCTTCTCACCAAACGCATTGAAGATTTGACGTTGCACTTCAAAACGCACGTTAAGGACAACCATTCCCGTCGCGGCCTGCTGAAACTCGTCAGCCAGCGCCGAAGTATGCTCGATTACCTCAAGCGTATTGACAATAATCGTTACCACCAGGTGATCGCCAAACTTGGAATCCGCAAATAACTTTCGTTGCAGTCTTGCGGCGGGCCAATCTTTGTCGGAAAGTCATTGTCTCACAACGGTTTGCCCCACCTCCACGACCGGCGCACCGCGCCCGGCGCAAGGAGAAGGCTTCCCTGCCGTATCGGCTGGGTCCGCAACGCGCAACTTCAATCGCACAGCCGGAAGCGGCAAGGTACCTCAGTGCCTGACCGCTTCCGGTTTCGTTTTTTTCCTTGACGGGCCTTTTTTCCGGCTGCCGTTGTCAAACCCGGCTGCACCCGCAGGCTTGACCGCAGGTGCCCCGGTGGAACCTTTTCTGAAGCACGGGTGACGGACCAGGGAGTCAACCAGGGCCAATGCCGGTCCGGTTCCCCGCAAATTTTCCCCGTTGCTTCCTTTCAGTCCTGAAGTTGTTTCAGGCACTTCGGATGTCGTAGAGGAGAAGATATTTATGTACGTAAAACAGTCCATCCAATTTGGTGGACGAGAACTCACCATCGAAACAGGTAAAATCGCCAAACAGGCGAACGGTTCAGTCATTATTCGGTATGGTGATACCGTGTTACTGGTGACCGCCGTCGGCGAAAATCACAACACAGAAAAAGATTTCTTCCCGTTGACGGTTGATTACCGGGAATATGGTTATGCCTCGGGACGGATTCCCGGCGGCTATTTCAAACGCGAAGGCCGGCCCTCGGAACGGGAAACCCTGACCAGCCGCCTGATTGACCGTCCGATTCGTCCGCTCTTTGCCGACGGCTACAAAGCTGAAACCCAGATTGTGGCCATGGTCATGTCGGCGGACACCTCCAATGACCCGGACGTGCTGGCCATCACCGGTGCTTCGACCGCCCTTTTTATTTCGGACATTCCTTTTCTGAATCCGATTGCCGGGGTGCGGGTCGGTCTGGTCGAAGGCCGCTATGTGGTCAACCCGACCTATCAGGATATGCGCAATTCGTCGCTCAACCTGATTCTGGCAGGCAGCGAAGAAGCCATCTGCATGGTCGAGTGCGGAGCCAAGGAAGTTTCCGAGGAAGTCATGGTGGAAGCCATGATTTTCGGCCATAGCGAAATCAAAAAACTCTGCGCCATGCAGCGCGAACTCCGCGAAAAAGTCGGCAAACCGAAACGCGAAGTGACACCCGAACAGCTTGACCAGGACCAACTCAAGGAAATCGAGGAAAAATTTGCCGCCGACCTGCGCGCCGCCCTCGACACCCGCGACCAGGACAAGCTCGCCAGCTATGCCGCCGTGGACGCCCTCAAGGAACGGGTCGTCGCGGCCTACGACGAACAGCCGGAAAAACAGGGGATGGCCAAAAAGATTTTCGACCATCTCAAGGAAACCATCTTCCGCGACGACATTCTCAACAACCGTCGCCGTCCGGATGGCCGTCGGTTCTCGGAAATCCGCCCCATCAGCGTCGAAGTCGGCTGGCTGCCGCGCACTCATGGCAGCGCCCTCTTCACTCGTGGAGAAACCCAGGCCATCGTCACCACCACGCTCGGAACGAGCAATGATGTGCAATACCTGGATGACATCGAAACCGGTGAAATCAAGCGGAATTTCATTTTGAACTACAACTTCCCGCCGTTTTCGGTTGGCGAAGTCGGACGCGTGGGTGCGCCTGGACGCCGCGAAATCGGCCACGGTGCTTTGGCCCATCGGGCCATTGCCGCCGTCATGCCGGATGAAAACTGGCCCTATGTCGTGCGGATTGTGTCGGACATCACCGAATCCAACGGTTCTTCCTCCATGGCCACCATTTGCGGCGGGATTCTGGCGTTGATGGATGCCGGGGTGCCAATCAAGGCTCCGGTGGCCGGGGTTGCCATGGGTCTGGTTATAACCGGCAAGAAATATGCCATCCTGACTGACATTGCCGGAGCCGAAGACCACTACGGCGATATGGATTTCAAAGTCGCCGGAACGGCCAACGGGATTACGGCACTCCAGATGGACATCAAGGTTTCCGGTCTCAACGCCCAGATTCTGGCTGATGCCCTCAATCAAGCCAAAGCCGGACGCCTCTTCATCCTGAACAAGATGACCGAAGCCCTGGCGACTCCGCGCACGGAGATGAGCCCCTATGCACCGCGTATCATCACCATCCAGATTCCGGTCGCCAAGATTCGGGAAGTGATTGGTTCCGGTGGCAAAGTGATTCGGGGTATTGTTGAAAAAACGGGCTGCAAAATTGACATCGAGGACGATGGCCGCGTCAATATCGCAGCAACCGACGGCGAAGCCGGTGCTAAAGCCCGCGCCATCATCGAAGCCATTATTGAAGAAGTCGAAGTGGGCAAAACCTATCTCGGCACGGTCACCCGGCTGGCTGATTTCGGTGCGTTTGTTGAAATCCTGCCCGGCACGGAAGGACTGCTTCACATTTCGGAAGTGGCCAACTATCGCGTGCGCAGCATTCACGACGAGCTGAAAGAAGGCCAGCAAATCATGGTCAAATGCCTGAGCACCGACCCGACCGGCAAAATCCGCCTCAGTCGCAAAGCGCTCCTGGCGGCTGAAAACGGAAACGGTACCGAAGCTTCCGCCAATGGCAGCGGTGACCAGGAAGCCTCGCTTTCACCGGAACGGAGTATGTCGCCTGACCGGGGTGACCGCCCGGAACGGGGTGAACGGCCCGAACGGGGAGACCGTCCGGAACGCCGGGGCGGCGACCGCCGACCGCCGCGCCGCCGCTAACCAAGAAAAGGACTGAGGACTGAGGATATTTTAAGGACTGAGGACTGAGGACTGAGGACTGAGTGAAAAAATCAGTCATCGAAACTGATTAGAACGTTGAATCAGTGGAAAAAATTCAACCTTATTCCTGAATATCCTCAGTCCTCAGTCCTCAGCCCTCAGTCCTATGAATATCCTCAGTCCTCAGTCCTCAGTCCTTTCAAAAAAAATTGCCATCCTCATCTCCGGGCGTGGTTCCAATCTGACAGCCTTGGCCGATGCCATTGCCGCCGGGCAGTTGCAGGCCGAAATCGCTTTGGTCATCAGCAATGTGGCAGATGCCGAAGGGCTCCACAAAGCCGCCGCCCGTGGAATTCCAACGCTTGTGATTCCCCACAAAGGGCTGACCCGCACAGAACATGCCGCCCAACTGCTGGCGGCTCTGACACCGCTCAATCTGTCGCTGGTTTGTCTGGCCGGGTATATGCGGCTGCTGGCTCCGGAATTCACCCAGGCGTTACGCAACCGGGTGGTCAACATTCACCCTTCCCTGCTGCCGGCTTTTCCGGGACTGCACGCCCAGCGGCAGGCAGTTGAATATGGCGTCAGATTTTCCGGTTGCACGGTTCATCTGGTTGACGAAGAACTGGACCACGGACCAATTGTTGCCCAGGCTGTCGTTCCTGTCTTTCCAACCGACACGGAAGAGACACTTTCCTCCCGGATTCT
>JAIBAN010000128.1 GCA_019695185.1 Blastocatellia bacterium | reverse complement strand
CGGGCTCCGGTCGAAGTCAAAGAAAAAGTGCCGATGATCATGAAACGCTGTCCGTATCCGGATGAACGGCAGGGACGCATGATGAATGTCTCGGCGTTGGCTCAAATCACTGACCATCTGTCGGCAGCGTTACAAAATATTTCCGCCTATCGGTCCTGCCTGCCTCAAGTAGCCGTCAGTTGGGATTTTCCCTATCGGGTTATCCTGGATCAACTTGCCCAGTCAGGCTTGTTTCTGCTTCGGGAAGGAAAGGTTTTGCCGGCTGAATTGGCGGTGACTTACAAGGTTGCGGCAGGCTATCAGGTCCCCTTACGGGAACTGTTGAACCTTGAACTGGACCACAAAGCCCCCCCCCCTTCTGCTGAGAATCTGTTGGCGTATGTCAAAAAACGCCGGGCTTTGGTGGGACGACGTGAGGTTTGCGCCGCTCCCATGCCCATGGTGATTCAGGTCACGGAAGTATTGTTTGGTACCGGTTCCGAGGTGACAACCAAAGCCGCCCCGGAACGGGTCGCAGTCACCCAGGCGTTGATGCTGCAAACCTGGCTGGGAATTATCTGGAAACGGTTTGATACAGCCGTTGAGGGGAAACTGTTACTGACGGACCTTGGCCCGGAAAATCTGCACCCGCGCACACCGCACCTGCGGAAACTGCTGGCAGACCGGCTGGCCGAGCATGAAGAAATTCCCTCACCTGACTATCTGGCATTTCCCATCCTCCTGCAAAACCAAGTGGGGTCCGTTTTGCAAGAAGCCCTGGAGGGTTTTTATGACGAAACCAAAGTCAATTCCGATACCGTGGCCTTGATTGCATCCCTCTTTAATTATGGGGAGGAAGCCGTCACGTTGACCGATGCTGCCCGACGGCAGGTTTTCGCCCACCGTTACACGGCTTATCTGCGGGCCTATTGGGTATTTGTCCAGCAGTTCGAAGAAATTGAACTAGGCCTTCGAAACCTGCTGGGGTATCCGCTGGAAGTACCGATTTTGCTGGAGCGCAGCTTTTTCCCTGAGCCCAGAACCTTACGTTGGTTTGAACTCATCAGCGGGTTTCAGATTCGTCCGGACCAGGAAATACCAGGTTCTCTGGTTTTTAAGAACCATCACCGCTGGTTTCCGATTCCAGTCCAACAACCGCGTGCCCGGCTTCAGGTGTAATCCGACTGATTGGTCTGATGTGGGAACCACCAAAAAGAAAATCAGGCGGGGTGAAGAAAAGTCGGAATTTCCCTCCAACCCGCCCGAAATTTATTGACCAGTTGACTTTTCGTAACGGACTTCACATTTGGAATGAATTCCGCCCCGGGGAGTGAATTCACCTACCACCGTCATGGTTTCAGGCTCACAACTCCGGGCCACATCCTGCAAAATGCGATTGACGGCGTTTTCATAAAATATACCCAGATTCCGATAGGCCAGGATGTATTCCTTCAGTGATTTCAGTTCCAGGCACTTCTCCCGTGGAACATATCGAATGGTAATGGTTCCAAAATCGGGCAGTCCGGTCAGCGGGCAAACCGAGGTAAATTCGGGAATGACAATTGTGATTTCATAGTTTGAAAACTGGTTGGGCCAGGTGGCAATCTCCGGTAACGGAGCATCTATGCCTTTCCGGGCGTGTTCTGCGGTGTAATTGCTCATTGGTTTCTCCGTGATATTTTATTTTGACAAAACAGATTGGGTGCTCTGCTCCGACAGATGCAAAAGTATGGTAGCCAGGGGACGGAACGGAACGCAATCCCTGAAACCAAAGGTGGCACCAGTTTTCGGGTTTCGGGTTTGCCCCTTCTTTTCCCGAATTCAGAGGTCGGCCTTTCCCAACCAATGGTCACACGCAGCCACCCGGAACCCAAATCCACATCCTGGAGTGATTTATCCCCAACATCTGCACTCCGTTTACAATTCCTTACCTTTGCTTGACATAACTCAACACCGCCCAGCCTCGAACCCGCCTATAGTAATGGGCGGCAAGTCCGGGGAGGCCCCCAGACCCCTCAAAACGCCCGTGTTTGAAGGGTTTTGTGGAAGGTCATCATCCCCGGCTGCCCAACCCCATACCGGACGTACATTCTTCATGCCGCAGCACAAATCCTATGAAAAGAAACTGGTTGACGGTTGTTTGCATTGGATTCGCATTTCTGCTCGGTTTTTCAGGCGGGAAGAATCAACGGGTCATTGCGAAGTTGTTTCAGGCCGGTGACTTGTTTCTGACGGATGCCCCTCCCTCACTCGAAGTCGAACGGACCTTCGCAGTTCACTACAGCGAACCACAACCCGACCAACCTCCAACCCCGGATGACCTGAACCTGTCACCCGGTGAAGACGGAATCTACCTCGAAGCCCTGCTGAAAAGTATTTTTCCCCAGGGATGGGGCCACATCGCGCCGGAAGCACGGTGTTTGCAGATTGAGCAGTTTGTTTCGGCCTCCCTCAAACTGGACCAGAATGTCGGAAACGGAAGCAAAATCCTCAAAGAAGGATATGGATTTTGCGGGGGGTTTGCCGCTGCTTTCAATGCCCTGGTGCGTAAAACCGGCCTTCCCGCCCGCGAGGTGAACGCCATTTACCTGGGAGAACTGGGCAGCCATGTGGTGAGTGAAGTTTTTTACGGTGGCGAATGGCATTTATTTGACTCCACCTTTGGAGTTTTTCTGTATTCACGGCCCACCTATGACGGACACGGCAAAGTCTATTCATTCCAGGAACTGCGCAATCACGCCGCGCAGGCCAGCATGTTCAAAGTGGTGGATGAGCCCTGGAAGGGGCTGACGGACACCCAGGCCCGGATTTCCAAAGCGGAAACAGCCTTTATGGCGGAAAAATACGGCGCTTCCCTGCCCGAAATCTATCGCACAGGAGTCACTGAAGCCTTTCCCGTCGCGTTTGGAAAAAATGGCTTGGTTTCGTTTCCGGTGGATGCCGACCTGCGGCAATCTCCGCTTAAACAAATTGGCCGGTTGAACCTCAAAACCAGCGACATGGGTCGGTTCAAATCACGGTTTGAAGCCAGCTCCTGTCTGGGTCAAACCCGGCCTGCCGCTTTTCATACCTGGAATATCCGGACACAACCCAAATCACGGTTTGCCATTACCTATCACTGCACGGAAAACAACCAACCGGAACTGGAAATCGTCCCGCTCCGCGATGCCACCTTTTACAGCGTCCAAAAAAGCCGGGGACAAACCACCTTCATTCTGTATTCCGAAGATGGAACCGCTATTTTTTCGGTTTTTTGTCCGCAGGGTGTGTTTCAGGTTGACGCCATCGAAGCCATGCGGCTGGACGCACCGGCTTACCCGGCGCAGAAGCCAAGCGCTTTGGTCGGCGAATAGCCTGGAAACAGCGTGGGCAGGGCTCCGTTTGGAACCAGGGAGTGGGCCAGTTCCAGTAAAACCTGCCGATAATCGGTCGTGATTCTGACATCCCCCGGCCCCACCTGCCGTTCCGGAGCCAATCCGGGCCATTCCCCATAAACCCGGCCCCCGCGAATGCCTTTCCCGCAAACCAGCATGACGCCCCCCTGGCCATGGTCGGTCCCGCCGCTTCCGTTTTCCGCCACCCGGCGGCCAAATTCGGACATGGCCAGCAAACAAAGCCGGTCCCGCTGGTCCTCCAGGCGGTTCCAGAAGGTCGTGATGGCTGAGGCCAATTCCGCCGCCAGATTCGCAAACGCACCGGAAGTCGAACCTTGCCCGAAATGGGTGTCCCAGCCGGGCAAATCAAGGCTCACGGCTTCCAGCCCGACTCCGGCCCGAATCAATTGTTCAACGGCAAACAGACGTTCGCCAAACTCGGTTTTGGGATAGTCCGTCTGCTTGAAATCCAATGAACCGCTCACCTGTTCAACCTGTTTCAACCCCGCCAGGGTCTGGCTTCCCATGCGGGAAAAGGGAGTGTCGTGCTTTTCGTATATTTTCCCCAAAGCCAGAGCCAGACCCGATTTTTCCCCGACCCGCAAGCGGTAATCGCGGAGCGAGCGAAAGGCACTGACACCCAGGGTGCCCAGCAGGACCTTGGGCAGGACTTCACCAAAAGCCACCCCTCGCAAAGGTGTTCGGGTCGTGGCTGATTTGGCTTGGAGCAACCGGGCCAGCCAACCCGTAGTGGGAATGGTTCCCCCAGCCACGCCGGATTCGATTTCCTCCCAGGCTTCAAAATGGGAATGGGAATCCCCTGGCCAGCCCACCGCCTGAATAAAGGCCAGTTCCTGCCGTTCATACAGCCGCAGCAGCGGTGCCAGGGCCGGATGCGCGCCCCAAAAACCATCCAGGTCAAGGGCCGCCGGGCCGGGTGCATGGGGCGGCGGCACGGCCAGCCCCGGACGGGAACGATAATATTCAGCTTCCCGGTACGGAACCAAAAAATTGAGTCCGTCCACCCCGCCCCGCAAATTGATGAGAATGAATATCGGCTGGTTCATCGGTTGCTTCCTTGCTTCAACAGTTCCTGAAAACTTTTGGGGGCTCGCTTGACTGCGTCCTTTTCTCACCGCAGAGACGCGGAGTTTTCGCAGAGTTTTCGCAGAGTTTTTCCTTGATTTCCTCTGTGCGCCTCTGTGCGCCTCTGTGGTTAGCAATCAACCAAACTGAAAATCCGGCAGGCATAACAGCAAGGCGATTCTCTCTGCCTCCGAGGTCACCAGGGCAAAGGCTTCCTGCTCATGGGGTGCCAGCCTGCGCTGGAGCAGGGTTTCAGCAAATTTTTCCCCTGCCGAAACAATTCCCGCAGTCTCAATCCTGGTTCCCTGAATTCGTCCGGCAGCCAGGTCACAGGCAAAATTCCAGCGCGGCAACACATGTGCCGCCCAGGCTTCGGCCACATCCGGATACCCGTTGGGAGTCGGCCAGTGAAACGGCAATTGCCCCATGTCCCGAAATTGTTCCTGGAGCGGTTGCCGGCCATCACAACGAGCCCCCAAAGCCCGGAGCGCCGACACAGCAAACCGGTAAGGGCGTTTGAACTTGGGCGGAGCAGACTGGAACTCCTCCGAGTGAAACAGGATCCGCAACACTGGTTTGATTTCGCCTCCGGTTTGGATAAACCGGGTTGCCACCTGCTGCACCAATGCGGCGGAGGGCTGGTCACTCACGAACCGGCGGCATAATTTGAAGGCCAGAAAATGGGCCGTGGCCGGATGGGTGCATAAAATGTCGAGCACCCGGTCAAGCTCCGCCTCGGCGGTTCCCGTCACTTCCTGGCCCAGAACCACCACCGGGCTTCCGTCATGCCGCGATTCATCCGGTGAAACCGTGCCCCGGCGAAACCTGTTCGCCACCTGCCAGCCGGTCAAAGCCCGTGCCAGTTCCTTTACATCGGTTTGGCTGTAGCCCCCATTGACGCCCAACGTATGCAGTTCCATCAATTCACGAGCATAATTCTCATTGGGGTTCCCTCGCACATTGGCGGTTCCGTCCAGGTAAACCAGCATGGCCGGACTGGTCGCCACCGCCCGCAACAACCTGCGGAAGTTCCCCAGGGCGTGGGTGCGCAGCACGTCCCGGTCATCCGTCACCTTCAACCAGGCACAATCCCCTTTCCCGGCGAAAATATTGAAATGGTCGCCCCAGAATTCGACCATGACTTCCAGCAACTGACGTTCACTGTACAATGCCCGGAGCAGCGTGGCCTGCCGTAATTCCGTCAAAATTTCCTCTGCCGGAAAATCAAACAACTCCGGAGCCCGCAACGAAAGGGTGGAAATCCGCCGGACCAGGAGCGAAGCCTGGAAATCAGGAATGGCTTCAGGCTGCAACTGATTCTCTAAAAAATCCTTCCACCCCTGCCGGACCAACGTTTCGACATCTCCAGGACGGGGACCGTAGGTCATCCGGTTGAGCACATGGGCTGCCTGCCGCTCGGCCTCAGTCCCCTGCCAGTCTGCCATGGGCAGGTTGCCCTGTCCTTGGCCAAACCATGCCTTCCAGTGACTGGTTCCGTCACAGGCAGCGGTCAAAACCCCAGCCATCCCCAGCCCCGCCATTTTGAGAAATCCGCGTCGTTGCATAGGTTCCCTCGATTCCAGTCAGACAATTTCAGGGCCAAACCAGAAAACCCGGCTGCTTTTACTCAAGGACCGGAATTCCCGGACGGGAGCCGGGAAACGGCATGACCGGAGGTTGCGGGGTGGGCACATTGGCGGGTTGTCCGGGAGGGACCAGCGCGGCTGCGCCCGCCCCCAACATCGTCAGGACCATCACCGGCAACACGCCAAACCAGCCAATGACAGGCAGCAGAAACGAAACCTCAACCAGCAGCACCGCCTGAAAATAATGTTTCAGCGAAGCCTGTCCGGTCAGGCGTTCGGCAAATCGTTCGGCGACAAACAGGGCCATCCCGGCCCCGCCCAGCATTAAAATGCCCAACCCTCCGACCAGACTCAGCAGCATCCAGAGCTTACCGGCCACCGGCAGGGCTTTCCCGATTCCCACCAGGAGGAGCAATCCCACCAGTAACCCCAGACCCAGGGCGCAGGACCGCCCCGGATGGTGTTTGACCTGCCGGGCGGACCGTTCAACCGCTTTGGGGAAGAAAAAGGAAAGCAAAAGAAACAAAGCTGGAAATCCGACACCGACGATTATCAAACCAAGCGCGAAAGCCAAAACGTCTGCAATTGTCATAGCTGAAAACTCCTTTTTCAAAAGAGGGGATTGAGAATGAAGCATTGTGAATGACTGCAACTCTCAAGGTTCTGTCCAGCTATACCGCCCAGATAAAAAATGGATTCAAAATAATATTTCCTTCCCCCAAAAAATGGCACGGTGTTGTCCAGACTGGATTTATCACCCAAAACCGGGTAGAAATGCCCGGCAACCCCACTTGGTCCCCAAGGCGTTCCTGTCGTGAGTAAACTTGTTCTGCCCTTAAAAATCGGTCATTACACCTTGTTGCGCTTTTTGGACCGCGGCGGCATGGGCGAGGTCTTTCTGGCCACCGATGAGGTGTTGCAACGCCAGGTCGCCATTAAAATCCTGCGGGTTGACCATGACCGGGAAAATTCGGCCAAGCGAGCCCGTTTCATGCGGGAGGCCCGTTCCATTGCCGCACTCAATCACCCCAATATTGTGGTGATTCACGAGGTTGGCACCACCGCCGAACTGTATCCCGATGACCCTGCCCCGACGCCGTTTCTGGTCATGGAATATGTCGAAGGCAAACCGCTTGGGAGCCTGATGCGGGCCCGCCCCCTGGGTTTTTCAGAGGCCATCAACATTGCGCTCCAGGTCGCCGACGGACTCAACGCCGCCCACCTCAAACGCATCCTGCACCGGGACATCAAACCCTCCAATCTCATGATTTCCCAGGAAGGCCGGGTCAAAATCCTGGATTTTGGGATTTCCAAGCTGCTGCGGGATGGCGAGGGCGATGTTGCCGAAGACATCACCCAGCTCAAGGAAACCGCCGAAGGGCTGATTCTGGGCACGATTCGCTATTTGAGTCCGGAACAGGCACGGGGCCAGCAGCTTGACGTACGGAGTGATGTTTTTTCCTTTGGAATTGTGCTCTACGAAATGTTGACCGGCAAACATCCGTTTCCCGGTCAAAACACGCTGGAAACCGTTACCAAAATCGTGGTTGAGGAACCGACCCCGGCGGTTGAAACCCTGGGGTTGCCGGAGGCACTCACCCGGCTGCTGCAACGCTGCCTGCGCAAAGACCCGGCAGACCGTTATCCTTCGTTTACTGAACTGTTGAGCGACCTTGACGCTATCCGGCGCTCCATGCTGGCTACCGACGAACTCAAAAAGCGAAATCCCTTGTCCGGCTACCATTATGCGGAGGATTCGCTTGAGACCCTGCCCGGCGGAGTACTGGGACAGCATTCCCTGACCAATACCCTGACCCGGCTCGCCCCAGCCCCGGCGGCAGGTATCGCAGACATGGAAACCGGTGAAATGCCGCCGGTTTTACCCACCAACGAAAAGAAAAGGCCCGCTGCAACGGCGGAAATCAAAAGCGGTCAGTCCCTCACAGCTCCCTGGAAATTTCTGGGGGCGATGGTTCTGGTGGGTCTGATTGCCGGAGGGGTGATTTTTTTCCTCAACCGGTCCTTTGGGAAAAAAGAGGAGCCTTCTGCACCAATTTTCAAAACCACGCAGGTGACCCTCTCTTCCGGCCTCGACATCTACCCTTGCTTTTCCCCGGACAAAAATTCAATTGCCTATACCTCTGACCGAAATGGCAGCTTTGAGATTTTCATCAAACAACTGTTGCCGGGTGGACGCGAAATTCAATTAACCAATGACGGGCAACAGAATTTTCAACCTGCCTGGTCTCCCAACGGTGACTGGATTGCCTATCACTCCAAAGAAAGGGGTGGCATCTGGGTGGTTCCCTCCCTGGGTGGAAACCCGCGTCAGGTCTGCGAGTTCGGTTCCCGTCCAGTCTGGTCACCGGATGGAACCATGCTCGCCTTTCAATCCGATGGGTTAATTGACCTGAGTGCCAGTGCGGCCCCCGCCCAGCCTCCTTCCACCATTTGGATTGTTACCTTACAGGGTGCGCCACCCAAACAAATCACCCAGGTCGGCAATCCTGCCGGGGGACATGGCACGCCTTCCTGGTCACCTGACGGAAAACGGATTTCCTTTGCTACCTACGACCGGCGGACCTCGGCCATTTGCAGCATCACCGTCCAGGGTTCTGACCTAATCAAAGTGGTTTCCACCCAACGTTATATTTTTGACCCGATTTATGCCCCGGATGGAAAGCACATTTATTACTCGGCGGTGCTGGAGGACGGCAATTATGGAATGTGGCAGGTCAGCTTGAAACCGGAATCCGGTAATGCCGACGGCGAACCGGTCCAGATTGCCAACCTGGGATTGGGTATTGTCCGCCACTTGGCCCTCTCGCCGGATGGGAAAAAAATCACCTACAGCACGCTGTCCATGCCGAGCAACCTCTGGGCGGTTTCCCTGAACCCCGCTGGAACGGCAGGAGACAGCAAACCGGTTCCCCTGACGGCTGAAACCGGGCGCAATTCACGACCTGTTTTCTCTCCCGATGGAAGCCGTATCGCCTTTGAAAAATGGCGTTCCGGAAGCAATCCGGACATCTGGGTGATGGATTCGGATGGAAACAATCCGATTCAACTGACCACCGACCCGGCAGTCGAAACCGTTCCCAGTTGGACCCCTGACGGGCGGATTGTGTTTCGCTCCAACCGGAATGGAAAACAGAGCCTGTCCGCTATCCAGCCTGAGACCCGCAAAGAAACCGTGCTCCTGCCCATTGAGGCCGACACCGATTTCCCGCGCTGTTCCCCTGACGGCAAGCTGTTCGCCTTCAATTCGAAAAAAGGCAGTTCGACCACCAATTTGTGGATTGGCACACTGGATGGCAAGCCACCTCAACAATTGACCTTTGACCAGGAGTCCTTGGGGTTTGCCTGTTGGTCGCCGGATGGAAAAAATCTGGCCCTGCAAATGAAACGGGGGGAAAACACCCATCTGGTCACGTTGCCGGTTACGGGTGGGTCGCCCCAACCGGTTGTGACTGACAAAGGGCAAAGCTGGCCGTACAGTTGGGCACCCGACGGCTCCCGCATTGCCTTTGCCGGGTTACGCAATGAGTTTTGGAACCTTTTTACGGTTTCCACTGCCAGCCAGGAAACCACCCAGGTCACCAAATTCGCCAAACTAAATGCTTATGTCCGGTACCCGGCCTGGTCCCCCACAGGCGACCGGATTGTTTTTGAATATGCTGAAACCACCGGCAACATCTGGATGATTGAATTGAAAAACAATTGAGAATTGAGAATTGAGAATTGAGAATTGAGAATTGAGAATTGAGAATTTCATTTTTCTGTTGTGATTTCCCAACCTGTATCCGGTAACGGTCTTTCATTCTCAATTCTCAATTCTCAATTCTCAATTCAACAACGGCTTGTCACGCCAAACTTGGTCCTGTTAGATTCGGCCTATGCTGATCGAAACCTCAATTGAAACCTTCAAACTGACCCAGGAACCTTTTTACCTGCCGGTGGGAAGCGAAATTGCGCTCTTCCAGGCTGCCTATCAGACGAAACTGCCGGTCATGCTCAAAGGCCCGACCGGTTGCGGAAAAACCCGGTTTGTTGAGCACATGGCCTGGAAAATGGGGCGTCCGCTCGTCACCGTTGCCTGTCACGAGGACCTCTCGGCCACGGATTTGGTAGGCCGTTTTCTGCTCGAAGGCGAGGAAACCGTCTGGCACGACGGACCACTCACCACCGCCGTGCGGCACGGAGCCATCTGCTACCTTGACGAAGTGGTCGAGGCCCGCAAAGACACCCTGGTCTTGATTCATCCCCTGACCGATGACCGGCGGATTTTGCCGATTGAAAAACGGGGGGTCATTCTCAAGGCTCCGGAAGATTTCATGCTGGTGATTTCCTACAACCCCGGCTACCAAAGCGTGCTCAAGGACCTCAAACAGTCCACCCGCCAGCGTTTTGTCAGCCTGGATTTCGATTACCCGCCTGCCGCCACGGAAACCGCCATTGTCGCCCGTGAAGGCAACATTCACGAAACCACCGCCCGTGAACTGGTGACCATCGGTGAAAAAGTACGGAACCTGAAAGGCCACGGGCTGGAGGAAGGTGTGTCAACCCGGCTGCTGGTCTATGCCGCCCAACTCATACATCGGGGGATTGCCCCTGTCACCGCCTGTGAGGTGGCCATTGTCAACCCTATCACGGATGACGCCCAACTTCAGCGCAGTATCCGCGAAATTGTGACCACGGTGTTTTAATTGCCTTTTGACGCAATTTGAAAGAACGCCCGTTCATTTTGGATGGACGGGTTTGTCCCGTTCTTACAGCATTTCCTATCTTTCCAACAATTTTCCCGGAATCACAGGAAAACCTCTTTCCGAAATTGCCGTTCCTATGGTAATTGTTCCGGTTTTGGATAAATCGGTCAGTTTCAGGATTTTATTGGTCTTAATTTCAAGACATCTTATTCCAATTTTTTAAGTTTCAGGGGTTGCTATGCCGCAAATCGGAGGAGTCATTGTTACTCACGGACAGTTGGCCACAGAGTTACTGAGCGCGGCGGAAATGGTAGTCGGCGAAATCAATCATATTACGGCGGTTTCCATTGGCTGGCATGACGATGTTGACCAAGCCCGGACCCGCATCGAGGAAGCCGTTGAACGGGCCAACCGGGGCGGCGGCGTGCTGGTCATGACGGATATGTTTGGCGGCACCCCGACCAATCTGGTGATGACCTACAGCGGAAACACCTTGATTGAGATTGTCACCGGGGTCAATTTACCAATGGTGATTAAACTCGCCGGGCAGCATGGCGACGAACCGCTTTCAGACCTGGCCCGCAAAGTCCGGGACCAGGGGCAAAAAAATATTTACCTGGCCAGCGAATTGCTGTCGAACAAACCAAAAGAATAGGGTTCAGGGTTCAGGGTTCAGGGTTCAGGGTTTCGAATAACGGAAATTCAGGGTCTTGGTTTGGGTTTTAATTCTCAATTCTCAATTCTCAATTCTCAATTCTCAATTAAAAAAACCCTGAACCCTGAACCCTGAACCCTGAACCCTGAACCCTGAACCCTGAACCCTGAACCCTGAACCCTGGTTTTTGAATGCCACTCGAACAGACTTGTCTTATTACCAACCGGTTGGGATTGCATGCACGGGCCGCCGCCCGGTTTGTCAATACCGCCAATCAATTCAAAAGTGAAATCCGAGTGGTGCGGACCGATACCTGGGCCTCGGCTGATGGAAAAAGCATTTTAAGCGTGATTTTTCTGGCTGCTCCACGTGGTACCCAATTGCTCCTGATTGCTGACGGGCCTGACGAACAGGCCGCTCTTTATTCCCTGGTTGAATTGGTGCGGAACGGGTTTGGGGAGGATACGGATGTCTTCTAGTCCGAAAACGACCACCGAATTGCGAACCCACGGGTTGGGAGTTTCGGTCGGGATTGCCGTGGGACCGGTGATTCGCATGGATGCCCGCGGACGCCAAGCGCTCTTTGTCCGGGTGCTGCCCAGCCGGATTCCACACGAAATCAAACGATTGCAACGGGCCGTCCAGACCGCCCGCCATCATCTGGAGCGAATCAAACAACGGTTGCAACGCGATTTCGGCCAAAACCACGGGTATATCCTCGACCCGCATATTTTAATGCTGGAAGACCCGCTGCTCGTCCAAAGTATCGAAGACACCATCCGGACCAACCAGGTTAATGCCGAATGGGGCGTCAAAATTGCCGTAGGAAACCTGCTGGCAGCCTGTGAAACCATTCGGGACGATTACCTGCGGGAACGGACCAGTGACATTCAGGATGTCGCCAACCGCCTCATTGACGTTCTTTCCGGACGCCGAACCAGCAACATTCATGTCACCCAGCCTTCCATCATCGTGGCAGAGGATATTTTGCCCACGGTCATGGCAGAACTCGACCTCAATCAAGTCATGGGCATTGCCACCGATGCTGGAGGATGGACTTCTCACACAGCTATCATAGCCCGTTCACTGGGGGTTCCAGCGGTTTTGGGGCTCGGCACGTTTGCCCAGCATGTCAAAACCGGAGATGTTTGTGTGGTGGATGGTACCGGCAGTTGCGTCGTTCTCAATCCCAGTCTGAAAACCCAAAAAGCCTACCAGGATAAACTGGCCCGCGAACAAAATCAGAAACAGGCGGTGCTGGAACAGGTCACGCTACCGGCAATCACCACGGACAAAGTTGAATGCCTGCTCCGTGCCAATCTGGAACTGGCTTCGGAACTCCCGGTCCTGCATAAATCCGGAGCTTCCGGGATTGGGTTGTTTCGCTCTGAATTTTTGTATCTCAATTCCCTGCCCAACCTGCCCACCGAAGAAGAACACCTGAAAATCTATCAGCAACTCGTCAAGGCTGCCGGTCCGGCTGGCGTGACGGTCCGCACGATTGACCTGGGCAGCGACAAAATCAAAACCGACGAGTTATTTGCCGAAGAGAAAAACTCGGCCCTTGGTTTGCACGGAATCCGGTTTTCACTGAAACATCATCAGGTGTTCCGCACGCAACTCCGGGCCCTGTTGCGGGCGGCCCATACCGGCAAACTCCAGGTCATGCTGCCCAAGGTTGGCTGCGTCAGCGAATTGCGTAAAGCCCGCGCCATCCTTTCCGAGATTTCGCAGGAACTTACCGCAGAAGGAATTCCCCATGCCGAAAACGTCCCTTTGGGCGTGATGGTGGAACTTCCCTCGGCGGTTCAAATCGCCGACAAGCTGGCTCAGGAAGCAGACTTTTTAAGCATTGGCAGCAATGACCTGATTCAGTACACCCTGGTGGTGGACCGTTCCAATCCAAACGTGGCAATGCTCTATGAACCGCTCCACCCTGCCGTCTTACGGAGCTTCCGGCTGTTGATTGAAGCGGCCCGGAAGACGGGCAAAGCCCTCCAGCTTTGCGGGGAAATGGGGGCCAATCCGATTTGCGCAGTGGTGTTGCTGGGAATGGGCCTGCGCCAATTCAGCATGTCCCCGGCGTCATTGCCTAAAATCAAAAACCTCATTCGCACCATTTCCATCCGCGAAGCGGAACGGATTGCCGCCATTGTGCTGGAAATGGATACTCCGGCAGAAATCAAAGATTACCTGGATGGGGAACTTCCCCACTGTTTCCCCCAGTTTTTTCAGGAACCGGGCAAAGACCTGGAATAAACTGCCGGAGCCAAGGGTGTCACAATTCCGGCAGGAAGTTCCGTGTATGACTCAGGTGGGGCGGCTTCCCCGGTTCCCAGACAATCGCCACCGCGTCAAACCGGTAGGGCGCATCAAACGGGCCAATCAGTCGCCGGTAACGATTGCCACCCTTCCGCAGGTAGGATTGTTTATGCGGTGTAATGGCGGCTGCCGGAGTCGCCTGGGCTTGTGAACTTCTGGTTTTCACTTCCACAAACACCAGGCAGTCTCCGTCAAAACCCACAATGTCAAGTTCAATCGTGAGCGGGTTGCCACGGGAAGTCCGACCAACCGGAAGCGTCACATTGCGGGCCACAATTCGGAATCCCAGCCGTTTCAGATACTCAGCCGCCAGATTTTCCCCTTGAATTCCCAGTTCCCTGGGAGCCAGCGTTTCAGATTTTAGCCGCTCACGTGTCATACGGGTTTCAGATTGAGATGGATGGATGCAGAGATAACGGCCCTTCGGTCGTTTCCGAAATTGCTGAATTGTTGTAAAAAAATACTTTCGCTACAATGGCAACGCTTCAAACCGGCGACGTTGGCAGAATTTCCCAGGCAATTTTTTTGCTTAACCGGCCCAACTCCCCAATTTCAACACTCAAAACTCAAAACTCATCATGGCGGTTCGTTCCCTGCTGCATCAGTTTGTGACCCGGCATCTCTTACGCGGAGCCTTTCACCCTTTTTTCCGCACCGAGTTTCATGGCCTGGAAAACATTCCCAGCACCGGACCGGTCATTCTCACTCCCAACCATATTGCCTATCTGGATCCATTTTGGATTGGCTGCGGGGTTCCCCGTCCCATCCATTTTATGACCTGGGGGGCGGTCTTCAAAATTCCAGTATTTCGTCCGTTGTTGTGGTTTTTTCAGTGCTTTCCGGTGGAAATCGAAACCGGAATTGACAAAAGCGCCCTCAAAACCGCTCAAAAAATATTGGAAGCCGGAGAAGTGCTGATGATTTTCCCCGAAGGCGGGCGGTGTGTGTCCGGAACGGTGGATCCATTTAAGGCCGGTGCTTTTCGGCTGGCCATCCGCCTCAAGGTTCCTGTGGTCCCGGTGACCCTGGCCGGAGCCCATGAAGTCTGGCCCCTGCAACAAAAACTTCCCCGCCCCGGCAAACTTCGGGTATATTTCCACCCGCCGATGTATTTCGAGGCCACGCCCCAAACCATTCGTGAAAAATCCTATCAAGCGGCTGAACTGGTTCGCGCCCAGGTTTGCAGTCGCCTCGACCAACAGTTTCAACCCGTTGACTTGCCGACGGAACCAATGCACTGAGTTCGTTTGCCATTTGCAACCGCACCACCTTGAACCTTGAAACCAATCACCGAATCAATGAAATCCGAGAAAAAACCGCTTTCCGACGCACACAGACAGGACCTCATCGCCCGCGCTACCGAAGCCCGCTCCCGCGCCCATGCCCCCTATTCGGGGTTCAAAGTCGGGGCTGCCATTTTGACCAGCTCCGACCATATCTATTCCGGCTGCAACATTGAAAATGCCTCCTACGGACTCAGCCTTTGTGCCGAGCGGGTGGCGTTGGTCAAGGCTCTGTCCGAGGGCGAACGCGATTTCCAGGCCATCACCGTCATTACCTCCGACGCCAAACTGACTTCCCCCTGCGGCCCTTGTCGTCAACTCATCTGGGAGTTTTGCGGCGATATTGAAGTCGTGCTTGCCAATCTGGACGGAGACGAAGCTCATTACACCATGAGTGAATTATTTCCCCGGCCCTTTGATGATTTTGAGCCGGACCCCAAATCCCAGGCATAATTCAGCATGGGAAAAATAACCCCTCCCAACTGAACGGCACCTTTTTTCTATGAGCGAACAACCGAAACCAACCGAGGAACCAAAATACACCTATTGGCTGCCGCTTGAAGTCCGCTGGCGTGATATGGACGCCTATGGGCATGTCAACAACGCCCTGTATTTTACCTATATGGAATCGGCCCGGATGGGCTATTTCGAAGTCCTCAATCTGTTTGGATTCGATGAATCAGGAACGCTCATGCCCGTGGTGGCCCAGGCGGCCTGCAATTTCCGCAAACAAGTGAAACACCCGGCCCGGCTCCTGGTCGGAGCCCGGCTCCAGGAAATGCGCAACCGCAGCTTCATCCTCGAATATTTGATCTTGCAGAGAACCTCCGACCACCGGTTTGAACCGGTGGCGGATGGCACATCAGCGGTGGTTTGGATCGAAAAAGCCAGCGGGAAAGCCGTTCCCCTGGCAGAAAACCTGCGGGCTGCCCTGGAAAACCTGGAGCAAACCCGCTGTTTTCCGGAGGAAATCAGAATGGAGAATTGAGAATTGAGAATTGAGAATTGAGAATTGAGAATTGACAGTACCTTCTAATCCTCAGGGTTCTCATCCTTCTCCGGAACGAACATTGATTTGAATCAACCGGTTCCGGTCAATTCTCAATTCTCAATTCTCCCTTCAGGAAATCGGGAGGTGCGATGAGTAGTCGTGTTTTGGTGCTCAATGCTTCATTTGAGCCAATCAACGTTTGCTCGGTGCGGCGGGCCGTGGTACTGGTCCTGAAAGGTGTCGCCCGATTGGAAGAACGGTCCGGCGGACAGGTTCACGCAGCCACATTTGCAATGCCGGTTCCATCCGTGATTCGCCTCATGGAATACATCCATATTCCGTTTGAACGAAAGAGCCTGTCTCGCAAGAATATCCTGCTGCGCGACCAGTTCCGGTGCCAATATTGCACCCATGTGTTTCCGCCAGGCGAGTTGACCCTGGACCACGTTTTCCCCCGCGCACGTGGCGGCGAAAGCACCTGGGACAATCTGGTGGCCAGTTGCAAGCGCTGCAACAACCGAAAAGGCAACCGGACGCCTGACGAAGCCGGTATGAAACTGCTCAAGAAACCGCTTTCCTTCAGCTTTCATGTCAATCGCCAGATTATGCGCTATCTCGGCAGCACGGATGAAAACTGGCGGAAGTATCTTTACTACTAGGGTTCAGGGTTCAGGGTTCAGGGTTCAGGGTCTTTTGAATGGATAATTGACAATGGAAAATTGACAATGAAAGCCCCATCCAGAGCTTCAAATCTGCTGATATTCGAAAACCCTGAACCCTGAGCCCTGAACCCTGAACCCTGAACCCTGAACCCTGAACCCTGAACCCTGAA
>JAIBAN010000127.1 GCA_019695185.1 Blastocatellia bacterium | reverse complement strand
CGGGTACAAAGCCCGGTTCGGTCGTGCTTGACCCTTTCATGGGAAGTGGCACCACCGGCGTGGTTGCCCTCGAACTCGATTGCCAATTCTGGGGAATCGAACTGAATCCGGATTATTTCGAAATCGCTTGTCAGCGGCTGGAGCGAGTCTCAGCACAGCCAAAACTGTTCACCGGGAACGAGGTGTTTCCGGAAATGAAAGAGGTGGTGTGATGGCCTGCGAGACTTTTGAAGAAAACGCCTCTCGGTATTTTGTCTGCCTGCGAGGTGTCAGCCCGGCCAAGCCCAAGCCATGTGCCTACTGCGGAAAGCCGTCAACCAGGCTCTGTGATGGCCCCAAAGGTAACGGAACCTGTGACCGTCCAATGTGCGATGAATGCACGAAGCGAGTTGGCGATACGGATTATTGCCACAAGCACCAACAGCAAAGTTTATTTTGAAAGCGAGTGACTATGGAAACAATGCCATCTAAAAGCGTTGCTGAACTGAAACAGCAACTCGAAAAGGTAACTTTGGAAAAAGAAGACTTCCACAGGTTGTATGTCAATCGGACAACAGAACTTTGCCAGGAACAGCAAAAAATGTCAGACCTGAGAGGCCAATTGAATGATGCAACATGGTGGCGTCCGATTAAACGGGTAGCCCCCAAGCCTGAAGAGCTTTGTATGCTTTTGATTGAGGGCAGTCGAGTCGTTGTAGGCTACTGGCTTCCTCGCTTTCACCGAATCGAAAAGAACTCTCACTATTTTAATTGCGAATATAATTCGGCTGACAATAAATTTTATTGGTTCGAAGGTTGGTACGAAACCATAGCTTCTGCTGGTTATTTCGACTGCCCAATTTTTGACAAGGTTACCCATTGGCTGCCAATTCCAGCGAGGCCAGAGGGAGGAAAGTGAACCATGGAAATTGTCAAATTGCACTCAAACCTTCCCGCCTCGAAAACCAAACTTTTCACCATTCCCCAGGATGACGAGTTTGAAGACAAGAGCTTCATGGTAGCCCCAGCACTTGAGGCCGTGGGCTCACTCCTGATTTACGAAAATTCGAAGTTCTCGTTTCTGAAAGGGGTGGACATTCTCTACTGCTGGAAACGGGACGGCGGGAAGTCAAACAACAAAATTGTCCTGGGGAAAATCGGGAAAATCAATCCAAGAGAGCGGTTTTTGTGTGATGACAAATATCAGTTCCTGATGTGGATTGCTGCCGATCACACCCGACAGGGACAGTTCACCGAATTCCAAATGGAAGCCCTCGTTTTCCACGAACTTTGCCACCTGGGGAAAATGGCGAATGGCGAGATTGTGTTGCTGGCTCATGATTTCGAGGGATTCGCCGCTGAACTCGAAGCCTACGGCCTCTGGAAATCGGATTTGCGCCAGCTTGGATTTCTGCAACAAGGAAAACTGTTTTGAAAGGAATGTATGAACAAGCCAATTCTTTGTCTTGATTTTGATGGGGTTTTACACAGTTACACCAGTAAATGGGTGGACGTGACAACCATTCCGGACCCACCGGTTCCGAATGCGGTTGGCTTTTGCTGGGAAGCGATTGAACATTTTCGGGTTGCTGTTTATTCCTCTCGATCAGAAACGATTTCAGGTATCGAGGCAATGAAAGCCTGGATGCGCCGCCATGATTTCCCGGTTGAGCATATGGAGTTTTCCTCTACCAAGCCCCCAGCTTTTCTCACGATTGACGATAGGGCTTACACCTTTCTTGGCTTTTTCCCCCACCCTGAAACCTTGTTGGGATTCAAGCCTTGGAACAAGCTGGGATTTCTTCCAAGGGGAGAAGTTGGCTTTCCAGTAGGGCTTGCGGTTTCTTTGGATGGGAAACGGGTTTTTTACGAGGTTGACCGACATTATTGGCAATCTGAAGAGTATCAATGCGCTCAACAGGTTTTGAACGAAATGGGTGCCCCTACGGAAAAAGATGGGAATCAGTTGAGCCTCGTTGGGCGGATTAAATGGTTGCTTGAATCAGGAAAGGACAGAACTTGTGACCCCTCGTGATAAAGCCTCCCAATCCCTCGAAATCCTCGCGCCTGGTCTCTGTGCTGCGTTCGCCAATATCTTCGAGGAATGCCGAGCCATCGCCCGCGAAGAAGCCCAAAAGACGCAAGTGGCCAATTCAGGCCGTGAGGAATTCTTGACGCCGGAAGAGTTGTGCGAGTGGCTCAAAATCAAGCCCGGCCAACTGGCCATGTTGATTGGAAGCGGCGAAATCAAACCCACCAAAATCGGGCAACTCAATCGTTTCGCCCGCACCCACCTTGAAGAATGGCTGAAATCCAAAGTGAAAGGTTGCGACGATGCAAAACCCGGCCTGCGTAAGGTAAAGTAGGCCCGTTCTCGGAGGCTGCAACCACAGGAGGACAACCATGGCTGTCAAGAAACGCGGTGCACACTGGCACTACGATTTTTCCATCAACAAACGACGGTACCGGGGGCCGCTCCCCGGTGCCACCACCAAGCAACAAGCGGCCAAAATGGAAGCCCAAGTCCGTCTCTCGGTTCACGAAGGAAGGTATGGCCAGCCCGAAAAAGCCACCACCTTTTCAGCTTTTGTGAGTGAGGTTTACCTTCCCTGGTCGAAGCTCAACAAACGCTCGGCCCGCAACGATGTTGGGTATTGCCGGGTTCTTTGCGAGTCGTTCGGCACCCGGCCCCTGGATGAAATTACGCCCTTCCTGATCGAACAATTCAAACGGAAGCGGACCGAATCCCCAACCAGGAACGGGAACCGACGGGCAGCAGCTACCATCAATCGGGAACTCGCCTGCCTTAGTAAAATCCTTTCCCTGGCCATTGACCACAATCTTTTGACCGTGAATCCCTGCAAACGGGTGAAACGGGTCGGTGGTGAGGTAGCCCGAAACCGGTACCTCTCGCTTGACGAGGAAACCCGGCTGCTGGCGGCCTGCACCGGCAGGATTGCGCATTTACGGGATTTGGTGGTGCTCGCCATTCAAACCGGAATGAGGCGAGGGGAAATCCTGGGGCTGCAATGGGCTCACGTGGATTTTGAGCGCAAGGTGCTTTATGTCCACCGGTCGAAGTCAGGCAAACCAAGAAGCATTCCCATGAGCGACCAAGTTTATCAGGTGCTGTATGGCCGGGAAACCTCGTCAACCTGGGTCTTCACCCATCCCTACCATCCAACCGAACGATTGACCGAATTCAAGCGGGCCTGGGATACCGCCTGCACACGGGCAAGCCTAACAGATTTGCGATTCCATGACCTCCGCCACACTGCCGCCACTCGGTTGGCCGAATGTGGGGTTGAGGCTTTCACGATTGCCGGAATTCTGGGGCACTCGTCAATCCAGACCAGCGCCCGTTACGCTCACGCCAGTGACGCTGGGAAACGTCGGGCAGTGGACTTTCTGGCGGATTATGGAAAATCCGTCACAAAAATGGCACAAAACAAAAAAAGCGGGACTTTTTGAGTCCCGCCAAACTGTTGATTCTACAGGATGAGCCGTACTGGGATCGAACCAGTGACCCGCAGATTAAGAGTCTGCTGCTCTACCAACTGAGCTAACGGCCCGTGGAACGCCTTATATACGCAGATCGGAATTTTTTGTCAAGCTCCAAATCAAGAGAAATCAACCGCTTCCCAACCATCTTGCAACCCGGTTAAGACCTCATTAGTATACCGCTTTCACTGCACAACCCCTCACTGCACCATCCGTGACTTCTATTGGATTCTACGAGACAGGTTCCAAACTCAAGGCGGTTTGCTGAACCAGCCTGCTTGCGAGAATGTCATGCGCCAGATTGTCATTATTGCTCATAATACCTTTCGGGAATCAGTGCGCGACAAAGTGCTGCTGAACCTGATCATTTTTGTCCTGTTGCTGATTGGCGGCTCCCTTTATTTCGGCGAACTCACCATTCACAACGAGCAAAAGGCCATGATCAATCTGGGCCTCAGTGTCATGCTGATGTTTGGGTTTATGATTGCGGTGTTTATCGGAACCGGGCTGGTTTACAAGGAGATTGATAAACGAACGATTTACAGTATGCTGGCCAAGCCGATCTACCGTTATGAGTTTATCATCGGGAAGTTTCTGGGCTTGAGTGCAACCTTGTTTGTCAATTGCGTGGTTATGTTTGTGGGAATTTTGATAGCCTTGTTTTACCTGACCCGCCAACTGGATGCCACAGCCTTTGTTCTGTTGCAGGCAGCTTTTCTGATTTATCTGGAATTGCTTTTGACCACCGCCTTTGCCTTGCTTTTCTCCTCGTTTTCGACCCCGGCTCTGTCAGTGTTTTTCAGTGTTTTGATGTATATCATCGGCAATTTCACCCCTGACCTTAAACTGTTTGCGGATTTGCTCCAGGTCAATCTGTATCCGAATTTACGGGTTGCCCAAATCGTGCTCTACGGCTTGTATTACACCCTGCCCAACCTCTCCAATTTCAATTTTATCTCCCGGACCGCTCATGGCGAGCCAATTCCGGGGGCTGCCTTTGGGTTGGGAATCGTCTATTTTGTGATTTACGTTGGCTTGTTACTCAGCCTGACGGTGATGATTTTTGAACGACGAAATTTCAAGTAGCTTTTTTCCGGCATTGCCGTGCCAAAATCAAAGAAGGGAAAGAGCCCTGTATGAACCGTCAAAAACTGGTAATTTTACTGTGTAGCCTGTTGTTTATATTGGGGGCAGCCTCGCTTTATCCCTTACAAAAGGCTTATGACCAAAGTCTCAAAAATGCCTATCAGGGGCGTGACCGGTTGATGGATGATGTGATGTACATGTCTTCCGGCGAAACGGTCCGGCGGTTAAGTCTGGGGTTTGATGGGCTGGTGGCTGATGTGTACTGGATTCGCACGGTTCAATATTTCGGACGGAAATTCCTGGGTGAAATTGACGCCAAAACACCACCCGAATTGAAATCCGAAAACATTCCTTTATTGGCTCCCCTGCTGGATATTGTCACCACGGTGGATCCCCGCCATATGTCGGCCTATTCGTTTGGGGCCTATTTTTTGGGTGAATATGATCTGGATGCGGCGGCGGCCCTGTTACATAAAGGGATCCAATTCACCGACAGGGAGCTGAAAAACCGCCCCAACGATCCCAAATACCAACGTTATTTATGGAAACTCTATTTTCAATTGGGAGATACCTATTGGCGGGCCAAAAAATACAAAGAGGCATCCACTGCCTATCGTTCCGGCAGCGTGGTTCCCACTGCTCCGCCTACCATGATATTGCTGGCGGGTGCCATGGAGGCCGGGAATGACCGGAGTGTGGCTTATGATATTTTTGACCGCAACCTGACTGAGGCGGAAGACGAGGTCAGCCACATCACTGCCGAGTGGCGCCTCCGCCACCTGGCCTCCCTTGATGAACGGGATTTCTACAACCGCATGGTCAAGTTGTATCAACAACAAAACAACAGCCAATGCCCTGCCAGTCTGGCCGAGATTTTTCCACTCGTCAAAGCCCATCTGCACGAAGCGCTCGACTCACGCAAACCTGCTCGACCACTTGAGTTACGGTTTTCTCCGGCCAGGGTCCCGCTTGACACCAGCAGCGAGCCGACTCCGTATCGGCTTGACCCCCAAACCTGTAAGGTCAAACTTGATCCCCAAAGCCTGATTCCGATTCGCTGGGATCCCAAAGAGTGATTCAACTCAGGCTGTTTTCCCTGAGTTTCTCAAAAGATAAGTATTTTTCAAATTGGATTCATGGCTGCAAACTTATGGATAATGTGTTGGAAATAGAAAACCTGACCATGGATTACCTGGTTGGCTTTTGGCGGAAACAACCAACCAGAGTTCTTGATGGATTGTCTCTCTCGGTGCACAGAGGGGAAATTTTTGGATTTTTGGGCCATAACGGTGCCGGCAAAACCACCACCATCAAAATCCTGATGCGGATTATCTACCCAACTGCCGGTAAAGCCCTGATTCTGGGCAAGCCGATTGAAGACGTTGAAATGCGGAAACGGATTGGGTATCTGCCTGAAACTCCCTACTTTTATGATTATCTGACAGGGTACGAATTACTTGATTACTTTGGGAAACTCTTTGGAATTGAGCGTGTGACGCGAAAAAAGCGGATTCAAACCACCCTTGACCTGGTGGGTTTGGCCGACGTTGGAAAAAAACAGTTGCGCGGCTATTCCAAAGGCATGCTGCAACGGATTGGCATTGCCCAGGCAATTTTGAACGACCCTGAGGTGGTCTTTCTCGACGAACCCATGTCGGGGCTGGATCCGATTGGGCGACGGGAAGTCCGCAATATTATCGCTTCGTTACGGGACCAGGGAAAAACCGTTTTTTTCAGCACCCATATTCTTTCGGATGTGGAGGTTTTGTGTGACCGGGTGGCAATTCTGAAAAATGGCAAACGGGTTGCCTATGGGCGGCTGGATGAAGTCCAGGGGCGCGACATCGGAGCCCTGGAGATGGTTACCACTACAGTTGCGGCTACAGGAGTTCCGGCCTTAACTCCCTTTGCCACTCAACTGCGCCAAACCGCGTCGGGGCTCCATCTCGAACTCAAGGATGCTGATACCCTCGACCAAGTCATCCAGTTGGTGCGCCAGCACGGGGGGCGGATTGTCTCAGTCAATCCGGTTAAAACCTCTCTGGAAGAATTTTTTATCAAGGATGACCGCCATCACCATTGATTTTCCGGAAAATCAGGCATTTCTCCGTTGGGTTTCGGCAGAACGGATAGACCCGTTTCAACATCTTCGGATAGGATTTTCCTGCCAGAACGGATGTTTGGTCCGGCTCTGTAAATTATTTTCCTTGCCGAGTTGCACTTATGCCCAGAATTGAAGACATCGAATATACCCCTAACCCAAATGCCCGCAAGATTATTGTGAAAGAGCCGTTGACGGCTCCGGGCGTTTCCCTCAATTTTTCAACTGCGGCTGAAGCCGCCTCTGACCCACTGGCTGAAGCGTTGTTTGCCATTCCGCATGTCACCAACGTGTTCATCATGGACCGGTTTGTGACCATCTCCAAAGACAATGAGATCGGCTGGGATGACCTGCTTCGCCAAGTGGCCATCCCGATTCGGGCGGCAGCTTCCATCCACAGCCCCCAGGAACCGGTTTCCACCTATGTCAAAGGGGTGAACCCCACACTTGACCGCATCAATGAAATTCTGGACCAGCGTATCCGTCCGGGACTGGCCGGCGATGGCGGCGGGTTGATGATTATGGGCTTTGAAGAGCACAAACTCCAGGTCCGGTATCAAGGGGCTTGTGGCAGTTGTCCCAGTTCCATTTCCGGTACCCTCTATGCCATCCAAAACATACTCCGCATGGAAGTGGACCCGGCACTTGAAGTCGTAGCCGTCTAAAATAATTGAGAATTGAGAATTGAGAATTGTCTCAAAGTTTTAATAATTGTTTTAACTGTCGGGGAATTCCAATCAGGATTTCAGACCGGTAAAGCATTCTTCATTCTCAATTCTCAATTCTCAATTCTCAATTCCCTTTGATGTGTGCATAATAGCCTCAGCACTTCCGGCAAAATCCAATCCCTTCACATAATTTTCCAGAGGCTTGCACACATTGTATGGTCACGGTTTCCTTTTTGCCTGAAACGGTTACGTTGAATAAGAGAATTCCGGTTCGCCCCCATGCGCGTGCGTTTCAGCGGGCTTATCTGAGTAATCTGTTAAGCAGTCATTTTGATCTTCCCCTGGTGGTGGTGGAAGCCCCGCGCGGGTTTGGCAAAACCACCCTGCTGGCCTCCATGGCCCATCGGGCCAATGCCAATGTCCGCTGGCTGACCCTTGACGAAAAGGACCGCGACCTCAACACCTGTGTGACCAACCTCTGTTCGGCCCTCTATAACGTTCAAATGGGCGGCGGGGCCAATATCGGTGGAAACATCAGCCAGTCAGCCCGACTGATTGTCAGTGCTTTTCGGGAGTTATCGGTTGACACGTTGATTTTGGACAACTACGAGGCGGTCTATAATGCTGACTCCATCAATGGATTGCTGGAACAAGTGGTCAGCGAACTCCCCCCCCTGACGCAGGTGGTGATTGCCACGCAAAAAACCCCGCCCTTTAAGCGGAGCGGGCGGCTGCGCTTCCGTTTAACGGAAGTCACCCAATCAGATTTACGTTTTGATGTGGATGATGTGGCCAGCTATTTTGAAACCATTGCCCGGTACCGGTTGAGCCCTGCCGAAGCCAGTATGATCGTGCAACGGACTGACGGGCAGCCGGTTTCAGTCAACCTGCTTTCCCAACTCGCTTACGGGTTGCAATCCTATTTACGCATCAATTTTGACGCCTTGCGGTTGGCACCGGGAGAACAGACTCTGATTTTCCTGTTACGCGAAGTGATCAAACGGTCCTCTTTCCAACTTGATCAGGCAGCCCAAATCCTGACCAATCTCCAACTTGCCATGACGGCCCCACCGACTGCCGCTGACGAACCCGTACAAACCCCTTCATTGGCCGAAGCCACCGCCGCTGCCTTGCCTTTGCTGGAACAACTGGCAACCCAATATTGCCTGGTCCACGAACTCTCATCCGCAGACCGGACGCTTTCGCCTCACCCGATGCTTTTCGATCTCGGCAGCCTGCTCTAATCCACGCATGAACTTACTTGACACCTATTTGGAAAAAGCTCTGGCTTCAGGGTTTTTTGTTGATGTATATCGTGATTACCACGACGACGGTGCTATTTTCTGCCTCATCAAAGCAGTGACAGAGGATTGTGTCCTGACTCAACGGTTTGATGAACAGGGTGAATACGATGGGCTGATGATTTTTCCCACAGAAAGTATCACCCGTTTTCGATGGGGCGGTAATGACCGGCAGGCCCAACAACGCTTGGCAGAAAAAAATGCCCGCATCCCCGAACTTCCAGCCATTGACCTGACCTCCACCGCCGCCTCGCTGAGAAGCCTCAATACAATTTTCGGATATGTCACAGTCAATGCCGCCCAAATGGCTCGCCATGAACTCTATATCGGCGAAGTTGTGGCGGTTGACGACGAATATGTGGTTCTGAACGAATATGGCACCAGACATACGCTGGACCGCTCCATGCTCGTGCTCAAGCTGGAAGAAATTACCTCTTTACAGGCTGATAGCAAATATGAACGGGAACTGCTCTACTTGCATCAAACCCGACAACTTCATTGAATCCGGGTTCTGCGGTCCAGATTCTGAAACACTCTTCCCTTCAATCAGGTCCGAGGATTTCAGAACCATCGGACACCCCGTTGATTCCCTCACAACCAAACCTGAAACCCGGTTTTTACCCATTGAGTGACCTATGGCTCGTAGCAATCGAATTTTCGCCCTCTTTTTCGCACTTGTTTTTTTGTTTACCAGTTTTGCCGTCACCCGTGCCGATGAAGGCATGTGGATTTTTGGCAATCCTCCGCTCAAACAACTCAAGGAAAAATATAACTTTGAACCCTCCCAGGCATGGCTTGACCATGCCCGTTTGGCAGCCTGCCGGCTGAACAATGGCGGGTCGGGGTCTTTTGTCTCGGCGGACGGATTGGTCTTAACCAACCATCATGTGGCGCGCTCACTCCTGGCCAAACTATCCACCGAAAAGCGGGATTTGCTCAAAACCGGTTTCTATGCCCGGACCCGCGCCGAGGAACTGAAATGCCAGGATTTGGAAATCAATGTGCTCTATTCCTTGGAAGACGTGACGGCGCAAATCCAGGCTGCTGCCCAAAAGGCTCCCGACGCCAAGGGTGCGGAAACTCTGCGGAAATCAGAAGCAGCTAGAATTGAAAAGGAATCCACGGACCGGACCGGCCTCAAATCAACCGTGATTGGCCTCTACGAAGGTGGTGAATACTGGCTCTACCGGTTCAAGAAATACACCGACATCCGGATGGTGTTTGCCCCCGAAGCCCAGGCAGCGGAATTCGGCGGCGATTACGACAATTTCAGTTATCCCCGGTATGCCCTCGACTTTGCCTTTCTGCGGGTCTATGAAAACGATAAACCGGTCAAACTGGAGCATTACTACAAATGGAGCGCCAAAGGTGCGGCGGAAAAAGAATTGGTCTTTGTGGTGGGAAACCCCGGTTCGACCGACCGCCTGCGGACGGTTGCCCAACTGGAATACCAGCGCGACCACGGCAATTTGATGCAGCTTAAATCATTGCTTCGCCGCCGGGATGCGCTGCTGGAATATTCCAAAACCAGTGCCGAAGCCGCCCGTCGGGCGTCGGATACGATTTCAAGCATCAACAATTCCCTCAAACGCCTGCAAGGCCAGCAGGAAGGGTTGCAAAGCCAAAAATTGATGCAACAGAAAATCCGCGAGGAACAGGACCTGCGCGGCAAAGTAGCCGCCAATCCGGAGTGGCAAAAACTCTACGGGAGTTCCTGGGATGAAATGGCAGCCTTGTTTCCGGCTTATACCCCCATGGCCAAACGGCAGTTTTATTCCAACCTGAATGCCTCGCGCCTTGGCCAAATCGCGCTCCAAATCGTGCAATACGGTGCGGAAGTGACCAAACCGAATGCAGACCGGCTGGCAGCCTATCGGGATTCAAATCTGGAATCCTTCAAATTTGCCCTGCTCTCCCCGGCTCCAATCTATGGTGATTTTGAAGAAGCGGTGCTAACCGCCCGGTTGGAGGAAATATTAGCCGAACTCGGCCCGGCTGACCCGTTTGTGCAAGCCTGTCTCAACGGAAAAACACCCAGCGAGGTCGCCCACAGCGCCATTTCCCAGACCAAACTTTCCGATGTTGCCTTTCGCAAATCCTTAATCGAAGGTGGAAAAGCGGCAGTGGAGGCTTCCACCGACCCGCTCATCGTCATTGCCCGCCGGATTGACCCCATTTCACGGGACCTCACCAAGTGGATTCAGGACAATTTCGAAGGTCAGCAAACAGCCGCCGGAGAAAAAATCGCACGGGCGCGGTTTGCCGCCTACGGGCGAAGCATCGCACCGGACGCCAATTTTTCCATCCGGCTCAGTTACGGGGTGGTCAAAGGCTATGAGTTGAACACAACCCTGGTTCCCTACAAAACCACCTTTGCCGGACTCTTTGACCGGGCTGAAAGTTTTGACCACCGGGAGCCGTTCAACGTCGCCCCGCAAATTCTGGCCCGCCGGGCCAAAATTGACCAGACCGTACCAATGGATTTTGTCTATACGCCTGACACCATCGGCGGCAATTCCGGCAGCCCGGTCATCAATCGCAACGGTGAAGTGGTCGGGGTCAATTTTGACAGCAACGTCCATCGGTTTGTTTCGCGTTACACCTACACGGAGGAAACCGGACGCGCCATTGCCGTTCATAGCTCAGCCATCATTGAAACCCTGCGGAAAATCTATGACGCCGGGCCGCTGGCGGATGAGATTCAGGGGAAGTAAGCCATCCGGTTCAGGACTGAGGACTCAGAACTGAGAGCTGCGGATTGGAAAAATGGAAGAAAAGGCCGCTTGTGAGTGAGCGGCCTTTTTGGTTAGAGTAGGGTTTCAACCCAAATCGAAATTGAGGCGGAACGCACCATGACACCAGAAGAATTGCTGACAGCCGTAACCAAGGCTGTTTCCGACGCAACGCAAAAACTATCTGAAGAACTCACTGTCAAAATTGATCAAGCCGTTGCCGGAGCAACCCAAAAACTATCTGACGAAATTCAGCGACTGGACGGCAAAATTGACCGGATGGACGCCAAATTTGAAATAAAAATTGACAAACTCGAAACCAAGGTCGACAAGCTCGAAACCAAGGTCGATAAGCTCGAAACCAAGGTCGATAAGCTCGAAACCAAGGTCGATAAGCTCGAAACCAAGGTGGACAAGCTGGATGCCAAGGTTGATGCCGTGCGGGAAGAGCTGAAAGGTGAAATCAAGACCGTCTTCAATGCGGCTCTGGATGTTAGCCGACAGGTCAAGGAAGTCCGAAAACAGGGCAACGACCACGAGGCCAGAATCACCGCTCTGGAGCAACCACCACATTAAGCCAACGCCTTCTTGATAGTGCTGCCAAGACTTTTACGTTCCTGCTTCAACCCACCCAATCCTTTCCCTCTCATCATCTGTCATTGGGAACCACTCGCATGAAACATCTTACCCTTGAGCAATGGGATTCTTTATCCGCCATCGAAGCAGAGGCGTTTGCCCGACAACTGGCACAAGAGCTTCCGACCGGATTTGAATTTGAACAGGTGCGCCGTTACCAACTCGGAGACCAAAACCGGCTGATAGCCGGTTTTCGCTTCCAGCAGACGCCTTTTGTCCTGATTCCAGGCGGAACCGTCACCCTGGGATTTGACCTTGCGCAAAATTGGAAACCAAATCCTGACGAACTGGAAAGCTGGCAACAAAGTGCCGAAGAGTATGAAATCGAAGACTCTCTTGAGGATTTTCTTTCGTTTGTGACCCTGCGTCCCCGGGAGGTCACATTTTCACCCTTTTTGATTGAAACCAGGGCATCTGAAGTCGGCTGGCAGGAAATCCCGGAAAGCGACCCGGTGGTTCAGGAAGCAATCAAAAACAGCCTTCAGGGAGGGACAAACTCCATTCTTTACAGTCAGGGAAATGCAACCACCAGGGTTACCCGTGCCCCGGACGGCACGATTACGGCCCGACGAGCCAAGCCCGTCAAACATTCGGGATTGACCAAAGAGCTGGCCAAAGCCGGATTTCGGTTCCCGACTTCGGATGAATGGGAATATGTCTGCGGGGGTGGTGCGGGTACGCTCTTTCGGTGGGGCGACCATGCCCCCTGCGACCGTTACCCGACCGACATCAGCCCGGCGGAAGCCGCCTGGCGAACCAAATGGGTGGAATCATTTGGCAAGTTGGAATATCCGGCGGAAGGCTTCGAAGCAGACTTTGATTTGCACCGGAAACCCAATGGATTCGGGGTTCAGATTGCCGAAGACCCTTATAAAATGGAACTGACGGCTGAACCCGACCTCATCCGGGGAGGCGATGGCGGCAGTGTGATTTGTGGCGGGGCGGGCTTTTTTCTAGGCTGGATGACCCTGGCCACCAGCTATTTTGAAGAGCATGTCTGTCGCCGCAATCCCAAGGAAAACATCCAGGCAGGCTATACCATCGGGCGGCGGGTGCTTCCGTTGACCTGAAACGAAACGGCAAGACGGACTTGAACATTTGGAGTGCGGTGACTTGTCGCCGCTTTCATTGGTGGCGACTTGTCGCCACCCTCCATTCACCAATGGCAATCTTCCCCAACCCTTTTTATTTTATACTTTGATTTCTTGCCATTCCCGGTTTTCTCTCCAACTTTGGTTGCCACTTAAATAGCTCAGGAAAACTTCAACGACCACTGGCAGTGGAAAATGGCCCAATGCCTGAAAGTGTTTTCCAGTTGGGCCATCGTGATATTCCAAAATCCAGGGATCGGAACCCCATCGTTTGAGGAACTCCGTGCAGACGTCGTCCGGTGACCAACAATTCCCTGCCTGAAGATAAATATCTTCTGCAGCATTCAGAATCGCAAATTTTCCGAACCCATCTTCCAACAGGATTTGTGCCAGGGTTTCCGGCTCTACCTCGGGCAGGTCACCGAATTCTTCCGTTGTCAGCCACATGACCTTTAACCTTTGCCAAACATTGACTTCCACTTCTTGTCCACCAACTGCATGATTTCCTCGCTCATGCGGTTTTCCTTGGGCCATTCCCGGTTAAACCCTTCGCTTGGCCATTTGCGGGTGGCGTCAATTCCCATTTTGGAGCCGTAGGCCACCATGCGGGAGGAATGGTCCAGTTCGTCAATCGGCCCCAGGGTGAATTGAATGTCCCGTTCCGGGTCAATGTTATTGAGCACGTACCAGGTCACATGCTGCGGGTCGCGCACCGGCACGTCTTCATCCACGACCACGATGCACTTGGTAAACATCATCTGGCCCGTGCCCCAAATCGAGTGCATCAGTTTGCGGGCGTGACCAGGGAAGGCTTTTTTCATCGAGACAATCATCAGGTTGTGAAAAACGCCTTCAAAGGGCATGTGAACGTCCACGATTTCCGGGAACTGCCGTTTGAGCACCGGCATGGCAATGCGCCCGACGGCTTCACCCATCCAGCAGTCTTCCATCGGAGGCCGCCCGACAATCGTGGTCTGGTAAATCGGATTGCGCCGGTGGGTGACACAGGTGACATGAAACACCGGAAATTCCTTGGCTTCGGTATAAAAACCGGTATGGTCGCCAAAAGGTCCTTCGACCCGCATTTCAGCCGGGTCAACGTAGCCCTCCAGCACGATTTCGGCATTGGCCGGAACCTCAATGTCGTTGGTGATGCACTTGACCATCGGCACCGGTTTCTGGCGCAGGAACCCGGCCAGCATCATCTCGTCCAAATCATCAGGCAACGGGAAAATTGCGGCAAAGGTCAGCAACGGGTCGCCGCCGATGGCCACCGAAACCGGCATCAACTCACCGGTTTTGACGTGGTGCCGAAAATGGGCGGCTCCATGTTTGTGGATTTGCCAGTGCATGCCGGTTGTTTGCGCATCGTAGACCTGCATCCGGTACATGCCGACGTTGCGTTTACCATTGACCGGGTTATTGGTAAACACCAGCGGAAAGGTGATGAATTTCCCGCCGTCCTCCGGCCAGCATTTGAGCACCGGCAACCGTTCCAGTGAAAAATCGCCTTCAAAGAGCACTGTTTCCTGACAAGGACCGGTCTTGACCCGTTTGGGGAAAAAATTCCCCAGTTCCGCCAGTTTGGGCAGCATTTTGACTTTTTCCAGCAACCCCTGCGGAGACTTGAAATCCAGAATTTCGGTCAAGCGGGCGGCGACCTCATCATAAGAATCCACGCCCAGGGCCAGCAGCATCCGGCGCTCACTGCCCAGGGCGTTGATGAGAACCGGTGTCTTGTACCCTTTGACGTTTTCAAACAGGAGTGCCGGGCCACCGATTTTTGAAATCCGGTCGGTGATTTCGGTGATTTCCAGTTCGCAGGAAACCTCGGTTTTGATGCGCTTCAATTCACAGTTTTTATCAAGCGCTTTGATAAATTCGCGTAAGTCTTCAAAAGCCATAATTTAGGGTTCAGGGTTCAGGGTTCAGGGTTCAGGGTTCAGGGTTCAGGGTTTTTGAAGACCGGGAGAATTGAAGTTTTGAAGCGGGGATTGCCAATTCCCTAAACCCTGAACCATGAACCCTGAACCCTGAACCCTAGAATTTGCCTTTCAGTTCTTCCACCGCCTGCAACACGCTGTCAGGGTCAAGTTTATCCCGGAAAACCAGACGCATCGTATCGGAATGCACCGGAGGCAAGGCTCCGGTTTCAGTAAAGGACGGCATGACCATGAGCACGGGGGTATGCTTCCAGTCGGGATTGCGGCGGATGCTGCGCAGCAAGTCAATGCTGTCTAGCTCAGGGTTCTCCAGATTAAGAACCAAAAGGTCCGGCAGAGCAATAAAGATTTCCGAAAGGGTGGCTTCGCCGTTTCCGACAGTTTTGAGGTTAAAGCGGGAAGTTGAAAAAATCCGTGCCAGTTGTTGCGTGTCAACTTCGTTGTCGCTGGCCAGCAAAACCCGCATCCGGTCTGTTTCAGGAAGCAGTTCCTCCAGCGGCGTCACGGATTCCGGTTCAGGTTCAACCACTGGTTCAAGTTCAGGTTCCGGTTCAGGTTCAACCACTGGTTCAAGTTCAGGTTCCGGCTCAGGTTCAACCACTGGTTCAAGTTCAGGTTCCTCGACTTGTGATAATTCATGCGTTTCCCCCTCCGAATCCTGGAGCGATTGTACAAACGCTGGGGTTTCAATAACCGCTTTGGCGGCCAGTTCCATCGGAATGGCCATGGTGGGGGCCGTCTCGGCCTGAATACCAGCTTCCAACTGTTCAATTTCAATCTGTTTCCGGACCAGCAGCGTCTTCAGGTCTTCGGTTTCACGACGATGCTCCACCCGCAAAATTTGGATAGCCTGCTGATACTCGGCCTCGCGTTGGTCAAACTCAGCCTGAAGCTGCGGGACCGAAGCCTTTACCCTGGTCAGTTCTTCCTGGGTTGTGGTCAATTTGTAGGTCACACTCTCAAGCTGATTGCGTAAAAACAGGATTTTATCTTCAGACACCTTTTGGGCCTGAAGCAACTTATTGCGGAATTCGACCTGGGCCTCGGCTGCCGCATCCAGCACGACTTTCCAGGCGGCCCGCTCCTGCTCCAGCACTTGTAACCGTTGGTTGATTTGTCGGCGGACCTCTTCAAACCGTTTCCGTTGGAGGTCCATTTGAGTGGCCATTTGAGTGTTTTGCGCAGCCAGTTCGGCATTTTTGGCTTCCAGTTCGGCACTGAGTGCTTTGAGAACTGAAACCTGTCCTTCAGCAGCAGCCAGACGGACGAGTTTTGCCTCGGCCTCCGGTAATTTTGCCTGGGCTTCCTGCTGAACCGCTTCCAATTGAGCTGTCAGATCGGCTAACTGAGCTTTCAATTGGTAATTGGCCACCCGGAGGTCCTCCAGTTGTTGCCGCCATTCGGCTTGTTCTTCACCGGTCACAGTATGCAGGCGGGCGATTTCCCCTTCCAGCCGGGAACGTTCCCGCATGGAGGCACCGAACATGAGCTTGGTTTCCAGATTTGAAGCACTCAACGAATCATAGAGCATGCGTAACCCTTCATAACGGGCCAGATTCTGCTTGGTCTGTCGGGTCGTGGTTTCCAGTTCGTTGCGAAGCTCGGTTAACTCTTCTTCGGCCTGGGTATTGGCGGCAACGGCTTCCGCCAGTTTCACTCCAAGCTCGGCCAAAGCGTCGGCGGCCAACACCCCCTCGGCCTGCCGGTCAGCCAGTTCCCGGCGCAATTCATCCACTTCCTGAGCCCGTTTTTCAGCGGCAAACCGTTCTTCGTCCAAAGCTACTTCAAGTTCGGTAATCCGGCCTTCAAACCCGGCCACATCCACTGGCGGAATCGCCCGCAGGGCGTCCAGTTCCGCCTGCCGCTCGGCGATTTCCTGGCGCAGCAGTTCGGCTTCCTGTTCGCGTTTTTCAGCGGCAAACCGTTCTTCGTCCAAAGCTACTTCAAGTTCGGTAATCCGGCCTTCAAACCCGGCCACATCCACTGGCGGAATCGCCCGCAGGGCGTCCAGTTCCGCCTGCCGCTCGGCGA
>JAIBAN010000037.1 GCA_019695185.1 Blastocatellia bacterium | reverse complement strand
TTGTTTTCTGAAAGCCAGTTCAGGAGGATAAAATCAACCTGGTGTTTCCTCAGTCCTCAGTCCTCAGTCCTCAGTCCTTGCTTGCAAGCTATGCTTTTCACTTCCTACTGTTCCCAACCTGCTCCGGAAAAGCTGGCGGAAATCCATGATTTCACCAGTCGCCATGAATCCTTGCAGGATGTTTTTACCTGGGCCATGAAAGGCCATCCGGGAATGGTGCCCCACATCATTGAGCGGGCGGTCATCCAGGACGAATACACCCATGACCTGGTGATTCCCTGGAATGGATTATGGCTGGTCTATGGCACCACCTGACTGGGTGCCGTGACGGCGGTCGCCGTCTGGGACCATGAACCAACTGATGCGGAAATCCTGGAGGCACGGCTTGCCCAAGGCTGGCAACCGACGCCTTCACCGCTCAAAACCGGAGACGAAATTCTGGGTTATGCCGCCTGCCGGTTCCATTGATTCATTTGCGATTTGCGATTGCCCATTTGCCATTGAAAACCCAAAGCAGACTCATTTTCCCCAAGCATGGCACGGAAGGGCTGGGCTCTTTCGGAAAACAAATCGCTGATGGGCAATGGCAAATCGCAAATCGCAAATGGATTAAAGCTTGGGCTGGGTTTCAATGCGAAACACCGTGTAGGTGGCATTGCTGTAGAGCAGGGTCAGGCGGGGCTTGGTGCAGGCACTCCATTTGGCCGGGTCCGCCTGGATATCAAATTGCTGCTTGAGCGGCTGAACCCTCTCATCGTCCCGGCACAGGACAAAAACATCATATCCCGCCAGTTGACCGCACTTTCCCGGCGTGCCCTGCCCAACCTGTCCGGGAAAGAAAAAACGGAATTTCCCGTCATTTGAAATCAAGCGGACCTGGGGTCCGAATTCAGTGCGGATTTTTCCCAAGACTGCTGCAAAATCAGGCATGAGGGCCGTGCGAACGCCTTCCGAAGTCAAGTTCCCCTGATTGACACAACTTCCCACGACAGCGCAGCCACGGAGCCCGACACCATCCACATTGCGCAGATTGACCAGCGGCAGCAGCACTAATCCGGCCACAGACATTGCGGCCAATGGTTTGTGGGCAGCCTGGATTCCCTGCAAGCCCGGCACCAGCACCGTCACCATCAACAGGAGTAGCGGCGTCCAGGCTGGCGAAAGCAACCGGCTGTCATAAGGAACAAAGACCGTCCACACCACCAGCGGAGGCAGCATCCACACCAGCAACCGGGCCAGATATTGGCGGGAGGGAACCCAGGTTTCACCAGCCTGACATACCAGAAAAACAATCGGACAAAAGCACATGAAACCGACCAGTTGTTTTCCAATCCCGGCACCTGCATTGAGGGAGTTTCCCCAAAAGGAACCTATCCAAAAAAGTGCGGTTGCGCCTCCGGCGGAAAAACGGGCGGCCCGTCCATGAGGTGCTCCGAAAACCCGCATGACGGCATAGAGCAGCGTAAACCAGAGCCACAATTGCAAGCCCCGGCCCATCCAGTGACCTTCCAGGAAAACGCTCCAGCGGACTTCCTGCGCCAGTGCCTGGTAATACCCCGGCAAACCCGAACTGAGAAAGGAAACCAGCGAAACGCCGGACTCGCGGGCGCAGGCAGCGTGCCAGGAAAGCGCAGTCAGTGCTCCGTAGGCAATTGGAATTGGTCCTTCCAAAAGACGGCGGTTAAACGTTTCCCGTGGTCCGATGCAATGCGCCGCAGCCAGTCCGGCCAAAGCAGCAAAAGCCGAAGGCTTGGTCAGCCCGGCGGCCAGCGAAACCAGCGCCAGCAGCAGTACCTTTGCCAGTGTATGATTGACCCGCACCAAAACCATGGCTGCACAGGCAATCAAGGCTGCCACCGGAACATCGGTCAAACCGGAGAATCCCTCCCGCACAAAATCCGGATTGGCCAGCAGCAATAAAATTGTCAGCCATCCGGTGGGAGACTCCTTTTTTTCCGTTTGCGTCAACTGAAAGAGTGAAAACCCCAACAACAAGGCAAACGAAAGCGCCCACAAGCGGGCAAAGGTTTCATCAAAGCCAAACATGCGCCAAATCCAGCCCTGGACCACATAAAACAAGGGTCGGTGGTACGCCAGGTCCGTCACTGAAGGGAACGAAAACCCACCCGTCTGGGCTATCAGCCGCGACCATTCCCCAAAAGCCAGCGCGTCCCAGGCATGGATGGGCACCGTCAGTGCCAGAAACAACGCCAACGCAAAAAAGAGGAGGCAAATTGCTTTGCCTCCATTGTGAACCAGCAGGGGGAGTGGCTCGTCCATACAAACTCCAAATCAAAGGACTGAGGACTGAGGACTGAGGACTGAGAACGTCAACAGAATTGAAGTCTCATTTTTCAACCAGCAAGACCAGTTCGCTCCGGCTGATGGGTTTGCCGGATTCATCCTGCCCAACCAGTTGCAGCCGGTAACTGCCCGGCTGCGCCTTGTTTTTGACCTTGAGTTCAAAGCTGATTTGACTGTCGGCGGTGGTTTGCGAAAAGGAATTGAGTTTGAAGCCCAAAGGTTTGAGTTTTTCCTTGTCGGCAGCCACCGTCACCGTGCCGGAAAACCCGGCCCGGCGGTTGATTTTGACCCGAAAGGATTTCAACTCGCCCCGCGAGAGCTTCAATTGCGCGGGAGTGCAGTCAATTGTAAAAGCCGCCGCCGGTTTGCTCCGGTCCGGATTCACAACCCCGGCATTGACCTTGGCTGCCTGGGTGCTTCCACCCGGAATGGTAGACGCGAACCAAAACAATAAACAAACGGATGAAACGGCAAGGTGCAGGCGAAACATGGATGAAACCTCTCTTTCAGTCTGTGAAAGCGAAGCCCATCCTATGCCGGTTTGGCCGGGAAATGGTTAAGGTGAGGCTAAGAATTTGTTAAGGATGTAAAATCATGTGGAACTTGGAATCGGGCTTTGCCGCCCTCCATTGGTACTGACACCCAGCCAATTTGTGCTATTCTGCTGCTTCTTTCTTCCACCCAATCATTTTTGATGTTTGTTTGAGGTTTCTTTGAATGGGAAATTTTGTTGACTGTACGGAGCACATCACGGCCCTGCTGCGCGAGCGGATTCTGGTCATTGACGGCGCAATGGGAACGATGATTCAAAGCTACAAATTGCAGGAAGCCGACTATCGCGGTTCGCAATTTGCCGACCACCCCACGGATTTGAAAGGCTGCAACGACCTGCTCTCCATTACGCAGCCCCACATTATTGAGGAAATTCACACGGCCTATCTCGAAGCCGGAGCCGACATCATCGAAACGAACACGTTTAACGCCACTTCGATTTCGATGGAGGATTATCAGCTTCAGCACATCGTCTATGACATCAACGTGGCGGCGGCGGGCTGTGCCAAACGGGCTGCCGAGCGGATGACCGCCCGCGACGGGAAGCCCCGCTTTGTCGCCGGTGCGCTGGGACCAACCAACAAAACGGCTTCGCTCTCGCGGGATGTCAACAACCCCGGCCACCGTTCGGTGACGTTTGACGAACTGGTGGAGGGCTATGCCGAACAGGCCCGTGGACTGCTCGACGGCGGCGTGGACCTGCTCCTGCCGGAAACCGTTTTCGATACCCTGAATTTGAAGGCTGCCCTTTTTGCGATTGAAAAAGTCTTTGACGAAAAAGGCCGCCGGGTGCCGGTCATGGCCTCCGTGACGATTACCGACCAGAGCGGGCGGACGCTTTCCGGCCAAACCCTGGAAGCCTTCTGGATTTCGATTTCGCACGCCAACCTGCTCAGTGTGGGCCTCAACTGCGCCTTTGGGGCCAAGGAAATGCGGCCCTACGTTGAGGAACTTGCGGAACTGGCTCCGATTTTCCTCAGTTGCTATCCGAATGCGGGCCTCCCCAACGTTTTCGGCGGCTTTGACCAAACGCCCGACATCACCGGCGAACTGATTCGGGATTTCGCCACCCAGGGCTGGCTCAACATCGTGGGTGGTTGCTGCGGCACCACTCCGCCGCATATCAAGGCAATTGCCGAAGCCGTCAAAGGCTTTGCGCCACGGGTTCCCAAAGTGCATGAACCGCAAACCTGTGTCAGCGGCCTTGAACCGTTGCGGATGCGGGCCGACATGAATTTCATCAATATCGGCGAACGGACCAACGTCACCGGCTCGCCGAAATTCTCCAAACTGATTCAGGAGGGGAAATACGAAGAAGGGCTTTCCATCGCCCGCCAGCAGGTGGACAACGGCGCGCAGATGGTGGACGTGAACTTTGACGAAGGGCTGCTGGAATCCGAAAAGGCAATGGTGACCTTTCTCAACCTGCTGGCGGCAGAGCCTGATATTTCCAAAGTGCCAACGGTGATTGACTCGTCCAAATGGTCCGTCATTGAAGCCGGATTGAAATGTTCGCAGGGCAAAGCCGTCGTCAATTCCATCAGTCTCAAGGAAGGTGAAGGCCCCTTTATCGAACATGCCCGCAAAATCCGGCGCTATGGCGCGGCGGTGATTGTGATGGCGTTTGACGAAAAGGGACAGGCCGACACCTTCGCCCGGAAAATCGAAATCTGCCAGCGGGCCTATGACATTCTCACCCGGAAAGTCGGATTTCCGCCCGAAGACATCATTTTCGACCCGAACATTCTGACCGTGGCGACCGGGATTGAGGAACATAACAACTATGCGGTTGATTTCATCGAAGCCACCCGCTGGATTAAGCAACACCTGCCGCACGCCAAGGTGAGCGGCGGAGTGAGCAACATTTCCTTTTCATTCCGGGGCAACAATGCCGTCCGCGAAGCCATGCACTCGGCTTTTCTCTACCATGCCATCAAGGCCGGAATGGATATGGGCATCGTCAATGCCGGACAACTGGCCGTGTATGAGGAAATCCCCAAGGACTTGCTCGAACTGGTCGAAGACGTGCTGCTCAACCGGCGACCCGATGCCACCGAACGGCTGACTGCTTTCGCCGAATCGGTCAAACAGCAGGACAAACAGCAGGTCAAGGACGACGGCTGGCGGCTGCGTCCGGTCGAGGAACGCCTCGCCCATGCCCTGGTCAAAGGCATCGCCGATTTTGTCGAAGGGGATGTCGAGGAAGCCCGGCAGTTATATGCCCGCCCGCTCGATGTCATCGAAGGTCCGCTCATGGCCGGCATGAATATCGTCGGCGACCTGTTTGGTTCCGGAAAAATGTTCCTGCCACAAGTCGTGAAAAGCGCACGGGTCATGAAAAAGGCGGTGGCGGTGCTCATGCCCTATATGGAAGCGGAAAAACTGGCCTCCGGAAAATCCACCTCGCAGGGCAAAATCCTGCTGGCCACGGTCAAGGGCGACGTGCATGACATCGGAAAAAACATCGTCGGCGTGGTCCTGGGATGCAACAATTACGAGGTGATTGACCTGGGCGTGATGGTGCCCTGCGAAAAGATTTTGCAGGAAGCCCGCCACCATAACGTGGATATTGTGGGTCTGAGCGGCCTGATTACGCCGTCACTGGATGAAATGATTCACGTGGCCAAGGAAATGGAGCGAACCGGCTTCAAGGTGCCGCTTCTGATTGGCGGTGCGACCACGAGCAAAATCCATACAGCGGTGAAAATCGCTCCGCACTACCACGAATCGGTGGTGCATGTGCTGGATGCCTCGCGGGCGGTGGGCGTCGTCGGGCACCTTCGCAATCCCGAACTCAAAATCGAGCTTGACGAGAAAAACCGGGCCGACCAGGAAACCCTGCGCGAGGAATTTCGCGGCAAGCAGTCAGCCAAACGAGCCTTGACGCTGGCCGAAGCCCGCGCCAACCGGTACCAGCCCGATTGGGCCACGGCCACGATTGACGAGCCAACCCAGTTTGGGGTGGTGACCCTGCGCAACCAATCGCTGGAGGAACTGGTTCCGTTTATTGACTGGTCGCCATTCTTCCATGCCTGGGAACTGCGTGGACGGTATCCAAAGATTTTCGAGGACCCAACCATTGGCGAGAAAGCCAAAGAGCTTTTTGACGACGCGCAGAAGCTGCTGAATCGCATCATTGAAGAAAAACTCATCACCGCACATGGCGTGTTCGGGATTTTCCCGGCCAACAGCGTCGGTGATGACATCGAAGTCTACCCGGCGGGCAAGCCGACCACGATTTTCCACATGTTGCGGCAACAGTCTCAAAAACCAGCCGGACAGCCGAACCTTTCGCTGGCGGATTTTGTCGCCCCGAAGGCCAGCGGACGCCCGGATTACATCGGAGCCTTTGCCGTCACCGCTGGAATCGGCGTGACGGAGTTGTGCCGCCAGTTTGAAGCTGACCATGACGATTACAATTCGATTCTGGTCAAGGCGCTCGCGGACCGGCTCGCCGAAGCCTTTGCCGAAAAACTCCACAAAACGGTGCGCGATGCCTGGGGCTACGGCGTCGCGGAACAGCTTTCGCCCGAAGAAATCATCCGCGAAAAATACCGGGGCATCCGTCCGGCTCCCGGTTATCCGGCCTGTCCGGACCATACCGAAAAACGGACCCTTTTCAACCTGCTTTCGGTCGAAGCCAACGCCGATATGCATCTGACGGAATCGTTTGCCATGACTCCGGCAGCTTCGGTGAGCGGCCTCTATTTCGCCCATCCGGAGGCGAAATACTTTGCCGTGGGCCGCATCCAACGCGACCAAATCACGGATTACGCCGAGCGGAAAAACCTTTCGGTCGAAACCGTCGAACGCTGGCTGGCTCCCAATTTAAGTTACGAGGCGGACGTGGTGGCGGAGATGTTTGAGGCCGTAGGTTCCTGAATTGAACCTTGCTTCAGGATTGATTTTTAACCGCGAAATACGCAAAACACGCGAAAATTTTCAAATCAAATTCTTCCTTTTCTTTTCGTGTTTTTCGCGTATTTCGCGGTTTATTTTCAAAAGGCAAAGGGTATGTCAATCCAACGTAAGCACTTCCATACTTTGGCTGAATATTTTGCTTTGGAAAAAGTGGGGGATGCCCGCTACGAATACTGGAACGGGGAAATCGTCTGCATGAATGGCGGCAGCGAAGCTCATGGAAGGATTTCCGGAAATGTCTTTGGCTCGCTGTACTCTCAACTGAAAGGCCGTTCCTGTACGGCTTTCACGAGTGAAATTCCGATTAAAACTCCCAAACTCCCGCCATATCGCTATCCGGATGCAAGTGTCGCCTGTGGCAAGGCCGTCTTTGAAAAAATGGAAGGTATAGGGGTTCTGACCAACCCGGTCCTGATTGTGGAAATCCTCTCTGAGCACACGGAAAAAGCCGACCGGGGCGTGAAGTTTGAGGCGTACAAGACCCTGGAATCTTTCCGCGAATATATGCTGGTGGCCCAAAATGAACCGCACCTGACTCATTTCATCAAGCAGGAAAACGGCGAGTGGAAGCGGTTTGACACGGCTGACCTGAATGGAACGCTCAAACTGGAAACAATTGACTGCTCCCTGGCCCTGGCGGATGTTTATGAGGACGTGACGTTTGAGTAAAACAGGACTGAGGACTGAGGGAAATGGGAGCCTTTTGACTGGTTTTAACTGATTTTTCTATCGAAAAACAGATTTCACAAACTATCCTGCTTGAGGGTGTTGTCACTCAGTCCTCAGTCCTCAGTCCTCAGTCCTCAGTCCTCAGTCCTGGGAAATGGTCCTCAGTCCTGTTTTTGTTATTTTCGCTCCGATTGTTCGTATTCCCTTTGTAGATTTTCCATCAATTCACCCCGCCGGTCATACAGCCGTTTGGGCGTGCGGGGCGCGTGGGAACCCAAGGCGTAGGCAGTCAAAATCGGAAGTGCCACGGTTGAATCCACATAACAGACCACGGCGTCGGGCAGGCGTTCGGGGTCAACCTTGCCCCAACTGACCGCTTCGCCAGGGGTGGCTCCGGAAAGTCCGCCGGTGTCGGGCCGGGCGTCTGTGACTTGCAGGAAATAATCGTGTCCCCGTTCATCAATGCCCAAAACCTCCTGAATCTGCGGTTCGGTCTGGAGCAGAAAGTTTTTCGGACTGCCGCCGCCCAAAATCCATGCCGCACTCTTGCCGCCCGAACGCTTGGCTCCCAGCACGATAGAGGCCGTTTCGTTGACATCCAGCGACACGTCAAATTCCAGCTTGTTGCCCTGGAGCCGTTTGGCGGCGACGTTCATGCCAATCGAACTGTCACCCGGTGAGGACGTGTAAATCGGCACGCCCAAATGATAGGCCGCCGATAGAAACGACTGCCGTTCGATGCCCAACACCCGCTCCCGTTCGGCAACGTATTTCCCGCACAGGTAGTGAAATTCCGCCGTGCTCATCGAACGCTGGAACTCCGGCCCGCTGATGACTTCGCGGAAAAAGGCATCGGTCGAAAGCAGCACGTCATAATCAAAGAAAATGTCATAAATCCGGACCACGCCTTCTTCGCGCAGCACCACGTCGCTGATGTCGTGGCGTCCCCGATGAAGCGCCAGTCCAATTCCGAAATGGGTGTCGTGATAGAGATTGGCTCCCGTGCTGATAATCCAGTCAATAAAACCGGCTTCCATCAGCGGAATCAAAGCGGAAATCCCCAACCCGGCGGGTGTCAACGCTCCCGTCACGGAAACGCCGATGGTGACATCCGGCTCCAGCATTTTCTGGGTGAACAACTGGCAGGCTTCGCGCAAACGGGCAGCGTTGTAAGCCAAAAAATTGTTTTCCACCAGCTCAATCAGCGTGGTGTCTTTGGTAATTGGTTTGGGGTCAATGCGACGCCCTTGCAAAAAGCGACTCTTGGATGCCATGGCAACAAGTCCTCTGGGAAGTTGGAATTTTTTGGGGAACCAGGACTGAGGACTGAGGACTGAGGACTGAGGACTGAGAATTTAACCTCACTCTTTCTTGTGGGTTGAAACTCGTTCCAAACACCTCCAAACAAGCCAATTGGAAACTCAGTCCTCAGTCCTCAGTCCTCAGTCCTCAGTCCTGTTTTTTGTCACAGGGTTTTCAGAAACGCAATCAATGCTTTTTTATCTGCGGGTGAAAGGTCAAGGCCAAATTCGTGTCCCTTGACGGCGCGGGTTGTGACTCCGGGTCCTTTCCAGCCGCTGGGAACGTAGTCATCCCGTAACCGTTTGGGGTCAAACCAGTCCTCCAGCGAGGCAATCGAGCCGGAATGCTCAACCAGCCCACGATACCACAACCCACGCAGGGAAGGCACTTTGTAATATCCGGTCCCTTTGCGGGTCAACAACGCCAAACCGGGGTCGGTTCCGACTGACACGGGTTTGATGTTCAGGGTTTCCCGGAGGTCTGCGGACGGAGTAAACCCTTTCACGGGTGTGAGGGCATTGTTGGTATAGAGCGGCGGCGTATGGCAAACCATGCATCCCTGACTGTCAAAAACTTTCTTTCCTTTGGCGGTCAGGTCGTTCGGTTTGTTTGGATTTACTGGATATTCAAGTGAGTAAATATATTTCCCCAAGGCAAACATGGCTTCATCACTGAACCGGAAAAGCAGTTTTCTTTGGGCTTCGGTCTTGAATTGGTAAGGCCCAATGGAACCATCATCCGCAGTCGTTACCAGAATTCCATAGCGGGCAATGTCTTCCGGTCCCCGGTTGCGGTGCGTTCCGGTATGGTCCAGGTAACGCTGGTCTTTGATTCCGATTAAATCAGGAATTTTTGTGATGTAATATGGGCTGCCGTTGAAACGGGCAAAGGTTCCCGGCATGGGGGCTCCATCCACTTGGGCAATCTCCTCTTCCTTCATGGTTCGGAGCTTTTGATGGATGTCATGGGGCAGCCAGGGCACCCCGTATGAGGCGTATTCCGTTTCCTGCAACGTGGCCCCCATCCCTTCCTTTTCCAGTCGGGAGGCAAACTCCCCCAGAAAGAGATTGACAACCGGCATTCCCAGATTTTGGTTTCCCGGAGCCCCGCGCAACAGTTTTCCATCCGGCATCAGCCGAACATGACAGGCGGAACATTCCGCCAGGGATACTTGCAGCTTTCCTTCTTTCGTCACGACCCACCGGAAACCGGGTAAAATTCCATCCCTGGTTACATCGGCATGGTTTTTTTTGAGGGCTTCCCGGTCCTGAAGGAAGGCCAGCACTTGGGCGTCCTCAGTTCGTGAAATCGGCACATCCAATTCGTCAAATACCCGCTGACCGGCTGCAATCCAATCCTTTTCGGTTTTGATTTTTTCGGGTTCAATCAATGGTTGGGCACCGAGTTGCTTGAGGTGCTCCCGATAGCCTTTCGGCTCAAAATCCGGATGATAAACCGGGTAGGTTCGCAGATTGTCCACCGGCGCGGCGTAATATTCTGCTTCCGCATAATAGTTTGGCGTTGCATTGACGCCCGCAATCGGAACCGGCCAACTGGCGAGGGCTTTGGAATTCCACAACCTTGGAGCAGGTTTGGCCCTGGTTATGAAAGATTGATGGTTGGGGGTCTGGGAAACCGGCGCGCTGATTCCTATCCAGGTTACGATTCCCGCCCAGAGAAATAGAAAACAGAATCGAACAATTCGACTCATACACCTCCCTTGACTTGTCGGTTTTTCAAATGACAGACAAGCCCTTTGGAACACTTTTTTATTTGTCTGGTGACATCGGCTGCGCGTGTGTGGGAGGAATACGGAACTGTGGGAGAATTTGGACTGTCAGAACAGAAAGAAGCCGACTGAAATCCACCTGAAATGAAAAAACCACCCGCTGACACGTTATCTTTAGCTATAAGAAGTCAGTTTATGGGGAATCAACTTTTCTGCTCATTTCGGAGGAATGCCCAAATGCTCCGGCAGGAGCATGGTTATGGGAGCCAGGGTGTGAAGCGCAGCGAAACCCCTGGTCAGCGTTTGAGAGACAATCGCACTCCGGCAGGAGTGCTTTATCTCCTTTGGGAATAAGCTCCTGCCGGAGCGCGGAATCATTTTGGAACCGTTCCCCAGGGGTTCCACTGCGTTCCACACCCTGGCTACCATGATGTCTTCCTCCGGAAGACTTCTTGTAAACTCGCGTTCTGTGGTTCGATTGAGTGTTTTGCGGCACACTTCAAATCAGATTAAACGTGAATTCAACTCTGGCGCGGGTTGAGACGGGCGTACCGTTTTCCAATGCCGGACGAAAAGCCAGTTGCCGAGCGGCGGAAATGGCATTTTCGTCCAGTCCGTACCCCAAACCATGAATGATACGGATGTCACCAATGCGGCCATCAGCCCGAAATTCCACCGAAAGCGTAACTTTTCCGACAATTTTGGAGTTGCGGGCTTCCTCGGTATATTTAGGTTTGACCGTGTTCAGGATGGTTGGGCGGGCCGAACCACCGTTTCCACCATTTCCCGGACCTGGAGGACCACCAGGAGAACCTCCACCCACCCCTCCATCACGACCTGGACCGGCACCGGGTCCCTCACCGTTTCCCTGTCCGGGTCCCTTGCCATTCCCAATTCCGCCGTTTTTGCCGGTTCCATCCGAAGGGCTTGTCAAGAGGCTTTTCGGGTCCCCCAAAGGCAGATTCTGGTCCAATTTGGGCATGGCCTGCGGGTCAGCCCGCACAATCGGAACCACCGGCAGGCTGGGCTGTTCAACCCGTTGCTGAACGGATGGAGCCACCACCTGGGGTGCATCCAGCGAAGCCTGTGCATATTTTCCGTGCGAAGCCGGGAGGGGCTGCTCGCTGCCGGCTCCGCCACCACCCTTTCCGGAAGGCTGTTTCAAAAATTCCTTGAGTCCACTCCCACCTTGGGTTCGCGGGTCCGGCATGGTCGGAGGCAGCCAGGTCTGAAAAAACAACGGTTTGACTGCCGCCAGTTCTACCTGGGCCTGACTCCGTGCGCTGCCCGACAAAACCAGGATGATTCCCAATGTGGTCGAAAACAGACAGGCCGCCGTCATGAGGCACCAGCCCAAAACCCGCATCCGCCGCTGTTCCATCGCGGTGGAAGCCGTTAACGCCTGCCAGATTCCGCGCGGATTGCGGCGCAGTTCCTGGCTGAAAGCGGTGGTTTCAATCCGCAGCCGGGTCCAAAAAGGAATTGAGTTAATTTGGCCAAACGTCGGGACAAAGACTATGGAACGTTCACCAGACATAGTTCCCCCAGGGCATTTGCGATTTACGATTTGCGACTATTTGGTCAGGAAATAAGCCAAATGACCACTTATATGGCAAATGGGCAATCGCAAATCGCAAATCGTAAATGAATCAAATCAAATTGAAGGTGAATTCGACTTTGGCGCGGGTGGTAACGGGCACCCCGTTTTGCACTGCCGGACGGAACCGGATTTGCCGCGCCGCTTCAATGGCTCTTTCATCCAGGCCGTATCCCAGGCCCCGCACGATGCGGACCTCGCCAATCGTGCCATCGGCCCGGAACTCAACTGAAAGAACCACTTTCCCTTGAACTTTGTTTTGCCGGGCTTCTTCCGAATATTTCGGTTTGACCTGCGACAGAATGGAAGGTCTGAGATTGGCATTGCCACTCCCTGCCCCCCCGGCTTCCCCAATACCATCGCCGTGACCTGGACCAGCCCCAGACCCCACACCGGAGCCAATCCCGCCGCCCCGGCCTGTTCCAATGCCACCGCCGGAACCAAAACCATCGGAAGGTTCGCCCAAAACGCCTTTGGGGTCGCCCAAGGGCAGATTCATATCCTGTTTCGCCACCAGATTCGGGTCCGCCTGAATGGTCGGAACCACCGGCAGGCTGGGTTGCTCGATATGCTGGTGGGTGGATGGTGCAACAATGTGCGGTGCCATCAAAGATGCCTGTGGCAGGCGTCCCTTGGATGCCGGGGTTGGTTCGTGATTTCCACCGCCGCCGCCACCGCCGGCCTGTTTCCCGTTGGTTCCGGTACCTTTCCCCTGAACTTGAGGCGGCGGTTCCACCATGCCAATCAACTGTAAATCCTGCTTTTCAGAAGCAGCCTGACCACCTTCCGGCACCGCTTTGGCTGGCATCAAAAATAGAACCCCATAGGCCACGATATGCACGGCAAAGGTTGAAAAAAAGCACCAGCGCAGGGCCGCCGACCGCAATTGTTCTGGGCCTGTCTGCTCGGTCAATGCCTGGACATACGCCCGTGGATTGCTCCAAAACGCCTGCCAGTTGGCCCGCACCATGACCGCCAACCGGGTGGGGAGCGGGTCCTGCGCCAGTTGCGTCAGTTGGAACGGCGTTTCATACCGGGCGATTTCCCGTTGCAGGACAGCGGGCAACGCGCTTTCCTGCGGGCGGTGGCTGAAATTGCCGAGCAACCGTTCGAGCTTGACGATTTCAGGGTCAGGAGTCCCGGATTTGTCCCAGAGATATGGCTCGCTCATGGCCCCTCCTTCCCTTGCAGCTTTTCACGCAACAGCTTCATGCCGCGATGCAGATTGACCCGCACTGAAGCCGGTGTCAGTCCGGTCCGGACGGCAATTTCCGGCCCGGTCATGCCTTCCACCAAGCGCAAAATCAGCGTTTCCCGGTAGGCTTCGGGGAGCGAGCACATCACCTCCAGTACAAATTCCCCATCCATATCAGCTTTTTGAACCGCTTCCGGAACCGCCGAAGCCGGAGTTTCCTGCCGGAACTTCGAGCGATGAAAATCATGGGCTGCGTTCCGAGTCATGGTCGCCAGCCAGCCGCCAAAGGCAGCACTGTCACGCAGCAGGTGAATTTTTTGCAACACCTGCAAAAACACCTCCTGTCCCACATCATCCACCTCCGAACGGGGCACGCGGGCCAGCAACATCCCATGCACCATCGGCCAAAACAGGCGGTACAGTTCCTCAAAGACACGGGTTTCCCCGCGCCGGAGTGCATCCACCAACAAACTTTGGCGGTGCTGTAATCCCACGATGACGGAATCATCGGTTGTCGGGGACTCGGCCAGCAAAAGCTCTTCGCCAGCCGTTTCGATTTGTTCCATCAGGAATGAAGGAAACCTGTTTTCAGAGATTCCGGTACCATTTCACTCCTAAAGACGGGTGAAATGGAAAAAGTGTTAGCAAACGGAACAATTTTTTTCAGATTGGCTTATTTTTTTTGCCCCTTGGAATAAACGATTTCCACTCCTTCACCGCACCGGATTTCAATTTGAGGGAAATTGGTTTTGAAAAAACTTCTGCACCTGCGGATTGGCCCGCAAGCCTGTCAGGCGGGGGCTCTGGTTGGCAAGCATCAGGGACGGCCCGCCCGTTTGTGAGATTTGGGTCAGTTCTTGACAGACAGCGGTGGTTTCACCCAGCTCCTGTAAAATCAGGAGCCGGTGAAATCCAGAGTAGATGGTCGGGTAGGTCGCAAAAAAATCCAGTGCCCGATATGCCTCGGCTGGCCTCCCGGCCCTGACCCAGGCAATGGCCAACGTTGAAACCGCCTCCAGCGCAATTCCATCCGGGTGGTCAAAGTCAACCAGCGGTTCTAGCACTTCGATGGCTTCGGCAAAGCGTTTTTGCTCCACCAAAATTCGGCCTCGCAGAATCAAGGCAGGTTCGTAACCAGGCTCGAAATCAAGCATCCGTTGGCATTGCCCTGCGGCCTCCGGAAATTTCCCCAACTCAAACAGCAACCGGGCCAAAGAGTTTTGGCAAACCAGGGAAACGGGTTTCAGCCGGGCGGCAATCTGTGCCTCCTCTTCAGCTTTGGCAAAATTTTTCCGGTTGAACAAAAACCAACTGTAGCGGACATGCGCCAAGGCACTGTTGGGGTTCAGGGTTAAGGCCCGGACATGCTCCCGCTCTGCCTCAAGGGGGTTTTGCTGGTCCATCATGGCGAGCAGAGCCTGAGCAGAATGGGCTTCTGCGTTGTCCGGGTCCAGACTGCACGCCGTGGCCGCAGCGCTGTGCGCCTGTTTCAAAAAGGCACGCCGTTCAGCAGCATCGCCGGTGTCAATCGCCATCCGACAATACGTGTTGGCTAAACCGGCCAGTGCATTGGCCGAATTTGGATTTTGCGCCAGCGCCTGCTGAAAGAAAAAGAGTCCTCGACGTGGGCTTTCAAGTACGCCCTTGTGAAAAAGATACCAACCTTTTTCACAGGCAATTTGGGCTTCCACGGACTCGCTGGTTTCATTTTTTGGCAGGCTCTTCCTGTCAGGCCAGTTCACCAGACCCTGCCGGACCAAACCGAACCCGGTGACGGCAATGACAGCAGCCAAACCAAGAACGAGTGCCGCCAAAGACAGACCGCCCGGTTTTTGGCTGGGTTTTATTGGGGCTTGTACCGCAGGAACCGTTTCGCCAGTTTGAGCCGGAACAACCTGGGTTACGTCAGCCACAAACCGATAGCCCCGCTTGGGTACTGTCACAATGAAGCGATGCTGGCCCGGCACTTCACCCAAAACTTTCCGCAGGGTCGAAATATGAACCGTCAGATTTGCCTCTTCAACAAAGGTGTCCGGCCAAACCAGTTTCAGCAGTGTTTCCTTTTCCAACACCGTTCCGGGTTGCGCTACCAGACAGACCATTACATCAAACGCCTTTGCTGAAAGGGCGACCGGCTCCTCAGCACGAAATAAAATTCTTCGTTCAAGATCAATCCGAAACTCCTCAAAGCGGTAGCCAATTGGCAATAAACCCTCTGTTTTCATAGCTTTTGGAAAAATTTAGAAAAATTTGGCGATGATTTTAGGACAATCCAATGGTGTTTTTGGCAAGGTTTTCAACCAGAGCGGCCAGGGCAATTGTCCATTTGGAGGCATGCCCTCAAAGCCATCCGGAAATCTGTGTTTCGGTTCTTTCTGCGCCAACCATCGCACAGGTTGTCTTCAATTGTAAGTGGTGTATTGGTTCAAACGTGACACTGACCTGAACGGTTCTAACAATTTCAAACGGGATTTTCACCGTTTTTTCATTTTGACAAAACCGAGGAACCTTCTGGTATGGAAAAACAACGATCTATTCGCTTTTTGTTTATTGTCTGTTTCCTGTTGTTGCTGCCTCTTTCTATTCAGGCTCAGGAAACATCTCAACCGGCACCAACACCGGTCTTTGCCAGTCTGCCGGAAGAAAGTCACCAATTCGACTTTTGGATAGGAAAATGGACGGTGGTTGACGCCAATGGCGGTGGTGGCATTCCTGGCTCCGACACCATCAAAAGTTTCGGCAATGGACTGGCCATTCTCGAATCCTACAAGTCAGGCACCTACACAGGCTCCAGCGTCACCACTTTTAATGTGACGGACAAAACCTGGACTCAGACCTGGCTTGACAACGGTGGGTTCACTTTTCAATTGACCGGTAGCAAAGTCGGGGACCAGTTTATTTTGACCGGACATTTTACCGACCCGCAGGACAATCGGGTCAAACTGGCTAGACTGACCTTTCGGAACATCACCAAATCCGAATTCATCCAGCATTTTGAACAATCCACCGATGAAGGCAAAACCTGGAGCACCAACTACATCGCCCGTTTTACCAAGGGCAAATAAAACTGTACGGCTGGATTAGATGCCTTTCAGGGCATTCCATGAAAGCCCAAACCGCGCCAGATATTTCCGCAGCCGGTCGGCATCGTTGGTGTTTTTCTTGCGTTCGCGCGAAGTGGAAAACAGGAGCCGCCCGGCTTCGGAAAGCGTGGCGGCAGTCCGGCAGACCGCTACCACATCCGCCAGTTGCACCCGGTCAAACCGGTCGAGGGCGGCCAGTTGTTCCGGTTCCAGCACCTGCTCCAGGCCACCACGCTGAACCGGTTCCCCGCTTCCCTGCCAACTGCGGGTCAGCCGTTTGATTTCATCGGCCACATCTTCCGGAGTCACCCGCCCTCCCTCGGCCAGGGTCGCCATGCGGGTGACAGCCGCGTTCAAATCCCGAAAATTGCCGCTCCAGACGGCCTCCGCCGACAAAGCGAATTTCAGAAACTGGCGGCGGGCTTCGTTGGTAAAAACAATCTGCGAACCGTTGCGGCGGGCAAATTCGTCCAGTTCATAGGCAATGTTCGGTTCAATATCGGCCCGGCGGTCTTTCAGCCCCGGCAGGTGAAAGGTCCATAAATTGATACGGGCCAGCAAATCCTCGCGGAACTTGCCTTCCGCCACACTCCGGTGCAAATCCCGGTTGGTTCCGGCAATCAACTGAAAATCGCTGTCCGTTTCGTGGTCGGCCCCCATCGGCAGAAAGGTCTTATCCTCCAGCGCCCGCAGCAGCATGGCTTGTTCATCCAGGCCGAGTTCACCGATTTCATCCAAAAACAGCAGCCCGTGATTCGCCTGCCGGAGGAGTCCCGGACGATTGTTGACGGCTCCGGTAAACGCCCCTTTGACATGACCAAACAAGGTGGACATGGCCGTATCTCCGCGCAAAGTGGCGCAGTTCACCTCGACAAAGCGGCCTTCCAGCACATGACGGGCTCGTTTGAGTTCATAAATCCGCTTGGCCAGCCGGGATTTTCCGGCTCCGGTCGGCCCCATCAGGAGCATGGGCGCTTTCGAGGCAATCGCCACTTTTTCAATCTGTTCAATCAGTTTGTTGAACGCCGGGTCGCGGGTTTCAATGCCCGATTTCAAAAACGTGAGACTTTCCTGTTGCTCCTGGGCAAACCGTGAAGCAATCCGCCCATATTTCGACAAATCCAGGTCAATGATGGTGAAGGTGCCGGGGTCGTCACCCCGATACCGTTTAGGTGGAGCGGTTTGCAGCAGCTTTCCGGGAAAATGGTGCGATTCCGTGAGCAGAAAAAGACAAATCTGAGCCACGTGGGTGCCGGTCGTGATGTGAATCAGATATTCCTCGTGGTCAACGTCAAACTCGTAGCCCCGGACCCACTCAAACAGCACCGCATAAACCTCTTCAAAATCCCACGGGTCCTGGAAATTCACCAACTTCAATTCAACCTGGGTTTCGGGTGAAACCGTGGCGATGTCTTCCAGTACCACCTGCCCCAACTCGGTAAACTTTTCCTGATAAAGCAGTTCGAACCGGTCCACCAGCAGGTTGTCGTGCTGGCACAACGCCACCGACGGACGCCATTTTTCCCAGCGGCCCGGCCCCTTGCCGGCGTCCAGCGTGGCTCCCAGAAATCCAATCACAACCAGTTTTTTTTGATTCATGCGTTTCTTTTCACCGCAGAGCCGCAGAGGTTACGCAGAGGATTCGCAGAGAAAACCAAAGAGAAACTCTGCGCAAACTCTGCGTAACCTCTGAGCCTCTGCGGTGAATCTTTAGGGATTTAGAAAATATTCTACAAATTTCGCTTTTAATCTAAATCACAAAATCAATTCAAAATCACCCTTAAACTCTGCGACAAACCGAAATAACAATGTAAATCATTTATTTTCAATAGAATAAAAAATATTTCAGAGCAATCAGAAATCTTTGGCACGCAGGATGCACTAAGGGAAACCATCGGAATGAACAACACTTTGTCCGAAGGAGATAATAAACGAGTATGGCGAACAAGAATTTATTCCAGTCCCTGATTGGCCAGCAAATCCAGGCTCCGAACACGTTGAATCAGGCTGGCGCTCCGGCCTACGAATTTTCACCGAAGCACAAGCTGGCGCAATACGCGATGACCGGTTGTCTGAACTCGACCTTCTACGCAACGGCACAGGACCAGTTGGCGGTGGTTTTGGACCTCGCCCGCCAGATTGAACCGGAATTTATTGCGAAGCTCGCCATCTATACCCGCAAGCAGGGCTTTATGAAGGACATGCCTGCGTTGCTGTGCGCGGTGCTCGCTGTCAAGGACCGTGACCTGCTGGCCGCTATTTTCCCTCGGGTGATTGATAACGGAAAGATGCTCCGCAACTTTGTCCAAATCATTCGGTCGGGACAGGTGGGCCGCAAGTCGCTGGGAACCGCTCCGAAGCGGCTGGTGCGGCAGTGGTTTGAAACCCGCAACGACGACATGATTTTCCGCGATTCCGTGGGCCAGAGCCCGTCGTTTGCGGACATCATCAAGATGGTTCATCCGAAGCCAAAGGAAGCCAGCCGCGAAGCGTTGTTCGGCTACTTCATCGGACGCGACCATAACGCCGCAGCGTTACCGCAGTTGGTGCAGCAATACGAAGCGTTCAAGGCCGGAAATCGGGTGGAAATCCCGAATGTTCCGTTCCAGATGCTGACGGCGCTGAACCTGGGAACGGCGGAATGGACTGAAATCGCCCGCAATGCCTCGTGGCAGATGACCCGCATGAACCTCAACACCTTTGCGCGGCATGGTGTGTTCAACGAAGCGGGTCTTCCGGAACTGATTGCGACCCGCCTGCGCAATCCGCAGGAAATTGCCAAGGCGCGGGTGTTTCCGTACCAGTTGATGACGGCGTTTCTGATGGCTGGCAACGATGTGCCGCAGGTCGTCCGGCTGGCCTTGCAGGAAGCGATGGAAATCGCTCTGGCCAACGTGCCGGAATTGAGCGGCCAGGTTTATGTGCTGCCGGACGTTTCGGGTTCGATGTCGTGTCCGGCGACGGGATACCGTCCGGGAGCGACCTCGACGGTCCGGTGTATTGACGTGGCGGCGCTGGTGGCGGCAGCCGTGGTGCGCAAGAACACGAGCGCCCAGGTGCTTCCGTTTGAACACAGTGTGGTCAACCTCACGCTCAACCCGTTTGACACCGTGATGACCAACGCCCAGAAGCTGGCCTCCATCGGCGGCGGTGGAACCAACTGTAGCGCCCCGCTCCGCAAGCTGAACGAACGGAAGGCTGCGGGCGACCTCATCATCTACGTTTCGGACAACGAATCGTGGGTGGATGCAAACGGACGCGGACGGGGAACGGCAACGATGCAGGAATGGAACGTGTTCAAGCAGCGCAACCCACAGGCCCGGATGGTCTGTATTGACATCCAGCCGTACGGAACGACGCAGGCTTACGAACGCGACGACATTCTTAACGTCGGAGGATTCTCCGACCAGGTGTTTGATGTGATTGCCAAGTTTGCCGCCGGAACCCTTGGTGCAGACCACTGGGTCGGTGTCATCGAGGCAGGAACCATCTGAAAAGGACTGAGGACTGAGGACTGAGGACTGAGTTAAGAAAAACTGTATTTGGGATGACAATTTTAACTTCAGTTTGGGAAAAACTCAGTCCTCAGTCCTCAGTCCTCAGTCCTCAGTCCTAAAAAATTGGGCCGAATGCTGTTGTGACTACATTTTCCAATCACGTCTCAACAATTCTTGTCGGCCCTTCTAAAAGTGATGAGGACTGAGGACTGAGGACTGAGTTTTTTCCAGAGCTGGATGATGAAACCGTCAACCAAGCGGCTTTTTCTTCACTCAGTCCTCAGTCCTCAGTCCTCAGTCCTCAAGAAAGGCGACGAATGCCAGAAGGAACTACATGGGGCCGTGAGATTCCCGGTTCAAATCCGGGCTTCCCGAAGTTCGGGAAGTGGCTCAATCCGGCAGAGCGCACGGTAAAAATGTTTCTTCACTCACTTGTCGTCGCTATCAAAAAACGGGTTTGAATCGAACGGGAACACTATGAACGAAGCACTTGCAATCCTGACTGAAGCAATCACCGACGTAGGGTGCTGGAACTGGTGGACGGAACACTTTCCCGACTGTTTCCAGGTCGAGTTTAGCGGTGTCCAATTGTGGAATGAACCCCGCAACCCGGCAGAACCTCCCAGTGGAATCCTGGCCCTGCGCTTTTCGGGTTTGAAAAGTGTCTGTTTCCTGACCAGGAACGCGGATGAAACACCCGAAGACTGGGCGGACAGGCTCAAAAACGACGAATTTGAGCAGTCACCGTCGGTTTCATTTGGTGAATTTACCTTTGAACCTGACCGCCTGGGGGAAATTCTGGAAGCAGCCGAACGGTTCGATGTGGTTTTCGGACTGAACCCGGCCCAGATTGATGTGCAGCAAAGTCCGGCTCTGTTGGCTTTTTGGGCTGGTGAAATGGGCGTTTGCGTGATGGCTGACCGGATGGACATTCTAAACGTGCATGGCCCGGTTCTTTTGAACGAAATTTCAGCAAAGCACGCAGCGTGGTGGGAATACTGGAAAAAATATTGGGAAGTTTACGATACGCCGCAGGCGCTTCCGCTCGACTATGCGTGCGAAGTGACCATCCCGGCAGAGACACTTGAGGAAGCGAAAGGTGAACTATGAAACTCGCAGAAGCACTCATCCAGCGCGCCGACGCGCAAAAGCGATTTGAACAAATCAAGCAGCGCATCCTGCAAAACGCCAAGGTCCAGCAGGGCGACGCTCCAGCGGAAAATCCCAGTCAGTTGCTGGCCGAAGTCGAGGAAATTGGCACACGAGTGGTTGCATTGGTCCGGAAAATCAACCAGACCAACAGTTTGACCGAATTCGAGGCCAACGAAACCCTGGCCGATGCGATTGCCCGCCGTGACGGATTGTTGAAGCGGCAGGGTGTTTACCGCGAGCTGGCCGCAGCGGCAGCCGTCATGCACAACGTGTACATGCGCTCCGAAGTCAAGTTTGTGAGTGCGGTCAATGTGGCCGAAATTCAAAAAACGGCAGACGCGCTGGCTCAGGAATACCGCGAACTGGATTCCCGTATTCAGGCACTCAACTGGCTGACGGATTTGAAGGAATAAATACATTTGCGATTTGCGATTTGCGATTTGTCATTGAAAGCCACTTGTCATTTGGGCCGGTAATTTACGGAATTGACAAATCGCAAATCGCAAATGGAAATTGGCAAATGAATTGTCGGTAACCACACACAAACGGAAGCGAGTGCAAACCAACCACCCCGAGAAGCAGATTCTCGTTTCGGTAATGCCAGGGGCGGCAGTATGGGTTCGAATCCCATTTTACAAATTCGGCCCAGCACTGTGACAAGCGTACCAATCAAAGTGAATTGTTATTACCAACGCACTGGTCCGTCGTGTGGTGAGGGTGGGGATGGGGACAATTTCAGGATTGAGGACTGAGGACTGAGGACTGAGGACTGAGTTTCGGCAGGTTTGTTTCTCAGCCGAAACAAAATGTATGAGCATTGAAAAATGTCTTGAGTTGAAGCACATTTTCCGTATGCCGAACATGCAACAATGCGAACTGTGTCGCCGCGAAGTCAAAGAAACCACGGAACATCATTTGATTCCCAGGGCGCGGCACAAGGTCTATAAGCGGAAGAAGGATTTCGATACGGCGGTGCTCCACCGGACCATCTCCGTGTGCAGACCGTGCCATAAGAATGTGCATGCGCTGTTTACCGAAAAGGAACTGGCAGAAAGCTACTACACGGTGGAATTGCTGCTGGCCAATCCGGAAGTCAGGAAATTCACCGAATGGGTCAGCAAACGCCCGGATATGCATCTGCGGGTCCGGAAATCGAATGCAAAAGGTGTCAAGTGAAGTTGGAAGAAGTCAAAGAAAAGATTGAAGCCATCAGCCCCAAACTTTTGGGCGTGCCGTTTGTAGTGGCGCACACCTTTTGTCGGAACGAACGCAATCTGCAACTGGCTTTGACGGAACGATTTCGGAAAGCAGCCACAAAAGGACGTGTCTGGAAGTCCCCGGCTTTTCTGACGGCTTTGAAAAATGCGGCCTACGGTTTTGATGAACAACAATCCCGAAGCCTTGGCGGTGCGGATGGCGTCTTTTTACTGGACCGTTCGTTTAAGCCGGAAAATGAAATGATGCGGAAAATCTTCGACCGATTTTTGGATAAACCCGGAAGTGGTGCGGCGGAAATCGCTCAAGCGCTTGAAACGGAAATACACCAGTTGCTGGCCGTGCGCGTGGTTTCTCACCACATGCGACTGCTCGGCGTTCTGCACCGGACACCCGCTGAAGATTTCCTGGTGCTGGTTGATTTTGATACGGCCAAATAGCTGATAGATTGAAAGAGCGACGAATGCCTGAAGGAACTACATTGTAAATCTGCGTGTCGCTGGTGCAATTCCAGCCGCGCCTCCCAATAATATGAGGCGTGTAGCTCAGTCAGTAGAGCAGCAGGAGCGCGCAAGCGCTGTTGTTTCTTCGCCTCCTTGTCGTCGCTCTCGATTTGGAATTCACATTCCGGGTACTTGACCACCCGGATTCAATTTGGCTCAACGCTTGAAAGAGCGACGAATGCCAGAAGGAACTACATTTCAATCTGTGGGTCGCTGGTGCAAGTCCAGCCTCTCCCGTTTCATTTGTGGGAGAGTAGCTCAGGCAGTAGAGCAACAGACGTGCGCAAGCACTGGCGTTTCTTCGCCCCCTTGTCGTCGCTCTCGATTACATTTCGGTTTTTTTGCTTATCCAGGTTGGAAATTACGGATTCAGGAATCACACACTATGAAAAACACGTCAAAGAACAAAAAACATTTTGGAACGATTACCGACAACCATCGCCTTTCCCCTGCGGAAATGGCTGATTTACTGGCTGACGAATTGGAACTTGATAACCAAGAAGAACTGATTGCACCTGCGCCGAAAAAGCCGAATCGGGCCGAAAAAGCGACAGTAACCGTTGCAACGGAAGAAGTTGAGTCCGGAAAATCGCGCTACGAGCTGATTACGCCGGAACATGGTGTGCCCATCAAAGCGTGGGTCAAAGGCGTGGCCATCGAAGACCCGGCCCGCAAACAGTTACTCAACGTGGCTCAATTGCCGTTCATCCACAAGTGGGTTGCCGCCATGCCGGATGTCCATTGGGGCATCGGCGCGACGGTCGGGAGCGTGATTCCAACCAAGGGAGCCATCATTCCGGCGGCTGTCGGTGTGGATATTGGTTGCGGAATGGCCGCCGTTCGCACCACGTTGAAGGCAACAGACCTGCCCGACAACCTGAAAAACATCCGCACGGCAATTGAAAAAGCAGTGCCACACGGACGGACGGACAACGGCGGGCGCAACGACCGGGGAGCCTGGGCCAATATTCCAGCGCGCCAAATGGAGGTTTGGGAAACACTCCAGCCGGGCTACGACCGGATTTTGGATAAACACCCGAAATTGCGGCGGGGCAATGATTTAAACCATCTCGGCACGCTGGGAACCGGCAACCACTTTATTGAAGTCTGCCTCGATGAATCGGACGACGTGTGGTTTATGCTCCATAGCGGTTCGCGCGGCGTTGGAAACCGCATCGGCACCTATTTCATTGAGCTGGCGAAAAAGGACATGCAGCGGGTTCTGGGAAATCTGCCGGATAAGGATTTGGCCTATTTCAACGAAGGAACCGAGCATTTCAACGACTACTTTGAAGCCGTTTCGTGGGCGCAAAACTTCGCCCGCACGAACCGCGAACTGATGATGGAAGCCGTCAAGCAGTCTGTGGCGGAAACCGGTGAACTGCCTCCGTTCTCGGCTTCGATTGAGGTGGTGAATTGCCACCACAACTACGTCCAGCGTGAACTCCATTACGGCGAGCACGTGTTTGTCACCCGCAAAGGCGCAGTTCGTGCGGGTGAAGGCGATATGGGCATCATTCCCGGCAGCATGGGAGCGCGGTCCTTCATTGTGCGCGGCAAGGGCAATCCGGAGAGCTTTAATTCCTGCTCGCACGGCGCGGGCCGCAAGATGTCTCGCGGCGAAGCCAAACGGCGTTTCACGGTCGAAGACCACGAACGAGCCACCGCTGGAATTGAATGCCGGAAAGACAAGGACGTAATTGACGAAACTCCAGCCGCTTACAAGGACATTGATGCGGTCATGAACGCGCAGTCGGACCTCGTGGAGATTGTGCATACCTTGCGGCAGGTCGTGTGCGTGAAGGGGTAAAGTTCTGAGTTCCGCCTTCAGGCGGCTGTTTGGAGTACAGCCTTCAGGCTGCCTGCAAAAATTTAGCCTGAAGACGGTACTCCGGGAATGCGTGGTTTGGCCGTGAACGAAGATTTTTCTCAACTCGAATTGAAATGGCAGACCATGCCTGGAAACAAAACCAGACCTTCCTTTGATTTTCTGGAATTTGTAGTGGATGGCCGGTCTTTGCGGAACCTGCTGGGAACCACAAGCCGGGCTGGCTGCCTGGGTTGGCTGCTGCCCAAAGTGAACCGTCGGTATGCCCAGGAACTTTTGCTCAGAAAGCCGTCTGAACTGCGCTCCAACCGTTATGTGCTCTATGTTTGTGCCGAATGTGCCGACCTTGGCTGTGGTGCAGTGACAGTCCATCTTGAAAAAGAGCAGGAGGCCATTATCTGGCATTCGTTTTACCTGGAGGATGGTTCACGCAGCCAGGAAGCCACTGTTTACGAAGGAGTCGGTCCTTTTCGGTTCCGTCGAAGTGATTATGTGACAGCACTTGCCGGAGCGGTGGTAGGTTAAGCCCCAGGCAAGGTTCTGAATTCTCAATTATCCAATTTATGGGCCTGGCAGAGCTAGGAGCGACCGTTCATGTCGTTTTGCCCTCACCCAGTGCGAGAGTGTTTCGCAGACACCCATCTGAGCATTCGTTCTCCGAATCAGCGAAGCTCCAGGCCCGACCAATTTTCAGGACTGAGGACTGAGGACTGAGGACTGAGTTGCTCAAACGGTGGAAAACTGCCTTGGTTGAAAGAAGTAACGTTATGAACAAGCATGAATTGATTATCAAAGACACTCATCGCGGCCTCTGGTATCAGGACGGCGTGCTGACCAAAGTCCTCGAGGCCGGACGCTATCAGATTCCGAAGCCAATTCAGTGGGGCTTTTTGCGTCGCCCGAAAGTGGAAGTCATTCTGGTGGATGTCCGCGAACGCGATTTGACCATCAAGGGACAGGAAATTCTGACGGCAGACAAGGTGGCGCTCCGTGTGAGCATCGTCGTCCAGTTCCGTGTGACGGACCCGAAAGCCGCGCTCCATGAAGTGACCAGCTACGAAGACCGCCTTTACAGCGACATTCAACTGGCGGCGCGCCGGTCACTGGCTTCGATGACGCTCGAAGACATTCTGACCAACCGCAACCGGCTGAACGAAGACATTCTGCGCGATGTCAAGCAAACCGCTGCCTCCTACGGCGTGGCAATTTACCGCGCCGACGTGAAGGACTTGATTTTCCCCGGCAATTTGCAGGAAATCATGAACCGCGTTCTGGCGGCTGAACGCATGAGTCAGGCGCAACTGGTTGACGCCCGGACCAAAGCTGAAGTGCAGCGCATTGATGCCCAGACCAGAGCCGAAATCCAGCAAATGGAAGCCGAAGCCTTTGCCGAAGCCCAGCGCGTCAAGACCGAAGCGGAAGTCTTGGCCCTGCGCGAACGCGAACAGGCCGCAAATGCCTACAGCACACATCCGGCGCTCATGCGCCTGGAAGAACTCGAAACCATGCGCGAACTTTCCCGCACGGCGAATGCCCGCATTTACATCGGTTTCGACAAACACCAGCGCGTCAGCGAAAACGAATAAATGTTCAGAGTTCCGCGTTTACGCGGCGGTTTCGAGTTCCGCCTTCAGGCGGCTGTTGGAAGGACAGCCTTCAGGTTGTCCATTCAGAGAAAGTAGAAAAAAACAAGCCGCGTAAACGCGGAACTCGAAACCGCCGCCTGAAGGCGGAACTCAAAACTGCCGCCTGAAGGCGGAACTCTGAACCAGGAACAGGTACCTATGATTACCATTGACGGCTCATTTGGCGAAGGCGGCGGGCAGATTTTGCGCTCGTCCCTGGCGCTTTCGATGATGACCGGGAAACCGTTCAAAATTGAGAAAATCCGGGCCGGACGGCAAAAACCGGGACTCCTCCGGCAGCATTTGACGGCAGTCAAAGCGGCAACGGAAATCGGGCAGGCCGAAGTGTCGGGTGACACGCTTGGTTCCAAGGAACTGGTGTTTCGTCCGGGAAAAATGCAAAGCGGCTCTTATTCGTTTGCCATCGGGACGGCCGGCAGTGCCACACTGGTTTTGCAGACGGTGTTGCCCGCATTGCTGACGACCACCGAAAAAACGGAACTGACCCTGGAAGGTGGCACGCACAACCCGGCAGCTCCGCCCTTTCCGTTTTTGGAAAAATCCTTTCTGCCGCTTTTGCGGCGGATGGGTGCCAATGTCACGGTGGAACTTGAACGTCCGGGCTTTTTTCCCGTGGGCGGAGGGAAGTTCACAGCCGTGATTGAACCGACCGGAATGCTCAATCGGCTGGATTTGTGCGAACGGGGCACCATACACGAACAACGGGCCACGGCACTGGTGGCAATGCTTCCGACCGATATTGCCGACCGTGAACTCTCACTCATTGCGCGGCGACTGGAATGGAAAAATCCCGTACTCAAAACGGAAAACGTGACCACGTCGCGTGGTCCGGGAAATGTGGTTTTCATCGAAGTCGAAAGCGAACACCTGACCGAAGTCTTTACCGCCTTCGGCGAAAAAGGAAAACGGGCCGAACTGGTGGCCGAAGAAGCCCTCAAGGAAGCCAAACAGTACGTTCGGTCCGAAGCACCGGTGGGTGAATACCTGGCTGACCAGTTGCTCCTGCCGCTGGCGGTTGCGGGCGGCGGCTCCTTTGTGACTTCGGTGCTGTCCGAACATACAACCACCAATATCGAGGTCATCCGGCGGTTTCTGGCGGTTCACATTACCGTCACCGAGTTGGGGAAACGGTCCTGGAAAATCGAGGTTGCCTCTTAACAACCTGCCCGGAGTGATTAAGTTGCGTCCTCCAAGTCGTGTTGACAAGGCCCAGAGCCCATAGTACATAGACTGCACATTCTATTATTTTAGCGAAAGCGAGTGATTCAGAAGTTATGCAACTGTTGCTTACCTCCAAGGCAGTGACCGAAGTCAAGAAATTCATTGAAAGCGAAGGCATTGGCCCGGAAGGCGGCCTGCGTGTGCGCGTGATGCCGGGAGGGTGCTCCGGTTTTCAGTATGCGCTGGACGTGGAAGACGAGCCGCGCGATGGCGATAACGTCATTCTCCACGAAGGATTGCGGGTGTTTGTGGACCCCTTTAGCGAACAGTATCTGGAAGGCGTGGAAGTTGATTATGTGACCAGCGTGATGGGTTCCGGATTTACCTTCAAGAACCCCAACGCCGCCGGAAGCTGCGGCTGCGGCAGTTCCTTCACAGTCTAGCCATTGGCCATTGCCTATCTGTGATTTGCCATTTGAAACCATCCGGGTTTTAACCTTACCCTAAAGAACGAAACAACGGCGACGAATCAATTTTTTGATCGTCGCCGTTTGGTTTTTCTTCAATCGCAAATGGCAAATGGGCAATCGCAAATGGACTTACAGACGGGCCATGATGTCGCTTTCGCGGTGTTCCAGTTCGATGCTTTCTTTGGTCCAGTGAATCAGGTCTTTCGCTGCATCCGCATTCAGTTCAAACAGTGCCGCCATGGCGACCAGTCGTTCTTCTTCCTCCGGAGCCAGTCCTTCGTCACAGAAAGCGACTTCAACCAACGTGCGATAGAGCGTCCGCCGCAAATCCGGGTTGGTCACATTTTTGACCAAATCTTCCAACTGCGAAGGGGTGGCCAGTTCTTCGTCAAGTGCCTGCTTGACATCCTCATCCAGCAAAGAAAGTCCGGTTTGGCGAGTCAACGCCGCCAGATACAGCCGCTCGTCTTCGGTTACCTGATGGTCGGCAGCCACCATATTGGCCACCACCCGGCAAAACTGAATCCGTTCCTCCCGGCTAAACTCCGATTCCTCAACGTCAGGGGTTTCCATGACCGTGTCTTCCATGGGTCTTCCTCTCAATAAAAAAATTTTGCAAATTGGTATTGGGAAGCAATTTGAAGTGCGGCGCAGCTTACCACAAGCCGTTCGATTTTTTTAACTGAAAATTGCTTGCCCTGACTCGTCGTTTGCCTCACCTGCCCCGGTTGGCACACTCCCGAACCCGACCTGCAACCGATCTGATTGAACATGTTCAATTTTTTTCTGAACACGTTCAAAAACTTATTGACAGAACTCCAGGACAGGCGTAGGGTCTTCCCAGAAGTTGAACACGTTCAAAAACAGGAGGAACTATGAATCCCATTGTCATCACATATCTGGTGTATCTGGCCCTCAGCGTCATGCTGACGATTTGGGTCGCGCAGACCCTTTTCAAAAACGGGAGGGTCTTTCTGGTGGATGTTTTCCACGGCAACGAAGCCCTGGCCGATTCGGTCAACCATCTGCTGGTGGTGGGGTTTTACCTCATCAACCTGGGGTATGTTTCACTGGCGTTGAAAATTGGTACGGCGGTGGAAAGCTCACGTGAAAGCATCGAGGCCCTGTCAATGAAAATCGGCTGGGTTTTGCTGGTGCTGGGTGGCATGCATTTCTTCAACCTGTTTGTGTTCAGCCGCATTCGCCGCCGGGCGGTTCTGCCCTTTGCCCCGCCGCCGGTGCATCCGGACGGCTGCACCATGATTCGGGAGGTGTAGGGCTATGCGACACCTGATAGTGCTCTATGACGCGCAGTGCATCTTGTGTTGCGGTATTCGGAACTGGTTGCAAGAGCAACCCAAGTATGTGGATTTATACTTTGTTGCGGCAGCCTCAGAGCGGGCGCGGTTCAAATATCCGGAACTCAATCATCAGGAAACCCTGAAGGAACTGACGGTGGTTTCAGACAAGGGTGTCTTTTACCAGGGAGCCAAAGCCTGGGTCATGTGCCTGTGGGCACTCAAAAACTATCGGGGCGCAGCCCTCCGGCTGGGAACGCCGGAATTGATGCCGGTGGCAAAGCGGTTTATCGTATGGATTTCAAACAACCGATATCGGATTGGAAATCTGACCAAAACCGCGAGGCAACCCGTTTAATGGCCGAAGAACAACCGCAGGAAAGTGGAAAACAAAGTAAAGCCGAACAAACCAGGGCGCTGATTCTGCAAACCGCCCTGGATTTGTTTCGGGAAAAGGGCTACGAAGAAACCACCATGCGGGCGATTGCCGAAAAAGCAGGAGTTTCGCTCGGCAATGCCTATTATTACTTCCGCTCCAAAGAACATTTGATTCAGGCATTTTATGGCAACACCCACGAGGACCATCAGCGGCTGAGTGCCCGTATCCTGACGGAAGAACGGTCACTCAAGGCCCGCTTGCTGGGTGTGATGCGAACCAAGCTGGAATCCATCGAACCTTATCACCAATTTGCCGGGATTCTCTTCAAGACGGCGGCAGACCCCAACAGCCCGCTCAATCCGTTCAGTCCGGAATCAAGCCCCGTCCGGCAGGCCAGCACCGAACTCTTTGCCCAGGTGCTCAAGGACTCGCGGGTCAAGGTGCCGCCGGACCTCCAGCAGGAACTGCCCAATCTGCTGTGGATGTATCACATGGGAATCGTGCTCTTTTGGATTCACGACCAGTCGCCCCGCCGCTGGCGGACCCACCGACTGGTTGAACATACCGTGGATATTGTGGCCAAACTGATTACTCTGGCCAGTTTGGCCATTATGAAGCCGGTCCGGACACGGACCCTGCGCCTGCTGGCAGACTTGCGCAAGGAAATCGAGCCGCTTCCAGCGGAAACCTCCACCGCTTCCGATGAAACCGAATCAAAAACAGTGAACCCTGTGTCAACCCCTTAATTCCCGCCCAGGTCTATCAGCTCATGGCAGAAAAGGTTCCTACCTGCCGAAGGAAGTCGTACCGAATGCGTTTGGAATTGAGGTGAGGAACCAAAGGTGGTTTGCCTGATGTCGGCCACAGGCTGGGGAATCTGCCTTGGTCAATGGGTTTTGCCGATAATTCAGAATGCCGGGACTAGTCCGGCGGCTGTCAATCTGCTAGATTTTCCCCTCGCTTACCCTGCATCTTTCTGAAGATTTCCTGACCTTGAGCATCGCTCAGGAACCTCAACCGGTGCTGTCTGCCGCTCAATTATCAAGGTTCCTGGAATTTTTTTGCAGCTACGCTTTTTTCAGGGGGAAGGGATAACGGGCTGCCCTTCCCTCTGGGCCGTTTTATCGTTGACGTTCTTTATTCCAAACGGTTTTTGCATTGTCACGGATTAGATGAATCTATAGGTGCCTTATGTTCAATCCCCGATTGCATTCCCGCCCCGGTTATTTCACCGCATCTGCCAAAAAACGTTGGGTGGTTTCCAGTCTGTTGCTGCTGCTCATGACCTTTTTGGCGATAAGAAAAATGGAAAAGGTTGCCGCCCGGCAGGAGCTGGTCCGGGAACAACAGGCCGGGCGGGTCACAGCCCGCGTAGTGGAGGAAAACGGTCCCTGGGTGCATGTTGCTCCCGGCACTTCCCTCCCAACCCACATGACCGGAACTGCCGGATTGGTTCAATCCCTATCGAATGGTGCCATTCGTCCTCTGGCTTTGGCGACAGCGGATTTTGACGAGGATGGGGTGCCGGACCTGCTGACGGCGGGGATGGCTCCTGAAACCGGGATGTTGCTGCTGTATCGGGGGAATGGAGCTGGGCGCAATCCATTGCACCCGTCCGTATTGGCCAAAAAAGCAGCGGGAACCTCAGTGGACGGGCCGTTTTTTGCTGAACCCGGAATGATATCGGTACCGACTGTTCCGGAACTGGTGGGGACCGGAGATTTCAATGCCGACGGGCACCAGGATGTCGTTTTGACCTCACTGAATGCCACCACCCTGAGCTTTTTACCGGGGGATGGAAAGGGGCATTTTGGAGTTCCTGAAAACATTTTTTTGGGGGGAAAGCTAACCGCTCTGGCAGTGGGAGAGTGCAACCGCTTTGATGGCCTGCCGGAAATCGTGGTGGGCATTTTAACCGGCAAAGGTCCGCGCCTGTTGATTTTTGAAAGCCCGACCGGTGCCGCCCGGAGTCTTCCGGAAGTGGTCAAAGTACCGGCTCCGGTAACTGACCTCGGCTTCGGATTGTTTGACCCGGACCCGTGGGGAGATGTGGCCGTTGGCTCCGGCTCGGCAGTGCTGATTGTCCATGGCCGGGACCGCAAGCTATCTCTCACCAAAGAGTTGCAAGCGACTGCCCCTTCTCTTGCAATGGAACAGATCGCCGTTCCGGGTCAGGTCGTCTCATTGGCGACAGGAAACTTTAGCGGAGATTTTTTCTCTGAAATCACGGTTTTGACGACGGACGGACGCCTGCACCTGGTTGGGAATCCAACCTTGCGCCAGCAGGCACCCAAATCCTTTCACCCACGGGCCTGGACGGTTGCAAGCAGGGCAGGTGGATTTGATTTTCTGCCAACCAGACTGGTGAAAACCAAAACATCCACCCTCCTGAATGACGAAGTGGTTGCATTTGGCAATTCGGGGCGGTTTGAAATCTACAGCCCCAACCCGGAGGTCAAAGGGAACTCGGTCAAGGCGGTTTCCCGACTGGCCGCAATCCAGACGGAGCAGCAACCGGTGGCAATTCTGCCGCTGCAACTCAATTCGGATGCTTTACAGGATTTAGTGGTGCTGAACCAGGGCTCTTTCATCCCGTCTTTCATTCAAACCGAACCACGGGTCAACCTTGATGTCTCGACCACCAATGACGCTGGACCAGGGTCATTGCGACAAGCCATTCTGGATTCCAATGCAAGCATCGGGGTCATGGACAACATCACCTTCAGTATTTCGGGGACGATTTCACTCAGCTCGCAGTTGCCGCCGATCAACGACCCAGTCATCATCAATGCCACAGTGGGGACCATTGTGATTGACGGTTCCGCCCTGTCAGCAGGGTTTGGTGGCCTGCTGGCTGTAAATGCCAGCAATTCGACGATTTCAGGACTGTGCATTCAAAATACCCCGCAGGGTTCGTCCGGCGACGGAGCAGCCATTGCCCTCAAGGGAAACAACATCAACATTCAGGGAAACCTGCTCGGAACCAATATCGCTGGAACAGCGGCAGCACCCAACGGAAATGGCATCCTGATTTTTGGTGGTGCAGCCTCCAACACCATCGGAGGCACCACTCCTATCCTGAGAAATCTGATTTCCGGCAACCTCACACATGGGGTTTTCTTTGGCAGTGACGATGGCACCCCTGCTGGAGCCAATAACAAAGTCATTGGAAATTACATCGGGGTGGATATTTCCGGAAATAACCCATTGCCCAATCAGGGTTCGGGCGTCGTGGTGATTTCCGGCAGCACGCCGGTTGGCATCAACAATAAAATCGGAGATACGGTGGTTGGTTCGACCAACGTTCTTTCCGGAAACGGTGATGACGGAATCGAAATTACCGGCTCACTTACCCAGAGCGTACTGGTTCAGGGAAACCGCATCGGCACGGTGGCCGCAGGAAATACTGATGCCCCCAATGCGGCGGTTGGTGTGGAACTGTTTGGTGGAACCCAAAACAACCTGATTGGTGGAACCTCTGCGGCAGCCCGGAACATTATTTCCGGGAATGTCCGGGATGGGGTCAGCATTTTCAATCCGCTTACCAACAGCAATCTGATCCAGGGAAATTACATCGGCACAACGGCCCTGGCCGACGAACCCCTGGGAAACGGGTTTTATGGAGTTTCCATTTTTAACGGAAGTCCGCAAAACAATGTCATTGGGGGTGCGGTGGCTGGAGCCGGAAACCTGATTTCGGGAAATTTCCTGTCCGGGGTGGGACTGTTTGACGGGGCAACTTCCAATTTTGTTTTTGGCAACCTGATTGGAACGGACCCGGCAGGAACCGCCAGCCTGCCAAATATGGCGCATGGGGTTTACAGCCAAGCCACGGCCTTTAACAAAGTGGGCGGCAATGTTCCTCAAGTCCGCAATATTATTTCCGGCAACCAGCTTTCCGGAGTTTTTACCTCCGGTTCGACGGCCAGCGGCCTTTTGATAGAAGGAAACTACATTGGCACGGACATCACCGGTATGGTGGCGCTGCCCAACGACATTGATGGAATCACAGTGGAAAGCGGGGCCTCAAATGTGACGATTGGAGGCGGAACCGGCCTGGGCAACCTGATTAGCGGGAACACCCGGCATGGGATTTTCTTTGACGGGGCGGGTGCCAACGGTCAGGTGTTTGGAAACCGGATTGGGGTTGATGCCACAAACAATGTGGCTCTGGGCAATGGCGGGTCCGGTGTCTTGGCGCAAAGCTCGGCGGCCATTACCGTCGGAGGGACCGGGGCCGGCCAAGGCAATCAGATTTCCGGAAACATACAGGCTGGGATTGAACTGCTTTCAGGTTCCGGAACTATTAAAAGCAATTTTATCGGGGTTGACTCCACTGGCAACGGAGCGCTTGCAAATGAGAACTTCGGAATCAGTATCAACGGCGGTTCAAACGTTTTAATTGGGGGCACGACTGCCGCCGACCGGAATGTGATTTCAGGCAACTTGCAGGGTGGGCTGAGGCTGATTGGGGCTTCATCCAATATCAACGTTCAGGGCAATTATATTGGTGTGACCGTGAACGGCACAGGAAGCTTGGGCAATGTGGGTGACAGCCTTCTCATCGTCAACAGTACCAATTGCACGATTGGCGGCACGACCATTGGTGCGGGAAATGTGATTGCCGGCGGCCAGGGTTCCGGTGTTCATATCAACGGAGATTCGGCCCAGAATAATCAAGTCCAGGGAAATTTGATTGGCACCAATGCGGCGGGAACAGCCGCGCTGGGAAACCTGGCAGGTGGAATCATCATTGACGGGGCATCCGGCAATAACCAGGTGGGTGGCACGGTGGCCAATGCCGGCAATTTGATTTCAGGAAATACGGGGTTTGGCATTGCATTGGGAACCAGCTCGAATACCAACACCATTCAGGGGAATCTGTTGGGAACCGACAATACCGGAAACAGCCCTTTGGGAAATTCCAATTCCAATATTCTGGTGGCCTCATCCAACAACCTGATTGGCGGCACCACTGCCAGCGCTCGCAATGTGATTTGCGCCAGCGGCCAGCATGGAATTTTGATCCAGGGCTCACCCACCACCAATAATCACATCGAAGGCAATTTCATCGGAATTGGAGCCAACGGCACCACTGCTATCGGAAATACACTGCACGGAGTGGCCACCGCCACCAACGCCACTGGCAATGTGATTGGTGGTTCAGGCAGTGGCATGCGGAATGTGATATCCGGCAACTTGGCGAACGGGGTCTTTCTCGGCTCCGATGGAAATTTCGTCCAGGGGAATTACATTGGGACCGAGCAAACAGGTGCCACGGCTTTGCCTAATGGTGGGGATGGAGTAGGCATTGACGGCAGCAATAATATGATTGGCGGAACAACCTCCACTGCTCGAAATGTCATTTCAGGGAATTCCGGATACGGAATTTATGTGGTCAACCCGACAAGTGTGGGAAACCAGATTCAAGGAAATTATATTGGTATCACCGCATCGGGAACCGCCGCCCTGCCGAATATTTACGGAATCGAAGTGGACGATGCCCAAATGACCACCATCGGTGGTCAGGCCGCCGGGTCTGGCAATGTGATTTCCGGCAATACGAACAACGGTATTTTCATTTTGACGACCAGTGCCGTCAATAACCCGATGAACACCGCCATTCAGGGAAATTTTATCGGGACCAATCCGGCCGGGGTTTCCGCCATTCCCAACGGGGACAATGGGATTGCGGTGGGGAATTCTGCCGGAAACCAGATTGGGGGGACCAACGCAGCATTGGCGAATGTGATTTCAGGGAATGCCGACGATGGGTTGGAAATTGCCGGAAATCAGGCCCAAAACAATATCGTCCAGGGAAATTTCATTGGGACGAACGTGGGCGGAACGGCTCCTCTGGGAAATGTCCGGAGCGGGGTCTTCATCAACGATGCTCCCAACAATGCGATTGGAGGTATGATTGGCGGGTCGAAAAATGTCATTTCCGGCAACAATACCGGCCCTTCCGGCGGCTTTGCCGGAGTTGCCATAACCGGTGCCGGGGCCACCGGAAATGTGGTTCAGGGAAATGCCATCGGTACCAATGCCACTGGAACAACCGCCATTCCCAATGGTGAAATGGGTGTCCGCATTGGGTTTGAAGCACAAAACAATATGGTCGGAGGCACCAGCCCGACAGAACGAAATGTGATTTCCGGCAACCTCTCTCACGGAGTTCTGTTGGATAATCACATGACGCCCTCCGGCAACCAGGTGCAAGGCAATTTTATTGGCACCAATGCCTCCGGCTCAGCCGCTTTGGGCAACGGCGGGGATGGAGTTTATGTCGTCCAAAGCAATGGCAACCTCATCGGGGGCACGGTGGCCGGCAGCGGCAATCTGATTTCCGGAAATGCCGGGAATGGTGTGCGGATTGAGTTTGCCCAGTCAGTCGGCAATACGGTTTCCAGGAATCAAATTGGGACGGATTTGGCCGGCACCGGCGGCATTCCCAACACTGGGAGAGGTGTCGCCATTAAGGATGCCAACAACAATGTGGTGGGAGGAATTAACAACGGCAACCTCATCGCCTTCAATGGCTCCACCGGGGTGGCCATTGAAAGCACTGCCACCGGAACCGTCATCCGGAGCAACTCCATTTTTCAAAATGGCGGACTGGGAATTGACCTGGGTGCAAACGGCGTCACAGCCAATGACTCCGGAGACGCCGACAGCGGCCCCAATACGCTGCAAAATTTCCCGGTACTGACATCGGTGACCGGCGGAGCCGGAACTCTGACCGTGACGGGCAATTTCAACAGCACCGCCAACACGCTCTTTGTCATTGATTTTTACGGAAACACGGCCTGTGACGGGTCGGGCAACGGTGAAGGTGAGTCCTTTCTCGGAACCATGATGGTCACCACCGACACCGGCGGCAATGCCACCATCAATTTTAACCAGACGGTTCCCTCAGTACCATTCGCTGTCACAGCCACGGCCACCAGTACCGGAGCCTCCCAAAATACTTCTGAATTTTCCACCTGTGTGCCGGTGGGGGCTCCCAACACGCCGCCCACCATTACCCCGGCGGCCCCGGTTACGATTCAAGCGGGCAGTTCTCCCACCACATTTCCAATTGCTACGGTTTCCGACGTTGAAACCCCGGCAGGAAACCTGGTTGTCACCATCGGCAGCCGACCAACAGGTGTCAATATTGCCAACATTGTCAATACTGCCGGAGCTATCACCGCTGATATCAGCACCACCTGTGGAGCTGTCAGTGGACCGGTTACCCTCATTGTAACGGATGCCGGTTCCGCCATGGCAACCGGGATGCTCACCATCAACGTGACGCCCAATCAACCTGTCGTCCTGGGAAGCTATGCCACCACAACCATCACCCAGGGGGGGACCATGGTGGTTAGTTCGTCGGCAGCCCCCACGGACAACGGGACGTTTTCGCTGTCCGTTTCCGTGAGCAGTGGGTTTACGGGTACGGCTTCGGTGAATTCTGTAACCGGAGATGTAACAATTTCCAATGCCAACCCGCCAGGCACCTATACGGTGACGGTTTCAAGTCTCGACAACTGCGGAGCCATTTCAAATGCAACGTTTACGTTGAATGTCAACGCGTCCAATACCCCGCCGACGATTACTCCGGCGGCTCCGGTCACCATTCAGGCAGGCAGCGTGCCCGCCACCTTCCCGATTGCCACGGTTTCCGATGTCGAAACTCCGCCGGGAAATCTGATTGTCACGGCTGGCGCTCCGCCACCCGGAGTCACGATTGCCAATATCGTCAATACCGGCGGTGCCATCACTGCCGACATCAGCACAAGCTGTGCGGCAGGCAGTGGCGCGGTCACGCTGACCGTAACCGATGCCTCATCAGCTATGGCCACCGGAACCTTGACAATCAACGTGGCCCCCAACCAACCGGTCACCTTGGGCACCTATTCCGCCACCACTATTTCGCAGGGTGGCACGATGGTGGTCACTCCATCAGCGCCCCCAACCGACAATGGAACCTTTTCACTGGCTGTTTCCGTTAGCGGCAGCTTTTCCGGAACGGCCTCCGTCAACCAAACCACCGGAGCTGTGACGATTTCCAATGCCAACCCGCCGGGAACTTACACGGTAACAGTGGACGGCCTGGATAATTGTCTTGATTTCTCAACCACCAGCTTTACCTTGCAGGTGTTGGCGGGCAATACGCCACCCACAATCACTCCGGCAGCACCTGTTTCAGTTCAAGCCGGCAGTTTGCCAGTCAATTTCATGATTGCCACGGTTTCAGATGTTGAGACACCGGCAGGCAACCTGATTGTGACAGCTCAAACTCCCCCTCCGGGTATTTCCATCAACAACATTGTCAACACGGGCGGAACGGTGACCGCAGACATCACCGCCACCTGTGTGGCGACTGGGGGGCCGGTGACCCTGACTGTAACGGATGCTTCACTGGGCACAGCCAACGCAACATTGGTCATCAACGTGACGGCCAACCAACCGGCAGTGCTGGGAACCTATTCCGCCACCTCGGTTGGAGCCGGGGGCGGGACCACCGTGAACCCAACGTTACCTCCCACCGATAACGGTACCTTTTCACTTTCAGCTTCTGCTGGCACCTCATTTACCGGAACCATTTCCGTTAATTCGGCAACTGGTATTGTCACCATCACCAATGCCAATCCACCGGGGAACTATACCGTAACGGTGACAAGTCTGGATAATTGCGGGGCCACGTCGAGCACTTCATTTTCCCTCCAGGTATTAGCCGGAAACACCCAGCCGACCATTACCCCAGCCGGGCCGATTACAGTCCAACAAGGCAGCCCGGCCCAGACATTGACTATCGCTACTGTTTCGGATTCGGAAACACCTGCCGGGAACCTGTTGGTGAATGTTCTTTCCGTTCCTACCGGGGTCACACTTACCAACCTCACCAATTCAAATGGAACGGTGACAGGTCAGGTTTCAGCCAGTTGCTTTGCGGTGAGTGGAGTTGCCATCTTACAGGTCACCGACGGCGGCGGGCTGGTCAACACCGGGAACTTATCCATTAATGTGACACCGAACACGGCCCCAGGGCTGGGGACGTATCCCACCACCACCGTTACGGCTGGAGGTTCAACCACGGTGACTCCCAGCGCACCTCCATCAGACAACGGAACCATCACCGGTGTCACCGTCAATGCTCCGGGGTTTGGTGGGACCATTTCCGTGGCCCCAGCCACGGGTGTTGTGAGTATTTCCAATGCCAACCCGCCGGGCACCTATACGGTTTCGGTCACGGTTTCCGAAAACTGTAATGCCTCCACCACCCGGAGTTTCTTCCTGCAAGTCAATGCCCCGGTCAACCAGCCGCCCACCCTGGGCTCCTATCCTCCGACCACGGTCAACGAAGGACAGTCGGTGGTGGTGGTTCCCACGGTGCCGCCAACCGACCCTGATGGTTCGGTGGTTGGTTTGACGGCTTCCGCTCCCGGATTCCAGGGACAGTTCGTTGGTGACCCGGCGACGGGGCGGCTTTCGATTTCCAATGCCCAGCCGCAAGGCGTCTATACCGTAACGGTGAAGGCAACGGACAACAGCGGCAGTTTTGTCACGCAAACCTTCACCCTGACGGTGGTAAATGTCCCGCCAACCGTCACGGTTTCCGGACCAATCAACCGCCGCCAGGGGCAACCGGGCTCGCTTTCCACGTTTGCCACCATCCGGGATGTAGGAAGTCAGGCGAATGAATTGCGTGTTTCTTTGGTGAATGCGGCACCGGGACTGGTCATTTCCGGACTGGTCAACAACAACGGCACAGTGTCCGCAACGATTGAAGCCACCTGTTCTGCCGCACTGGGCCCCAACATTTTCACGATTCAGGTCTCAGACCGGCAACAGGGCGTCACCGCCGATATTGTGGTCAACGTTCAATCAGGCATTCCCACCCTGGGACGCTACACTGACAATTTTGTCAATGAAGGTCAAACCACGGAGGTCAACCCATCGGCTCCGCCGGACGGTTTGGGCACCAATGGCCTGATTGTTTCCGTGACACCCAACACGTTTGCCGGAACCGTTCAGGTCGCCCCCACCGGAGTGGTGACCATTGGTAAAGCCGGTCCCGCCGGAACCTATGTGGTAAACGTTTCGGGGACCGGTAACTGCGGCGGAACGGTGACCCAAAGTTTCCGGCTGGAGGTGGTCAATCTGGCCCCGACGGTACGGGCTGGAGACCCGGTGGCATTGCGTCAGGGAGCCACGCTCCAGTCAGCCTTGCTGGCAACCGTTCGGGATGCCGGAACCCCTGCCGGGAATTTGCAGGTCAGTCTCAGGAACCTGCCTTCCGGCATTTCAATCACCAACCTGACCAACGTCAATGGTGAGATTTCGGCTCAGGTTACCGTTGGTTGCTCGGTCCCGGCCAATCTGGTATCGGTGCTATTGGAGGTTTCCGACGGCCAACTCACCGCCAGCACACCAATATTGGTGGATGTCATCACCAATCAACCTCCCACCCTGGGAACCTATGCGGACCTGTCGGTGACTTCCATCCGAACCGCCACGATTCCAGCCAGTGCTCCGCCCAGAGATGATGAAACAACCTTTAATCTGACGGTGGAGCCGCCCACGATTCCGGGCGGCATAGTGACGATTGACCGGGCCAGCGGAAATGTCACCCTGGCAGTGACCGACGACGCGCTGCTCTTGGGACAATATTCCTTTACCGTGCAAGCAACGGATTCCTGTGGGCAGACCACCCGGACTTCCTTCCGGTTGATTGTCCGCCTGCCGGGGCCAACCGGTTTGACGGCCCAGCGGGACCAATCCTCCCAGGTTCAGTTGCGGTGGGCCGATAACAGTGACAATGAAGCCGGATTCAAAATTGAGCGCCGAACCGAAGGCGGGACCTTTGCCCTGCTGACCGTGACGGCACCCAATGTAACCCAGTTTACCGACCAGAGCACGGAACCGGGGGTGCGTTACACCTATCGGGTGCGGGCGTTCAAACAGGCGGGAGATTCAGACCCTTCGAATGAAGCCACGGTTGAAGCCGGTCAGGTAACCATTACCCAGTTTTATCCGCTGGCCACCGCGCCGGGTAAGACCATCACCATCCGGGGAACCGGGTTTGCCGCCGGAACTCAGGTCTTTTTTGGCGGTGACCGCCGGATTCCAGCGGCTTCGCTCAGTCTGGTCAACCCTGGGATGATTCGAGCAGTGGTCCCGGTTTCCGACATCGGGACGGCCAATCTCAACGGATTTTTGACCATTCGGGTTCCCGGAGCATCGGATATTACCTCCCGCAGTTTGCCGACCAACATCGGCAATCCGGCAGACCCGAACGGGACTTTTTCGGATTTTGTCCTGATTGGCGATGTGGATGGCGACGGCATCCTGACCGCCCTTGATTTGACCACCCAGTTGGCGGTGGCCCTGGGGCAAATCGGTGCCGCCCCCCGACAACGACTGGCAGCGGATGTGGCTCCCTTCAATGCCAATGGGAGCTACGGGGACGGGATTGTGGATGCTTTTGATGTGACTGTTTTGCGAGCAGTATTGCTCAGGCAGATTTCTTTTTAAAATTGGGAACGCGGAAACTGGTCGGCGTTGTCACTCGCTACGACCAGTCTCCGCGTTCCCAACCGGCTCAGGTTTTCATCTGCACTTACACTTCCCCTAAGGAAGCAACATCCAGATAGGCTGGAATTTCCACATTCCACCCCAATTCCCGAACAATTCTTTCGCGCAGGGCAGCCGAGGATTCAGGTTCACCGTGAACCACAAACGTTTTCCGGGGTGGCCGTTTGAATTCCCCCAACCAGCGCAGGATTTCACTGGCATCGGCATGGGCTGAGAGGCTTCCGATGCTTTCCACCCGTGCCCGCACAGGAATCCACTCTCCGTGAATCTTGATTTCCTTCTCTCCATTTTGCAGCCGCCGACCTCTGGTGCCCACCGCCTGATAGCCCACCAGGACAACCGTATTCTGTTCATGTGGAAGGTGTTGCGCCAGATGATGCAAAACCCGCCCGCCGGTCGCCATTCCGGAAGCGGAAATAATAATGGCGGCACCTTTGAGGTTATTGATGGATTTGGACAGATTGACGTTTTGGATTAACTTGAACTGGCGTGTCGCCAACGGATTTTCATTTTCCTGCTGGAGCGTCAACATGTCCAAATCGTGCTCTTCCGTGTGGCGGCTGTAAATCTTCGTGGCCGAAACCCCCATGGGTGAATCCACCAGCACCGGCAGCACCGGTATCCGGCCTTCGTTTTCCAGTTCCCGAATGTAATAAATCAAAAGCTGGGTCCGGCCAACGGCAAAAGCCGGGATGATGATTTTGCCATCCCGTTCAGCCGTGGCGTTGATGATTTCCGCCAATTGATCTTTAGGGTTGGCGTGGTCGTGCAACCGGTCTCCGTAGGTTGATTCAACCAGCAAATAATCAGCTTCGGGAACAGCCGTCGGGTCATTCAGAATTGGTTCATTGTAACGGCCAATGTCCCCGGAAAAGAGGATGGTAAAAGGCTCGCGTTCGTTGTGAGTGACGTTGACCTCGACAAAACTGGAACCAAGAATGTGCCCCGCCTGTAAAAAACGAATGTGGAATTTGCGCCCCAAAGACACTTCTTCGTTGTAATCAAACCCCGTAACCTGCCGGAGTGCCGCCCGTGCATCCCGTTCCGTGTAGAGCGGTAATGCGGGGGCATGCTTGGAATAGCGCTTGCGGTTGGCATACTCGGCGTCTTCTTCCTGGATGCGGGCTGAATCGGGTAACATCAACTGGAGCAGGTCAGCGGTCGCCTTGGTGGCATAAACCGGTCCATCAAATCCATCCCGGATCAAACGGGGCAAATACCCTGTGTGGTCAATATGGGCATGGGTCAGGACGACAAAGTTGATGGATTTGGCCGTCAGCGGAAGTGGGTCCCAGTTGCGCATCCGCAGTTCTTTCAGCCCTTGAAAAAGCCCGCAATCAATCATCAAACGGCTGCCGCCCGCTTCAACCACAAATTTTGAGCCAGTGACCGTTCCGGCGGCCCCCAGAAAATGAAGTTTGGCCATGTCAGTTTGATTTTCCTTTGATCAAGAACTTCCGATAATAACGTTAAACCGAAGAGATTCAAGTTCAGAGTTCAGGGTTCAGAGTTCAGGGTTCAGAGTTCAGGGTTCAGGGTTCAGGGTCTACTTCTTTTCTAAGTAAGAAGAATAAGCCCTAATGTTCAGGCTCCAGCCTCTTATCAGACGGTTGCCAGCCTGTCCAAATACTCACCCAAACGCTGTAATCTGACATCAAAAACCGATTGCTGAACCATTTCAATCAGGTCATATTCTTCTTTGATACAAAGTAGAATAAAAATTGACCACAGGGTTCTTTGTCGGTCCATTTTAAGGCCGTTTATTTTTGCCTTGAGTTCGTCCGTTTCATTCTTCATTCCGGCAATCAAAGACTCAATCTCCTGATGGAGTTCAGTCAGGATATTAAGTTTGACCTCATACATCTCAATAAATTTTTCTTTGTACTCGTCATCATTGTGCCGGTAATAGATGTGTCGGTATTGATAAAACTTCATAAACACATCCTCTCCCTGTTTTTTGTTCAGCCCGGTCACAGCCGAGATTTCATCAGGACTGCTGTGCATAAACTTGTCAAACGTCGAGAGGCCGGCGAGGATGATCCGGTTCATCATTTTTTCATTGATTTCCGGCAATTGTTTCAAGATGAATTTAACGATCAGAACTTCTTTCTTGCTGTTCAAATCTGATTCTGACAATTCAAGCGCAAATGTTTTTGGTAAAACCAACGCTAATTGTTCATACAATTCAAGGACTTTAACAGCCGAAGGATCCAACAGATATGTTTGATCGGGAACTGCCTTTTGGGACTCAAGTATTTCCTTCATTTGTCCCAGGAAATTGCAGATTCTGGTATACCCCATTTTTTCGGCTGAACCGTACAATAAATTCACCGAAGGTTCGACCATTTCAATCCACTCAAGCGAGGTCTTTCGCTTTATTTTCTGGTTCAACTGGATTTCCCGAATAAAATCTTTGAGCGGTTTGACATAAGCCACCGCGATGTTGTCATAGAGGTCCATCAACATCATTTCTTCCGTTTCGGTCAGACCGGAATCCTGTCCAAAACTGGGAATATCCGACCCGGTTTGCCCCATGGCCGTATCAAGAGCCCCAAACATGTCGTCCACGGCTGATTCGTCAAACAGTTTGTCAATGTCGTCATCAAAGGCATCATTGCCGAGTTGAATGTTTTCCAGCTTTTGCAGAACAGTGGTTTCCACCACTGGCGGTGGGGGCGGAAGCAGCGAGGCATCCTGCTCTTGAAAGCTGAAGTTGATATAACTGAGCAATGCTTCTTTATTGACCGGAGTCTTGGCCTTGACATAGGTCGCAACCAGTTCAATCACCTGGTCACAGACAGCCAGGTTGGCCTCGACAAAAACCTGACGTGAGGCAAAGGCATTCCAGTAATACCGATGCAAAACCCCCATGGCAAACTTGACCACATCGTCGGTCGAAGCGGTGGCAATCTCTTCGCAAACCTCGGCTGAAGCCTTGTAGGAATTGAACAGAACCGGCTTTTTGGCAATCCGCTGAAGGTACAACTCCAGCATATTGAGCCCGTCGCCCACCTGCGTGGCGTCGGAAACCTTTTTGTCGGCATCAATCAACACCAGATTCTGTTTGTTGAGGTAAAACAAAATCTTATAGAGATCAAACTTGCTGAGGCGGGTTACCTGCTGCAAGGTATTGATGTCCGGTCCCAGGGCCAAAGCATCCCACACAATTTTGCACTTGGCCGGGTCTTCTGCCCCCTTGAACTGAAGGAAATAGTTGCTCACCTTGCGCTGGCTGAAACGGGAATCGGGCATGATGGAATTACTGGCAATCTGCTGCACTTCGCCCTTTTGCAATAACGCTTCGTGAATCAACTGGTGGGTGGAAACATTTAACTGAAGTCCCGAAAGAGTGGCATTCAGATTGGTGGAGGGAACCCCAAAGGTGACTTGATTGATGTCACGCGGATCCAACAGAAAGGTCCAGTAGAAGGCATTTTCCTGATCCACATAATGGGAACTGATGCCCGCCTTTTGGGCTTCGCCATGGTCAAACTCAATTGAACAGTCAACCGCATCTATCGTTTTGACCCGTAATTTACCTGACATCCCTGCCTCAAACGCATACAGCACCATTTCCGGAACGTTTTTGGCTAACGCCAGCCGGTTGAGCAGTTTGTCAGGGGCCAATTCCGGAACCGTGACCGTCGGCTGGTCCATCAGATTTTTGGCCCGCATGTGCAGCGCGTTGGTGGCAGGTAAGGTTTTCTGGATTTCCAGGCACAAGCTGCGGACTTCCTCCGAACGGCTCTGACCGATGGCGCGCAACAGATTGGCTGCCGTCTCCACGTTCCCCAGCAGGGAAAATGTCATCCGCATTTTCTTGATTTCGGCTCTGATTTTATTGGCCAGATTGGAAACCACACGGGTCGGCAGGTTGACCTGGGAAAACCGTTCGACATATTCGTTGGACCAATGCTTGAGGGCAAAATCGAGGGCGGCGTCAATGGCTTTTTCGGTTTCGAACCCGATCAACGTGAGCGCAATTTTGTTGGCCATTTCAACTGAAGCGGCGTCTTCAAACTTGCGAAAGGTGGCCAGTTTCGCAATCAGTTTTTCCTGCGCCGCCTCATTGGCAAGAAAACCAAGTGTCGAAATACACTGGAGGTTTAACGGACGCATACTGGTGGGGCGCAGGTGCCGGTCAACCGAATCCGCCACCTGATTCTTGGCCTGCGGATCACTGACGACAATCTTCCCCAGCAAATAGACCAAATTGCGAATGTAATACCAAGGAGTTTGATCCGAGCAATTCATCAATTCAGCCAGCAAGGTTGAATGAATCCCCGAACCGTAACATTCCAACACATTCAGAATAATGCGCCGGGTGCGGCGGTTTTCCTCCACTTGCAACTGGTCCAGCAAGGGCAACGGATACCAGCCTTTGAAAATTCCCAAAACCGACCCGACCAGTGAACGGTTGATCCGGTTGTTGGTGTATTCCTCAATTTTGCGGGTACTGAAGAGGTTATATTTGGACTGAAACCGCTGACTGCCCTCAATGCTGAACCCGCGTTGCTGGGCCAGGTCCATAATCAGGTCAATCATCTGAACGCTTTGCAACAGAAAATCGTCGTTAAAAAAGGCGACCGCCACATCCAGCGACTGGACGACATAATCCTCTATGTTAAAGCGTTTTTTGTTTTCGTAAACTGCATCCTTGTCAGCTTCGTTGGCGACAAAAATTTCCTTCCGGGACTGCTTGTCCTTAACGAAACCAACAAAATCCTTAAACAGGTTGGCAACCCTGGCAGTGTGTTCGGCCATTTCAGCGCCGACTTTTTCATCGGCAAAGGTATAGCGGTTTTCCAGGGCCAGAATGTTATGGGTGACGTTTTTATAAATGTCCTCGTTAAAGGCGGCTTCCGTAACGGCGGCCTCCGTCCGTTTTTCCAGAGCAAACACCGGTTGCTGTTTGATGTCACCAATGGGCCGGATGTCTTCCCACCGATTCTGACTGAAAAGCGCTGAAACATTGGGCTGGAACTGGGGTGGGCAGAATTGGATCAAGGTCGCTTCAAAACTGGGAAAAAACTTATAAATCCCGTCAAATTTCACAATCCGGTAAAAGAAAATGTCAAAAACCTTGTTGCGGGCCTGGAGCACTGTATAAGGGAGCGGATTGGACTGCTGCCGCATGGCCCAACTGAGAACGATATGACTGACAGTTCGCACGTCGGTTCGCATCACCGTCATGAGAGAATGTCCAACAAGGGCGGGGGCTTTTTGTCCCGAAAGAAAGGCTTCGAAATCAATTATGGCCAATTGTAAGGCTTCATCCATCGCACACTTCTCCTGGCGAGTCGTAGGAATTTCCCGTGGGGCGCGGGGCAACAGTCGTGCGGTCTGTCTCCGGTACGCTAGATTCAGTTGCCCTTGCCCCGACCGGTTTTTTCTTCGACCCTCGAAGCCCCCAAACAGGGCAATGGGCAACTGTGGTTGGATTATCGTCTTGGTGTGCCGGAAATATATGTGTTTCCGCGCAAAAAGGAAACTCTCAAATTTCCATTAACTATTTGCCATTTGCCATTTGCCATTGAAAAAACAGACGTCTCCCAATTGCAAATCGCAAAACCTCTCATTTCCAATGCACGCTGAAGTAGACTTCGCCACCGCCGCCGGGCAGTTGGGAAAAACCGTCCAGGTTGCTACGGGCAATCAGGACATGATTCGGGTGCCAGAGGGTTATCCACGGCGTTTCAAGGGCAATTTTCTCCTGAATTTCCTGATATTTGGCCCGTTCAATCGCCGGATTCATGGAAAAAGGAGCAGCCTGGGCAGCATCAATCAGCCTGTCAATTTCCGGAGTGTGAAAACGCGAGTAGTTGAGTTCTCCCGTGTCCTGCGGTCCGCGCACATGAATCGCCCGTGAATGGAACGCACCTTTGAAAATCGTGGTGAACTGGTTGCCACCCGCCATCCGCCAGAGTGCCAAATCAAAATCGCCATAGCGCAGTTTATCCAACAACAACTGGTTTTCGGCAGTTTGAATCATGACTTCGATGCCTGCGGCCCGCCAATCAGCCTGGAGAATTTCCGCAATCCGTTTCTGGGTCGCATCCGGCAGGACGAGCATGGTCAAATGAGGTTTTTCCTGGGGAAATGCGTGCTGCACCAGTTCCTGTGCCTGTTGCGGGGCGAACTTGATTTCCGCAACTTTATCACTCAACGCCCAATGCCCCGGCGGCAGTGGCGAGCGGGCCAGTCGGGCTCTTCCGCCTAGAACATTTTTGACCAGTTCCTCCCGATTGATGGCGCTGGCCAGCGCCGTTCGGATTTCCTTTTGTTGGAGTCCGGGCCGCTCGGTATTGACCGCGAGGTAAATCAAACCGCCGCCGGAAAAATCCCGCACCACCCAGCCGGGTTCTTTTTCCCAACGGGCCAGCGCACCGGAGGAAAGCTCTGCGTCCAACAAAAAATCGAGACTTCCGCTGGAAAGCTCCAATTCCCTGGTGGCAGCATCCGGAATAATACGGACCGTCAATATCACCGGTTTATCCGGCTGGTCTGCTGATTTGCCAAAATAACCTGGATAGGATTCAAGTTTTAGAAAACGGTCCGATTTGTATTCCACCACGCGAAAAGGGCCTGTCCCAACCACCGTGTTTTCGATTTTTTCCGGGCTGTTTTCCGGAATGATGCCCACTGCCACCAAATCCACCGGCAATCCCGGATTGGGTTCCCGGTTGGTAAAAACCACGGTCAAATCGTCCGGTGCTGTGACCGTTTCCAGTTTGGAAAAAGCCGAAGCCTTGCCGTAATGTCCGGCTTTGAGGCTTTGAAAAGTGAATGCGACATCCCGCGCAGTACAAGGTTTCCCATGATGGAACGTGACGTTTTTGCGCATCCGAACGGTCAACTGCATGGCCCGTTCATCCATTTCCCAACTTTCCGCCAAATCCGGAACCACGTCATAATTCGGTCCCTTTTTGAGCAGGGTGCTGAAAATCAATTGCTGGATGTGGGCGGTGTCCGGCGTGGTCAACCCGCGCGGGTCAAGCGTCACCGGCGCACTCGGCAGGGCGGTTACCAGCTCATGGCGCAGCCGTCGTCCCTGCCAGTCATTCCGGGTGGCAGCCGAACGACAGCCAGCCAACACCAAAGCACTCAAGAGCCCCACTAGTGTGCAGCGATAAACAAAAGAAAAGCGCATGGGTTTTTCAGGGTAGGTTGGGAAGCTGCTTTTTTTGGAGTGGGGTGACTTGTCGCCGCACTCCACATGCTCTCAGTCCTCAGTCCTCAGTCCTCAGTCCTGTTTTCAAGCCAGCTTTCGGATATTGCCCAACACACGGTAGAAACCTCCCCGTGCCGCTTCGCGCACCTCATCCACCATAAAGCGGGCACCGGCTTCCCGAATGTCTTTGGGAAACTGGCAATGCCAGGACTGATTGTAGCCGGGGCTGACCACTCGCACGCGCAGGGTACCGCCTTCCCGGTAACATTCCACCATCACGCCCTGACTGGTGTCGGAGGTGGTTTCGAGCGTGGTGGCCACCGTGGCCACCTGTTCCACTTGCGGAGCTTCAATCGCTTTGACGGCAGTGATGGTCCCGGTCTTGGCTGCTTCAATGGCGGCTTCGCTGACATCAATACAGGATAAAATTCCCAGGTTTGTCACGATATACAGATGGCCTTTGAAATACTGCATGGACTGGGCTGCCCCGCAACCGGAACTGAGTTTCCACAGCCGGTTCCCTTCCTGGTCAAAGCAGTAAATCATCCCATAGGTATCGCCGGCAAAGACATATTTCCCCTTTTCCGCCGCTGCGCAGGAACACAGGAACGCATCGCAATGATAAACGGTAGAAACCTCGCCTTTTTTCGTGAAGGAGTGAACCTTGCCGTTGCTGGTACAAGCATAGACCACCGTCTCTTCCTGCCAGCCAAACCCAATCCAGCCATCGGTGGGATGCGACCAGATTTCCGAACCGTCTTCCCAGTCATACATCGTTACGCCTTTGCTGTGGCCGTGATAGACCCCGATTTCGTCACAGCGGACCATCCAGCCTTTATCTCCCTGGCTTTTCTTGGTCCATTGGGATTCGTCTTCGTGATTCACCACGGAGATGGTCCCTTCGGCATCGGAAATGGCCAGAATGCCATCCTTGATGTCAATCCAGAAAATATCCACGTCGTCGCTGATTTGGTAAGCCAGGCGCGGCGCTTTCCCGCTCAGGTCATAGACGTTCCCGTCATCACACCCGGCATACAGCCATTCGTCGTCGGCCACAATTGCCTTCACGCCGTCGGGCAATTTGAAGGTGGTGAAAATTTCCCCCGTGTGCTTGAGCGCATAGACTTTTCCGGCCTGGTTGCCGACCCAGCACAAACCATCATCAATAAAAATCCCCAGCGCGCTGGAACCCGAATCAAATTCCCACACCACCGGAGCCGTGAGCGTCACTTTCTTGGGCTTGGAAGTGCGGGCCGGACTGGCTGTCGAACCGCTTTGCGGCTGTGCCTGTGCCTGTCGCCGCTGCTGCCGCTCGGCCTGAATCCGGGCGAGTTCCGTCGGGTCCATTTGGGCAGTCCGTTGGGTAATCTTGCGTTTTTGCCGGACCCCCATGACGGCCTGTTCATATCCTTTGCGGAGTTTTTCGTTGATTTTCTTTAGCGCCTCGGCCTTGGCTTTCTCAGGAGTTGGATACTTGGAGGTCGAGGACTGGCCCTGGTCGCCGATGCGTCCATAACGAATGATTACTTCAGTGTCTTTGATCGTGACTTCATAGAATTTGTGGGAACCGCCATCGGGTTCGGAAAACTCAAGGTAGGTTTTTTCTTCTGCCATGGGTTCTGCTCCTTGAAAGGTTTGATACCAAGATAGATTGGGAAAACGTGCTGTATCGTGGATTTGAAACCGGAAAAGCGCGGTGATACTAATGGACAAATCAATTTCAGCGCAATTTTCAAGGGACAAAGATATGGGCCGGGACTGGAAAGACCGTTATGAAACCGAAGCCATCCTGTTTGTGGTGAAATTGATTCTCTGGAGGGTTGTGGTTGTGGCTCTGAAACTGTTTGGCACAAACGTGGGCCTGATTGGCAGTCTGGCAATTTTAGGACTGCTCTTTTGTATTCATTATGCCATCCGGCTGCTGCTGATTCCCGAAGCTTGAAAGAAAGCTTTTTCCCCAGCCAATTCTTTTTCCATTAAACCATTCACGCTTTTTGCTTGACACTCCTCGGAAGAGACTTTTATCCTTTTAACTGAAAACGACTTTCATTTGCCGTCAAAAGTCAAAATGAAAACCCCTTGGATTTTGCCGAATCCAAGGGGTCCTGATAAGCCACCAACCCCAACAGCCTAAATGATTTGTCGAGTGTGGTGTACGAGCCGAATGTAACATGCTTTCAAGCCTTTTGCACCTCGACCCCGCTGGACAGCAAGAGAAAGGAAAGCTCGGAACCATGACCCATCCTCCCCCTGGAAAGGCAGATTCCCAGGTTTATCGCCGGGAAAACACCGTTATTTTGTTGTATTCCTTGAATAACTTTGCCAAACCTTTGGTCAGCCTGCTGCTGTTCATGTGTTTTCTTTTGGTGGAAAGCAACTTTTCAACTTTGGCCGGAACCGGCAAGGGAACGCTGGCCGGACTGGTCCGGGACCAAAACGGTTCAGCCATTTCCGGTGCAATTGTGCTGGTTCGCCATCAAGTCACCGGGGCCACTCTCAATGTTTCGACGGATGCCACCGGAATGTTCCGCCTGGATTCCCTGCCTGAAGGAACCTATCTGCTCCAAGCGACAGCCCTTGGTTTTACCCAATTTGTGCAGCCCGTCACCTTGACCGGTAATCAACCAACTGCCGTTTCAGTGGCGCTGGAGCCGGCAGGAACCCGTTCCGCTTCCAAAACCGATGAGGAAATCATCCAGCTCAAAAAGCAGTTGGCCGAAGCCAATGCCAAAATTGATAAATTGGCTTCACTGGTTGAGGGTCTGCAAGCCAAGGCCACTCCAGCCTTATCCTTCCCTGGAACCGGGACCCCGACGGAAGTAGCTGCCACGGCGCTCCCCTCGCCTGCCGTGCCTCAATCGCTCACAGAACAGGATAAAAAATCCAAAGCCGCCCAGGATGACCCGAAAGCGATTGACGCCCTGGTGAAGTCTAAAATTCAAGGCGGGACATTTTCCGGTTCCGAAGGGCTGTTCAAAAACGACCGCATCAAAATCGGCGGCTATGCCGACTTTCGGTATGTGACGCGCGGACTTGACGACGGTTTTGAAATTCGGGCCAACGCCGACGAGGAAAACCCCGGCCAGACGGATGTTACCAACTTCAAGCGAAACACTTTTTCTTCGCCCCAACTGATTTTGGGCGTGGCTGCCGCTATTACCGACAAACTGGTTTTCAACAGCGAAATCGAGTTCGAATTCGCCGGCAAGGAAGTCGAAATCGAACAGATGTATCTGGAATACCAGTTCAATAAAAAGTTCAACCTGCGGGGTGGGATTGTGATTCCGCCGTTGGGCCGGTTTAATCTCTTCCACGACTCGAACCTGCGCGACATCATCACCCGTCCGCTGGTCAGCACGTTTGTGATTCCTTCGACCTATAAGGATGCCGGTATCGGAGCCAACGGACAGTTCAAAGTGGGCCGGAAAGGACTGTTCACCTATGAAGGGTATGTCGTCAACGGGCTGCGCAGTGACGAAGGTGGCGAAATTGCCCGCGAAGCCGGTCTCTTTGAAACCAAAGGCAACAATCGGTTTTTTGACAACAATCCGCAGAAATCAGCCGTAGGCCGACTGACCTACAGTCCGTTCATTGGCACTGAAATCGGGGTTTCCGGCTATCGGGGCAAACATGACAACCGGGGCCAGTATGACCTTTCGATTTGGGCTTTTGATGGGAAATATACGTTCCGGGATTTCCAAATCGTGGGTGAATATGCCCGTGCCGCCATCGGGCGCGCGCCCGAAACCGAACAGGAACTGGCGGCCAAACGTTTTTTGCTGTCTCTGCCCAAAGGCGATTATGTCAATACCTTTGATTTCATTGATGCGAACATCAACGAACCGGTTTTTGACAAAGCTGCCCGCTCCACCGACGGCTTTTACCTGGAAGCGCGCTATCGGTTTCATCCAAAGTGGCTGACTTCACGCACGACCGAAGATGCCACAATTGCCCCTGTTTTTCGGTTTGACCAGGTTAATCTGGACCGCTCCTATCCTGATTTCCGCTTTCCGCTTAATATGCGGCGGGCCAGTTATGGGCTTTCGATTCGACCCACGGAAGCCGCCACCTTTAACTTTACCTACCATCACGACCTGAAACCGGGCCTGCTCCTGCGCTTGCCGGACGGCCGCCCCTTTCCGCCCTACTTTACCAACCTGGGGGTTAAAGGTTTCAGCTTCGGGATGGCCTATGCGTTTTAATTGAGAATTGAGAATTGAGAATTGAGAATTGGAAATCCGCTCCGGGGATTTTTCAGCGGTTGGGCCAAGGTCCTTGGGGTATCAACAATTTTCTTTCTCAATTCTCAATTCTCAATTCTCAATTCTCAATTCTCAATTGAACATGAACCGCCGAATTTTCCTCAAACAGGTTGCAATCGGAACCGGAACCGTCCTGACAGGTGGGTCCGGTATTTCCGTTTTTGCCCAGGAACGCAAATACCTCACGGCTGAGCAGGCGTTGAAACTGATTTTTCCCCGGTCGGAAAAAATCAACCGCGAAGACAAGGTTTTAAGCGAGACTCAGGCCCAGGCAGTCGAACGGGCTTTGCAACTCCGTCTGAGCAGTCATTCCTTTACCTTCTTCCGGGGTGAGACCGGCGGACAAACCGACGGCTATGCCATGATTGCCAATGAAATCGGCAAGGAACAGTACATTACCTTTATTGTCGGCATTTCCAGGGAATTCAAACTCAGTCGGGTAGCGCTCATGGTGTTTCGGGAAACGCGGGGCTGGGAAGTTGAGGACGCCCGCTTTACCGACCAGTTCCGCAATAAATCGAGCCGTGACCGCCTGCTGGTTGGTTCCGATATTGTTGGCATCACTGGTGCCACACTTTCCTCCCGTGCCTTTTGCCGGGGAGCCAAAAAAGCCCTGCTCGTCTGTGAAGCCTGTTATCGGAGCTAAATGACCAAAAAGGCAAAAAAGCAAAAACGGATAAACCTCTATCGTGAAGTCCGCTACCTGATGGGAACCACGGTCGAAATTCTGGCGGAGGATGACCGCCAGTCGGAAGCCGATTTGCGGCAGATTGTCCATGATGGATTTGCTGCCTTTGAAACAATTGAACGGCTCTGCAACCGGTTTGACCCTGCCAGCGAAGTAAGCCGACTGAATCAAAACGCCGCCGTCAGTCCGGTTTCGGTCAGTGAGGAACTGTTTGAAATCATCCAACCAGGCTTGACCTTAACGCACCGGACCAATGGGATTTTTTCCATCTGCCTGTTGCCGCTGATGCGACTGTGGGAAAAAGCCCAGGCAATTCAGTGCCTGCCAAGCCCGGAGGAAGTAAGGAAAGCGCTGGAATTGTCCGATTTTCGCCGGATTCACCTTGACCATCAAAACAGAACGGTTTTTTTTGAGCATCCGGGAATGGGATTGGACCTGGGCGGCTTTGCCAAAGGAAAAGCCGTTGATTTGGCCACAATGGAAATGGATGAGACGGATTTTTCCAGGGGACTTATCAATGCCGGCACCAGCAGTCTGTCCGGCTGCGGGCAACAAATCACCCAGAATCCGTGGCAGATTGGGATGCGCCATTATCAAAGAGAAGACCTGCTGGTGGGGGCACTTCACCTTGAACGAATGGGGCTTTCAACCTCCGGTACCGGGGAAAAAACTTTTGACATTGCCGGCACCCGATTTTCCCACTTGCTGGATTCCCAAACCGGATTTCCTTTGGACCGACAGGGCAGCGCGACGGCCCTCACCTTTTGGGCCTCAGATGCAGAGGTTGCCTCCAAACTCATCCTGGCTCATGGATTGGAAAAAGGACTTGCCTGCGCGGAACGCCTTTTTCCAGAGGTCCAAGGTTGCCTGTTGGTACCCGACCCGGAGCCGCCGGCGGTGCAGTTGGCGTACAGCGAAGGATTTCCCTGGCTGCCGAATGAAGTTTTCCCTGAAAGTGGCTTTCCCTCACCATGACACCATTCCCTTTAGCCAAAAGCGATACCAACACCAAAATCCTGATTACGCTGTTTTTGGTCACCATCATCGGCACGATTTCCGTGGCGGAACTGAATGTGTACGACAAAGTGGGCCGCATCAAAAACGGTGTGGTCCAGCGCTACGGCCCGGAACCACCGGCCCCGCCACCGGATGCAGCCCTTGAAACATTGCCGCTCGAAGCCTTGCCGTCTGAAAATGACGTGTTGGTCAGCCGCATGAACACCTTCAGTTCCCTGCTCGATATCACGCACCCGCATCTGTTTGAAATGCCCTTGATTATGTTTGTGCTGGCTCATTTCCTGATGCGCACCCGCGTCCGGGAATGGCTCAAGCTCACCACCTATGTTACGGCCTTTGGCGGTGTGCTGCTGTTTATTGCCACCCCCTGGCTGGTGCGCTACGTTTCGGTCAAAATGGGGTTTTTGCTCTACGTCGGAGCCGTGGCGATTGGCGCGACTTCACTGATCATGGTCGTTATCCCAATTTGGGACATGTGGCGACCCGGCCAAAAGGCTACACTGCCGCTCAAATCACCTGCAAAAAAAGCGGGGGACGCTATTGAGGCGACGACAACCTAGAAATTTCGTGCTGAAGTTTTTGTAACCACATGCTCGGTTTCCCCAAACACCACAAAAAACCCTTTCAACTGTTGGCAAGGAACCTCCTGTATGCGACGAATCAAACTTGCTTCGCTGATGTTTTGTCTGTCATTGGCTTTCCTGGTATGCAGCCAGGGCAAACAGCCAATCATTGCTCAATCCAACCCCTTTGCCCAAACCTCAGCCACCGAAGCACCCACCGGATTTGACAACAAAACCAACGGCATGCTGGAACAGGTTGATTTCGACGCAGACCGGGAATCTTTTCTTGCCGTCGAAGATATTGATGATGGCATTGGGCCGGTTTATAACGGTCTTTCCTGCGGTGAATGTCACGGCAACCCGGTCACCGGGGGCGGAAGCCAGGTGGCGGTTTTACGGGCCGGACACTTTGACGGGACGAAATTTGAAGAACATCCCGGCGGCTCGCTCATTCACAGCCGGGCGGTCCATCCGAAAATCCAGGAACGGGTGTTTGCCGGCTACGAGGTGCGCGCGTTCCGACTTTCTTTAAGCATTTTGGGAGATGGTTTTGTCGAGGCAGTGGATGACAATACCCTGCTTACCATTGCCAAGGAACAGCCAAACAAATCCGGAGGCCGCATCAAGGGAGAGGCCATCTACGTTCCGATTGAAGAGGCTCCCGGCATCAAGCGGATTGGGCGTTTTGGTTGGAAATGCCAGCAGGCCAGCCTGCTCTCGTTTTCAGGTGATGCCTATGTCAATGAAATGGGCATCACCACCCCGCTCTTTCCCGTGGAAAACACTTCCAATGGTCGCGCCATTGATAAATATGACCCCGTTCCAGACCCGGATGAAGGAGACAACGACGATATCGAAGCCTTTACCCGCTTTATCCGTTCCACCAAAGCCCCTTCCCGTGATGCGGAACTGGCTGCTTCCCCGGCAGGGGTTTCCGGCGAGAAGCTTTTTAATGACATCGGATGCGCCATTTGTCATGTTCCCACCATGCAGACCCTGCCCGCCGGTTTTGTGATTAACGGCGGCATGTTTACCATTCCTCCGGCATTGGGCGACAAAGTCTTTCACCCATTCGGCGACTTTCTGCTCCACGACATCGGCACTGGGGACGGCATTGTGCAAAACGGTGGTCTGGGGACCCGCAACAAGATGCGGACCGCACCATTGTGGGGCCTGCGGGCAAGGAATCAACTCATGCATGACGGAGCCTCGCTGACGTATGAGGAAGCCATCAAACGACATGGAGGTGAAGCAGACTTTGTGACTACAAAGTTCAAAGCCCTGACCAAAAAACAGAAGAACGACCTCTACGAGTTTCTCAACTCCCTGTAACCCAAGCTGGAACAGATATCCGAAAAGGAGCGTGCAGGTTTTCGGCACGCTCCTTTTCGCCCGCTGTCGGGAAATCTTCCCAGGCTGTCTTTTTCCTTGACAAACCCATGCTTTCGTGGGACTTTTGCCCCATTAGACCGTCACACCTCTACAATTCAATAACCTTATTTTCTACAACTCGGCTTTGGCTGATGCGGTCAGGTTCGGCACAGACACAACAATCAGATAACGGCACCCAATGTGCCTGTTTGGACTGACACAAACAATATTTCTGCGGCCCAACCCTGAAAGAAAACCGATTCTTACCCCAACCATCAGCCCTGAGACGTGGTATCTCCTTCCGTCGAACGTCGTCCACCCGCCCAAGTTGAGTTTATTCCAATGGTGGTTTATGCGCTACGTGTCTGTTTTTACACGCTTTTGTTCAGAAAGTGTTTGCCTGTTCGTGTGCCTGCTGGTCTGGTCGGCTCTGGTTTCCGCTCAATCGGCCACCATTACTTCGCTTTCGCCCAATCAAACAACCGTGGGACAGGCTCCCGCCAAAATCGTGCTGAAAGGAACGGGATTGGTCGCCAATTCCCAGGTCTTTTTTGACGACACGCAGGTAACGGCCAAGGTCAAAAGCTCGCAAACCAAAATCGTTCTCAAAAACCCGCCTGCCACCTTGTTTTCAACCAATAAAATTCTGGCTGTCCGGGTGGTCACACCGGATGGACAGGCTTCCGTTGCGGTTGATTTTGCCGTGGGAAGCACCAACACCATCCAAATCACCGAGCCCCAAAACCGCAATGTGAATGCCGGTGATTCCCTCACCCTCCGGGCCACGGTACTGGACCGCAATGGGCAGGCAGTGACCGGAGCACCAATTACCTTCCGGAGTCTGAATCCCGAACGGTTGACGGTTGATGCAACCGGGCTTTTGCGCGGAGTTTCCGGCGGAGCCGCCACCGTTCGGCTGACCTCTGGCGAGGCCACGCTGGATGAAACCTTCACCGTGAGCGAAGTGGCGGCGGCGGCCTCCGGCATTATTGGGGATGGGGATGTCAAAATTGATGCCAACAACCGGGTTTATGCTTCCGACCTGCGCAACCACGTGGTGAAAAGTGCTCCGATTGGACAGCCGCTCCAGGATTATGCCGGACTGTCGGGAACACCCGGCAACATTGACGGCCTGCTCACTCAATCCCGCTTTAACGGTCCATTTGGAATAGGCATTGGCACTCAGTTTGTTTTTCTGGCAGATACGGCCAACCGCTCCATTCGCCGCTTCAATCCTAAAACCGGTACGGTTGAAACCATCATTCATCAAACAGACGTGGCAGCCCAGGCGGGCATTTCCAACTGGGGCCCGCGAGGAGTAGTCCAGTTGGGCGACGGGACGCTGTTTATCACCGATGGTGAAAATCATGTTGTGTGGAAAGCCAATCTGAACGATGGGGTCAAGCTGTCGGTTCTGGCGGGCAGCCTGGGACTGGCCGGGAAAGTGGATGGCGTTGGCGGTGATGTCCGGTTTAACAATCCGCAGGATTTGGCTCCGGCGGTCGTAGCCAACCAACTGGTGGTGAGTGACCGGGGCAACAAGGTCATCCGGTTGGTGGATGTCGCCAGCGGTCAGGTTACCACCATCGGCGTTTTGGGGAACAACGGCCTGGCCGGACGACAAATTATTCCCCACGATGACCAAACCGGGAGTGATGTCACCTTTGAAGACCCGGCGGGAGTTGCCGTTGACCCGGTGGGAAACGTGTATGTTTCGGATGGTAGTTCAGTCAAAGTGCTCTCTCTGACGGATTCGACGGTTTCGGTGGCGGACCTGTGTCAACGCGGAACCTTCACCAAAGCAGTTGGAATTGCGATTGGCGACGGTTCGGCCTATGTGCTGGATTCAGGCAAACAACAACTGATTCGGGTTGGTTTGGGAACTGCTCCGACCATCACCAGTCTTTCCCCCACTCAGGTTCGCACGGGTGAAAGCCCCATTATCACGGTGCTTGGAACCAATTTTTTGCGCGACACCCAGGTACGCATTGGCTCCCTGCCAGCCCAGGAAGTGCGGGTGGAGAGTTCCACCCGGCTTTCCTTCAAAGCTCCGCCCTTGACACAACCCGGCACCGTGGAAGTCAGATTGCAGCATCGGGCCGGTGCGGCCTCCGCCAATCTGACCGTGATTCAGGGCGGATATTTCACTCTCAACCTGAAAGACCGTGAACAAACCGTCACCGCCGGACAGGGGACCATGTACGGCATTCAGATTGCCCGCACCGGTTATGACGGTCCGGTTTCCTTGCAGGTGGCCGGAGTGCCTTCCGGCGTTCAAGCCAAATTCACCCCCAATCCGGTTACCGGACAGGATGCCACCTTACAGATTCTGACCGCCACCAACACACCTTCCGGTCGGTATGCGCTGAAAATCACGGGCAATTTTTCAGCGGGTCAAACTCCGGGCCTGTCCAATTCCGTCGAAGCGGTCCTGAATGTCATTCGACCGGAACCGGCGGTGGTGGCACTCTCCCTGACACCCCAGAACCAAAATATCCTGCCCGGTCAGGCGGCGCTCTATACGATTGGTTTGAAACGGTCAAACTTCTCCGGGGATGTGCGACTTGCGGTTTCCGGTCTACCCCAAGGCATGCGCGCCCTCATTGACCCCGAAACGGTCCAGGGCGACAGTGCCAGACTGACCATTACCAGCAGTCCCACCAATCCCTCCGGAACCATTCAGTTTACCGTCATGGGACAGGCCAATGGTGCATCGGTGCAATCGGTCACGGGCAGCCTGAGTTTGAGCCAACCGCAGGGAGGAACCGTTCGACTTTCGGCTAATCCGCCGGCGCAAACCATTACCGCCGGCCAGACCGCCACTTATGCGGTGACCTTGTTCCGAGGTGATTTTACCGGTGAGGTTCGGCTTTCCCTGGCTGGAGTTCCACCCGGATTGGAAGCTGAAATCAGCCCCGATTCGACAACCGGAACCTCAGCCACCCTGACCGTCCGCACGAATTCCACTGCGGCAGGGTCGGCTAATATCACCATCAATGGTCAGGCCAACGGAGCCAATGTCACACCGGTCACAGTCAACCTGACGGTAACCGCGCCCAGCGGAACAGCCTCAGTCAAAGTTTCCGCCACGCCGCCAGCAGCCACCATCAACGCCGGACAGGATGCCCTTTTTTCGTTATCGCTGACCCGCAGCAATTTCACCGGCGAGGTTCGGTTTGCCGCAACAGGGTTCCCCACAGGTGTGATTGCCGAGTTCAATCCTCCGTCAACCACCGGAAATACCAGTGGGCTGACCCTGCGGTCCACCACTTCGGCTCCACCCGGAACCTATACGATTTCGATAGGCGGGCAGGCTACCGGGGCCACCGTTTCACCTGTCACCGTGAATCTGGTCATAGGCTCAGGCAATGCCGGAGGTTCGGTTCGAATTACAGCCACTCCTGCTTCCCAAACGGTCCAGGCCGGACAATCCACCACCTATCAGGTAACGTTGACCAGGACCAATTTTACCGACTCGGTTCGCTTTGGGGTGTCAGGCTTACCCAGTGGCGCAACTGCCACCTTCAACCCGGATGATACCAAAGGCAATACGGCAACGTTGACCGTAACCACCGGAGCAGCCACACCAGGGGGAACCTATACCCTTTCCATTGGCGGACTAGCCACAGGCATTACCATCGCTTCGGTTCCGGTTACGTTGGTGGTGAGTGGCGGCGCAACCAGCGGTTCGGTTGCCCTGGGAGCCACCCCGACTTCCCAAACCGTCACGGCAGGAAGTTCAACCACCTATCAAATTTCCCTCACCCGGTCCAATTTCACCGGCCAGGTTCAGCTCGGAGCGACCAGTGGCCTGCCCAGCGGGGCCAGTGCCACGTTTAATCCAACCACAACCACAGGGACCTCTTCGACCCTGACAATAGCCACCAGTTCCTCCACTCCGGCAGGTACGTACACGGTTACAGTTTCAGGACTGGCGACCAATGCCACAGTGAGTCCCATGACCCTGACTCTGGTCGTGACTTCGGCAACTTCCGCTGGCACCGTCATTCTGGCTGCCACCCCACCGACGCAAACGGTTACGGCAGGCAGTTCCGCCACCTATCAGATTTCCCTCACCCGGTCCAATTTCACCGGACCGGTCCAGTTGGGGGCTACCAGTCTGCCCAGCGGGGCGAATGCCGCTTTTAGTCCAAATTCGACAACGGGAACCTCCTCAACCCTGACCCTGACGACCAGTTCCTCAACTCCGGCTGGCACCTATACCCTGACACTTGCCGGCCAAGCCACCGGGATTTCCATTTCCCCTATTACGGTCACCCTGGTGGTAACAGCCATTACCACAGGTACCATCACCCTTTCGGCATCTCCTTTGTCCCAAAGCATTCAGGTCGGCCAGTCAACCACGTTTCAGGTTTCAATCAACCGGACCAATACCACCAGCGGGGTGAGATTGTCGGCTTCAGGGCTGCCAAACGGAGCCAATGCCACATTTAACCCGGATACACCAACGGGAACTTCTGCAACGATGACGGTGACCACCGGGTCCTCAACTCCGGTTGGCACCTATACGCTGACCATCAACGGCCAAGCCACTAACGCCACCGTGACCCCAACGACTGTCACATTGGTTATAACGGCATCCACCCCCAGCTCGAGCGTTGTCATTGCGGTATCCCCTACGGTTCAAACCATGCGGCTCGGCGAAACCAAATCCTTTAATATTACGTTGCAACGAACCGGGACCACGGCAGCCGTCCAATTTGCCGCTGAAGGGTTACCCTCCGGCGTGACCGCCGTCTTTAACCCAAACCCGGCCACCGGAGGCTCGGTGGGTATGAATCTGGTGGTGGGAAGTGGGGCTCCCATCGGGGTCTATGTCATTACAATTCGGGGAACGGCAAACGGTGTGAGCCAAATCAATGCTCCGACCATCACCCTGACCATTGCTCTCTAAAGACCGCTGGTATTACTTACCCTGTTCGTTGCAAAAGACGGGGCTCAACTGAGAGGTTGTACAGCCGCCAGTTTAACTGGCGGCGTACTTTCTGCGCTCGGAATAAAACAATCCAGCCGGACCAAAGATGTTGGAAAATGGCAGGCAGGGGCGAAATTTTCAAAAAAACGTGTTACAGTATGGTCCGTTTTCACGCGCTCCCGGCCCACAACCCAAACCCGTAATGAACTGACCGTGTGATTCGTCATTTCTGTTTTCATTTCCAATGAAGTTGAAACGGCGCATTTGAAATGGAGCCAGCCCCCAAAGCACCCCCTTTGTCGGTGCATTTTTTCTGCACATGAATTGAGGTTAAAAGTGATGATCAGGCTGAGAAAATTGGTTTGGCTATTGGCAATCGTGCTGTTCGGGGTTGCTCCGGCAGCAGCTCAGGCTCCGGAGGATGATACGCCACGGGGAATTTTTGATACCCAGACCCAGCAAAAAGCATCCTCCAACACCCGGACGCGGAAACGGACCAAAGTTCCCCAACGCCCGCCGATTCCAGCGGCTCCGGCCGAACCCCTGGCCAAACCGGCAGGACGGGAAAAGGTGACGGCGCTCCGGTTTTGTGTGATGTCGCGGGGACGGGAAACACCGGCTGGGTATGATGTTGGTCGCAATCTGACCAAACTGGAAAAACCCAAAGACGGGAAACCCTATGGCTTGACCGACCCGCAAGGGAATTTTCGGGAAGGCGATATTTTGTATCTGCTCTTTGAGGTTTCAAAACCCGGTTACCTGTATGTCGTCAATCTTGGGTCGGATGATAAGACCAGGACTTTAATCTATCCGGACCCTGGCCAAAGTGCGGCGGTGGTTCCGGAAACACCGGTTATGATTGGAGCCCTGCGGATTGACCCGCCTCCGGGTGTGGACCGTCTGACAGTGCTTTTCAGTCCCGACCGAATCACCGGTTTTGAAGACCCCACCGCCAACCTGACCCAGGTGCTGGCGGCTGAATTGAACCGGCGTCAATATAAGACCATTTCCCAGGAAGAAGTATATCTTCCTTCACGTGAAACCCTGGCTTTGTATTTTGCCAACCGAGGCGACTTACTCAAAGCCGAAATTGACATCAAGCATGTCCGTTAAACAGTTTTGAGTTTTGAGTTTTGAGTTCGGCTCCGGATCGGCTCATCCCATCAGAAGCCCTTTTTCCAAACCTTTTTTGCTTCATGTTAAGGTTTTCCTGAAACTCAAAACTCAAAACTCAAAACTCAAAACTCCCTGAATGTCCACTCCTGACCCCTTTCCATTTCAAATTGGTTCATTGCTGGCCACCCGTTACCGTATTGACGCAAAAATTGGTGAAGGCGGGATGGGGGCGGTTTTTCGTGCCTTTGACTCAAGAAATCTGGACCGCATGGTGGCCATCAAGGTCATCAATGCCAAATTCATCGAGAAATTCGGCCCCAAAGCCAAACAAAGGATGGAACGGGAAAAGGAAGCCTACCTGCGCATTACCCATCCAAATATTGTTCAAATCATTGACAGCGGCGAGACAGAGGATGGGAGCCTGTTTCTGGTCCAGGAATACATAGCCGGCGACCCGCTCGACAAGGTATTGAAACAACGACAGACCCTGCCCCTGCAAGAAGTGCTTTCCATTGTCAACCAAATTGGGGCGGCGCTGGAGGCTATCCATAGCGAAGGTATCATCCATCGTGATTTGAAGCCTTCCAATATCATGCTGCAAACCCTTTCAGGTGGCACGAGACAGGTTAAAATCATTGATTTTGGCATTGCCCGGATTGAGAACTCGGTCATCAACAGTGCCTTGACCGCCGACGGCTCCAGCATTGGAACGCCTTGGTATTCTTCACCGGAGCAGTTGCAGGGGGCCCAGCCTTCCCCCATGATGGACCTCTGGGCACTGGCCGTGGTTGCTTATCAAATGCTGGCCGGGGCGGCCCCGTTTCGGGAACCTACCATTCTGGCCATTGAGCGCAAACAAAGAAACGGGGCAACTCCTGTGCGCAAATTGCGTCCGGACCTCCCTGAAAAAGTCGAAACCGTTATTTCCAAAGCCCTGAGCTATGAACCTTCGGACCGGTACCAAACTCCCAGGGCCTTTTGTACGGCCCTGAGCCTTGCGTTTTCAAGTTCAGGGAAAAACCCGGCGGTCAGACCCAATGTGGTTTTGGCCCAACCAGTAGCTGTGGTTGAAGCAAAATCCCCGGCCTCGGCTGAAGCCAAACCGGCCCGGCTGGACCGGGCTGAAACCGCTAAATTTTCAGGTGCCCAGGCAGTTCTTCCGGAAGACCCGGAAATGACCTTGGATCCTTCGGGGCAACCACCCAATGTCAACGCCAAAGAGGCAGCCCCAAGGCCACCGGGCATGCCCCTTTTGGAATCCGCCACGACTGCCCCAAATCGTATCGTACTCAATCCGGAGCAATTGCAGGTGCAGGTTGTTTTACCATCAGCCACTTTTTCTCCCATGCGCTGGCTGGCTGGTGCAGCCCTGATACTGGTTTTGGTTGTGGGCGGACTCTGGGGACTTCAGTACCTGAACCAGTCACCGCTCTCCAATCCAGTGGTGCAGAATCCACCGACACCTCCCCCGGTCACCCCGGCAGTCCTGTTGACCTTGCGATACCGGTTGCGGGTGGATGATGGAAAAGGCAAGCCGTTCTATTCTTCAGGCCGGGAAGTGTATCGCTCTGGCAACAAATTCAAATTTTTTGCCCAACCTTCCACTGAAGGGCACCTGTATATTCTGAATGAATCACCCAACGGACAGGTCATTCTGCTGTTTCCAGCCAGGCATCTGCGCAGGGGAGCATCAAAGGTTTTGGCTCAGGAGGAAATTTCCCTGCCGAAAATGTGGTTCAAGTTTGATAATGTGGTTGGTTCAGACCGGTTTGTGGTGATTCAGTCGAAGGGTCCGGTGGAATTTTTTGAGGCCTTGCCTCGTTCCCGCGCGGAACAGGAAACAGTGGTCTTGACAGACAGCGAAAAAGCCACCTATCAATCCTGGAGGAAAACTCATCCGGCGCAAGTATCAGTGGAGAACCTGGATTACGAAACGTACCTCAAATCCACCCAGGACCCATTGATTGGCGTAATTGAGCTTTCCCACCGGTAACGATATTGCAGCGACTCATCTTGCATTCTGCACCCAAGGGGTCCGCTTTCACCCTCCCGCTCTGCCTGAAAATTTCGGATCAGGCTGCACTGGCAGATGTTTCTGTCAATGGTTTTGAAATTCCGGGCTTTTTTTGAGCTTTTCAAGCAGGGAGTTCCAATCCAGAACCATCCCTCCGTTTTTCTTCTTGGCAGCTTCGGCACTTGTCTTTTCCCCAAAGGCGGCCACCGTCGGAGGCATGGCACCAAGCACCTCCAGCTTTGAATCAATCAGATAAAAGGCTGCTTTCGCCGGAACCAGTTTCCTGGTCTGAAAATCAAGCACTTCGAGTTCATCCAGGGCAGCCGGATTTTTTGCCACAAACGAGGTGGCACAAATGGCGGAACACAAAGCAATAAACTTTCGCTCAGGCAGAGCGGTCAAAAACCGGTTTTCGCAGTCATTGCCAGCCGGCATACTACACACGGCACAGCTTGCTTCCTGTTGCTGTAAAGGGGGTTGAGGTGTTTGTGTCACAGGTGAGGGAGGGGTCCGGTTCAGGGTTGGTGGCTGATTACCGGGTGCCTGGCATCCAACGAACAGACTCGCCAGAAAAAACAACAGCAACCCAACGGAAAAAGGGGGAAAACCAGATTTGAAATGAGGGGTACGGAAAAATCCGGACATGGCGTCGGCCTTCCTGAAACAGGAAAAAATGGCGACCGGTGGAGGGTGGCTTGGGTCAGCTCAGGAAAACCTTCGACCCAACCTCCTCCACCCGTGCCAATAACAGGTTATTTCTTGGCAGCATCCCGGCATTGCCCGACGATTTGGTGGAACCGGTCATGCAGAGCCGTGAGGGATTTTTTGATTTCCTCATCCGTGGCCTTCTTTCCGACCAGTGCGGCCAGTGCCTTGGATTCCGTTTCGAGGGCAGTCAGGTTTTGCTTGATTTCGGGACGGTCAAATTCCTTAGGCGGGGTTGATTTCGCCCAGTTCGTCGCCTTGAGGGCCAGTTCATCGGCACGGGACCGAATCGGCTTGAGATTGCCTTCCTCCATCGGATGGAACGTGGCAGCCATTACATCATGGTATTCATCCAACTGTTTCCAGGAATGAATTTTATTGTGAACCTCGTGCTTTTTTTCGTGCTTGCCTTCCTGTGCCCACGCGGTGCCCCCGGTTCCGGTCAAAACCAGCAGCAGTGAACACACAACACCAATTCCAATGATCTTTTTCATGAACCCTCCAAAATGAGTTGGAAATAAAACGATTTGCGAACTCAATCCATCATAAAAGGAAAAAGCCCGTCAAGTCTGGAAGGTGAATTTAGGTGGCGAGGAAGACAGGTTGGTTGCCCTGCCCCAGGTTTTACAACTGAAAAGAGTCACCAAAGGGCCATATTCCAAAGAAACCCAATCAACCTCTGGGAACCGTATTCCATCAGACTGTACAAGGCACGTTTTTAGTGAAACAATTCAAATTATATATGCGGCTTTCCACTCAAACTTGAGGAGTTACAACCTATGAAAAAGCCTGTTTATTCGATATTCGTATTGGGGATTCTTACTCTTGCATTGGCATTTGGATTAAGTCATTCATTAACCCGTTTGCATCCGGTCCAGGCGGCCAGCAGTTCTCTGAATTTCCTGCAATCACCGCCTGTCATCAACTCGATTTCCCCAGGAACCACTCCCAGAGGCCAGACCCCGGCTAAAATCACGATCAAAGGCAGTGGGTTCCAGGCCAACTCAACCGTTTTCTTCAACACTACCCCGGTCACGGCCAAAATTAAAAACGACACGAAAATCGTCATCAAAGGGGCACCAGACTCCCTGTTTCAAAATGACATCTCGTATGACATCAACGTCGTTTCACCAAGCGGCCAGACTTCCAATACCATCAAATTTATTGTTGGAGCGGGGTCACCCCAGGCAACCCCCACTTCGGTCACAATTACCAGCCCTAAATCATTCACGGTCAACACCGGGGGGACAACAACCCTGCAAGTTTCAGTCCTTGACCAAAACGGACAACCAATTCCGGGAGCCCCGGTCACATTTTCCAGTGACAACACCGCCATTGCCAACGTTTCCACTGCCGGAGTGGTCACTGGCACAGCCCGTGGGTCCGCCACGATTACAGTTTCGGCCGGTCAAAACATCACCGCCATGGCCACCTTTGCCGTCAACGATGTGACAACTGAAACCTCAGGAATTTTTGGCAACAGCGACCTTGAGGTCCAAGGTGCCACCGGCAATTTCTTTGCTTCCGATTTTCAAAAACATGTCTTGCGGATTCGCCGTCCGCTGCAATCCATGAGTGATTTTTCGGGTCGTTCGGGCACCTCCGGGAATTCCGATGGGACAGCCACTGCAGCCCTTTTCAACGCCCCCTTGGGAGTTGGAATCGGAGGTCAGGTTTACTTGGCCGATACCAACAACCAATCGGTGCGCCGTATCAATCCGGGAACCGGCGATGTCAGAACCGTCGTGAGCCTGAGCGACATTCAGGCAGTGGCAGCCAGCGTGACCAGTTGGGGGCCGCGTGACGTGGCGATTGACTCCAACGAAGACCTGTATATTTCCGATGCTGTCAACCATGTCATCTGGCAGGCCACGGTCAATAAAAACTCGACTACCGTCCGCCTGTTGGCTGGAGGGCTTGGACAAAGCGGAACCCAGGATGGAACCGCCGCCACCGCCCGATTTAACACACCCCAAAAAATCACACTTTCAGACACGATTCTCAATGTGACGGAAAACAGTGCCTTTGTACGACAAATTGCGGTCGGCAGCGGGACGGTGAAATCAATTTCCCAATCCAGCGGTGTGGCTGAACCAACTGTCAATGTCAAATTTGGCGGAATCCAGCCCCAGACCGAGGAAGAACCTTTCCAAAACGCCCGCCCATCCGCCATTGCCCAGGACCGCGCAGGCAATCTTTACATCGCAGCAGCCGGAACTGTTTTCATTGTCACTGTCAATGGCGACAAAATTACCACAACTGAATTGACCCCTCCGGGAACCATTCAAAACCCGGTCGGGATTGCCGTTACGGATAACTCTGTTTTTGTCCTGGATGGAGCCACGGGTCAGTTTTTCCAATTCCGCACTGCTTCCCCGACCATCACAAGTATCGGACCAAACCAGGTTGCCACCGGTTCCACGGGAACCCCAGTTGTTTTGATGGGAACCAATTTTCTGGATAACACCCAGATTTTCGTGGGACGGAATCAAATTCGGGATGTCAGGGTGGTGAATTCCCGTCTGATTACCTTTACCCTGCCCCCCCAGCAATTTGCCGGAACTTTAACCATTTCAGCAATTACAAGAGGAGGGTTGGCCACCACCAATCTGACTGTCACCGGGCAGGCTGCGACACCAAGCATAGCCTTGAGCGCCTTCCCGTCAAACCGCACGGTTCCCCAAGGTGAGGACGCCCGATATACAATCAGCATTGACCGTCAGGCCAATCAAGCCCCGGTCAATCTCTCGGTAAGCGGCCTGCCAACTGGTGCCACAGCCCAGTTTACCCCCAACCCGACGTTGTTGAGTGGCACGCTCCTGACCGTCTCAGTGGGAGACACCACGCCTGCAGGGAACTATAACCTGACTGTGACGGGAAGCGCCCCAAACATTTCCGTCACCCCAACTCCCTTGACCTTAACGGTCACTGCCCCCGGAATCGTGATTTTGTCAACTTCCCCCAGCGACCTGCAAACCGTGGCTCCCGGACAAAATCTGACCTATACCATCAATCTCAATCGGACCAGTGCGCCAGGACCAGTCAATATTTCGGTTTCAGGGCTCCCCTCTGGCGCGACGGCGACATTTTCCACCAATCCAGTGAGCGGAAATTCGACCCAATTGACCATCGCCACGACAACTTCAACCCCGGAAGGAACCTTTACCATTACCCTCATCGGGTCATTGCCGGGGGCTTTGGTCCGGGCAACCCAATTTGTGATTACGGTGAAAGCCGGAGGCAATGGGGGGAATCCTTCCGTTTCCCTTTCCGCCAGCCCAACCTCAATCACCGTTCCAGCAGGCAACACCGCCAATTATGTAGTCAGTTTGGCCCGGACCAATTTCACCGGCTTTGTCACGCTGAGACTGAAAACCACTTCGGCTTCCGCACCCGGAATCACCTTTGCCTATGCGCCATCAGTCACCGCCGGGAATGAATCAACCCTTTCGGTGTTTACCAGCGCCAGCCAAACGACACCTGGGACTTACAAGCTGATTGCCAGTGGCATTGCAACCGGAGCGACGGTGGTTGATTCAAGCGAATTTTTATTGGTTGTGACGGACCCTCCACCACCACCGGTGGTAACCCTGTCGGTCACTCCCTCAACTCGCACCATCCAGGCCGGTCAAAGCGCCAGTTACACGGTGGTCCTGGATGTCAAAAACGCACCCGGTGCCAATCTTCAGGTTGACGTTCAGGGAGACATTCCACCAGCCACCACTTTCAGCTTCAGCCCTTCCGGCTGTTCAAGCTTCCCCTGTACCTCCACACTCACGTTCCGCACCTCAGCCGCGTTGGTGAACGAGCCCGCCACCGCCACCCCGGCGGGGACATACAACATGAAGCTGGTTGCCTTCCTCAACGGTTCCCTTGCGGCTCAGGCTGATTTTTCATTGACCATTCAGCCCTCGTCCCCACCTTCCGTCACTCTTTCCATGAGTCCCACCAGTCGCACGGTGACCCAAGGGCAAAGTACCAGTTACACGGTGTCAGTGGCCGCCAGCAATTTCAGTGGGAGTCTTTCCATCGGGATTTCGGGATCAATTCCGGCAGGAACCAGCTTTGCTTTCAACCCGTCTTCGTTCCCCATTCCGGGCTCGACCCAATTGGTGGTGACCACTTCAGCCAGCACCCCGGCGGGAACCTATCAGTTCCAATTGACTGGAACCAGTTCTCCGGCAATTTCCATTACCCCGGTTCCGTTCACTTTGATTGTGCAGTCCTCCGGTCCGGGCACAGTCACACTTTCGATGAGTCCCACCAGTCGCACCGTAGTCAGAGGGCAAAGCACCAGCTACACAGTGTCAGTGGCCGCCAGCAATTTCAGCGGCAGCCTTTCAATTGGAATCTCAGGTTCAATTCCGGCAGGCTCGTCATTTTCCTTTAACCCTTCGTCGTTTCCCATTCCGGGTTCGACCCAATTGGTGGTCACGACTTCCTCCAATACACCGCCCGGCACCTATTCGTTACAGTTGACCGGCACCAGCACGCCAGCAACTTCAATAACACCGGTTCCTTTTACCTTGATTGTACAGTGATGCAAATCAGTCAGAGAGGAAGGCAAAAAGGCAAGCTGACGCGGGAGATGGGATAACCGGGTGACCATCTCCACTACATCAAATTGGCTGATAAATTATTTTGGTTGTGTGGGATATGACAACCGGAAACGAAAAAGTCACCCGGTCACGTTCGGGGTGACATTTCTTCCAGTTTTTTACGGATTTGGTAGTAGTCTTCCAACATCCGATTCAGGTTGACAATAAAAGGGATTTGCAGCGCGGCTGCCTCCTCTGCCCGCATCTGGAGGTGTTGGGCTTCTTCGGAGTTTTCATCAATCAGGTCCATTTGGTCCATCAATTCATAAACGTTTTCCCCGCGCGGATGCTTGTGGTAACAAAAGGTCACCAGCGCCAGGGTCAGACCGTCTACAATTTGTTCCGCGTAATGTGGGTCATCAGTGTTGGTCGGGTGATGCAAAAAGGAATCACTCTCGACGCCCAGTTCGGAGGCCAGGGAACGAATATCTTCGGCAAGTGAAGAGTCCATAATTTTTGTATGCAGTTCAAAAGAAGTGATAATGACGATTGACAGTCTACCACGATACACATTGCCCCTGTCCAGGTTCAAAAACCTGAAAGAAGGCTTTCATACTTCTTCTTTCACAAATCTCCCAGGAGGTTGCCATGGATCCACGTGAAAACGAACTCTCGGACGAGATGATTTTGCTCGCCGAATCAGATTCATTTGATATTTTCACCGATTCAGAGACAGACTTAGTCCATCTGGACTGCTACGCCCAGGGTATCACGCTCCATTTGTTGCACGACGATTTTTTGGAATTGGTTCGTGTGATGATCCAGGCACATGACAAATTGCGGGAAGTACGGCCCCAGGAGGGCAACCCGCAGGCCGACTAGTGGCGATCCAAAGCACTCCGGTCAGTCATGGCCACCAGTAACTTTTGGCGGGCATTCACGCCATCCCGGCGTGATTCCTGCCAGTTGCGCAAGGCCTGATTATATTGCTCACGCACGCGCACCGGTGCGTCACCAACCGTCAGTTGCTCTCCCAGGCTGCGAATTTCACGCAACGCCTGATCCTGCGCCTGCCGGGCCCGAATCAAAGTCCGCATCTGTTCGGCCAAATACATTTCCAGATTGCCTGGACCGGGCATA
>JAIBAN010000126.1 GCA_019695185.1 Blastocatellia bacterium | reverse complement strand
TTTATCCTCCTGAACTGGCTTTCAGAAAACAAACTCAGTCCTCAGTCCTCAGTCCTCAGTCCTGACTGGTCCTCAGTCCTGTTTATTTCTTAACGGGTGGCGGCAATTCACGGGCCGGACAAACAGAATCAAATCCGTTTCGGCCATGTGCGCCGTCACAAAACGGTTTATTGGCGGAGTGCCCGCAACGGCAAAGGCCGATGACCTTGCGTCCGGCAAGGTTGAATTCTTTCCCTTCGGCGTCACAAATAACAAATTCGCCCTCGATACGGATGGAACCGTTGGGGTTGATGGTGATTTTGGTTTGGCTCATTGGTGTGTGTCTCCGTGTGTGTAGTGGTTTTGGTTGCTTTCCAATCAGTGCGGCAGCAGGTTCCCTTTTCGCGGCTTATTCGTCAAGTAAGCAAAAAGTAATTTTTTGATAAGCACTTGTTCAAGACGGTTTTCCGGAAATTTCGCATAGTGGCGCTGCACGAAATGAATCACCCGATTCGTTCACAATCCATAACCACTTTGCCAGAATTGAGGAGTTTACACCGTGAAGAAAAGAACGATTGCCGCCACCTTTACCTTTTTATCATTGGCTTTATTGATGCTTGGATTTTGGAATCAACCGTTGACAGTGAAAGCCGGTTCCGGCGCGCCAGCCGCAGCCGTGGTTGCCTATGCCGCTGAAGACGATACGTGTGGAAACGAACCGTTTCCCTTTTTTCGGCATCGCGGGGTCATTGTGGACCCCACGGATGTGTACCGGGGTGACGAAACCATCCGCGATAAAAACGGTTCCCTGCTTGGTTCCAAAAGCGGCCCCATCGGCGTGTATTCCAAAAAAGCTGCCTTTACCAAGTACAGCAAAGGCTTGGTCCTGTACGTTGATAAATTGCAGCCGCAGGATTACATCAACCTCCACCCGGCTCAAGGCACTCCCACCCCGGAACCAGCGGTGTTTAATATTACCTCGTTTGGAATCCCGCTTCCGGAACCAGCCATTGAACCCTACACCTACCGATTACTGCGCGGGACTGCGACGCCGGCCTCGGCGATTTCATTCTTCCGTACCAATGACGGACGGGACGGTTGCCGGTTTATCCATCCCGATGCCCTTAACCAAATCTATGGCATGAACGTGGCGGTTCCCGCCGGAACCTCCGTCACCGTGGTTGCCAACGGGAAGACTGTTCTCAGCACGAATCTGTATTCGCCGCTGGCATTCCAGGCCGGCGTGGTGCAACCAGGTTCAAACAGTGCCGCTGCGATGCTGCTGGCCACCAGCCGCTAATTTGAAAACAGGACTGAGGAGTAAAGACTGAGTTCGTTTGCTTCAAAGGGTGGTGTCTCCCTCCACCCCTCCACCTTAAACCGCTGCTTTCTCCCTTGGTTGATGCCCGCCAATGACCGGTTCCGGTTCGTTGGCGGGCTTTGTTGTGTTTTGCCCAACCACACCGAACGGCAGCAGGTTACCGGGTGCCTTCCTCCCGCCGGACCAGTTTTTCATAGGCAATCAAGGGTGCAAACAGATTCAATTCGGGGCACTCAAACTCCGGTCGCATGAGGCGGTAGCTTTGTTCGTGAAAGAGCGGCAGCAGCAGCGCCCGCTGGGCAATGGTGTCTTCGATTTCCAGGTAGATGTGGTGGCGGGTGCTGGCTGAGGGTTCCCGGCGGCCCAAATCAATCAGCCGGTCCAGTTCGGGCGTGCCGCACAACCGTCCCGCAATGCCTTTTTGTGAATGAAGCAGCCAGAACGCAAAATTGTCGGCATCCGGATAATCGGCAATCCAACGGGTGAGCAGCATATCCACCGTTCCGGAAAGACGGGTCAGGTATTCGGAATTGGCCGGGACTTTGGCCACGGAAAGCCCGATGTGCTCCAGGTTGGAAAAAAGCGCAGCGGCAAGCGGAGCGTATGGCCCTTCGTAGGACGAATTGACCAGCGCCGTCAGTTCGTGCCGAAGGTTGAGTGGTTGTTCCAGAGTCGGACGGGGCGCAACGTAGCGGGTGGCCCGCGCACCGGGCATGCCGGGCGGAATCAGGCTTTTGGCCGGAATCGCCAGCCTGCCGACAGTCTGGCTGACCAGTTTTTCCAGGTCAATTTGCTGCACCAGATGCCGCCGCAATCCTTCGTCAGCCAGCGGGCCGTGGTGGATGTTGAAAGCCAGATAATAGGTGGAAGGCCGTGGGGTTTCCCGATACTGCGCTCCGAGTTCGGTGCGCTGGCGCAGGGCTTCCACTTCTGCCGGGACCAAATCCCAGGCCAGTGAATAACGGCCTTCCTGGAAACCGACGGCAATCTCGGCAGGGGTTTTGCGGAAACTGTAGGAAATCCGGTCCGGATACGGAATGCCTGTGCGCCAGTATTGCGGATTGGCTTCCAGTTCCAGTCGCCGGTGCGGTTCAAACGCCTGCACTCGAAACGGCCCGGTTCCCACGCATCCGGCTTTCCAGGTGCCGGAAAAGTCGCCGGACCCTTCCGGCACAATCGAAGTGGACGGGCAGGACAGGATAGCCGGGAAAAAAGAAAGAGGTTCTTCCAAATCAAGTGTGAATTCCTGGCTGGAAATCATCGTAAACCCGGTCAGGTCGCGCGCCTGACCGTTCAAAATGGCCCGCGCCCCGCAAATCGGAGCCAGCAGGTCACGGTGTTCGGTTTCCCGGTTGGCCAACAGTCTTTCAAAAGAAAACCGGACATCGCGGGCCGTCAGCCGGCGGCCATTGTGAAACCGGACTGCTTCCCGCAGCCGGAAGCGGAAGCGGCGGCCACCGTCTTCGCTGTGAAAATCCGCTGCCAGCCAGGGAAGCACCTGCAACCCTTCGGTGACGCGGGTCAGCGGCTCAAACACATTGGGTACCACTTCAGCCTGAGCGACCCGGAAACAGAAGGCCGGGTCAAGGGTTTGAACCGTTCCGGTCAGGGCAATGGCAAGCTGTCCGCCGCGTCGGCCACCCGTATCGGTTTCGACCAGAGCTTGGGCTTTCCAAATCTCACCATAGTTGACAAAGGGTGGTGTGCTGCCCAGGTGCAGGGAACGGACCGTCGGCCCGGCCACCCGGTAGTCAATTTCATGAAACAGGGGAAAAAACCAGGCACTGCCCAGCAACTCCTGTTCAAAGCTGCGATAGATGCGTTCGCGTTCAGCAGGCAAGGTTATGGCGCGGGCCTGTTCCAGCAGGCGGTCCAGTTCGGGCAGGGAAAAAACATGCCGCAAAATGCCATGATGCGAATGAAACAACCCATAGACAAAGGCGTCCGGGTCGTCATAGGAGGCAATCCAGCGTCCCACCACCACGTCCACGTCCACCGGGTTTGATTTGGCGGCCTGATAAGAAGCCATGTCCGGCGTGACCATTCGGATTTCCCGCCCGGTCCCCGCCCAGGTTTGCAAAATGGCATCGGTCAGCGCGCCAAACCGCTCCTGCAAAATTGGATGAACCGCCACGCGGAGCGTCGGCGGGGTTGCAAGTGAAACCGGAGGGGGTGGATTTTCAGTGGGGGAAGCCGTGATTCCCGGTGTGAATCCGGCTATCTGGGGCGGGAAAAGCCCTTCGGCTGGCTGGGCAAACCGTCCGAGTGTACGCCAGACCAAATCAGCCACATTCACCATGCGCAGCAAGGCCCGGCGCAATTCGGGAAAGTGGGCGAGTCGTCCGGTCTGGCTGAAGGCAACGAAGTAAACTGATTTTTTGGGGGCCTCGACCAAATTGGGCCGAAATGGCCGATGGCGGAGCACTTCGTCCAGCACATCCGGCGGCAAATCGCGCCCAAGATCAAATTCACCGCATTTGAGGCCGTGGGCGATTTGCCCGGCGGTTTGAGCGGTTTCAAACACCAGCCGGTCCAGGTGCGGAGGCGTTCCTTTCCAGTACGCGGCGTGGCGTTCCAGCACAATGGTGCCGGAATTCCACTCTTGCAGCCGGAAAGGTCCGGTTCCCACCGGTTCCGCTTTGGAATCGGGTTGCACCCGGACAATGCCGGTCCGGATGTCGGTCAGCAGGACCGGAAACAGCGGCAGCGAAGCCGTCAGCGAAACACTGAATTTAAGGGGGGAATGTTCTTGCAGGCCGGTTATCCGGGCGGATGTCCCGTGCAGGAATTCCGCCATGCCGGCCACCATCGTCAGGGCTTCGGGGAGTTGCCCGGCACTGCGGTGGGCGGCTTCGTGAAATGAAGCAATCACCGCCGTTGCGGTGCAGGGGGTGCCGTCCTGAAACGTGGCTGCCGGATGCAGGTGAAAGACAAACTGCCGGGCTTCGGCCTGCGCCTCCCAGGTTTCGCACAGGTGCGGCAGGACAATCCCCTGGTCGTTGACCGTGACCAGGGTTTCGCAGAAATTGGCAAAGACTTCGGCTTCCTCATTGAGTTCAATCAAGGCCGGATGGCGGGCATTCACCGGTTGGGTCAGGGCTACGCGCAGGATTCCGCCGGTTTGGACGGTGGCCGGAGCGGGAGTGGCCACCGGCTTCGGTTTCAATCCGGTGACTTCCTCCAGATAGGCCCGCGACTGGTCATGCTCGCCGCGCAGGGCGGCCACGGAAGCTCCCAAGGTCAACAGCCGGATGAGCACATCATCCTGAAAAGCAGCCCGGGCGGCGGCCATTCCGCGTTCGGTCCACCGTTTGGTCTGGTCAATTTTGCGGGCCTGCCAGGCGGTTTCAGCCGCCAGCAGCATGGTTTGAATCGCCTGTCCGCGCTGGTTTTCGCGTAAAAAGGCGTCAATCGCGGATTCATATTCCTTGAGCGCCGGTTCCATGCGTCCAATCATGCGCAGGGCTGCCGCCAGGATGGAACGGGCCTGACCTTCCGCAACGCCTTGCGAACCCGTTTCCTCATCCAGAAATTCGAGCACGGTGCGAGCGGCGCGCAGTGCCTCGTCCACGCTGAATGCCTCCAGCGAACGTTGCGCCAGCCGCAGGCCGTAGGCGACGACTTTTTCAGGAATATCCGCCTGGGCAAAGTGATAAACCAGCGGCGAAAGCACCCGGTCGAGTCGTCCGGCAAAGCGTGTTTCAAGGGTGGCGGCATAGCGCCGATGCAGGTTTTTACGCTTCCGGCGGGACAGATTCGCGTAAAGGACATCACGCAGCACGCCGCTGGAAAAGCTCAGGGTGTCGCTGTGGGCTTCCCAGCCTTCGTTGAAAAATCCCTGCCGCACCAGCGTTTCCACCGCGTCGTCCACCGCGTCGGGGTCTTCATAGAGTTTGACCAAATCACGGTAATCAAAGGTTTTGCCCAGAATGGAAGCTGTGCTCAGAATGTCGCGCACGGTTTCAGGCAGGCGGTCCACGCGGTCTTCCACCGCCTGTTGAATGGTGGCGGGCAGGGTTTCCGCCAGGCCCGATTCGACCGTCAGGCACCAGACGCCGGTGCCGTCCTGTGAAATCCGCCCCAGGTCTTTCAGGGCGCGGACCAATTCCCTGGTGAAATAGGGATTGCCTTCGGTGGTTTCAAAGGTCCGCTCAATCAAAGCCGGGTCCAGCCGGTTGTCTTTGAGCAGCATTTCCAGTTGGGAGCGATGCTCGGCCAGGGAAAACGGTCCCAGAGCCAGTTGCAAAAACCGCTTGTCGCCGCTAAATCCGGCCAACAACCGGTTGAGCGGATGCCGTTTGTCCACTTCTTCGCTGCGACAGGTGCCGACAAAGAAAATCGGGACGGCTCCCAGTCGCCGGATGATGTAATGGAGGGCTTCAAGCGAAATATCGGCGGCGTGGAGGTCTTCCAGCACCACCACGAGCGGCCCGCCGTTGGCAATGCGGAGCAGCGTCCGGGCCAGTGTTTCAAAAATGGAGGTCCGGTCATCCGGTTTCAGTCTTGGCGCTGACCCGGAGTCGGGGTCAGCCGGGGAGCGCAGGGCGGAGATTTCGGAAAGGGCGGGAAACAATGCCCTGAGGCCCGGTGCAAGGTCGCCGAAATCGGGTTGCCCGGATTTTTCCGTCGGGCTGAAGGTATGAAAGTATTCCAGAATGACTTCGCAAAAACCGTTGTAGGGAAACGACTGGTCCTGCTCGATAAACCGTCCGTGCAGCACCCGCACCGGTGTTTCCAGCAACAGGCCCTCGAACCGTTCCACCAGAACGGTTTTTCCGCTCCCGGATGGTCCGCCAACCAGCGCAAACTGACAGATGCCGGAAAGGGCCGCCTGGTAATGGCGCACAAGCTGCGCCAGTTCGCGTTCGCGGCCTAAAAAGCCGCTTTCGGTTTTGATTTCAGCCGGAAACCCGGCTTTCCGCACTGGTTCTGCCGGAACGGATACGGTGACAACCGCCGGTTCAACGGCTGGAACCGCCGGTTGCGGCTCGTCGCCGGTAATTTCGGGCAAAAACCGGAATCCCCGTTTGGGAACGGTCTGCACCAATCGCCGTTCTTCGCCGTCGTCACCGATGGCCCGCCGCAATTTGTGAATGATTTGGCTGAGGGATTCATCGGAAACCGCCGTGTCGGGCCAAAGCGCCTCGACCAGCTCCTCTTTGGTCACCAGTTGGCCGCGCCGTTCCACCAGATAGAGCAACGCCTGGAAGACTTTGGGCTGGACCTCCAGGTCTTCGCCGTGGCGGGACAGGCGGGATTGTTCGGCATCAAGCGAAAACTCAAAAAAGCGATACGGCATGGCAGCGAAGCAGCGTTGGGAAAAGGATGCGGAGGACTTCCGGGCCGGAAAATCGGATGCACTCCGCACCATACTGCAAGGCGTGACGGCCTGCAATGTAAGGAGCAACCGGAACACTCTGAAAAAACAGGAAAAAAGCCGCTTGCTTGTTTTCCCGGCCAGGGAAGTGGTAAATTGGCTAAACCTCACGATTCAAAGTTGTTTAAGCCTTTACCAAAACCGTTTCTGCAAACCGGCTGACCTGTACCCAACCCCATGTTTCTGAGCCTGGAAGTCATCAAACAAGCCCTGGAAGAATTAAAGACATGCCCGCCTTTTTATGGGGTCACGTTTTTGGTCTTAAAGAAAGAAAGACTACTTGAAAAAAATTTTGAAATAGCTGAATTGAAAGAGCTTGAGAAAAAATTCCTGAAAAAATATTTTAGGCCAAATAAAAAAAACCGCAGGGTCTATAATGTTTTTGCAAATAAATGGTTAAGTCCTGATAATTACTCACTTTCTACAGGTTTTCTTGATTTGTTGGATGGTGAAGCAAAAATTTTTCTTTCAAATTTAGAAGAGAACTTAGAATTAAAAAAACAATACTTCAAAAAACTTTTGGATCATTTAAAAGGGAAGAAGCTTCCAGTTTTTACCTTGGCAATATGGCTTTATAGAGAGAAGTCATTCTTATCAAATACAACTGCCAATGACATTGTGCGGGAGTTTTTGAAGGAATTTCATATCACAGTCGAAGAACAGGAAAAATTATGTGATTTAACTGTTCCGGAAAATTTGGTGGTTCCATTGCTTCAGGAAAAAAAGGTTGACTGGGATGCAATAAAACAAATTATTGAATTTCCTTTTGAAAGATTGGCTCAGGGTGGCTCATTGGTTTTTCTGGAGCTAACCGGAATAGGCCCGGCGCGGAAATTAACCATCGAACCGGCTCCCCGCCTGAACCTCATCACGGGTGACAACGGGCTGGGAAAATCCTTCCTGCTCGACTGTGCGTGGTGGGCCTTGACCAAACAATGGACCGGACAGCCGGCAATGCCCCGCCCGAATGCAGACAAACCGCAGATTGAGTTTGAAATTGGTGCGGAGGGGCGACCGGGCGGGCGTGTACGGGTTGGCTATGATTGGGAAGGGGCGCAGGACGAAAAGTGGAAGCCTCCGCAGAATCATTCGGTTGTGCCGGGACTTTCCATATACTTCCGGGTGGATGGTTCGATTGCCATTTTTGACCCGGCCCGCAGGCATGTAGGGACTGCAAAACAAAAAAATGACGTGCCTGTCCCGTTTCTTTTCTCGAAAAAAGATGTATGGGATGGTCGGGAAAAGGAAATCAACGGTTTGGTGCGGGATTGGGTTTTGTGGCAGTTCAGCCCTGACCAGGAATCTTTCGCCATTCTCACAAAAGTGTTGCAGCGGCTGTCACCTCCGGAGGCTGGGGACTTGGGGCGGTTGGAACTTGGCTATCCCATCCGCATGGCTGGTGACAGCCGGGACATTCCAACCTTGAATCATCCCTATGGCACTGTGCCGATTGTGCATGCTTCGGCAGGGGTTCAACGTATCATCACACTTGCCTATTTGCTGGTCTGGGTATGGCGGGAACACCGCATCAATTCACAGGCGATTCGGAAGAATCCGGAAGACCAACTGGTTTTGTTGATTGATGAGTTGGAATCGCATTTGCACCCGCAGTGGCAGCGGAGCCTGCTGCCTGCCCTGTTGACCGTTTGTGAGGAGTTGTCACGCGAACTTTCCATTCAATTGCTGATTGCCACACATTCGCCTTTTGTGGTGGCTTCGGTGGAACCTGATTTCGACCCTGAGCAGGACAAACTGTTTCATATTGATTTGATCAAGACTGATTTAGCCGGAAAAGAGGCGGAAATCCGTGAAGTGGATTTCGTTCGGTATGGGCGAATTGGTTCGTGGCTCACGTCCGAAGTGTTCAACCTGCGGCAGGATTACGGCCCGATTGAAGCGGAAAAAGCAATTGAGGCCGCCCGCCGCCTCCAACAGCAGGAAACGCCTGACCCCCAGGAAATCAAAATCGTTACTACAGACCTAGCTCGGTATCTGTCTGATTTGGATGTTTTTTGGCCGCGCTGGGTAAAATTCGCGGAAAAGCACGGGGTGGAAATTTGATACCGATACAGCCGCAGCCGGAACCGGCAGAGTTTGACCAGAAGGTCCGAAAACCGGGCCTTGCTTTTCTGGAAGGGACTCCACGCCCAACGCAAAAAGACTGGAGCAGCCACGACTATTGGGGCCGGATAAAGGCCGACTTGATGACGGCGTATCGGGAAGTCTGTGCCTATTCTGCAATTCGGGTGCGTTCCATTGAAGCTTCGGATATTGACCATTTCCAGCCAAAGTCCCTGCATCCAAAACTGGCCTACGAATGGAGCAACTTCCGGTTTGCCCGCAAACGGACCAACAGCAAAAAAGGCGTCAAAACCATTCTGGACCCGTTTCATATCGAGCCGGACTGGTTTGTGCTGGACTTCACCACCTTCATGGTCTATCCCAACCAGAATTTGCCGGACGATTTGAAGCAACAAATCCAGGAAACAATTGGAAATCTGGGCCTCAACGAGCGGGATTATGTGGATGTCCGGGAGGAAATCTTCAACGATTTCAGCGGTAACCCAGTCCGGCTCCAAAAAGAATCCCCTTTCATTGCCTACGAAATGGTCCGTCAGGGATTGTCGAACTGAGGATTGAGAACCCTCAGTCCTCAGCCCTCAGTCCTCAGTCCTTCTTATCTCACCACCCGCACCACCGGGTACACGTCTTTGTCCGCTTCAAAATAGGGCGAACGGCGATAGAGAAACTGCAAGCGTTCATTCGGGTTGGCGGCAAACTTGGGGTCGTTTTTGAGTTTTTCCTCAAACTCGGCTTTCAGTTGCGGGTCGAGCGCGAGCATTTCCGCTGCAATCGGCGCAAAAATATAGTCGGAGAAATATTCCTTCTGCTCGAAAATCGTGTCAAAGAACCCCCACCGCAAGGCCGAATCAGTGGCGTTTGGTTCCAGGATGTTCAAGGCCACGCGGGCGGCCCGCTGGTTCATCGGGACTCGCACGGTCCCTGCCGGGAAGGTCCGTTTTTCGGTCATCGTGGCAAAGGTGAAACTCATCGGGTGGCGGCCTTCATAGGGCCGTTCCTGCCAGCGGACCGTGTTAAACCGGTACACCTCGCATTCGCTGGTGAGCGGAGCCGGCAACCGTTCGGTTTTGACCCCGTGCAGTTCCAGCAGGTGAATCACGTCGGTCCATTCAGCCGGAATCAGGTAGGCCAGCGGAACCGAGGCTTCAGCGGTGGGTTTTAGCTTGTTGAAAAACTTGGTTGGCGTGTCTTTCGGTTCCGGCAGATAGACCGGATATTTACCCCCCGAAGCCACACTGGTTTCCTGCCGTGAATTGACGCCTTTGAACGTGATGGGCGTGCTTTCGCCCGACATCTCGCCATTGAGAAAGACCTTGGTGGCCGGGTCATAGTGTTCGCCCAGTTTGGCCATGGCCGTGTCCGCTTCCTTGACCAGAGCGTGCAGTTTCTGGCCGTTGGCCGCCAGCAGGTCAATGGTCACCCGCATCAGGTCATAATGTGACCAGACCTGTGTCCGATAGGCTTTCAGGCTGTGGCTTTCAATCAGGAGGCTGGGCCGGTTGTGGAGCGCGGCATAGCCGGTGGAAAACCGGGGGATGGTCGGCGCGCCTTCAAACCCGGCGGCAATATCGTTGCCGTTGATGGGGTCGGCATAGAACCCGACGACATGGCCAAGTTTTTCCATTTCGCGGTTGATGGCGGGCAGGTAGGTCTGTTTCTCCCAATCGGCCACGGTGGGCCAGATTTCCTGTTCCGTGGCCATGCCAATCGTGACATCGTACTGGTAATCCATGCCGTCCGTCACATGGTTGTCAATGTGAAAATCGGGCAGCCACGCATTCCACACACTCAGCCAGGCGCGGGTTTCGGGCGCATCCGCTTTGACATAATCCCGGTTCAGGTTATAGCGCTGGGCCGTCACCCGGAAACCCATTTCCCGTGGGCCGTTCTGATTGATGCGGTTGTAGGGGGAAGTCCGCTCATGGCCGTCCACATTGTAGACCGGCACCACCAGCAGAATCACCTTGTCGAGCCAGGCGGCAAATTTTTTGGTGACCAGAATGTCGCGCAGGAGCAGATTGGTCGCATCCTTGCCGGAAATTTCGCCCGCGTGAATGCCGCTTTGAATCATGACAATGGTTTTGCCGGTTTTGGCCGCCAGTTCGGGTGTGAAGGCCCGGTCTTTGGACACAATTGTCAGCATCAGGTCACGGCCTTGGGGCGTCGTGCCGATTTTGTTCATTTTGATGAAGGGCGAACGCTTTTCGAGCTTGCGCATGAAATCAAGTGTTTCCTGATAATTGCCGGTGGCCTGAAATCCGCTGGTTTCAAAAACAGTGAGAAGGTCTTTCGGGGCAGCCGCAGTGCTGTCAGCCAGAGAGGCCGTGGTTTTGGCAGCGGCAGGCTCGGCGACGGAGTGGGGCGGGGCCGGCGGCAGGTTCACAACTCTGGGAGTTTGGGCCAGCCCCTGCCAGGGTGAAACCAGGGTGAAACCAAGAGAAAGCAAAGACAAAAACAAACAAGAGGTGATTTTCAGCATGACTTTTTGAAGAAGTGAAGGTGATTGTCTTAATTATTGACCACAGAGGCGCACAGAGGCGCGCAGAGGATGTTCAAGGTTTTTCTTCCCTCTGTGCGCCTCTGCGGTTTGAAAAACTCTCAGGCCGCTTCGAATTGAAGCGAAAGAAGCGCAAAGCTACAATCATTCGCATTCCTGATTCAACCCAAACTGACATCTGCCCCAGTGGGGCCAACAACCGCCGAATTTTCCGAACCCTGTCTGCTTTGTGCAGTCATGATGACCAATTTACGGAGCCTCGTTTTTCAGAAAATTGACTGGAAGTCGTTTCTGTTCATCTGGTTTTGGGTGTTGTGGCTGATGCAATCCGCCGCCGCCCAGCCGGAACGGATTCAGTTTGGCCAGATTCCTTTTGAGAATGAGCTTTCCCAAAACACCGTGCAGTGTATTGTCCAGGACCCCAAAGGTTTTCTGTGGATTGGCACCTCTGACGGACTCAACCGGTATGACGGCTACCGGTTTCAGATTTACCGGAACCGGCCTGACGACCCGCAATCCCTGCCGAATAACGACATCAATGCCCTGTGTGTGGACCGTACCGGGACGCTCTGGATTGGAACCCAGGGCGGCGGCTTGTGCCGGTACGACCCGGCCAGAGACTGTTTTGTTTCCCTGCGGGCAACAGGCAGAACCCCATCTGACCTGCCGGATGACAACATCCGGGAAATTCTGGAGGACGCCAACGGAACCCTCTGGGTTGGAGCCTTTCAGGGGTTGTTTGCCTGTGACCGGGACCGCACATCCTGGCGGGCATTTCGCCATGACCCGCGCAATCCGCACAGTCTGCCGCCGTTTCCGGTTTTTGCGCTGTGTTCCGACCTCAAAGGGAGGCTGTGGGTCGGGACTGCGGGCGGCGGCGTCTGTCGGGCTGACCGGGCGGATGGCACCTTCACGGCCTTCAAAAACAATCCGGCGGACCCCAACAGCCTGTCGGGTGACTACATTCGCTCGATGTATTGTGACCGGCAGGGCAACGTCTGGATTGGCACCCGCAGTGCCGGTCTGAGCCGTTGGGTGGAGTCCGAAGGTCGTTTCCGGGTCTATCGCAACGACCCGCTCCAGCCCAGGAGTCTCAGCCAAAACACGGTGCGGGCGATGTTTCAGGACAGCCGGGGAACCTTCTGGGTTGGGACTCTGGGAGGCGGTTTATGCCGGTACCATCCGGGGCCGGATGATTTTACCGCTTTCAAAACCGACACGCTGGTCACCGGAAACATCGCCTCAAATCAGGTTTGCACGCTGTTTGAGGATGCTGCGGGGATTTTGTGGATTGGCACCAACGGCAGCGGGCTTTGTTGGTACAATCCCCGGCTTGCCAATTTTTTTACCTTCCGCCATGACCCGAATAACCCCAACAGTCTGAGCCATAATTTTGTGTCCAAATTCTGGCAGGACGAAACCGGCATCCTTTGGATTGGCACGATTGGGGGCGGTTTGTGCCGCTATGACCGGCAGGCAGGCGTCATCACCACTTATAAACATGACCCGCAGCGTCCGGACAGCATTCCCAATAATGATGTCTATGCCGTTGGGCAGGACGCACGGGGTGTGTTTTGGGTCGGCACCAGCAACGGGCTGGCCGTGCTGGACCGGCAGTCCGGACGCTTTCGCACCTATCGCAACGACCCGGCCCGGCCCGACAGCATCGGGAGCAATTCGATTCGGTGTTTTCTGAATGACCGGCAGGGAAGGTTGTGGGTCGGAACCTATGGTGGTGGCTTATGTCGGTACAATCCCGAAACCGATGGGTTTACCGTCTATCGCAGCGACCCGCAAAACCCGAAAAGCCTGGCCACCAATAATGTCTGGACGATTGAAGCCGACCCGGAAAACCGGATTTGGGTCGGAATGGGTGACGGCGGGCTGGGCTGTCTGAACGAAGCCAACGGGGAGTTTACCGCCTACCGCCCGAATCCGGACGTGCCGGGCAGCCTCACGGGCGGCACGGTCTGGGATATTCAGTTTGACAGGCAGGGACAGATGTGGGTTGGAACCCTGGGCGGAGGTTTGTGCCGCTTTCTGCCCCAAACCGGAACCTTTGAACCATGGCGCGAGATAAACGGACTGGCCAACGATACGGTTTACGCCATTTTGGAAGGCAATGCAGGCGATTTCTGGCTCAGCACCAACCATGGGTTGTCGTGCTTTTCGCCGCAAACCCGCCGGTTTCGTAATTTCGAGGCGGCTGACGGCCTCCAGGCCAACGAATTCAATTTCGGCTCCTGCTTCAGAACGAGAGACGGGGAGATGTTTTTCGGCGGCGTCAACGGGGTGACCTCGTTTTACCCGGAAGCAATTGTGCAAAATACCTATGTGCCGCCGGTGGTGTTTACCGACTTCCGGATTTTCAATCAGCGGCCCAAACTGCCGGTCGGGATTTATGCCGCTTCGGAAATCGAGGTGACCTACCGGGACAACACCCTCACATTTGAATTTGCCGCCCTGAATTTCACCAGCGCCCGGAAAAACCAGTATGCCTATCGGCTGGAGGGGTTCAACCGGAATTGGATTCAGCTTGGAACGCAGCGCACGGTCACGTTTACCAATTTGGACCCCGGAACCTATGTGCTGCGCGTGAAAGGTTCCAATAACGATGGGGTCTGGAACGAAACCGGAGCCACCTTGATTTTGCACGTCCAGCCGCCACTCTGGAAAACCGGCTGGGCCTATCTGTTTTATCTGGTTTCAACCATCAGCCTGACCGTCGGCGGCTATCGCTGGCGGGTCCGGACCCTGCGCGAGCGGAATCGGGAACTGGAACATAAAGTCGCGGAGCGGACTGTGGAACTGGCTGAAAATATCGAGCAGTTACGTCTGGCCAAGCTGGAAGCCGAACGGAAAAACCAGGAACTGGATCAGAAAATCAAAGAAGTAGCCCGGAAAAATCAGGAGCTGGTGGCCTCGCACCAGCAGGCGGACCGGATTTTTTCAGCCCTGGCGGAAGCCCTGCCCGGCACGGTCCTGGATGGCAAATACCGGCTGGACCGGAAAATCGGAGCCGGCGGGTTTGGGGCTGTCTTTCGGGGTACACAATTGGCTCTGGAGCGGGCGGTGGCCATCAAAGTTTTTCGCCCTTCGCCGGGAAACGATTCGGCGGATGCGGTGGAACGCTTCCGCCTGGAGGCCATTTCAGCCTCCCGCATTCAGCACCCGAATGCCGTTGCCGTGCTTGATTCGGGAATTTCAGTGGAGGGGATTGCCTACATTGTCATGGAACTGCTCGCGGGCCATTCCTTGGCCCAGGAACTCAAATTCCGGCGGCAACTTTCGTTGCGGCGGACAACGGAAATTTTGACGGGCGTCGGAAACGCCTTGGCCGAAGCCCACCGGCTTGGCATTATTCACCGCGACATCAAGCCGGAAAACATTTTTCTGCACCGCACGGCAGAAGGCGAGGTAGTCAAAGTGGTGGATTTTGGCATTGCCAAACTGGTCGGGAACGAATCCGGACAGGACTGGCAAAACCTGACGGCGACGGGCGGCATTGTTGGAACGCCGACCTACATGGCCCCCGAACGGTTGCGCAACCAACCGTATGACGGGAAATCGGATGTCTACAGCCTGGGCGTGACGGTTTTTGAAATGCTGGCTGGAAGGCCACCTTTTCAGTCTGCCGTGAGCGGTTTTGTGGATATTGTCATGGCTCATTTACAGGAAATTCCGCCCCGGCTCCGTGACTTCAATCCGGCTCTTCCGCCTGAAATAGAGGAACTGGTGCTGCGGGCGCTGGAGAAGTCTCCGGCTCAACGGCCTTCCGCCCATGAATTTGCCGCCCTGTTCCAAACTCTGGCGGAGCCGTTCTGGGAACCGGTTGCGGCAAGTGAGGAACTCTGGCTTGACCCTGCAACCGATATTTCCGAAGTTCCCACCGGCACCCACAGCGAACTGTTGCGGGTGGTGGGTATACCCGCAACTGAAACCCCCGCCAATCTGACCGTCCAAAGAACCAATCCGGGATTTGGCTCCATTACCCAGGAAGTTGAATCCGACCGGACAAAGGAACACAAACCGTGAAGACAGGTAAATTCAAGCAACCAGAGATTTGGCTCCAGTGGCTGCTGATACTGGCGGCAATCTGGCATTTGACGGCCCCGGCCCTGGCCGCTCCGGTCCGGATTGATTCAGTTGAAGGCCCGGTCAATCTGGGGAAATTCCCCTGGAAGTTTCACCTGGGAGACGACCCAACCTGGGCGCAACCTGCGGTGAATGACGCCGACTGGCTGGTGGTGGACCCGACCAAGGCCAATGAAGACAGCCCCGCCACCCGCTTTATCGGATATGCCTGGTATCGGATTGAAATCAGGTTGCCGCTCAACCAGGGCACGGAAAAACCGACACAGGTGGGAATTCTCTACGGCGGTTCGATTTTCGACGGCCAGGAAATCTATGCCAACGGTGTCAAACTGGGTCAGGCTGGCATTTCGACACCGGGTGAAATCGGGAAAATGCCGCTCATGCAGGCTGTCCTGGTGCCGGTCCAGGCGATTGGGTCGGACGGAACCGTGGTGCTGGCCATCCGCTATTTTCAGGATGCCAATTATGTTCATGTCTTTGGAAAAGGCGGTGGCCTACAGCCCCAGGTGCGGGTGGGTAATCTGGAGGTGTTGCAGGGCATAGCCCGCAAAGGTCTGTTGGAGCGTCAGGTTTCCCAACTGGACTCCGTGCTGTTTACCGGCATTTTCTTTCTGGTGGGCGTCTATCACCTGTTTTTATTCAGCCGCCGTCGCCAACTGAAGGAATATTTCTGGTTTGGGTTGGTTGCGTTGGCTCAGAGCGTCAATGCCGCTTGTTCGACCTTTTTGTTTCAGTATTGGATTGGCATTGGTCCCATGCACCGGATTTCACCAATTGCGGTTCATCTTGAACTCATTTTTGCTTTTGAATTCCTGTGGCCGTTTCTCTCCCGGAAAATCGGGCCGGTGGTGCGGGGAGTCCAGGTCTTGCAGGTGGTGTTGCTGCTGGTCTGTCTGTTGGCACCGTTTCGGGTTTTCTATTTTCCTCTCTGGCAGCAGTGGCATTTTCCGCTGATGGTGGTTCCCCCGCTGTTGATGTACCTGGGGTTGACCATTTGGAAGGCATGGCAGGGAAACCCCGAAGCCCGCACGATTGTGACCGGAGTGGGCGGGTTTGTCCTGATGGAAGTCTTTGAAGTGGGTGCCTCCATTTTTAGTTGGCCACAGTGGAATGCCGGTCAGTGGGGACTGCTGCTGTTTTTGATTTCAATGGCGGCATCCCTGGCCAACCGCTTTGCCCGCACCTACAAAGAACTGGACACGCTCAACCAGGAGCTGGAACAGAAAGTCATTGACCGGACCAAAGAGCTTGACGGGAAAAATGTTGAACTGGCCGACAATCTCAAACAGCTTGAACTGGCCAAATCGGAAACCGAAGGCAAGAACCAGGAACTGGACCGCAAAAATCTCGAACTGGACCGCAAGATTTCCGAATTGAACCGGAAGAATGAGGAACTGATTGCCTCGCAACAACGGGCGGACCGGATTTTCTCAGCCCTGGCCGAAGCCTTGCCGGGAACCGTTCTGGAAGGAAAATACCGGCTGGAGGACAAAATCGGTTCCGGCGGTTTTGGCGCAGTGTTTCGCGCCACGCACCTGGCATTGGGAACCCAGGTGGCCGTCAAAGTCTTTCGCCCGACGCCGGGGAACGATTCAGCCGATGCCGTTGAGCGTTTCCGCCGCGAAGGCACGTCAACGGCCCGCATTAACCATCCCAACGCTCTGCGGGTGCTGGATTCGGGGATTTCCGACGAAGGCATCGCCTATCTGGTCATGGAACTGCTGGAAGGCTATTCACTGTGGGAGGAATTGCAAAAACGCGGTTATCTTTCCCTGCGGCGGACGGCAGAAATTTTGACTCCGGTTTGTCAGGCGCTGGCCGAAGCCCACCGGCTGGGAATTGTTCACCGGGACATCAAGCCGGCCAATATCTTCTTGCACCGGACGGGTGAAGGGGAAGTGGTCAAAGTGGTGGATTTTGGCATTGCCAAA
>JAIBAN010000125.1 GCA_019695185.1 Blastocatellia bacterium | reverse complement strand
AGATTTGCAGAACGCCTCTTTGGGTGTCTCCATCCATGCCAGCCACGTAGAATTTGCCTGACTTGAGGCTGAAGGCAATGCCGCTCGTGATTTGACTGTCAGGATTGTCGGTGGAGGCAAATTTTTCCCGAGCCGAGTTGTCCGGGATTCCATCACCATCCGTATCGGCAAACGCATTGACGCTGGAATCCAAATCCAGCCCAACAAACGCCACTTTATTGAGCGGCGTACCGGTGGGAATGGCTGCCGGATTGACCGTGAGGCCAGAACGTGTCGTCCCATGCTCACGCAAGGCACGGCGCGTCAACTGTTGAAACTCCGTGTCAATTGGCAGTCTTTGAAAATTATCAATCTGAATGTTCGTCACGCCTTGATTCAGAATAGTGTCCGCCGGCCCCTGTCCCTGTACGACTTTTGGTGAAAGTGTGGCACTCACCAGAAATGCCAGCATGAGACTTGGGACTCCGATTTTTAACAACGACCTCATTGTGAAACCCTCCAAGAAGATGTGCTTGATAACCAAACCCGGATTGAAAGGGGCAAGCCGGGACTTGCCACTGGAAATTCTGCACGTCGCCCGCAACGTGCGGACAACCCTCACCCAGCAACTGGAAGTATTTTGGGGAAGGAAATGATTGCGAAATGGGTGTTTGAAGAAACGTTCGAAATTGATGAGAACAATTTGAATTATTGTGAAATGGCAACTGTAGCAGAAAAACCGAAGCAGCGTCCACATTTAACGGCTGACCTGAAACCAGGACTGAGGACATTTCCAAGGACTGAGGACTGAGGACTGAGGACTGAGGGTGAAAACCAAGACTGAGAGATGAGCCTGCTTTCATTCCTCAATCAAATTACAAGAGACATGCAATTTTCTCACCACCGGCTTCAAATGCCTGGAGCGGCACACCACTACAGGTGATAATCAACTCAGTCCTCAGTCCTCAGTCCTTTTTTCACGTCAACAATACTGACTCAACCGCTCCTGCAACTCTTCAAACTGGTAACGTTGGGCGAGTAGTTGTAATTCCTGCGCCAGTTGGGGGTGCAACCGGGTCAGTTCGTCCAGTGCCAACCGGATAGCTACAATATCACCCTCAACAGTGGCAGCATTGAGGGTTTGCAACAACTGTTCCGGGATGACTGCGGCGGTCTCAGTAGCGGTGGCTGTCACGTGGGCCGGGTAGACCAATAGTTCCGGTTCTTCATCAGTTTGATATTGGAACCGGACTCCTAAATGCAGGGCGAGTTTTTCGAAAATGGTTTCGACCTGAAACGGCTTGGCGACAAAATCATCACATCCGGCCTCAAAGACCGTTCCCCGCTCATGTTCAAAAACACTGGCCGTGAGAGCGATAATCACCGGGTCCCAGTCTTGGGAGTCTTGGGAGTCAATGACTGCTCCTGTTTCTAATTCCGGATTTCTGATTTTTTGCTTTTGATTTCTGACTTTCGGTTTTCGGTCTTTGGGACTCTCAAGACTCCCAAGACTCCCAAGACTCCCAAGACTCCGTATGGCTTGCGTTGCCTCAAATCCGTCCATCACCGGCATCCGCATATCCATCCAAATCAAATCCGGTTTCCAGGCTGCGGCACAGGCTACGGCTTCCTGGCCGTTGGTGGCTTCCGCCAGGGCAAACCCGAGAGGAGTAAGCAATTTCGACAATAGTTCGCGGTTTTCAAATTTATCGTCAACCACCAGCAGGCGAAACGTCGGTTGGTCCGGTTCAAGGCCCACAACCCGGCGCGGAATGGAGCGTTGCTCTCCTTGCGACACAACGGTCAGCGGTATTTCAAAGGAAAACCGGGTGCCGTGCCCGACTTTACTGGTGACGGAAATCTCCCCACCCAACAACTGCACGAAACTCCGGGAAATGGCCAATCCCAGGCCGGTCCCTTCGCGGGCCCGTTGCCCGGTGTGGGTTTGCTTGAACGGTTGGAACAACTTGGGCAGTTCGTGCGGGGCAATGCCGGGTCCGGTATCCTCCACTACAAAACCAATCCGAAAATTCTTCCAGGTCACGGTGAGGGTAACGCTTCCTTTCTCGGTGAATTTGAAGGCGTTGCCCAGCAGGTTAATTAGAATCTGCCGGATTTTCCCCTCGTCGCCATGCACAAACTGTGGCACTGCCGGGTCCAGTTGGCAGACAAACTGAAGTCGCTTGGCGTCAGCCCGCATGGAAAACATCTGCTCGATGCCTTCCAGCAGGCGGCGCAGGTCAAAATCAAGTGTGTTAAGGGAAACCTGTCCGGCCTCGATTTTGGAAATGGACAGCACGTCATTGATGAGCGAAAGCAGATGTTCGCCACTTTGGGTGATAATCCGGAGATTTTTGCGGTCCTCCGTGGTCCGGGTTCGTTCCCGTTCCATCAATTGGACAAAGCCCAGAATGGCATTCAGGGGGGTCCGCAACTCGTGACTCATCGTAGCCAGAAAGACACTTTTGGCGCGGTTGGCGTCCAGGGCCTGCTGTTCTGAAACTTTCAGGGCTTCCACGGATTCGGCCAGGGCCGCAGTTCGTTTTTGGACGATGGCTTCCAGTTCGGCATTTTGCTTGTGCAATTGTTGCAGTCGCAGCCGGACCAGGAAAGTGCCGATGCCAATGGTCAGTCCAAAATAGAACAGATACGCCCAGGGTGTTTTGTAGAAAAACGGGCGCAGCTCAAAAGCCACCTGGACCTCAGCCGTGCTCCAGACATTGTCGTTGTTACAGGCCATGACCAAAAATCGGTAGGTGCCGGGGGCCAGGTTGGTATAGAAGGCAGTCCGCCGATTGCCGGCATCCACCCAGTCTTTGTCAAAGCCTTCGAGCCGGTATTTGAACCGAACCCGTTCCGGCACAAAGAAACTCAACCCGGCATAGTGAATTTCAAAGTTTTCCGCCCCAGGGGCAATTTCAAAAAAGTTACTGAAAGCCACCGGTTTCTGGTCCACCAGAAATTGTTCGATGACCACCGGGGGCGGAACCGGATTATGTGAAATGAATTCCGGGTCAATCGAAACCGCACCACCGGCAGTCGGGAACCAGAGCTTGCCGTCCCGTCCCTGCCAACCAGCCGGTTGGGATGCGCCGTTGCACTGGTTGCTGGGCATGCCATCGGCTTTGTTGTAGGGGATTACCTGAAATCCGTTGATTTCCCGGAGGGCAAACCGGTTCAGCGTTTGGCGACTGACCGTATAGATTCCTTTGTTGCAACTCATCCAGAAGTTGTCCTGCCGGTCCCGCAGAATACAAAACACTTTGTCATCAAAGAGACCGTCACGCGCGGTCAAAACCGTGAATTTCCCGCCTTGAAACCGATTCAGGCCGGAATTGGTGCCGACCCATAAGACATCATCCGGGTCCTGGTGGATGGCAAAGACCACATCATTCGAAAGCCCTTCTTTGGTGGTATAGCTGTGGAAACCGCCTTTGTTATAAGCCACCAGCCCTTTGTCGTCCGTGCCAATCCAGACGGTTCCCGCCCGGTCGCAAAAAAGGGACCGGATATAACCGGTATTCACCTCATTGCGGTAACTGATAAAGGTGTTGTTGCGAAAAGCAAAAAGCCCTCCGCCATACGTCCCGACCCAGAGGGTGCCTTCCAGGTCCTGGCAAAGAGCATAGACAATGCCGTTGGAGAGTCCCTGGGCAGTGGAAAAATTCGTCCATTTCCCGTTTGCCAACCGGTCCAGCCCGCCACCGGTGGTGCCGAACCAGAGATTGCCTTGGCGGTCTTCAAAAATGGATTTCACCAGATTGTTGGACAATCCGTTGGCCGTGGTGTAAGTGATGACCTTGCCTTGCACCAAACAGTTGACTCCGCCTCCCTCCGTTCCAATCCAAACCCGGCCCTGGGAATCCTCCATGACGACGCGGGTATTGTTGGAGGAAAGCCCCTCCCTGACTGTGTAGGCTGTAAATTTTCCGTCCTTGAAGCGGTTAAGTCCGTTACTGGTGCCAACCCAGAGGCTGCCTTCGCGGTCTTCCCAAAAGGAGCGCGGGTATTCCTGTGAAAGTCCGTCTTTGGTTGAGTAGACCGAAAAAACACCATTCCGATACCGGTTCAATCCGCCGCCTTCCGTGCCAATCCAGAGCGTGCCCAGCCGGTCAAAAAAAATGGTCCACACCAGCAGGCTCGAAAGCCCGTCATGGGTGGTGAAAAACCGCAAACCGCCCTGGTCGAAACAGCCCAAACCGTTGCCATACACTCCAAACCAAATCCGGTGGCTGGCATCTTCGGCAATGGAATAGACTGCAAGGCCGGGCAGCCCGTCAGTTGTGGTGTAGGAATGGATTTGACCGTCGTGCAATCGGTTGAGGCCGCCGTCATGGGTTCCAATCCAGAGAATTCCCTGCGAATCGCAGAACAAAGCCCGAATATTATTGCTTGAAAGCCCGTTCCGGGTGGTCAACGTGGTCCAGGTGCCATCCTGCCACCGGCAGAGTCCGGAGCTGGTTCCCACCCAGAGGGCACCATTCCGGTCCTCCGCCACGGCGTAGACAAAATTGCTGCCCAGCCCCTCCGCAGTGGTAAAACGGGTGAAACGGCCAGCCTGGTACCGTACCAGCCCGCCGCTCAGGGTGCCGCACCAGAGGGCTCCGGTGTGGTCTTCAAACAGGGTCCAAATGCTGTTGCTCGTGATTTCAGGCGTGTTGCGTTTATCAAAAACCGTGAATGTCTGACCGTTAAAACGCACCAGTCCTTCGTGCGTGCCCAGCCACAGGTATCCATCTCTGGTCTGGGCTATAGCCAGAACAGAGGTTTGGGGCAGGCCGTCCTGCCAAACATCATGACCATACTGAGTGATGGCTTTGGCTGGGTCCAGGGCCAGCGCCGGCGTGAGGTGAAGCCAACATACGGCCAGACACACCAAACTCCACCGGGCCGCTGCCAATAAGACGGAGCGGAGCGGAAAACCTGTGTGGCAGAGGAAAAGGGAAATGAACAACTGAACCATTTCCACCGGTCCGGTTCACCGAGTGTGATTGGATGAGGTGCTTTGAGCCAATGCTTCCAGTTCTTTGACGGCCAGTTCAAGTTCCGCAAAGAGCGTGTTGGATTCACAGGCGAGCAGGGTATTGAGCACGGTGCGATAGTACCACAGGGTGCCGTCTTTTCCGGCCCGAAACCGTGGCCAGAGGTCATCGCCCAGGGTTCGGTAATCAGTCAGAATCGAACGAATGTTATGCAGTTTGTCAGCCGCTGAAACAAACCTGACGCGGGGCGTTGTCTCACGCAAATGGACGACATAGGCTTCCTTGCGGGCTCGCCAGGGTGGTTTGGGCGTGATGTCGGTGTCGGTGCAGCCATTGACCAGAAACACGACATCCGTTCCGAACCGGCGCTCAATCTCCTGCCGGGTCGGGTCGCCTCCCTGGTCTTCAATTGCATCATGGAGCAGGGCGGCGATGGCCTGATTTTCGTCCCCGCCATGTTCAATCACAATTGCGGAAACGGCCAGCAGATGGCCCACATAAGGGGTTTCAGAACCTTTCCGTTTCTGGTCCCGGTGGAGCTGGGCTGCGAAGACCAGCGCTTCTTCAAATCGGTGTGTAAGTGTCATAGCTGAAATCAGTTTGTTCTGAGTTCCGCCTTCAGGCGGCAGTTTTGAGTTCCGCCTTCAGGCGGCGGGTTTCTCCTTTTTTACAAAGAAGCAACCTGAAGGTTGCCAACCAAACTGCCGCCTGAAGGCGGAACTCAGAACTCAACATTTTTTGTAAGGAGTTGCCGGTATTTTTCAGGAAACCGGACGGATTTGCCCGCTTTGTTTGTGACCACGTGAACCGTTTCGCCTTCAACCAGCACGGTTTGGGTATCAGCTCGGATAATCACGTAATGGAACGTGGCCATCCGCGAACGAATATCCTTGAGGCTGGTGGTAATGATCAAATCGTCATCATAACGGGCCGATGCCAAATACCGACAATGAACTTCCGCCACTGCCAGATGGGTTTCGGTTTCGGCTTCCATGTCCGCATACCTAAAACCGCAGGCGCGACAGAAATCGGTGCGCCCGACTTCCATCCAAACCAGATAGTTGGCGTGATAGGCCACTCCCATTTGGTCGGTTTCGGCGTAGCGCACCCGCAGGCGCGTTTCGGTGGAGAAAGAAGTCATATTTCAATTTAAGGACTGAGGACTGAGGACTGAGGACTGAGGACTGAGCCAAACAAACCTCGGTTTAGCCGGAGTCAGAGTTGCGCCTTTTTCTTTCTATCACCAAACCAAAGAAGTGTTTGGCTCAGTCCTCGGTTCTCAAGAATCGTTGCCACACCCAATAGACCGGAATTCCGGCGGCCACAATCACAATGCCGGAAATCACCGGGCTTCCCAGAAATGCCGCCAGGGCTCCGCCATACTGCCCGGTCTGAACCAGCCTGAGACCGCTGGAAAAGCTGGTCCGGGAATCGTAAACCATATTCAGCAGCAGGCAACCTTGAACCAGCAATGCCAGAATCGGCACCACCGGATAACCGGGAATTTTGAACGGTCGCTCCCGGTCCGGATAACGGAAGCGAAACAGAAAGACGGCAAAGGCATTGAGCGTGTTGGTAATCCAGATGATGAAAATCGTCATGGAAATAAGCTGCTCAAAGGTTCCGCTGAGGGTCAGCAGGACGGCGCAGCCGCTATGCAGTAACAGGGAGCCAATCGGAGTTCCCAACTTTGTCACCCGACTCAGCCACGCAAAACTCAAACCGTCCCGTGACAGGGCAAACGTGATACGGGGTCCGGAAAGCAGGTGGGCATTCAGACCCCCAATCACGGTGACCAGGGCCATGGCGGTCAACATGACAAAGCCCCCGGTGCCTATCCGCCGCTGCACCATTTCGGCTGCCACCAGTTCCTTGGCTCCGGCCATTTCGACCGGTGTCAACACGTACAAAAACGCCAGATTGATAAAAACATAGAGTCCGGTGAGCATTCCGATACTTCCCAGGAGTGCGCGGGGCAGGCTCTTTCCAGGGTCACGGACTTCCTCAGCCAAGGTAATCACATCGGCATAACCGTCATAGGTCCAGACCACAAATTGCAATGCGATGCCAAATGCAATCAGCAGGGAAGTGGTCGGGGGCGGTGCCCCACCGACAGATGCACCCATGCCGGGATTGGTTCCCGACACCCCAAATGCAATTGCCACAATCAGGAGCAGGACCAGTACTTTGATACTGGTGAAAATCTGTTGTGTCCAGGAGGCGATTTTCAGCCCGGCCAGATTCAGAATCGTAAAAACCACAATCGCTGTGACCGCCACTGCTTTGACGGCCATTGGATTGTTGGGCAAAAACCAGGATTGCGGGGCGGAAACCTGGACCAGTTTGGTGGTGTATTCGCCAATGGCTACCGCCACTGCTGCAATACTGCCCGGATAGGTTATCAACGAGGCCGCCCAACCATATAAAAAAGCCGGGAAATCGCCGTAGGCCGCCCGCAGATAGTTGTACCAACCACCGGCTTTCGGGTAACTGGTCGAAAGCTCGGCCAACACCAGCGCATCCACCAGGGTCAAGGCTCCGCCAGCCACCCATGCCAGCAGTATCCAGGTCCCGTTGGGCAACAGTGCCGCCACTTCGCCGGGATTGCGGAAGATTCCGGCTCCAATGGCAACACCCATCGAGACGGCAATGCCAGCCGTCACACCCAGAATCCGCTGAAGTTTTGGTGCTGGAGAGGTTTGAGACATGGGGTTTTAGTCTTGGGAGTCCTGGGAGTCTTGGGAGTCTGGGGAGTCTTGGGAGTCTGGGGAGTCTGGGGAGTCCTGGGAGTCTTGGGAATCAGGAAACTATCACCTTGTCACCCAGTCATCCTATCACCTTGTCAGGGTTTTGACTCCCCAGACTCTCAAGACTCCCCAGACTCCCCGGACTCCCCAGACTTTGTTTTCTTAAAGGCTTCCCTCGGCGTACCGTTTCCGCAGCACTTTTTTATCGAACTTGCCAACGCTGGTTTTCGGAACCTCACTGATGAAGCGGACTTCTTCCGGCAGCCAGAATTTGGCAAACTGCGGGGAGATAAACTCCAGCAACTCCTCTTTGCTGGGTGTTTCACCAGGGCGGGCCACCACCAGGGCCATCGGACGTTCGCTCCACTTTTGGTCGGGAATCGAAATGACTGCGGCTTCAGCCACTTTCGGATGGGCCATCAACGCACTTTCCAGGGCCACGCTTGAAATCCACTCGCCGCCGCTCTTAATCAGGTCTTTGCTGCGGTCGGTAATGCCCATGGAACCTTTGGGGCACATCGTTGCCACATCGCCCGTGATGAACCAACCGTCTTTGGTAAATTGAGTGTCGCCGCTGGGGTCGTTGTAATAGGAGGAAATGACCATCGGGCCGCGTACCTGAACTTCACCCACTGCTTGGCCATCCCAGGGAAGTTCATTTCCCTCATCATCCACAATCCGGACTTCAACACAGGCGACCGGCACCCCTTGGCGGGTTTTCCAGGCCCAATAGGAACCTTCTTCGCAGGTTTCACCGGGAGGTGCAACCCCGGTGCAGGTTCCCGCCGGAGACATTTCCGTCATGCCCCAGGCATGGAGCACCGTGATGTTGAAATCCTTTTCAATGGCCTGGGTCAAGCTGATGGGCATGGCTGCCCCGCCTACGAGCAGCATCCGCAAGGCACTGATGTCATAGGACTTGGATTTGAGTTCCTGATAGAGCCCCATCCACAGGGTCGGAACTCCTGCCGCCATGGTGACTTTTTCATCCTGAATCAACTGAGCCAAATCGGCTGGTTTGAGGTGCGGCCCCGGATGAACCTGGCGGATGCCCATCATGCCGCAAGTGTAGGGGATTCCCCAGGCGTTGGCATGAAACATCGGAACCACGGCAAAAATGGTGTCTTTCGAGGAAATTCCCAACCCGTTGCTCATGCCGCCCACCATGGCTTGCAGGTATTGCGAGCGATGGCTGTAGAGCGCACCTTTCGGATTGCCCGTCGTGCCTGAGGTATAACACAGACCGGCAGCCGTATTTTCATCCAGTTCCGGCCAGTTGTAGTGGTCGGGTTCCGGAGCCAGCAGGTCCTCATAGTGCAGTGCATTCGGCAAGGTGGTTTGACAGCCGGGCGGTGCGCCGATGACCACATAATGTTCCACCGTGGTCAGGTGCGGGGCGATTTTTTCAAGCAGCGGCACCAGGGTGACGTCCACAAAAACCACTTTGTCCGCCGCATGATTGATGGTGTAAATCAGTTGGTCCGGTGCCAGCCGCAAGTTGATGGTATGTGTGACTGCACCAATGCAGGGAATGCCATAATACAACTCAACATGCTGATAGGTGTTCCAGGCGAGCGTGCCCACCCGGTCGCCCAGTTTGACGCCCAGCCGGTCCAGGGCATGGGCCAGCTTGCAGACCCGCCGGTAACAATCGCCATAGGTGTAGCGGTGCATGGTTCCAGCCGGGGTTTTGGTCACGATTTCAACCTGTGAGTACATTTGTTTCAGACGTTTGAGAATGGCTGTAATCGTAAGTTGAAAATCCATCATCTGTCCCTGCATAGACAAACGTGCTCCTTTCGAACGTGGGGAATTATGGATGAGTGAATCCATTTGCAATCTGCGATTTCGCAATTTCTTAATCTTCGGACGGGAGGTGGTTCGGATATGCTGCAATCGCAAATGGCAAATGAAAAATGGCAAATAGGCAATGGCAGCGGAGTCTAGCGCAACAGCAACCGAAATCCGACAACTTTCATCGCAAAATTGCCTGGAACAGGGTATTTTTCCCAAACCACTGTCCTTTCCGGCAAGTTTCCTGATTTCATCTGTAAGCACTATTGAATTCATTGGCTTCGTTTTGTCCGTTGTTCCAAAACGGCGATTCGACATTTTCAAGAAAGGGTTTCCCTTATGAACCGATTGTTCAAAAACTCACGTCTTGTGATATGGGCGTTTTTGGGTGTGGCGCTTTTGACCTCCCCCTGGTATTTCCCTGGTTCCAGGGCGGCGGATGACAATCCCTATGATAAGTTTCGTGAAAAACAAAGAAAAAATGCGATTCGGGAAGATGACGAACTGAAATTTTCCGAGGCTGCCCATCAGGAAATCGCCAAAGAAAACCGCTTTATCACTGACTCGCAGGTGGTCAATTACGTGACCGACGTGGGCCGCAGATGTGCCGCCCGCTCGGAACGTCCCAATTTGAACTATCAATTTTACGTGATTGACAACAATCAGATTAACGCGTTCACACCGGGCGGGGGGCGGGTGTATGTCTATTCGGGCCTGCTCAAAGCCTGTACGACCGAAGGCCAACTGGCTGCGGTGCTGGCTCATGAAATCGGTCACAATGCGGGCTATCACGTCAGCTCGCAGTTGAAGGAATCCCAGACGATTGGCATTTTGGCTGCCATTGCCGGAGCAGTGGCCGGTAACGGCACAATTGGAAATATTACCAAGGCTGCCACAGGGCTGGTTGCCAACGGTTATCTCTTCAAACGGTCGCGCGATGCCGAACGGGAGGCTGATTATCTGGGCCTTTATGATATGAAGAGTGCCGGATACAACACCGAAGAAATGAACAATATGTTCCGCTTGCTGGAATCTCTCGGCAAGAAACCAGGTGCCATTGACAAAATCTTTGCCTCACACCCACCGGCCACCGAGCGACTGGCCAACACCCAGCGGGAAATTACGGAACACCTGGTTGGTTCAAACCGGCAGGGAACCAGTACCACCGCTGCCTTTGACGCCGTGAAGCGACGGTTGGGAAGCCTTCCGGCAAGTGCCACCGGAACGCCTCCACCAGCAAGTAGTTCGGGCAGTTCGGCTTCGACCGGAGGCACCAGTGCCGGAGCCGATGCCGATGTCCGGGAAGCCGAGCGGGTGCTTGACCGGTTGGGCGACCGCAGTTCACGGGTGATTCAGGCGTTGCGTGGCAATGTGACCGGACGGGAAAGCGGGCTGGTGGTGGTTTACCAGCAACGGGATGGCGGGGTGCGGGGTGTGATTGACATCAAGGGGCTGACCTATGAATTGAAAATCAACGCCAACGAACGCAGTCTGCCCCTGCGGGATGTCTTCAAATTGCGCATCCGGGACGAATATTCCAACCAGAACCCGGATATCGTGGTGGTCAGTTCCGACCGCAACAACCAGCGACGGCGCGATTTCTGGCGCTGGGACGGGCGCAATTTCCGGTATATTGGAACCGATTAACGAAAGGACTGAGGACTGAGGACTGAGGACTGAGTTTCAAAACAGGCAACGTCAAAGTTCTTTTCCGGATTTCATTCAGGGTTTGGCTCAGTCCTCAGTCCTCAGTCCTGGTTTTTGGTCCTCAGAAAGGGCTGTCAGCAGTTCCTGTCGGCTGATGGTGGCGGTGCCCCGTTTCATGACCACTTGCCCGGCGGCATGATTGGCCAGGTGCATGGCTTCAACAAAACCGGCCCCGGCAGCCAGAGCGGCAGTATAGGTTGCAATCACCGTATCACCGGCCCCGGTCACATCCACAGGGTCTTTGCTTCCGACAGCATCCACCACCGTCGGAGCCTTTCCTTCCTGAACCAGAATCATTCCTTCCGGTCCTCTGGTGAGGATGAGGGATTCCAGTTGCAGTTGTTTCCGTAACTGTTCGGCCTGGGCGAGTTCCTGCTCAAGCGAGGTAAACCGTTCATTGCATAATTCTTCAGCTTCGGCTTCGTTCGGAGTGGCTGAGGTCAGTCCCCAGAATTCCCGCAAGCGGAAACGGGAATCGGCCACCACGGGAAAGGGACGGTTTTTCCGGCTTTCCCGAACGGCTTCAATAATGGTGGCATCCACCACGCCGTAGTTGTAATCCGACAAAATCACAGCGGAAACATCTTTGAGCAGGACCTGAAGTTTTTCCAGCAGCCATTGGCGGGCTTCTGCCGGAAGCGGGCGCTGGTCTTCGCGGTCCACCCGAATGACCTGTTGGCGGGGAGCATGCGCGGAACCGGCCAGCACTCTGGTTTTGGTTGGGGTGACATGGGATTTGGCTGCCAGAATTCCCCGTGTATTGACACCCCGTTCCCGCAGGCTGAGAGTGAGCATGCGTCCGGGCCGGTCGCGTCCGACAATTCCCAATACTGAGGTGTTGACCCCCAAGGCTGCCAGATTGGCCGCTGTGTTTCCGGCTCCGCCGGGCATGGTTTCGGTTCGCTCATACCGCAGAATCAATACCGGTGCCTCACGCGAAACCCGCGCAATTTCCCCAAAGACAAATTCATCGGCGAGCAAATCGCCCACCACTAAAATTTTTTGGGACGGAAACCGCTCAACCAGAGCAGCCAGGTGTTGTGACATAAAAATTCAGGGATGAATGATTTCTTTGGGCTTCAGGCAGAAAGGGAAAGAATCCACTCGACTGCGGCCAGCGCATCAGGGGCAATAAAATCCGGCTCGCGGGACCAGGACTGGCGCTGATATTCGTATTCGCCCAGTCCGTAACCGGTCAAGACCAGTATGCCTTTGGCTCCCACCCGATGGGCCAGCTTGACATCGCTGTAGCGGTCGCCCACCACACAGCACCGGGTTAAATCAAGGTCAAACTGTTCGGCTGCGGTCAAAAGCATGCCTGGCTTGGGCTTGCGACAGTTGCAGTCAAGCCGATAGGGGGCTTCACCCACCGTGGGATGATGGGGGCAATAATAAATCGCGTCGAGCTTCGCCCCATCTTTGGCAATTTCAGCCTGGAGTCTGGCGTGAACTTCCCGAATTAACCACTCTTCAAAATAACCGCGTGCCACGCCGGCCTGATTGGTGACGACACAGGCCCGGATGGAGGCTTCGTTGAGTTTGCGGATGGCAGGTCCCGAAGTTGGCAGCACCCGGTAGCGGGAGGCATGGTTGACGTACCCGATTTCTTCGCTGAGGGTGCCGTCCCGGTCAAAAAAAACAGCTTGGATGGGGTGTGACATAGTTGAAAGGGCTGAGGACTGAGGACCAAACCAGGACTGAGGACCAAACCAGGACTGAGGACTGAGGACTGAGGACTGAGTTTCAAAACAGGCAACGTCAAGGTCATCATCCGGATTTCATTCAGGATTTAACTCAGTCCTCAGTCCTCAGTCCTCAGTCCTGGTTTTACATATTTTCCACAATCGCGGCGGCAAATTCACTGGTCTTGACCTTGGTGGCACCTTCCATCTGCCGTTCAAAGTCATAGGTGACCCGTTTTTGCTCAATGGTTTTTTCAAACCCCGTGATGATGAGTTTGGCCGCTTCTTTCCAGCCCATATGCTCCAACATCATGACCCCGGACAAAATCACCGAACCGGGATTGATGACATCTTTGTCGGCATATTTGGGGGCGGTGCCGTGGGTGGCTTCAAACACCGCGCCACTGTCGCCAATGTTACCGCCAGGGGCGATGCCCAGTCCGCCAACCTGTGCCGCAGCGGCATCTGACAGATAGTCGCCGTTGAGGTTCGGCGTGGCCACCACACTGTATTCATCCGGACGAATCAGAATCTGCTGGAACATGGAGTCGGCAATCCGGTCTTTAATCAGGATTTTGCCTGCGGGCATTTTGCCGTCAAATTTGCTCCAGAGGTCATCTTCGGTCACCGTCACATCGGCGAACTCTTCGCGGGCCAGTTCATAACCCCAATCCCGGAACGCCCCTTCTGTGAATTTCATGATGTTGCCTTTGTGGACCAGCGTCACACTCGGACGCCCATTGTCAATGGCGTATTGAATCGCCCGCCGAATGAGCCGCTTGGAGCCGAAGGCCGACATCGGTTTGATGCCGATGCCGCTGTGCGGACGGACCTTTTTGCCCAGCTTGTCGCCCAGGAATTCGATGATTTGATTGGCTTCGTCCGTATCCGCCTTGAATTCGACACCGGCGTACACGTCTTCCGTATTTTCGCGGAACAGCACGATGTCGAGTTTTTCCGGACTCTTGACCGGCGAGGGCACGCCTGTGAAGTACCGCACCGGGCGCACGCAGGCGTACAAATCCAGGTCCTTGCGCAAGGCCACGTTGAGCGAGCGGAACCCGCCGCCGACCGGAGTGGTCAACGGCCCTTTGATGGCGACCACAAACTCGCGGATGGCGTTCAGGCTGTCTTCCGGAAACCAGTTCCCGCACCGTTCATAGGCTTTTTCACCAGCCAGAATTTCGTACCATTTGATTGACCGCGAACCGCCATAGGCTTTTTCCACCGCCCCGTCAAACACCGTCTTCGATGCGCGCCAGATGTCACGTCCGGTTCCGTCCCCTTCAATAAAGGGAATAATTGGATGGTCGGGTACGTTCAGTTTTCCGTTTTCAATTGTTATCTTTTGCCCATCGGCGGGCACGTCAATGCCATTATATGAAGCCATGAAGTCCTCCAGAAATCTTCCTGATTCAGCAGAATGTTGAGGCGGGTTTTTGTGATATGACCCACGAGAGGCGCGAGTCTAACGATGGCATGAAAGGCGTGTCAACACTTTCGGGGCTCAGGGTCTGGGGGCTGAGGTCTGGGGTCTGGGGGCTAAGTCTTTTGAGCTGAGAATTGGGGGTTGCATGTGGCGATTACACCTCAGCAAATCCCCAAATTTCCAGTATTTGAACCCCCCGACCCCGGACCCCGGACCCCAGACCCCGGACCCTGAACCCCGAACCTCGAAACCCTGTTCTTATCTTGGTTGACACTCCTCCGCCACCCAACTATCATCGGCAACCAGTTCTGTATTCTTAACTTTACCAGCACACAAAAAAGCAATCCCAAGTCCGACCCGCGCGGGAGCGCAGCTTTCCCTCGCAGCGCAATTTCCCTGTTTGTTTTAGAGTAAATCCATGAGCACTGAAGTTCTGAAGAATCAGCTTGAAGAAGCCGTTGAACGGTGGGAGGCGACGACTGTCAAAAAGACGCTCGCCAAAATGCCCGAAAGCCGCGACACGTTTACCACGGTGTCGTTGCGCCCGATTCACCGGCTGTATACGCCCAATGATGTGGCGGAAACCGAGTACGAAAGCAAAATCGGGTTTCCCGGAGTCTTCCCTTACACCCGTGGGGTGCATGCCACGGGCTACCGGGGCAAACTCTGGACCATGCGCCAGTTCGCCGGGTTTGGTTCGGCGGTTGATACGAACCAGCGGTTCAAATATCTGCTTTCCCAAGGGCAAATGGGGCTTTCAGTGGCCTTTGACCTGCCGACTTTGATGGGGTATGACGCCGACCACTCGCTTTCACGAGGTGAAGTCGGCAAATGCGGGGTTTCGATTTCGAGTCTGGAAGATATGGAAATGCTCTTTGACGGCATTCCGTTGGAGCAGGTGACCACCTCCATGACCATCAACGCCCCGGCTTCGGTCATTTTTGCCATGTATCTGGCAGTGGCGGAAAAACAGGGAGCCAACCTGAAAAAGATTTCCGGCACACTCCAAAACGATATTCTCAAAGAATACATTGCCCAGAAGGAATGGATTTACCCACCCCGCCCGGCCATGCGGCTGATTACCGACATTTTTGGGTATTGCGCCACCGAAGTGCCCAAGTGGAACTCGATTTCGATTTCGGGGTATCACATTCGGGAAGCTGGTGCGACTGCTGCCCAGGAACTGGCTTTTACTTTACGGGATGGAATTGAGTATGTGCAGGCCGGCATAGACGCCGGGCTGGATGTGGATGAGTTTGCCCCCCGGTTGTCGTTCTTCTTCAATTCACACAATGATTTTTTTGAAGAAATCGCCAAATTCCGCGCTGCCCGCCGGATTTGGGCCAATGTCATGCGCTATCGGTTCCAGGCCAAGGACGAACGGTCCTGGATGTTGCGCTGTCACGCTCAGACCGCCGGTTGTACGTTGACGGCTCAGCAGCCCTACAACAATGTGGTCCGGGTGGCTTTGCAGGCATTGGCCGCCGTGCTGGGAGGAACCCAGTCGCTGCATACCAATTCGCTGGATGAAACCCTGGCGCTGCCTTCGGAACATGCGGTGACCATCGCCCTGCGGACGCAACAAATCATTGCCCACGAATCAGGTGTGACCAATACCATTGACCCCTTGGGCGGCAGCTATTTTGTTGAAAAACTGACCGATGACCTCGAACGCGAAGCCCTGGATTACATTCGGCAGATTGACGATATGGGCGGCATGATTGAGGCCATTGAACAGGGATTCCCGCAAAAGGAAATTCAGGAAGCCTCCTATCAGTTCCAAAAAGCGTTTGAGCGCAAGGAAAAAATCATGGTTGGCATCAATGAATTTGCCCAAAGCGAGGACACGCCGGTGCCCATGCTTTTTATTGAGGAACAGGTTGAACTCGACCAGCGGGAACGCTTGGCCGCCTTGCGCCGCCGCCGGGACCAGGAAAAAGTGGAACAGACGTTGGCTGCTCTTGAAGCTGGGGCACGGGGCACTGCCAATACCATGCCTTTGATTTTGGATTGTGTCCGGGCTTATGCCACCCTGGGCGAAATTTGTGACCGGTTGCGTCCGGTCTTTGGCGAGTACCACGAACCAGCATTCTAAATCTTGAGGACTGAGGACTGGCAAGCCAGGACTGAGGACTGAGGACTAAGGACTGAGTTTAAAACAGAAAACCCTGGGAAACCAGAAAAGGTTTTTTGTAATTTCTGACCATCCGGCTCATAAAAAAACTCAGTCCACAGCCCACCGTCCACAGTCCTACGGGTTTCAGTCCACAGTCCTTATAAAACAGGAAAAGGTTATGGCGCGAATCCTTGTAATTGACGACGAACCAGATATTCGCATGGCCACGGTAATGGCTCTGCAAATGGGCGGACATACGGTGATCGAAGCGGAAAGTGGAATGTCGGCCATGCGGGTGCTGAAAGAACAGGTGGCTCGCAACACTGTGGTGGATTTGATTGTCTGCGACGTGATGATGCCGGGCATGACCGGGCATGATGTGTGTCAACTGGTCCGTCTTGACCCCTCTTTGAACGAAATCCCTTTCATTTTTTTGAGTGCCAAGCGGGAAGCGGATGAACGGCTGGAAGGAATTGAAGCCGGGGCCGACGACTATGTGGGGAAACCCTTTGCCTTGCAGGAACTGCTGATTCGGGTCAATTCCGTGCTGGCCAAAAATAAACAAATGGAAATTCCCAAACGGATTTCTGCCGACCCGATGACCCAGCTTTCTCTGGCCCAGTGCATTGACATGATTGTCCGGCACAATTTGAGCGGAAAGCTGACGGCTTTGCTGAAGGGAACCGTTTCCGGCACAATTTTCTTTGAGGGCGGGCATGCCGTGCATGCCAAACTTGAAGACAAAATTGGCGAAGCTGCTGTGCGGAGCATCTTGGCCTCTCAACTCCTGATGTATTCTTTCGAGGCTTACGAAGTATCCGACCAAATCACCATGGCCATGGATATTTCCCGTATTATTAAGCGACCTTCCTAAAACAAATGAGGGTTCAGGGGTTCGGGTTTTCGGGGTTTCAGGGTTTTGAAATTGAGGATTGAGAACCTGATTTCTCTGTTCTTCGGGCAGATTATAAAGATCCATTGCGTTTGCTCCTTTTCTTTGCGGTGATAGGGGAACGGACGAACGTCTTATTTCTTATGTTGCC
>JAIBAN010000124.1 GCA_019695185.1 Blastocatellia bacterium | reverse complement strand
GTTACAAGTCATTGTAGCGCTTAGGAGACTTATGGATTTTTCGGATAAAGTTAAAAGAGCAAACAAAAATATAGATCAGAATGTTAAAGAATCTTTTGATCCAGTTGTTTTTGAAAAGAAAACAGCTTGTTATTCCGAGGAAGACGAACAACAAAGGATAGCGGCGGCCTGTCCAGGCTGGCGGCTGGCGTTTCACGCTCCACCGGCTGCTTCTTCAGATATCGGTGGCCGAGAACATCTGCCACCCGCCCTTCGGGGAAGTTCTACAACCTGAAGAACGATTTGAAATGGAGCGAGGCGGGCTGTTTGAGACATTCCTCCGTACCATCGCCGGCAACCGGCTTCGCCAACATTGGCCCCCAGAAATCCACCCGAGGAGGTTCCTCGCAAGACTGCAACGAGAGGCAGCTCACACCAGAATAGGGAGTTCGGTTGTTCGGGTTTCAGGGTTCGGGTTCCGGGTTTGCCGAATGCGTACAGTGCTTGGGTAACGTCGGCGTCTGAATTCAGGAAAAAGGGGTTCAAACCCGAATCCCGAATCCCGAATCCACATCCGGGTATGATTTACCGACAGTCATCAAGGTGAAAGGAGTCAAGGCCCGCTAACGATACTTACACCGCCAGGACGAAAGGTCTCAGAAGGCCACAAGTCGCTGTTTTTCTGTACCCAGCCGGGCAGCGGAAAGGGTATCCTCAGCTCTGCCGCAAATCCTGCTTATGACGACCCTGCAAACTGACCCGTCACCTTGTTCCCCCCACCTCCTGGCGCTTTACCGCCGGACGGTAGTGCCAGCCCACCTGCCCGGCTGGGTGGCTGGGGCAGCCGCCTGGCAACCACCGGCACATCTGCGGGACCGGGTACTGGCGGCTTATGATTGCTGGCAAACCGGGTCATCCCGGCGCTGGTGGCGGATGCAGGGCCTGGCACTGATTGTCATGGCCACCGGGCTGGTGTTAATGGTGAGTTCCCTGTGCGGAGAAGCCACCCGAACCGAGACGCCGCTCACCGATATGCAACCGGATGGTATTCTGACGGTTCCCACGGCAGCAGCCGTATTACCTCTGGATGTAGGCCAACCTTCCACCCCGACCAGACATTCCCAGGGTTCAACCGAAAATCTGGAAGAACCGGCAGCCCAGAAAAAAAACCAAAAACAGCCAACCACGCGAATGCAATCGGGAAATCCCGAAAGCGGCAGAAAAACCCACAAGCAAACCTCGTAAACCGCTTACCTCAAAGGGAGAATTTTTTCCCTTTCACGGGGACTCCCACAATCAGGCAGTCAGGTCCAATCAGGGAGTTGGCGATTCCCTGCCCCCCCTCAACCTTCCCACGTCAAGCAGGAGGGCCACCACCAAAATAACAACCGAGGTTGCTGCCGGGGAGACGCCAGACTGCGTACCGAGGCTGGGGATGCGCAGCAGAACCAGGACTGCCTGCACAAGGCCGGCGGCAAATAATGCTTTCCAGGCCCACAGGTCGCCCCGGCGGTAAGGTCCGAGGACGATGGCCAGGAACAGGACCCCATAGGCCGCCGCGTAGGCAGCGGAGGTGCCACGAATCCCTCGGAGGGCAGTTTCGACGCCAGGGTCACCGCCAGAGATTTTGGATACCTTCGATCCTCCGATACCATAGTCGTCATTGGTACGGTAGGCGTGAAAAGCCGAAACCAGGCTGAAGAACGTGATGGCAATCCCCAGGACAGTAAGGACAATCCAGCTTGCCTTTTTCATCGGAACCTCCCAAATAATCAGCTTTAGTCCACCAAGGGCAGTGGAGCAGTGGAAAAAAATGCGAGAATCAAGGTGACGCTCAAAACCGAAAACCCATCAAGTCAGACCTCATGCGACGGCGGCGCACCACCAGCCATGAAAACCGGCTCAGTCCTCAGTCCTCAGTCCTCAGTCCTCAGTCCTATTTTCACGTCAGACTTCATGCGGCGGCGGCGCACCACCAACCATGAAAACCGGCTCAGTCCTCAGTCCTCAGTCCTCAGTCCTATTTTCAGGTCAGACCTTATGGAAAATTTGTCATGTTCGGGTTACCCAACATGCCCAGCACAGGACTTTGCCACAGCGGGGAGCAACGGTCTGGCGGTGGGTGGGCGTGGCCCAAACTCGTAATTACGGCTCCAGACTTGGACGAAGGGTATTAAGAGATATTCCCCTGAGGGTTCGGTGCCGCCCCAGGACCAAACATGGCAGCGCAACCCGTAACATTCATAAATTGGCGGTAGCGGGCCATTTGCTCAGGAACCAAAACTTCAACCAGATAGGTGTTATCCACCCAAACCTCAATCAAACCAAAGACACCTCCCCGTTCACACACCACCGCGCGCCACCCCAAAGAGTTTGCCCAGGAAAGCACTTCTGACTCGGAAAGCCTGGTTCCCAGGGCAAGGTGAAAACTGGAAGGCCGTGGGTCAACCGAAACCGCCAGGATTTGGTCTTCCCAAGGCATGGTGGCGGGTCCGGTAGGGGACAGAGTGGGGTCGGGCTCTCCCGTTCCAGGATGATGGGCCATGGTTGGAGGATAAACCTCGATAGCCGTTCCGGAACCATCTTTGGCTACCGCGATGGAAGCTCCTGAAACCACCGGAAAGTCAAAAACAAGGCCGTCAATCAGGGCTGCAAAAAAAAGGGCTGTCTGTTTCGGGTTTGCCGAAGGGATTGACATATGGGCAATCATGGCGGGGTCTCCATTTTCAGATATGCACAAAAGATTTCCAATGTGTTGGCGCAACGGGCCTGGAAGAACCTATCTCGTTGTGGCTCTTTTTCTCAAGGAGTGCCATCTTGCCATAAGCGGTTCAAGTCCGTCTAATGAGCTCCAGGTTTACGCGGCGTCAAACCCGGCAGGTTCCTGCGAATTGAGGTGCGAACCCACTGGTTAAACCAATGATGCGCCCTGAGTTGTTACCGAGCAGTTGAATCAATGAGCCAGGTTGGGATGCGGCCTCCATCAAAATCCCCCCCAGGATTTGGGAAAAGGGGGGCCAGCCATCGGGTTTGGGAAGGAGCGTCGGGTTTGAAAATCGCGGGAAGGAACAGCCGCGGTGCGGACTTCCCCCCGCACGTTCAGACCCGAAAGCTGGAATTGGTGGCTGCCGTCCAAAACCTGCGCAGCCCGCCGAGTTTCGCGGTAGCAGGCTCGGCAGGCAACTGGTAGACTGCCGGGATGAAATCCTTCAGGTACAAACTCAAGCCCTCGGTCCGGATTGCAGCCCGATTTGGGCAGTGGCTGCGGATTTGCCGCGAGCCGTCCCAAGCGGGGTTGCACGAAAGCCGGGAAGCCTGTCGATTGCAATGGTTTTCGCTCAATTACCTGCCCCAGGCTGCCGAACCGCCCGCAGCCAAAGCCGGACGGGAAGACGTGGAACGGGCACGAGGCAAGGCGCAGGTCTTGCAGGATGTGCTGCCCCGGTTGGGCAAGGCCTTACTATCGCAAAACTTCCGGGTGACGATTGAAAACCGTCCAGCGGAGCGTTTCCCGGAAAAACCGGAGGAGCCGCAATCGGTGCACAGCCGTACAGTTGGTGGCCCGCCGCCATCAAAAAATCCGCCGGGCCGATGATGAGGCCCAAATCTGGTCGGAACCACCTCAAAGCCATGCACGACCAAATGCTGTCTTTTGGTTCCATTGCACCGAAATATGGCAAAGAACTGATGGGGTTGTAATCCAAAAAAGCCTCTTTCCTGAAAAAAATGGAGCATTTCAATTCATCATCAGCCTTTAACCCGCCAGCCAAATCAGTGCCCGGACCACCTCTGGGGATTGCCTCGGATATTGTAGCGTTCAGAGCAGTTTTTGCCCTTTGCACCCTGGTGGGGGTGATTTACCCCACGCTCCACTATTTTGGGTTTGTCCACGGACAAGATACAGTTCCCTGGTGGAAACTGACCATTTGGCATCTGCTGCACAATGACATCTGGGTGGTGCTGGCCCCGGTTGTCTTTTGGCTGGGACGGAAATTCCCACTCGCCCAAGGCCCCTGGCTGCGCAATATCCTCTTCCATTTCGTGGCTGGCAGCCTGCTTTCCCTAATTCGGCTGGCAGTGTTCACCGGGTTGGTGCGGGTATTGGGAATCAGCCAGGAATGGACCCAAACCAACTATGGAGAGGAACTTGAGCATTATTTATGGATGTTTTTCCATCTTGGGCTGTTTACCTATTTTACCGTGCTTGGTATCGGTTACGCCTGTGGGTATTATGCCAAATTCAGGGAAACCGAACTGCGGGCCGCCCAGTTAAGCCACCAGTTGACCAAAGCCCAATTGGACGCCCTCAAAATTCAACTCCAGCCACATTTTCTGTTTAACACGTTGAACGGCATCGTGGGCCTGATTCGAAACCAGGAAAACAAAGCCGCAATCGCCATGACCACCGAATTGAGCGAATTGCTGCGGCACACCCTGGCGTTTGCCGGAAAACAGAAAATCACTTTCCGGGAGGAACTGGAAGCCACTGAACGCTATCTGGCAATCCAACACCGCCGTTTTGCCGACCGGGTGACGGTCCACACTGAAATCGAACCTGCGGTTCTGGATTTCCAGGTTCCCGCCCTCCTGTTACAGCCGTTGGTGGAAAACGCCTTTGTCCACGGCATTGCGCAAGTGGCAACCCCCGGAGTTGTGGCCCTCAAGGCGCGCCGGGAAAATCAGGCGGTATGCATTGAAATCTGTAACGACGGCCCCCAATTGGCTGCCGATTCGGGAAATCAACCCCGGCCAGGGGTAGGGCTTTTGAATACACAGGCCAGGTTGAAACTGCTCTATGGCGAAGACTATTCCTTCGAATTGAAAAACTGGGAAAACCGTGGGGTTCTGGTTGTCCTTACCCTGGCAGCCCCCAGCCGACTGGAGGAAAACCGGCAGTATGGCACCTGAACCCTTGAAAATCAGAACTCTCATTGTGGATGACGAGCCCCTGGCACGGCAAAACCTGTGGGCCTTGCTTCACAACGACCCTGACATCGCCTTGGTGGGAACCTGCGGCAGTGCCCTGGAAGCCCTTGACCTGTTGGGTCAAAAGGCAGTGGATTTACTTTTTCTCGATGTGCACATGCCGGTTATGTCCGGGTTCGAAATGCTCAGGCAGTTGCCTTTGGAAACTCTTCCGGTGGTTGTTTTTGTGACTGCCTACGACCAGTTTGCCCTCCAGGCATTTGAGGCTCAGGCACTTGATTACCTGTTAAAACCCTTTGGCGACGAGCGATTTGAAGCCGCCCTTCGGCGGGCCAAAATCCAGGTGGCCCAGCGTTTCGCCCTGGCTCAGAGCCAGACCGGAACCAGCCTATCCGAAATTTCCCCGCACCTCCTTCCGCCAGCCCTTCCGGTCACTCAATTTCTCATTAAATCAGCCAGCCGGGTCCATTTTCTCAAAGTTGCTGAAATAGATTGGATAGAAGCCCATGACTATTATGTCAAACTTCATACCCCAACGGGCACCCACCTCCTGCGGGAAACCATGAACGACCTGGAATCAAAACTAGACCCCGCCGGTTTTTTCCGGATCCATCGTTCAGCCATCGTCAACCTGAGTCGGGTATTGGAAGTCCGGGTTGGAGCAGGGCCGGAATACCATATCGTCTTAGTCAACGGCACGCGTTTGAAAATGAGCCGGAGCCGCCGGGAACAGCTCGCAACGCTGCTCAAAAAGTTAAAATCACCCTGAACCACCACGCTGCCTCCACTTGCTGGAGCCGGGGTTCTTTCCCTCACTGGCCCCATCAGCCTATTGCGGCTTGCGCCAATGAAGCGGTTTTCCTTGTTTCAGTTTCCCGCCCCGCAAGCGTTTGGACAGGTGACAAACCCGCAAACCCACTTGGAGTATGGCAATTCCCTGGGCTTCAAGGCAGGGTCAGCAAAGGCCGTTTCTGCCAGAAAACAGGCATCAGGTTTGACCCGGTTTTGTTTTTTGCCCTTTCCCTGATTGTTTGGTAGGATGTGGAAACCAAAAAAACAACTGTTGGTTTCAAACTTTTGAGTCGTCGAAAGGCACTTCGACCCAACAGCCCAAATGGTTCATCAGCTAACCACAGCTATGTATCCAGAAACACCCTGCACGGTGTGCATCAGTCGTAAATGAAGTTTGGTGGAAGATGTTTTGCTATCCGATGATGGCTGCTGCTCAAGGGCAGCCACCTCAGACTTCCTATTGCCCCAGCTCATTTGCGTCAGCGTATTTCCCGGATGGTCCGGTAGAAAGATGGCTATAGGCAACTCACGCCAGGATATGGAGTTCGGTTCTTCGGATTGCGGGTTTGCCCCATACTTACAGTGTTTGCGAAATGTCGGCATTTGAATTCAGAAAAAGGGGTCCCGAAACCTGAAACCCGAATCCACCTCTTGGTGTGAGGTACTCCAGGTGATTTCGAACAGCACGAACCTGAGAGGGTTTTTGAGGTAACCTATGTCTGAAACGCCAACTCAACCAAGTGTGGCTGACCTGTTGGAACTGGTTGAGAATGTCACTGATCTCATTCAGAACGTTCGGCCTGATGGCTCGTTGCTTTATGTCAACCGTGCCTGGTGCAGAACCCTCGGATACAGTCGGGAGGAAGCGGCCCGCCTGTCCGGGGCTGACGTAATTCACCCCCGCAGCCGAAACTATTGGCAGGAGACCTTCAACCGGGCCCTCAGCGGTGAGCAGGTTGCTCACCTCAAAGCCACTTTAGTCACCAAAGACGGGCGGGAAGTGCCAGTTGAAGCCAGCCTCAACTGCCGCTTCCAGGATGGTCAACCGGCTGTGATCCGAAGCATCTTCCGCGATCTGACGAAATACAACAGGGCGGAGCCCAAAGCCGACCACTCTTATGCCCTGTTGAAAGTCATTCAGGCGGCCCAGACACGATTCCTGATGGAAGAAGAGAGCCAAGCCGTACTGGTAACCTGCGAGGACCGGGTTGTATTTGTCAATCAAGCCGCCGTCAGGCTCCTGGGAGCCAGTTCACAGGAAGCATTATTGGGTCGGAACCCGCTGGATATTATCTGTCCGGATTCACACAGTGCAGTTTGGGAAGGAGTTCAAGGGCTTCTGGACGGACAGTTCCAGCCGCGAGTCGAGGGGAAATGTATGCGTTTGGATGGTTCCGTGTTCGACATCCAAGCCGTGAAGGCACCGATTGTGTTCGAAGGCCAGCTCGCACTCCAGGTGATTCTCACCGACGTGAGTGAGTCCAAGCGAGCGGAGGAGCAACTGCGGTTTCAAACCCTGATCCTCAACCACATCCATGACGCAGTGATTGCAACAGACCTGGAGGGTATCATCACAGGTTGGTATCCGGGCGCAGAGAGAATGTTCGGGTACACTTCCAAGGAGATTGTTGGTCAACCTATTGCAGTGGTCTATCCGGAAGAGGAGCGTGAGGTTCTACTCCAGGAGGTGATTGAAACACTCAAGGCGAAAGGGCATCACGATCTCAAGGTGAGACTTGTGAGAAAGTCCGGGGAACGGTTTGTGGCTTACCTGTCGCTGTCACTGATTCCCGACTCTTTTGGCCAGGTGACCGGCATGGTCGGTTATTCTCTGGACATTACTTCCCTGGAACGGGCCGAGCAGACGCTGCGCGAAAGTGAAGCCCGGCTGGCTGCCGATTTGGACGCCATGAACTGGCTGCAAAAGGTCAGCACACTCTTTATCCGCACCGAGGGTTTTCACGCAGTACTTGAGGAGGTCGTGGCAGCGGCCATCGCCATTACCAAAGCCGACATGGGGAACATCCAACTCTTTGACGCTCCGGCGGGCACACTCAGAATTGCAGCCCAGCGCGGATTTGATCAACCGTTTCTGGACTTTTTCAAGATTGTCCCCGCAGGCGAAGGTGCATACGGCATGGCGCTGCAACAGGAGGAGCGCCTCATCATCGAAGATGTCACCCGCAGCCCGATTTTTTCGGGCAAACCTGCCTTGGATGTGATTTTGCAGGCTGGAGTGAGGGCGGTGCAGTCAACGGTCCTCCGGAGTCGCTCCGGCAGGTTGCTGGGCCTTTTCTCCACCTACTACAAAACCCCCCGCCAGCCGGATGACTGGGCCTTGCGTTTGTTGGACATCCTGGCCCGCCAGGCGGCGGATATCATCGAACGGGAAGAAGCAGAACGAGCGTTGCGGGCAAGCGAGGAACGCTACCGTTCTGTGGTGCAGGACCAGACTGAGTTCATTTGCCGTTTTGCACCCGACTGCCGGATTGTCTGGGTCAACGATGCGTATGCCCGTTTTTTTGGCAAAGCGCCCCAGGATCTGGCCGGGCGCTCGTTTCTTCAGTTCATTCCAGAAGCCGAATGGGCTTCCGTCCAGGAGTTCTTCGCCAGCTTTACCCTCACCAATCCGGTCCGCACCCACGAACATCAGGTGATTGATCACCAGGGGCAGCCCCGCTGGCAGCAATGGACGAATCGCGCCCTTTTTGACGATTGCGGGCACCTGCTTGAGTTTCAGGGGGTTGCACGGGACATCACTGAGCGCAAGCAGGCCGAGGAAGCCCTACGGGATAGGGAATTGCGCTACCGCACTTTGGTTGATGCCACCAGCGCGGTGACGTGGTCCTGCCCATCTTCGGGCCTGCACATCAAATCACAACCAGCCTGGATGGCCTTCACCGGCCAGACGGCTGAGGAAATGCTCGGTGCGGGCTGGACGAAAGCGGTCCACCCCAATGACTTAGTCGCAGCAGCCACAAGTTGGACAGCGGCAGTCACCAAGGGAGAACCATTTTCACACGAACACCGAATTCGCCGCCACGACGGTGAATGGCGTTGGATGTATGTCCATGCAGTGCCATTTCGGGACGCAAATGGACAGATTCTGGAATGGATTGGCATGAATCTGGACATCACCGAACGGAAGCTGGCTGAGGAAAAGCATCGTCAACTCGAAGCCCAAATCCAATACGCCCAAAAACTGGAAAGCCTGGGCGTCCTGGCCGGGGGCATCGCCCATGATTTTAACAATCTGCTGACCAGTATTCTGGGGTACTCGGATTTGGCAAAGTCCAAGCTGACGCCGGGTTCACCTCCCTGGAAGTTCCTCGACGAGGTGGTGAACGGAACCCGGCGGGCGGCTGAACTCACCAAACAGATGCTGGCTTACGCCGGGAAAGGCCGGTTGGTCCTGCAACCACTCAATCTTTCCGAGTTGGTGGGGGACATGGGCCGGTTGTTGGAAATTTCCATCTCGAAGAAGTGTGTTCTGCAATACCACTGCCCCACCAACCTGCCAGCCTGCGAGGCCGACCCGGCCCAGATGCGGCAGGTTGTCATGAGCCTTATCCTCAACGCCTCGGAAGCCATTGGGGACAACCCCGGCGTGATTGCCCTCAGCACGGGGGTTATGCACTGCGACCGTGCCTACCTGTCTCAGGGCAGCTATCTTGACGACCACCTGCCAGAGGGTTCTTACGTCTATGTGGAAGTCTCCGACACCGGCTGCGGCATGACCGAGCAGACCAAAGCCAAAATATTTGATCCGTTTTTTACGACCAAATTCACCGGGCGTGGCCTCGGTTTGGCGGCGGTTTTTGGAATCGTCCGCAGCCATCGCGGTACCATCACCGTTTCCAGCGAACTGGGGAAAGGAACGACGTTCAGAGTGCTCTTCCCCGCCGCCAGCCCCGCCGATGCCGAACCGGCCCCAACGGAACCTGCTGCGGTCCGGAACGGAAAGGGTTTGGTGCTCGTCATTGACGACGAAGAATTGGTCCGGGGTTTGACGGGCGAGATGATGGAGGTGATGGGTTTCAGGGTTCTGACAGCCGCTGGTGGACGCGAAGGAGTCGAGGTCTTTCGCCGGGAACAAACACAGATTCGACTGGTCCTGCTTGACATGATCATGCCACAAGTGGATGGCGAGGAGACATTTCACGAAATGCAGCGTATCAGGACGGGGGTCCCGACCGTGATCTTCAGTGGCTACAACAAACAGACGGTCATGCACAGTTTTGCGGGCAAGGACCGGGTGGCGTTCATCCAAAAACCCTTTGACTTTCAACAACTCTTGCTCGTGGTGCAAAACCTGCTGGGAGAGTCAACCGAGCCGAACTTGAGGTAACGCACAACCTGGATGAACCCTTTCACACTTTTAACCCAGACAACTTAAACTCCCTCAATTTAGCAGGTTACAGCAATTCTTGGAGCTCCAAGAAGAACTCTCGATGCGCAACCTCAAGTGGGCACCACAGGGTGCGTCCCGGCTATGTTTCAAACCTGTGCCGCAGTTGCGCCGAAAACCCTGAGGTTGCACGGGGAATCCAAAGCAACAAGGTGCTGCGGCCCTGCGGTTCCCGGTGGCCCTGGTGCCTCCTGGTCAGCAACATCAGCCACCAGACATCCTGGCAGAATGCCGGGAATGAACCGATGCCACCGGCCGCGGTCAAGGTGTGCCAAACCTTCATTGGTACCCACCCAAAGTCGGATACGTCGCTGTTCCCAGGCCGGGAAGTGGCTTTGGGGAAGCGTGTTTGGGCAACCATCAAAAACGGGCAGAAAAAAAGCAGGAAAATGATGCTTAAACCCTGCGGCAAAGAGGACCTGATGGCACAATGTTAGTGGTGCCGGGTTGGTTTGAAAATCTAAAGCGGAATTTTGATCATATTTTTCAAAGGTCATCATCATTCCTTGATCCAGGACCAAACCGAATGTGATCAGCTTGGCCCCAAGCAACAATTCCTTACTTGCTGTTTGGCTCACAATGACAGTGGCCGATTCATCTCCCTGTCAGCAGCCAGACATTTTCCAATGAGGGGAATTTTCCCTTAAACCCTCCCGGAACTTCCGCAGTCTCAAGCAATGACAAGGTATAATCTGCTTGATAATGCTCCCGGATTTCCTCATTGCTGATGGAAAAAGGCGGGCCTTCCATCAGGGTTTGGTCATACACATAACAAACCACCAACTGTGGGGCTTTGGCGGTAATTTCCATCAGGTGCGCCGTATAGGGTTGACGCATCTCCGGCGGCAGTGCAACCAGGGCCGCCCGGTCATAGACCGCATCAATTCCACCCAGCATCGGGCGGGATACTTCAAAAATATCACCCACAAAAATGTCGATATGGGGTCCGCTGTAACGTTTCACCCCACCCAAGTCGGTTACCTCCGGTTCAACCCGCAGGTCTTCAAATAACTGCTCAACGGCTTTTTGACTCAATTCAGCCCCAGCCACCCGATACCCATGGGAAAGAAACCAGGAAATATCCAGTGTCTTTCCACACAAAGGGACAAACACACGGCTGCCCGGTGTTGGTGAGAGTGCGTTAAAATGTTTTACCAACAACGGGTTGGGAGTGCTTTCGTGAAATCCGATTTCATTGTTTTCCCACCGTAAGTGCCAAAAATTCCGATCCAGCATGTTTCACCTCTTTCGTGATTGTTTTTCCAGGAACCCGCTTCCGGACAACCAGAAAACGGGCACCATCAAATGATAGCCCTTTACCTGAAGCGGCGGAAGACGCACCATATACACAGAATTCGTGCATGAAACGCCTCTTCACTAACGGCCTCATTGTTTACCAAATAGTATGCCCAGACCTGACCTCAATCTGCTTTTCACCCTGGAAGTATTACTGGAAGAAGCCAGCGTTGCGCGTGCCGCCCAACGGCTGCGGCTGAGTCCCTCGGCCATGAGCCGGGCCTTGACCCGCTTACGCCAGACCACCGGTGACCCTCTGCTGGTCAGAGCCGGTCGCCATCTGGTTCCCACCCCACGGGCACTCGAACTCCGGCTCCAGGTCAGTCAATTGGTGGCCGACGGTGAAGCGGTATTGCGTCCCGCCCGGAAAATCGACCTGGCCAAACTGGAACGGACTTTTACCATCCGGACCCGGCAGGGGTTTGTGGAAAACTTCGGGCCCGCCTTACTTGACCGCGTTTCCCAAGAGGCCCCCGGCGTGAGGTTGTGCTTTGTTGACAAATCCTCCAAAGAAACCTCCCAACTTCGTGAAGGGGGGATTGATTTGGAAACCGGCGTCGTGGGAAAAACCACCAGTCCGGAATTACGGGTCCAGGCATTGTTTCGAGACTGTTTCATCGGAGTGGTCCGGCTGGGTCACGCTCTCAGCCAGGACGCAATCACACCGTCCCGATTTGCCAGGGCCCGCCACATCCACATTTCTCAATGGGGAATGGATTCGGGACCGCTCGATGAGGCACTGAAACCCTTTGGGTTGGAAAGAACCGTCGGGACCACGGTTTCAGGGTTTTCAACTGCCTTGGCTCTGGCCAGGGCGACCGACCTGGTGGCCATTGTTCCCGAACGTCATACTGGAAATCTGCGCACCGGAATGTTCTCTTTTCCTTTGCCGGTTTCGCTGCCTGAATTTACGGTCTCGCTTCTGTGGCATCCCCGGCTGGATGCTGACCTGGCCCATCGCTGGCTCCGAAACTGTGTGGTGCATGTCTGTTCTCAATCAAACCGACCTGACAAAGAGGACTGAGGATTGAGGACTGAGCCGGTTTTCATGGCTGGTGGTGCGCCGACCACCCATGAAGTCTGTTGTGGAATAAAGGGCGATGCAGAAAAATAACACTCGGTCCGGTTGCCTGGTTGAGGGTTCAGCGCACAATGTAAATTCCGGCAGCCCGCCGTTCCAGTTCATTGATTTTTTGCACGGTATAACCGTTTTTTTCTTTGGTCAAAATCCCCTCGTCACAAAACGTCTGGAGCGTCCGATGCAAGTGCCTGAAACTTGCCCCAAGTAAATCAGCGGTATGGGTCAAATTGCCGGAAAAGCTTAACCGCTGGTCCGGCTGAACCGTTGCCGTTGCCAGAATATAGCTGGCAACCCGGTTTTCCAGCGGATGCAGCAGGTTGAGTGCGCTATTCTGAATCACCCGCCCCAATTTCCGTCCGAGCGAGATGCACAACTGTTTTAAGAAACGGGGGTCCTCCGTCATCCTGGTCAGGATTACTTCTTTGGCTAACCCCAGACACACACAGGGAGTCAAGGCTTCAATTGTGGCAGTTGCCAAGGGTTCCGGTTCAAAGATTTCGATATCCCCAAACAGTTGTAACGGCTCGTAAAAACAGAGCAGAAGCTGCCGGGCATTTTTCATGGGTAAAAAGATTTTGACCCGCCCCTCAACCAAAAAATAGAGGTGGCGAACCGGCTCCCCCACTTCGCAAAGGGCTTCCCCTTTTTCAAAACAATGGACGGTGAGCTTGTCCATTCCCTCCGGTCCCATAAATTTGTCCAGTTGATACTTTTGAAAAGCGGCTGTTACCCGTGGGTCCATTGGTTCTCCCTCATTTCCGGAAAATTTCCACCCAGTATGACATCCGTCATAACCGCAGACCAGGACCCTATGGTAGGGTCTGGGCCATTCAGGGAGGTAAAACCTATGTCGGTCTTACTGTCGCTTTTCATGGGTGCGCTCACGGCCATTATGACTTTTCTGAACGGGGTCCTGGCCGCCCATCTTGGAGCATATGCTTCCAGCACGTTCATCCACTTGACCGGGCTCCTGCTGGTCTTGGCCGTGTTGGGTCTGGTTCGTTCCGCCCCGCGAGGCCGAAAAAAGGTGTCGCCCCTGCTTTTTTCCGGCGGTGCCATTGGTTTTTTGACTGTGGTTTTTGCCAGCCGGGGGTTTTTATATCTGGGCGTTTCGCTGACCCTGGCTTTGGGGCTTTTGGGGCAAACCATCTCGGCGGTGGTCATTGACCATTATGGCTGGTTTGGAACTCCGGTGGTTCCCTTTGGGCGCGGGAAACTGGTGAGCATTGGCCTGATTGTCATGGGCGTGGCAGTTATGGCAACGACCTGAACCCGCACCCGACCGCCTTGTGCAAACAGTCAGCCTGCCTAAACCTGCGAGGTCCTCTTCATGGAACCCACTCCTTATGTCTTCCTGGCCGTCAACCTGGCTTTTCTGGCCGGCGTCACCCGCACTGTTTCACGGATGGTGAATACGCAATTGGCACAACAGATTGGAAATCTGCACAGCACGTATTACAACTATTTCATTGGTTTATTGTGTTCCCTGCTCGCGCTGCTCGTGAGTTGGAAGGCGTTGCCGGCTACGCCCCCCCTGCAAATCTCTCCGATTCCCTGGTGGGCCTATTGGGGTGGAGCCGTGGGAGTGCTGTTTGTCTATCTTGCCAATTTGACCACCCGGCACATTTCGGCTTTTTCGCTGACGTTGCTGATTTTCATCGGGCAGATTGCCACCGGAACGGTCATTGATGCGCTGTTTTTTCAACGATTTCAGCCTGGCAAAGTCTTTGGTGGGGGGCTGATTCTGACGGGCCTCTTGGTCAATCATTTTTTTAACCGGCCCTTGCCGGTTAACCTTTACCCTGATCAAGCAACCTCAAGCTGTGACGGTTTGCAGAACGGGCTGGGAAAACTGTGACCCGGCCACCTGGCAAGAGGTGGGGGAAGCCGAATTTCTTTTTCCCGCTTTGAAATCCAGCTTTTTGACGGCTGCATGAAACCGGAAAACTGTATACTCAAACCTTCTCATTCTATCGGAGGGTTTGCTTGTGTTGACATTTGATCATTTGGTTCTGGTGGCTCCCAGCCTGGAACTGGGAGCCTCTTTCGTTGAAGCCCGACTGGGCGTCTCCCCTCAACCCGGTGGCCACCATCGGGAACTTGGCACCCATAATCTGCTGCTCAGAATCGGCAGTGACTGTTTTCTGGAAGTCATCGCCATCAACCCGGCAGCCCATTCCCACTGTGGCCCCAGGGTTTTTGGAATGCACGATGCCGAAACGGTTGCGCAATCCTGGCAGGCTGGCAAACACCTGCACACCTGGGTAGGCCGAACCTGCAACCTCTCATCCCTGGTTGCAGCCCATGAACCCCTGATTGGTCCCCTCAAAGCAGTTTCCCGTGGCGAGCGCCATTGGCACATGGCCATTCCCGCTGATGGTTCCCTGCCGCTTGAAGGGGCCATTCCCACTCCGGTGCAATATGAACCTGATATGATTCCCGCTCATCACATGATAGATTTCGGCTTGGAATTGATTCAGGTGGTGGTGACCCACCCCCAACCTCAACTGCTAACACATCAATATTTTCAAATGGATGTCCAGGGCCCTTTGGTGATTGAAAACGGCCCTCGATTCAACCTCAAGGCTTTTATCAACACTCCCCAGGGAATGCGGGAACTGACCTGAACGACCTGGTTATCCTGGTTCCGAACAGCCTGCCGCAGCGGGTGTTTGCTCCCCCGGAGGGTCCCCTGGAGGTCGTTCAGGTAAGGATTTCACAGCATTTCCGGATTTCTTTTCGGCACAAAAGGAAAGTAAAAAGTCATTTCCGCCCTCGCCATGATAAGACAAACCGGAGATAATACCGGGATTTCCACGCCCCCCACCGGAACCCCTGGTGAGGGGTGCAGGGAGGCTGGCAGGTCGCATCAATTCACCCGTCACAAGTTCCACACCTTTCAGTCAGGGACCAGACGGGACTGGTTCTGAACTTGGCCTTGAGTGGGTTGGTTGGGTCAGGGTCCGAGGTCGGCAAGCGCGGCGGGGCAGCATTTCATTCGTTGTTCATCAAGCAGGTTTTGCATTTTTCAAGGAGAAGCATTGTGAGAGTCATCGCAGTTGCCAATCAAAAAGGCGGAGTCGGCAAGACTACAACCGCAGTTAATTTGGCCGGAGCATTGGCCGAAAATGGGTTCAAGGTGCTCTTGGTTGATTGTGACCCGCAGGCCAATGCCACCACCTCGGTTTATTCGCGGGATGAAATCCTGAATTCCATTACCGATGTGGTTTGCACCCGGATTGAAAACAAACAACGGCTGCCTTTTTTGCCGGTTCAAAATGCTTTGTACGAAACCGCCCTTCCCGGACTTGACCTGCTTCCCTCGACCATTGGTTTGTCGCGGTTTGATATGCAGCCTTCGCTGTCGATTGACCGCTTGACGAACGCCATTCTGGAAGCAGGAAAAAATTATGATTTTGTCATTTTGGACACACCTCCCCACCTTGGCCAAATCTTTACCGGGGCCATTAAAGCCGCCACCCATATCCTGATTCCTGTTTCCGCTTCCTACCTGGCTTTGGAGGGTGTCGGAGACCTGCTTGATACCCTCGGGGAACTTCCCACTTGGGGGAGCCTGAATATTTTGGGGGTATGTGTCACCTTATATGACACTCGAACCAACGCCAGCAAAGATGCCCATGCTGCCATTGCCAAACACCCTGTGTTGGGTCCCAAACTGTTCCAAACAGTTATTTCCATCAATACCAGGTTGAATGAAGCTCCCTCGCACCATGTTCCCATTCAGCGTATGCCAATTGAGGGTGCCAGTGTGACCCGAGCCATCCAACAGTTTGAGGAACTGGCCAATGAAGTCATTACCAGACTGGATGTCAACCGGCAAATCCGGAAAATCAAATGAAGTAATCCGAATTTAATCCACGGTCTGCCAGGATGAATTTCAGCCAACCATACCCCGACCTTCACTTATGACCAAACCAAAAACCAAATCGGAAAGACAAGTCCGCCAGCCCCGGCCCAAAGCATTTCAAGATAACCCGTTGCAAGGTCGTGGGCTCCCCAAACCCCACCCCATTGTGGATTTATTTCAAACTCAGGTGGACGGCCAGGACCTTCAAAGTGGTGGACGGCCAAACGAAACAGTGGACGGCAAGCCGTCCACCACATTCAATGTATTTGACGGCAAGCCGTCCACCATTGAAACAAGTGGACGGCCCGAGGTTCAAACAAGTGGACGGCCAAAGGTTGACAAGCATCGCTGGCCTAAGGAAACGATTCGGCTAAATCCGTCTATTGTTAAGAAAATAAACATTTTATGTGCAAAACTTGAAATCCGGAAACAGGACCTCTGGGAAATCCTGGCCGTCCACTTAATTGACCTAGTGGACGGCAAGCCGTCCACTGCTTTACAGAAACTGGTGGACGGCAATCCGGCCCATGATGACATGATGATATTTTCAACCCATGAAGATATCATCATGCGCTACCAAACCTACACTTTACAGAAGTGGACGTTACGGGACGACCGGGATGGAAAACGCTACAACGAAGTGGATTTTAGATTGATTGATATTGCCTTTATCAGCACGATAGAAAAAAAGCTACGGGGCAATACAGCCAAACAACCGATCAAAAGCTTTAACTACTTTACCCAGGAAATTGACTTGCTTTTAAACCAGCACCAAAGTGGAGAATTACCAGCGGCCCTGGATGAATACCACAAATATGTCCTCAGCACGTGGGAAAAACGCATCAGAAAAGTCCGTGACGAAAAGTGGGCAGAAAAATTCCACCGGTAATCAAAGCCAAGAGCACTCTCAAAAAAGCCCCGCGCCGAAGTTGGTCAAATCGAACTTTTCTTGAGGGACGTCACTCCAACAGGTGAATTTTGTTTCCGGCTCCCGGTTTCCTTCGTTGCGGATTGGATACAGATTTAGGAAAAGTCGGCCACTGAGTTCAAGAAATTGGTATCGAGCCCCCAACCCGGACCATTGAACTCCAGAACTTGAAGAGAGTCAGAATCTGTCCGGAAAATCAGTTGCAGTCTGGTACCCTTTGGAAAAGTGATCAAATCTGAACCAAGGAAACCAGACTGCCATGTGTGAGCAAGTATATCCGAGCGACCTAACGGACCGCGAGTGG
>JAIBAN010000036.1 GCA_019695185.1 Blastocatellia bacterium | reverse complement strand
TGCCGGACGGCTGGGCTGGGCTGAATTCTGAACCTGTACGCTTTCATCATGCCTCGAAGTATACCACTAACCTTATGGAACTGCTAGAGTTAGCACCGTTTTTTAATTCGGACGGCATTCATCCCCGGAATCAATTCCGGGGTTTTCTGCCGGGCTTTCTATAAATCTGGGCGCTCAGTCCTCAGTCCTCAGTCCTGGCTTTATTGCAGAATTACCTTTTGACCTTCGGTGAGGCCGCTGACCAACTCGGTTTTGACACCGTTGGAAAGACCGAGTTTGACCGGTATTTTGCGCTTTCCGGTATCTGTGATGGGGTCCGGAACCTCCACCGACGGGTTCCGCTCCTTGTCATAGATAACTGAGGATTCCGGAATCAAAAGCACATTCTTTTTCTCTTCCAGCAGAATTTCAGCGTTGGCCGTCATGTTGGCCTTGAGTTCGCCGTTGGAATTATGAATTGAAACACGGACCTCAAAGGTGGTGACGTTGTCTTTTTCGGCACCGAGCGGTGAAATTTTGGTGACTTTGCCTTCAAATTTTTTGTCCTTGAACGACTCCACCACAATGCGGGAAGGCTGGTCAAAATACACTTTGCCAATATCGGCTTCGTCCACTTTTCCAAGCACATAGACACTGCTGATGTCGCCCAACGTGGCAATTAACGTGGCCTGGGAACCAAGGACCAGGATGGAACTGACGGCATCGCCCACCTCGACATTTTTCGAGAGCATGATTCCATCCATCGGGCTCACAATCGTGGAATTCCGCAGGTCTTCTTCGGCTCGTTCCAGCGAAGCCTTGGATTGGGCGACCTGGGCTTTGGCCCGGCTGACCTCGGCGCGGGAGACAGATACATTTTGCAGCGCGGACATTTGTTTATTGAGCGCAAGTTGATAGGCTTTATCGGCATCTTCAACCAGGGATTGGGACATGACGCCCTGGCTTTTCAGTTGATTGGCCCGGTCCACACTGGACTTGAGAAAAGGCAGGTCCGGCCCCTTGGCATCCACTTGATTTCGCTCCAGCGTTGCCTGGGCGGCCTCCAGTGCTGCTTCGGCAGCCTGGAGATTGGCTTGGGATTCACGCAGCCGGGCTTTCAGGTCTTCCTTGTCCAGTTCGACCAAAACCTGGCCTTTTTTAACCATTGCACCATAATCCACCAGGATTTGCTTGACGATTCCGCTGGCCTTGGATTTGACCTCGACTTTGGTCAAGGGTTGAATTTTGCCGGTGGCCACAACGGAGCGCGCCACGTCGCCACGTTCCACTCCAGCCAGTTTGGAAGGATCAATCTCCTTGGAGGGTTTCAGTGCCGAAGCGATTTTGACACCGGCTCCGGCCATGCCCACCAGGACAATCAGAAGTATCAGCCAGCGCCAGATTTTGCGTTTTTTTACACCGTTGGTTGCCATGTAATTTGGACCTCTTACAAAGATGAATGTGATGTCAACAGTTTGCCGCGAGAGGTTGACCCCAAGTCGCCCTTTCGGGTCAGAACCGCAGGAATCCCGATTGGATTTTTCCCTGTTTTCTCGATTTGTTTTTGTGATGGGATGTCCTTCATACGTTCAGGTCGGAAAAGGTTGTTCCAAGAAAACCAGGATGTGTTGTTTTTCTTCTCAGGTTCCATTTGTGAGACCTGACTGGAGGTTCCTTTGGTTTTGACCACAAACCCAGCCGGGATAAAAAAACCGAAGAAAAGTGTTCGGTTCTTTCATCCCGGCGGCTTTGCCTGGTTCGGCGGAAAAGAGAGGGTGAATTACTTGGCTGGCAAGGCAGAGCCGAAAACAACCAGCCCGTTGACGCCTGAGATGGTAATCGAAGCGCCCCCATTGCCCAGCCGGGCACGAAACATGGAGGGCGAAACTTTCCCTTCAACCGTGATGTTGGGGGCGTCCGTCCGAACGTTGCCATTGATGCCGTTGACATTGAGGTTGGCGTTCAGGCCATCTGCCAGCCGGATTTCAACTTTTCCGTTGATACCGCTGATTTTAATCCCCTGAGCGTCAAGGTTCCGGACCGTGGCCACCACATTGCCGTTGACGCTGCTGGTTTCAAAGGTATCGGTAATATTGGCCAGTTCCACTTTCCCATTGACTGCCGAAATTTTGACCGGGCCTTCCAGTTCGCCAACTCCAACCCGACCGTTGATGGCGCGGACGGTCAAGTTCATTTGCCGGGGAATTTTGACAAATATCTGCTGCCGGACTTCTTTGCTTTTGCCTTCGGTATGTTCACCATAGACCTTGAGCGTGTTGTTGGAATTTTCCACTTTGATTTTGTGGAAATTCAAATCTTCCCGAAACCGGGCCCGCCGGATAATCCGCACTTCGGCCTGGTTGCCGACGGAAGGTTCGATAGCGACGGAACCGTTGATGGAGTGAATCTCAACGGTGGCCCCAAAAGCCATTTCAAAAGTTTGTTGGGTTTCATCGGATTCCTTGAAATCCTTGTCGTTGTTCCATTTTTCCTCTTTTTGAGGTCCTTCTTCAGGCCCTCCAACCGGTTGGCCTGCCAATCCGGCTGAAGCCGGGTAGGAATGGGTGTGAGTTGGCTGAGGCCCTGCGAACCCCACAACGGTTTGGATCAAAACCAAAGCCAGAACCAGAAATAAATTCATAACAACCTCCAGCAACATTTGTTGAAATTGATTAAGTCGTGGAGTGGGTGGCCGGTTTTCGACAAAAGTTGCAGAAACTTTTCCTGGAATTCCAATCTTTTTGTTCCCGCTGGAAAATGACAAGTGGTAGAGTAACTGACCAAATCACAACGGCATTTCCCAGGTTTCGTTCCAGTGGCCTCAATTCCGCCGTCCGTCCGGCAAACCCTGCTGGGCCGAGGAATCACCGTCAATGGAAGATAGAAAACCATTTCGTCTGATAAGAATTATTCTGTCTGTGAATTGTCCTGGTTCCAAAACACCTTTTTCCCAAATTTTCTTTTTTCTCAACCGGCGCGAAAGGAGCCTTTCATCATGCTGTGGTGGCATTTACGCGAATTAAGATCAACCAAGTGGGAATCCAGGTTGAAAGCCGCCCAAAAATTGGGCCAGGCAGGTGATGCACGCGGAATTGAACCATTGATTGAGGCTTTGACCGACCCCCAGCCGCAAGTCCGGTACGCTGCCGACGAAGCCCTGCGCCGCATTGACCAAAACTGGATGAAAACCAATTCAGCCCGCAATGCCGTTCCCGGTTTGATTCAACTGCTGGCCAGTCCGGAATATGAAATTCGCAAAACCGTGATGGACATCCTGGGATTGATCCGGGATAAACGGGCACTTGAGCCTTTTATTCAAGCTTTGCATGACTCTGAAAAAGAGATTCGGAAAAATGCAGCGGATGCCCTGGGTGCTTTTCGAGACCCCCGTATTTTCGAACCCCTCAAAGCTGCGCTGGAGGACCCGGAAGCCCCGGTGCGCCGCAGTGCCGCCCTTTCACTCACCCAACTGAATGACAAACGAACCATCGGGGCGTTGGTCCCGAAATTAACCGATGAATCCCGGTTGGTCCGGGAGGTGGTGGCTGATTGCCTGCAAAATCTGGGGTGGCGACCTGAATCGGACACTGAGCTGGCTGCGTTTGCCATTGCGGTGCGAGCTTGGGACCAGGTGGGCCGCATGGGGATTAAAGCCTTTGAACCATTGATTCACGTGCTGAAAGACAATGACAAAGAGGTCCAGGCAGCCGCAGCCGAGGCATTGGGCAAAATTGGTGACCAGCGGGCCGTTGAATTTCTGCTGCCCTCTCTCAAACACTGGGATGTTGAGGTGCGCCGCCTTACGGCTGCGGCCCTGGGGCGGATACCTGATGCCCGCTCGGTTGAACCCTTACAGGCGTTGGCGGAGAAAGACACCGATGGCCGGGTTCGGGCCGCCGCTGCTCTTGCGTTGGGTACCATTGGTGACCAGACGGCAATTGATTTACTGATGGGCCGATTGGGCGATAAAGACCCTGAAGTCCGACAGGCTGCCGCCATGTCGCTGGGCCGGTTGCGCAACCCTTATGCCACTCAGGCACTGGTGAATGCGTTGAATGATGATTATGCCGATGTCCGCGAAGCCATTGCATTGGCCCTGGAAGCCCTGCGCTGGAAACCCCGCAACGAGGATGAACAGGCCCTTCTGATTGTGTCGCGCAAGGATTGGGATGGTGCTGCGGTCTGTGGCGCACCGGCGGTTGAGTTTCTGGTCAAAGCCCTCACTGACCGCCAAAACAATGTGCGGATGGCGGCGGCCTATGCCCTTGGCAAGATTCGGGACCCCCTGGCGGTTGACCGGCTTATCAGTTCCCTCAAGCATCCTGAACGTGAAGTAAAACGGGCGGCAGCAGAAGCATTAGGTGAAATTGGCGACCCCAGGGCAGTCCGTCCGCTTTTGAAACTGACGGGTGACCTGGAGTTGGCGACCCGCGCCGTCAGTGCCTTGAGACAGGTTCTTGAAAATAGCCCCGGTCAGATTGAAAGCACCGATCTCCGGGCCATTATAGCGCTCAACAATGTCAACCAAGTGCATCAAGAAAGCGACAAAAAGGGCGACTGGGCCGATAAGTGGGAGTCAAAACAGGCAGTCAATCTAAGTCCCGTCAAAAACCTGGCCACCCAGGAACTGACCCGGCGGGGACTGCACGCCTAACAGTCAGGACTGAGGACTGAGGACTGAGGACTGAGGACTGAGCTTCAAAAAAATAAAAAGGCAAAGCTGGTCTTGCAGAAAATACATTCCGTAGTCCGAAACTTGGGGTTCATCTAACTCAGTCCTCAGGTGTTAGTCATTCACAATCTTCACATCGGTTTCAAACTTGCCATATTTGGTGAAGAGGATTGAATTGAGGGCCGTCATTTTGTTTTGTTTGCTGGTGAGGGAAACCTGCGAACTGACCGGCAGGAAAAAGTCCTTGCCGCTGAGGGCAACCCAGCCAAAGTCAACCACCGAGGAAGCCGCCGTGAGAGGGAAGTCAGAAGGGATGTCAAAGGCTTCCTGCTCCAGCCGGACGACCTGCCGGGTGTCACGGTCCAAAAAGATTTTTCCCTGATATCCGGTGATGGTTTGGGCATTTTCACAGCGGAGCTGATATTTCGAGTTTTTGGTGGCAACCCGGTAGGCATAGGTCACACAGGGCCGCCCGAAATATTCGGTTTTTCCCAGTTCGGAAAATTCGGTTTTGGACTCCGGTTTGAAAATTGAGGCGAGCAGGCCGGCAAACTGCCCTGAGGAGGTCAAACCTCCAAGTTGTTCCAGCGACACATTGGTACTGCTGCCGTTTTCCTGTTTGAGCTTCATTTGTTCGCCTTTGTCGCTCGTGTAGGTCACTTCAATATCCAGATAGTTGTTGAGTTTCCAGGGGGCTCCGCCCTGGCGGTAGTACCGCTGGACCTGCTCATGCACCACATAGTTGGGCAACGATTCGACATAGGCTTGGTTGATGAGCCGGGCCTGCTCGATGAACGGCAGGTCTTTGACTTCAGGTTTGACACCGTTGGTGAGGTCTTCAAGCGTGGCCGGATTTTTCGGTTGGAGTGACAGGGCTTTCCGCCGGTCATCTGCCCGGTAGAGCGCGTTGGTCACCGCTGACCCGCGAAAAAACTGAATTTTTCTGGCGAAGGCGGAATCCAATTGGAAGCCAATCCCTCTCCGGTCAATGTCGGCGGCAATGTCATCCACATCCTGGGCTTTGGCATAAGCCGCCCGCACTCTGGTCATGATTTCATCCTGCGAGAGCGGGGCTTCAATGGAACTGACCCGGAGTTCCTGGTTTTGGGCCCAGAGCCGGCCTGATGGAATGACATGTAATAAGACCAATCCAAGCAACAAAGCAAAGTAAATCTGTTTCACGGGCAAAATTCCTCAGCAAAAGAAAATTCAATCGCCATTGTGCGGCAATCGGACCGGCTTGCCAAGCGCAGGCTCCCTGAACTAAGGCACAAATTGGAAAAAACGGCTTTTTCCCATTCTTCAATCCTCAGTCTTCAGTCCTTTACTTGCAACAATTTCCGGACACGTGCTAGAAATCTTGCAGCCTCAACGCGTGCCATCGGCACGATCCGTCCCAATTCAAACCACGGTTTACAATCAACACAACAAAGAGAAGGGAGCCGAAACGTCTATGTTCCGCCTTTTCCGAACTTTTTGTGTGTGTCTGTTTCTCGGATGCACGTTCGGCCTGTGTCAGGTTCCAGTTGTTTTTGGACAATCCCAGGTAAACGCCTCGGATTTACGTGGCCAGGTATTGGATGAGAAAGGCGCAGCAATGGCCGGCATTCGGCTGACGCTTCGCAACCCGAAAAACGGCTACACACGTGAAACCACCTCCCGCGAGGATGGCAGTTTTCAATTCCTTGCCCTGCCTCCCGGAAGCGGCTATGAAGTTTCCGCCGAAGCCGAAGGCTTTTCCAAGTTTATCAGTCAGGATATTACTTTGACCGTCGGCCAGGTCGCCAACCTGGAAGTCACTTTGAAAGTTGGGAATGTGACCGACGAAGTCATTACGGTGACAGGTACCCAAATCATTGAGACCGGTCGGACGGCTGTGGCTGAAACCATCAACCAGACAGCCATCAACAATCTGCCTTCAAACGGGCGGAGTTACGTCAACTTTACCTTGTTGACCTCTGCCACCACCCGCGACAACCAGCCGACCCTGGGACCGGCTCCCACCTCCGGGCTCAACTTTGGCGGACAACGGGCCCGTGCCAATAACGTGGCCATTGACGGAGCCGATGCCACCGACAATGCCACCAACGGCGTGCGCTCCTCGGTTTCACAGGAAGCCGTGCAGGAGTTTCAGATTCAGACCAACAGCTATGCGGCTGAATTTGGGCGGGCATCTTCCGCCGTCATCAACATCGTCACCAAAGGCGGTTCCAACGAAGTTCACGGCAATGCGTTTGCCTTTTTGCGGGACCAGGCGGTTTCGGCCAACAATGCCTTCGCCGGCGTCAAAGAATATCCGGCCACCCGTTTTCAAGGCGGTTTTACCCTGGGTGGTCCGATTAAAAAAGACCGGACCTTCTTCTTCCTGGCTTTTGAGGCGACCCACCGCCAGGAAACCGGATTTTCCCAAATCGGTCGGGATAAATTTGGACTGTCACTGGTCCAACCAGGTGCTTTGGCGGCTGTGGTCGGCCCGGCCCCGGCCATGCTGACACCAGCCCAGGCAGCTTTTGTGGGAAACTCAGCCGTTCCGATTCAGGCGCGGGCCCAGTATTTTGCCATCGCCCGCGAAGGAGCCAGCGTGGCCCTCAATGGCAGGACCACCTCCGGCTTGCCGGTTTTCTTTCCGCTGTTTAACCGAACGGTTCCTTTGCCCAGCGCCTTTGTGGCGTTGAACAGTTTGATTGGCAACTACTCCCAGTTTGAGAAAACCTATTTTCCGTCATTACGGATTGACCACCGGTTCAATAACAACAACAACTTCTTCGTGCGGGGAAGCTTCACTTCGTCCACCGTCGGAGGCGCGCCCTCCAACGGGCAAAATCAGCCGACCGGCCTGAATTCCTATTCCCGGACCGGGTTTACCGGGGTGAGGGATACCACCATTGTGGCCCAAAACGTGACGACGATTGGAAATTCCATCATCAACGAAGCCCGTTTCCAGTTTGCCCGCCGGGGATTGAATTATGGTCCCAACGGCCAGGGCGTGGGGGTCGAAGTGGCCGGTTTTGCCTCTTTTGGCCGGGAACCCTTCTCACCGGTCCGCCGGACTGAAAAACGTTATCAGGTGACTGACAACATGACGGTGACCAAGGGCTCCCACACAATGAAGTTCGGGGTGGACTTCAACCATGTGCAGACCGATGCCCTGTTTGAAGTGAATTTTGGCGGGGTCTACTTCTTTAACAACACGTTGGCTTCCAGCTTTGGCTTCCCTGCCGGAACACCGCCCTTTTCGGTGGTGCAATCCTATGGGCTTGGCGTGCCGGAGTCCTATGTGCAGACCACCGGAAATCCCAACAGTGTTTTCGGAAATCCCGAACTGGGTGTGTTTGCCCAGGACAGTTGGAAAATCCGGCCCAATTTTACTTTGAATTACGGGGTTCGGTATGACGTTGAATTTACCCAAACCTTCAAGCCGCTGACCGACCTCAATGCCAATGCCGAAAAACTGTTGAACATTCAGCAGGGGATTCCGCGCGACAACAACAACGTGGCACCCCGGATTGCCATTTCCTGGGACCCGTTCAAAACCGGGAAAACCGCCGTCAAGGCTGCCTATGGACTGTTTTACGGACGCCCCTTGCTGGGCGTGGCCTTCCTTTCGGACGTGAATGACGGTGCGCAGGCTCCGTTTTTTGCCGTGCCGGGTGGATTTGGCGGCATCAATCTGTTCCAAGGAGCTCAGTTGACACCGGGACCAGGTCCGACGGTGCCGGGGTATCTGCCGGGTCAGCAAAAATTCGACCCGTTCAACCCGGCCCTTGGAAATCAAGCCACCTTGCTGCGAATTTCGCCGATTCTGCCGCAAACACTGCACTTGGCCAAGAGTTTTAACTATGACTATACCGGGCAGGCGAATCTTTCCATTGAGCGTCAATTGACCAATGATTTGGGAATTGGCATCACCTACAGCTACATTAAAGGTTCAAAACTGCTGCGCCCCCGCAATATCAATCAGGCGAACACCAAATTGCAGCTTGATTACAACCGGGCCTTGGCAGGCGATACCAGTAGTCCGCTTTATGCCCTGACTCGTATTCTGGGACCCGCAGCACCTATTGGGCCATTGATTTTTAACCAGTTCCGGGCCACCGGACCCAATTTCGCCTTTGCCCAATCCCTGGGCCTTTCAGAGGATTTGGTGCGCCGCCTGTGTTCGACCTTTGGTTTGCCCCAGGTGCCCGGCCAGTTTATTCCGTTCTTTAACGTGAAAAACTACGAATCGAGCGGAAGTTCGGTCTACCATGCGTTGACCGTCAATCTGAACAAACGGTTTTCGCATAACGTGCAGTTCCTGGCATCCTACACCTGGTCACATGCGATTGATGACTCAACCGACATCCAGACCCAACAGGAACCGCAGGACAACAGCCGCCCAGGACTGGACCGTTCCAATTCCAATTTTGACCAGCGGCACCGCTTCATTTTCAACGCCGTGCTGGTCAGCCCGTTCAAGCGCAAGGACCCTGGCTTCAAGAACAAACTGCTGGCGGATTGGTCCTTTGCTCCGATTGTGGAGATTTCAGCGGGACGTCCCTACAACATTTTCACCAACGACGACCGGACGCTGGCCAACAGCAGTTCAACCGCCCGCCCGGAACTGGTTCCTCTCGGAACCCCCGGTTCCATCAAGGCTCCGGATGGAAAAGCCGCCTTCATTCTGCCCCAGTTAGGCAGTGTTGGCAGTTTGGGACGAAATGTTTACAAAACTCCGACCTATGCTTCGGTTGATTTCCGTTTGTCCAGGAAGTTTTATCCGTTCCCGTCGGAACGCTCCAATGTGGAATTCATTTTTGAAGCCTTCAATGCGTTTAACCGCACGAACGTCAGTGAAGTGCTGTTCTTCTTTGAAAAAGCCGGAACTCCGGCGGCGGCCAGCCCGCCCCGCCAGTTGCAGTTTGCTTTGAAGGTGAACTTCTAAAATGAAGGTCTAGGGAGTCTGGGGAGTCTGGGGAGTCAAAGCCAAGTGACAAGTGACAAGAAACAATCCTGCCACCGTTTATCTCTTCAGACTCCCCAGACTCCCCAGACTATTTTTTATGGAATAAGACGTAGCACCCTTCGGTGTGCCCAAATTTCCAATATTGGTATTGTTCCAGCACGAGCACGAAGGTGCCGTGCTTTGTTTTTTTACGGGTCTCAGCCGTAAAGCGCCCCGTTGGTCGGAGGGATTTCCAAAAGCCTGCCCAGGCCACGGCATCGGCTGAGGCAGACAAATCCTGTATTTTGATTTCCTCAAATTCAGCCTTGGAAAACCCAAACATCACCGAAGCAGTTTCATTGGTATCGACAATATCACCATCGGCAGTAATTTCGAAAAAAGCCTCGCCGGAAAGCTCAAACATGGAGCGCAAGGTCAGTGCCTTATGTTCATTGTGCATTCCGTCCGTCACATCAATCGTTGCTCCGCCCACCCCTTCCACCCCATGGTGTTCGTTATAAAGCGGAAACCGAACCGAACGAAAATAACGGATGATGGATTCGTTTTCAAAAGCTGCTTCCCGGTAACAGACCTGGTGAGTGGCTAACACCTGTTCATCGAGTTCAATAAATGGTTTGACATTTTCCAGCGGGAACAATTCCTGTTTGGTATGGCCCAAAACCTCATGGCGGGTTTTTTGGGCGACTTCCTCCCAGGCCCGGTTGACCAGAAAATATCGGTGGTCGGGTGTGATTCCATGAACCGGAAAAGGAATATTATCAAAAAAGCTGTTGAGCAGATTCCGCGATTTCTGCAACTCCTCCTCAAGATGTTTGGGGAAGGTGATATCCTCGCCAATGCCCTGATATTCAAGAAATTTTCCGGTTTCATCCGACAATGCCTGGCTGCTCCAGCGGTTCCAATGAATGGTTCCATCCCGCAGCACAACCCGTAATTCCACGGTCAAAACCGGCATGCCAGGGTGAAAGTCAGCTACCAACAGTCTCACCAACTCCCGGTCATCCGGATGGACCAGTCTAAAAATGGAGGTGGTCACCAATTGGTCGGCAGTGGTGCCAAAATAGCGGCAAAAGGTCCGGTTGACAAAACTGAGGGACCCATCCACCCCAAAGCGACAAATCATATAGGGGTTTTCTTCGACAATACCCTGGTAATATGCCATGTTCTGGCGCAAAGCCTCTTCGCTTCGTTTGCGGTGGGTGATATCCCGATTGAACTGACACACCGTTTGGGGGGGAAGTTTCTCGCCTTGAACCGGACACAGCCGAGCCAGGAACCACCGTTGGCCGTCTGGCAAATCAACCGGATATTCAAACGTCACTGGCTGGCGGATATCCAAGGCTTCCTGAATGGCCGCCAAAATTCGCTGACTGACTTCAGGGGTGAAAATCTCAGTCAGCTTTGACCCGACAGCCTCAGGTTGGGAAATGGGCAAAAGAGCTTCATTGGTCGTCCACAGGTTGACAATCAACCCTTCCCGGTCAAATTCGTAAACGACTTCATCAATCGCCCGCACCAGGGCCTGAAGCCGGTGTTCGTTGGTGCGCAAGACTGCTTCGGTTCGCTGTTGATTGGTGATGTTGCGCATGGCGGCCAAAAATTCGCCATTCGGCATTGGAATCAACCGGATTTCAAAAAACAGCTCCCCGGTTGCAGAAGGAAACTTCCAGGTGATGGTCTGCACTTGTTCCGTGGCGCGGGCCCGCCCCAAGGCTTCGGCCCATTGGTGATACACTTCGGTCGGCATCAGCTCTTCCAGCCGGATTCCCGGAGTAAAAGGCGGAAAAAAATTTTCCTCCGGGTGATTCTCCGGCACGATTTCGCGCACACTTTCATCCGCACTGATTTCAAAGAAAAAGTCCGGCAATGCCTGTAAGGCTTTGGCACAGCGCTGTTCCCGCACATTCTCGGTTTGTTCCAGTTCAAAGGTGGTGGAGAGGCTTGTCAGGACAAACATCAAACGGTTGCCCGACAGTTTTCGCATCCGAATCAGAACAGGCCGATGACTTTTATCTTTTTTGACAATATGAAAAACCGAGCCCTGGGTCAGGTTGGTCAGCCGGTCAAACCGGGAATGGATGGACTGGACCGGTAGATTGCGGTCATCAATCAAGTCAAACAGGGAACGGTGTTTTAATTCTGCTTCGGGATAGCCAAACAGTTGCAGGGCAGCATTGTTGATAACCCGCAAAAAGCCGGTTTCGTTGGTCACACAGAGGCCAAACTCTGCCTCATCCAAAAGAATTTTGTAATCGCGTTCAAGGTCTTTCAGGCGAACCTCAGATACTTTGCGATCCGTAATGTCAAAAACCGCCACAAAAAAACCGAGGAGGTTCCCGCCTTTATCAAGGTCGGGTACATAAGTCGCCCGAAAATACCGGCTGCTTTTGTCACGAAAGGTAAGACCATGTTCAAACGTCACGGTCTGGCCACTTTGGGCCCAGCGAAAATACCCTTGCAACCTTTTATAGGTCTGCTCACCGTGGAGTTCGCGCAGGTGTTTCCCCAGAATTTCATGGCGGGGCAAGTCAAACCAGTGTTCATAGGCTTGGTTGATGAATCGGTAGTGGTGCGAAGCATCAATATAAGAAAGTAAAAACGGGAAAGCATCCACCAAATTACTTAACAAGGTTCCCAGTTCGGGCCATTGTAAAGGAATTGAGTCATGGGGAAGAAGGCCCTTTAACTCGTGCAACCGAGTTTGCAGGCGGTTTATTTCCTCAGTTAAAGCGTGGGGAGGCAACATTTCCTGATTCACAGTTTCCAAAACAAAGCCTGAAGGGTTTGCTATCAAGGAAGCGGCCTGTGACTCCGACGGGGAATGGTTAATGGGAAGCAGCCAATCAATCAATTCAACATTTCCGGTTTCGATGCCCCTGCCCAATTTCCAACACCGGCGGAGATACAGAACCTCCAGGTTTGACCAGATTCAAAATATTTTGGTTTAACCGCAACTACTGCTCACCAAGGTCTGAAAGGTCTTGTTTATGCACCACGGTCAAAAGGAGAAAACCGATTCCCATTGCAATTATTCCCACCCCCGACACCAGCCAGGTGTCGGTTCCGATTCCCGGTTCGAGAATTCCCTGGCCGGGGCGGGTCGGATTATAATAAACCGTGACGTTCCGTCCTTTAACATAATAAACCAGCGTGTAACCTTCATTCAGCCGGCGACCGCCAAACAGACCAAGGGAAACCTGTTCAGTTTGATAGGTCGCTCCGTTCACCACATACGAGCATTGTAATAAAGGACGCTTGAGGGTTCCTTTTTGCAGTTGAACGGTTTTTTCACCAACGGTTGAAATCAAACCCGAAACCTGGGGCCATTGCTTGGTGGCGAATTGTTTTTCCCCTTCCCACAAGCACCATGCAATCAAACAGGTTCCCAAAACCAGTAAAATGGTTCCGGAATTGCGTGGAGTTGTGGAGTTAGCCAAAGAGTCCAGGAATTCAACCAGGGAATTTCCCACAAAACCAAAGACACGAACAGTTCGCATAAAACCAGCCCATGACTTGCAGGAAGCAGTAACTTGTCGGAGACCTTGACTCTACGAGAAGGCATCCGGGAAAGTCCAGTCGGAAAAGCAAAAAAGACCCGCTTTCCCATGGGAAAAGGGGTCTTTTTTTCGGGTGGGGAACAATTGGCAATTTAGCTGCCGCTGGCAATCCAGGATTGCAACGTACTGTATTTCGAGGAATTGATGCGGGTCCCGGCGTTGGTCGAACCGCCGTTGGTGTGAACCGCAAAAATCGTACGGGTATCGTTCACCCGCTGATAAACCCCGCTCCCGCTTTGCCCGCCATAGGTGTCAATCGAGTAAAACACCCGGTAGGTGTTGGAACTCGAAATTGCACCGCTGTGGTAATACATATTGATCCCGCCATCCCGGTCACCAGGATACCCGGCAATGTTGCCGGTGATGCCATTGACTGTGGTCAATGACGCATAGGCCAGGAACCCGGTTGTGGTTCCAATGTTTTTATCAAGTGTTACCAACGCCATATCGTCGTTACTGCTGCCGGAACTGACAAAACCGGAAAAAGCCCGCAATTTCGTGGCGAGGGCAGAACCATAAGGCCGATAGGTCCCATTCTGTCCGGGAACGACTTCAATCCGGGTGGCATATCCGCCATCCGCACTTGAATACACGCAATGTCCGGCGGTGAGCATATACTTGGCTGCAATCAATGTTCCGGAACCGATATATTGCTGCCCATTGGGAAAGGTCATGTACATTTTGCACACCGTCCGCCAGGGGAGCACCGTGGTATCGGTAATCTTGACCCGGTCATCGGTTCCAATCACTGACTGTGGGCGTGGATTTTCATCGGCCCACCGATTGTCATGGCCGTTAAAACCGGGTGCAAAGAGATTCCGCTCCAGCCCAGGATGAATTTCAGGGGCGGCGGCCAGCACCGTTACCTGACCGGTTTTGAGGTCATATTCGACCGGGACCGAATCAGGGATTTCAGCATCGGTCTGGTAAACCGGTTGGGGAATCTGGGGAATCTGCAACAAGGCCGGATCCACTTGGGCATCCGGGTGCCACCGGGGCAACGGGCCATTGAGCGTGATTTGTTTTCCGTTGGTATGAGCCGAAAGGCTTGGGTTGATTTGGGTGAAACGACCGGTAACTGCCAACGCGACCGCAAAAATCAGACAGAACATGAAAAGAGTTCTCTTCACTGAATCCTCCGAGATGTGGTGACCGCCTGACGAATTCCAACTGTGTCGGGGCCAGATTGATTTTTTGTGGGGTGAAAAAAGGAAAGTACAATCCCAATAACTGCAAACTGAATGCCAATGGGAAGAGCCCGGAAAAAACGGGGCAACAAACCAGGAAATCACTGATTTTACTTGGCCAAAATGGAAAGCCGGGACACTTGGATGGATGGGCAAACTGCTGTGTAGTAAGTCAACAATAGACGGCGACTGGAAAAAGAACCTGCTGAAAAGAAAGAATTTATTCGATGTCAATAAAACGGCCTTGGTGTCAACTATCTTGACACCAAGGCCGCAAGTGGGAGAGAGAAATCCAGTACCTCTTTGAGATTTTCCGGTTGATGATTGTGAAATTTATTTTTTGGCTGGCGGCGCTTCGCAGGAACGAACCGCCAACCGGCCCATAACCGGCAAAGGCCGGGATTTGGGTTGTGTTGGTGTTTCCTTCAATTCATCAATTGGAGGAGCCGGAGGAACGGCAATATCGCCCATTATCATCTTGCCTTGTTCAACCACTGGTTGTTCCGCCGGTTTGACCACGGGAAGGGCTCCCATCAACGGCTTTTCAATGGGAGTTGGTTTTGGCTCAGAGACAAACCCCAGGTACGTTCCCATTCCGGACACCAACCCAATCAAAAGGCCGGCACAGGCACTGGCAATTTTGGAAACGCGGCGTTTGAAAGCAGCCAAACCAACCGGACAGTTTTGGGTCAACACGCTCCCGTCAGCCCGCCGATAAAACCGGACGCACAGCCGGCCTTCCCGGTTTTGCACCAGCTTGAGCGCTTCCGTTTGGCTCATGCCGGAGAAATTGTACACATTCAACTGGCATTGGTTGCAAAACCGCACTTTGTCATTGCCAATCATCTGGTCCCAATCAGCAGTACAGGGGGATGCAATGGAAATCGAATCAAGAGCGTTATAAAAGCGTGTCATGGGAACCTCCAAAGTGTTTCGGCTTGTGTTTTGGTTTGGATGGGTGCAATAGTCGCGTCGCTCGTTGGTTTGGTTCCTGGTTTTGAAAAAAATAATGCGGAAAATGAACTTTTTTGTTATCAGACGGATAGAATTATGCCCTCCTACGACCTTGCTGAACTTCGCCAACAGATTCCGGGCTTGCAATCCTGTACCTATCTCAATACCGGTACGTTTGGAATTATGGCCCAACCCGTGTTTGACCAACTGATGAAACTGATGGCTGAAGCCGAGTTGCAAGGGTCACCCGGTTATCATGAAGTCCAAAAGAAAATGCGTCATACCAGAGTGCAATTGGCGACCCTGCTCGGATGTCACGCCGACGAGCTTGCATTTACGGAAAATGCCACCCACGGACTCAATATTCCTGCCTTTGGCCTGCCGTTGGGTCCCAAGGACACGGTTTTGTTAAGCGGAGAGGAATATCCCATTTGTGAACATATTTTCCGCTACCGGGAACAAAACGGAGGCCCCCGGCTGAAGTTTTTCAAAATTGAACATAACCCGCAGGACACCTTGGAAAATCTGGATTTGGCCTGGGATTCCAGTGTGCGCTGCGTCATGGTGAGCGCCGTCACCTGTGAGACTGCCGTTCGCCTGCCAGTCAAGGAAATCTGTGATTTTGCCAAATACAAAATGGCCTGGAGCATCGTGGATATGGCCCAGGCAGTGGGGCAATACCCGATTCACCTGCATGACCTGGGCTGTGACATGGCGCTGGGCGGCGGACATAAATGGCTCCATGGCCCGAAAGGAACCGGCTGGTTCTATGCCCGCAAGGAAGTTATTCCCCAATTGCGGCCCATGTGGGTCAGTCATACCGCCCTTCGGGACCCTATTACCCACGAAGTTTTTATTCCGAATGACCGGCGGCGGTTTGAACTGGTAGGGCGTCCCTATGCGCTGTTTGCCGGGCTTTCGCCCGCCATTGAGTGGCTGGATAAACTGGGCTGGTCCAACATCTGGCACCATCAGGCGGACATGCGCGAACGCATGTGCCGGGAGATAGAAAAACGGGAGGGCTTCCGTCTGCTCTCCCCTCGTATTTTTGAACAGTCATCCAGTCTGGTCACCTTCCGGATGCCCTGTGTGGATGAAAAAAACGTGGATGCGTACGTTCGGGACGCCTGGGAAAAAGCACGGATTTACCTGCGAGCTTCCCCGCTCACAGGCGGCATTCGGCTGTCGGCTTCCTATTTTACCAACCTGGAAGATATTGAACGGCTCTTCCATTACCTGGACCGGAAGTAAAAGAAATTGCCAGAGGTGGTCTTCATTCCCTGTCGGTTTTCGTCTCCAGTGCGTCCTGGATACCTTTGGGAAGAGCTGAAAGTAAATCGTAGCCGGTCTCCCCTTCGATTTTCCGCACGGTGGTCCGGAAACTCTGCCAATCGTCATCCCGGATGCCTTCCTCGTTGGGCATCAAAACGGCAATCACACGGGTGCTGGAGTTGATGCGGTCCAGGTCGTTCTGGCCTTTTTTCAGAACCACAATCACTTTCCAGGTTTTGGCGGGAACCGCCACCTTGCCGTCCGCAATTTTGCCTTTGGAGCCGGCCCCGCCGGAAATGATGTACATTTCATTGCCTTCTTCCGCCAGTTTCCGGCAGTAGCCTTCCAGCTTGGCCCAAGGCCCCTGGTTGTTGCCACCCGCCTGCGGAATGATGTTGGACATGACAAACACGGCTTCGTTTTCAGCCACCGTTTTATCGCGGTCCGCCGAAGGACACATGTGGCCCCGGTCGTAACCGGAATTGGTGTAATCCTTGGGGGTCACCCGATAGAAACCGTCCGGCAGATTCTCATCCGGACGAAACTGGCTGCGTTTGACATCTCCCAAATCGCTTTCCTCCAAATGCCAGCAAACCCAATTGGGAATTCCCTTGTCCCGATTGTAGGCCATGGCAAACTCCTTGCGCTGGATCAAATAATTGGCAGGGCTGGTGCCGGCCTGACTGGGGTTCCCCAACAGCATGTTTTGCCGGTCACCCGATTTGCTGGGCGGTGCGGATTTCGGTGGTTTGGTTCCGGTGGTCGATTCCTCACCTGAATTTCCCTTTTTGAACTGCGAACAGCGGGAAAGGGAAACCGCCAGGGAAATCAATGCAATTGCGACCACGTACCATTTGGAATTGCCTGCTTTATGTTTGCGTGCCATGTGTTTGTGTGGGTGAAATCAACTTGCCAGAAAAGCTTCCAGGAGCGGAGCGTGTTGGTCGGCTTCCGTTTCCCCCATGGCAACCGTTTCAAAAACCTTGTCCGGTTGCGTGTAGTCCCAACGTTCGACCGGGGTTTCACGGCTGGGGGCAAGATACAACCTTTTGCCCTGGCGGCCAAGAACTTGTGCAGGATAGGGCCGGGTCAATAGCACCAGGTTTTTGGTCACTGCCGGGTTGTCGTCAAGCAGGAACGCCGGGGCGTTATCCACAATACCGCCGTCGAGCAACCGGAAGCCTCGAAAATTCCCCAAGGGCGTAAACGGAGGCGTGGCTGACGAGGCCAGAATCAGGTCGGCCAGTTGTTCGGGAGTCGTACAGGAACGAGCGTCAAACGCCACTGGATTGAACCCCAATTTCCGGCCAAACGAGGGGTGAATCATTTCGTCCTTGAGCTTCTTCTCCAACGAGTAGGCCGTAATTCCCAACAACACGGCGGAAAAGGCCGGCAGCAGGCGGGTCCAACTGGTGGTGAGGATCCAAAACGGAAAGGGCAGTTGCTGAATCTGCTCAAGCCCTCCATGGTCAAATGAACACAGCAGCGTATCGCGGTAAATCGGCGCGTGCGGGGTCGGGCGTTTCCCTTGCAGCAGTTTTGAAAATTCAAAATTTTTCGTGACCCCCGCCCGCCGCCGAAGCCAGAAATCCGAGGCTTCCTGTTGCCTGCCGCTCAAAATGAAAGCAGCCACGCAGGCACCGGCGCTACAGGAAGCAATTGCCGCCACCTGCGGCCAAAGCCGGTTTCCCCACCGGTTCATCAAACCAAGCTGATAAAAAGCCCGGTTCCCCCCGCCGGCGAACGTGAGGCCCAGAGTTCGGGACCCTTCGGCTGGAATGTGTTTCTTAGTCATCAAGGCTCTCCCCTTTTTGTTTTTTTAATCCGAACCAACCTGACGGTCTATGAGCTGGTGTCAAAAACCACTTTCCCCAACACCCGGTCCTGTTGCCGCCGCCGCAATCTGATACCTTCTTCCAACTCCATGCCAATGACGGGAAAGGCATACTGGGGCGGACCGGTTTCAGGGAACAGGAGGTCTCCGGGCATTTCCCGGCGCAGGTCTTCCAAAACCGATTCGACCACTTCGGGTGAAAGCGGTTCGACGGTACGCGCAAGGTTATTCACGATATTCGTCATGGCGGCCACGGAAATGGGTTCTCCCCGACGTTCAAAGATCACCCGCACCAACCGTTTCCGAATGTTGTTCCGATGGCGTTGTTCCTCCCGGTTGGCCACGGCAATGGACCGCAATGCCGGAATGAGAAAAAACAGCAGCGAAAACAGGAAGGGAAACACCCCAAGCAGAAGGGGAAAAAACCTGGCTCCCAGAAACATGAAAACCAACGAGGCAATCAGATTGAACGAGTTGAGGGCGGCAATGCCCAGATTCTGCCCGGTGCTGTTTCCGGTGACCTGATGCGGAGGCTCATATTCATCCCAATAGTATACGATGGTGGAATGGTCGCCTTCCTGGACGGTCCGTAACATCTGGGGGAACTCACCGTACATCACGCCATTTTCGCTCACTTTGATGTCGCCCTGAAACCGGGCGATACATTCGGCAAAAAAAGCGGCGGCTTCGGTTGAATTCATCCCGGAAAGGGCCTTGATGTCACTCGGCAGCAAAATGCCGTTTTGGGTTCGAATAAACGCAGCAGCCTCCCGCAGGTTCTCTAAAGTATCAGCCACCACCCTGGGCGGGCCAAACACAAAATCATAGACCGCTGCGATGAATCCTTTTTCGTTGTCTTTTTGTTTTTTAACGGATTTCGGCTGATATTGGGCGTATTGGTAACCATATTGGTCCTGCCGATAAATCACAGTGTTCGTGGCTGTGTGCCAGTCAAAAATAGCCAGAAACATGTGCCCAATCAGACTGAAACCGCCTTCCCCAATGTCATCCGATTCGGATTTGAAGGCCCAAACCAGCAGAATCAAGGTGAAAATAATACAATAGACGACCATCGTCACGGCAATACAGGCTTTGAAGGCATAGGTAAAAACCTTCCACAGCCATTCGCCCAACTCCGACCAATATTCGCGCCACGTCTTTTCACCGCGTCGGTGCAGTCCGCCAAAGTCATAAATCAGGTCGCCATTTTCAGTGACCTGCAACCGACAGTCGTAACGGTTGATCAATTCCCGCAACCCTACCTCGGCGGCCTCGACCTCCAGTCCTGTTAAAGCGGCAGCCTCGGTTTTGGTAAAGCGCGTTTGCCGTGCTTCGATTTTCTTTTCCAGAACCTTGGCCAGTTCCTGTGGATTTCGTTGTTGCACAGTTCCCTTTCCGGTTTCACTCAAAAATCGTTCAAAAACCTGAGTCCTTCGTGCCATACTGCAACGGTAACAACATACCATTCACGCCACGGAATACGAACCGAAAGAAAGCCGTTGTGAAACGTTCAGCCGGAAAGCAGTTCCAGTTGTTGTGGTTTCGCGGAGCATCATTCATGAAAAAACAAGCCATTTTGATTGGAGCCTTGGTGGTGGTTGCCCTGGTGATTGGGGCTTTGGTTTTTGTCAATGTCAACGCCAACAAAAAGACCGGGTTGGTGTTGTCAGGCACCGTCGAAAGCCACGAAATCCAGGTTGGATCCAAGGTTGGTGGCCGGATTTCCGAAGTGCTGGTGGTGGAAGGGCAACCGGTCAAAGCTGGGGATGTGCTGGTGCGATTTGATATTGAGGAACTGAAAACTCAACGGAAACAACTTGAGGCCCGTGCCCTTCAGGCCGAAGCCAATCTCGCCAAATTAACCAAGGGCTTTCGCCCGGAGGAAGTAGCCCAAGCCGAAGCCGCCGAAAAACGCGAGGCAGCCCTGTTTGAAGAAATGAAAAACGGGGCCCGGCCCCAGGAACGCAATCAGGCGCGGGCCGACCTGGAGGTTGCCCAAGCCGAGGCAACCAATGCAAGTCTGGCTTTTCAACGGACCGAAAAGCTCATCAAAACCGGCGATATTTCCCAGCAGGCCTATGATACCGCCAAGGCGCGGCTGGACGGTGCCAATCAACGGGTTGAATCCTTGAAACAACGACTGGCACTGCTGGAGGCAGGGAACCGGGCTGAAGACATCCGGGCTGCCGAGGCCCGCTTCCATCAGGCCGAGCAACAGGCAAAAATGATGCGCTCCGGCTCCCGGCGGGAGGACATCGCCGCTGCTAACGCCCAACTCCAGGAAATCCGGGCCATGCTTGAGCAGAATGCAGTTCTGCTCAAGGAAGGTGCAGTCGTGGCGGCAGTTGACAGCCGGGTGGAGATTTTGAGCGTTCGCCCCGGAGACATCATACCGCCCGGCAAACCCGTGGCGACGCTTCTTGAAGCCAGCCAACTCTGGGTGCGGGTCTATGTGCCGGAACCGGAACTGGGAAAAGTCACCGTGGGACAGCGGGCCGGTGTGAAGGTTGACACGTTTCCCAGTCGGGAATTTCCTGGCAGGGTGCAGCAAATCTCCAATCAAGCTGAATTTTTGCCCCGCAACATCCAAACCCGGAGCGAACGCAACCATCAGGTTTTCGGCATCAAAATCCAGATTGACAACCAGGAGCAAGTGCTCAAACCTGGAATGTCGGCTGAGGTGGTTTTGTATTAAGCGAAAATCCGACGGTAAAACGCAATCATTTCTGCAAAAGCTGCATCTGTGGCTTCCGGGTCATACCGGGGACCCACATCCCGCATGAAAGCATGCTCGGCATCTAACATTTTGACCGAAAAACTGGTTCCCGCTGCGGTTAAGCCAGCCGCAATTTTGGCCCGGCCATCCTCCGGAATATGCGGGTCCTGACTGCCAAAGACCAATAAGAGTTCACCTTTGAATTCCGCCGCCCGTTCCAGTGACCCGGCATCGGCATCCTGCCCCAGTTTTCCATTATGGATGCCGGTTCCATAAAAACAGACGGTTCCTTTAACATCCGGATTGAGGCCAGCCCGGAATGAAAGATGTCCGCCAATACAAAAACCACCGACTCCCAACTTGCCAGGAGCGACTTTGGGGTGTTGTCCCAGGTAATCCAGCACCGCCCTGGCATCGGCATCAAAATCCGCCACCGGTGTGCGGGCTGCGTCCTCCAGTCCTTGGGTGCGCCCGGCATCATCAAAGGGAATCACGGTTCCCAGGGGTTCAATCCGATGGTAAATCTCTGGTGCCGCCACCACAAATCCATACCCGGCCAAACGTTCACAGGCCCGTACCATCGGCCCCGTCAACTGAAAAATATCCGAATAATAGAGGATGCCGGGAAACTGTCCCTCACGTTTGGGGCTGCACACATACATCCGCATGGGACTGCCGCCCACCGGAATATCAACGTATTCACTGGTCAAGATCATAGAAAAGCCTCGAAAAGGAAATGAAACCTGTGGATTCAGGAGGAGGGTAAAAACAGGAAAAGCGGCCACAGATATACAGCAACTACCAAAGGCTGTCCATCCGGGCCGCTTCCGTATGAAATAATAAATGCGTGCTGGTCCGTTCAATTCTAATCCCGCAACGGACAATCCTTGCACTGTTTCCCTTTTTTAAGTTTTTTACAGCATTTATGCGCTTTTCTTTTTTTGGCCACGATCAAAATCCTGCCTGTTAAAATTGAAAAGTAATTTCATTTTCGGAAGTTAAAAAAGCTCTCAACGCATGTCAAGCCCGGAATGCGGTTTTCAAGGGTGTTTTTCGTTTTCTTCCCTGGCAAGTGGTGCTAGATTTCCCGCTTCCTGATTCCCTCATCAGCCCGTCATTCAGCACGGGCCTCATTTTTCTTTCTTTCGGAGAATCCTATGTCAGCCAAACAACCGTCACGTCGTCAGTTTCTTTCAACCGCCGCCTTGACCACCGCCGGAGTCACCCTGGCAGGTGTGCCCATTCTGAATGGAGTAGCCGAGGCTGGTGTGACCTCGGTTTTATACCCGCAAGCGGAACTGACCGATGCTTCCGGAAAATATGCCCTGCCGAAACTGCCCTATGAATACAAAGCCCTGGAACCTGTGATTGATGCCAAAACAGTGGAAATCCATCATGACAAACATCACGCCGCCTATGTCGCGGGTGCCAACAAAGCCGAGGACAACCTGACCGCCGCCCGGAGCGAAGGCAAATTTGATTTAGTGAAATACTGGTCCAAAGAGTTGGCCTTTCAAGGGTCCGGACACATCCTCCACACCATTTACTGGACCAATCTGGGTCCCAAAGGCGGGGGTGAAGCCAAAGGCGACTTGGCCAAACAGATTGCCAGGGATTTTGGTGATTTTGCCAAGTTCAAACAGCATCTGACGGCAGCCACCACCACGGTTGAAGCTTCCGGGTGGGGTGTTTTGGCTTATCAGGTTTTTGCCAAAAAACTGACAGTGCTTCAGGTTGAAAAACATCAGGATTTAACCACCTGGGGTTCCATTCCTTTGCTTGTGATTGATGTCTGGGAGCATGCCTATTACCTGACCTATCAAAACAAGCGGGCTGATTACGTCACCAAAATCTTTGACATCGTGAACTGGGAAAATATTGCCCAACGTTATGATGCCGCCCGCAAGGTCGGGTAACCTTTTCCTGCCTGAATCTAAACCGGGTGAACGATTTGAGTTGTCTGCCCGGTTTACCTTCCTGCCAGCTACCTCACCCTATGTTGACCATTCGTTCATACAATGACGGAAAAGGGTTGTGCTATACCCCGCACACCCATTTGGCAGAAGTGTGGTTTAAGCGTACCGATGGATTGTTGTGGGTTGATTTCGAGGCTCCCACCTCACAGGAAATGGAGCTTTTGACCAGTGTCTGCGGATTTCACCCGCTTTCGGTCGAAGATGTCATCTCGCCGGAACATCAGCCAAAAATTGATGAATTTGACTTTTACCTGTTCATGGTTTTCCGCAGTGTTTCATTGCCCGACCGGGAGGGGGATTCCTGCTTTTCCCTGGAAACCCACGAACGTGACTTTTGCGAGAAAACCAAACTTGCAGCTTATCTGGGAAAAGATTTTTTAGTGACCATCCATCATCGCCCGATTCCAGCGGTGGATGAAATCCGGCGGCAGATTGACTCCAGAGACATGGCCTTGGAAAAGCATCTGGACCAAGTGCTCCACGCCATTGTAGACCGAATGGTGGACGGGGTTTTCCCGGTGCTGGAAGCTTTTGAGGAACGCATTGAGCTGATTGAAGACTCCATTTTTCATAACTCAACCACCATTCACCTTTCCTATGTTCTGAAACTCAAACGGGGATTGCTCAATTTACGGCGCATTATGGGCCCGCAGCGGGAAATGCTGGCCCGGATGAGTCGCCGGGATGACCTTCCTTTCATCCAGCCCAAAACCGTCATTTATTTTCGTGATGTCTATGACCATGCCGCCCGGATTGAAGAATCCATTTTGATGCTGACGGATTTGGCCACCGGTGTCGCCGAAGCGCAGCTTTCCGTCACCTCCAACCGGATGAATGAGGTCATGAAATTCCTCACGATTTTTTCAACCATCTGGATGCCACTCACCTTTATTGCCGGCATTTACGGGATGAACTTTGAGTTTATGCCGGAATTGCACCTTCGCTGGTTTTATCCCATTGTGTGGGTGGTCATGATTGTCATTGTGCTTGCCATGCTTTGGTTTTTCCGCCAAAAGAAATGGATTTAAGAAAATTGAGAATTGAGAATTGAGGGTGAGCTATTGGATCATTTCATAAGTGGTTTTTAAAGAGGTTCAGGAGAAAAGTCGGACAGACAAGCAAAACAACCCTTTGATTTCCTTGTACTTGATTGAAACAGAACACGTTGAATGATTCGATTCTCAATGCTCGATTCTCAATGCTCGATTCTCAATGCTCCGTTTATTCAAATGATCCCAGCCATCAGTGCCGACAAATTAACCATCAAATTTGGGAAATTCACTGCGGTCAACGAAGTCAGCCTTTCCGTTGCCAAAGGCGAGATTTATGGTTTTCTGGGTCCGAATGGTTCTGGCAAGACCACCCTCATCAAAGCCTTGTGTGGCCTGATTCGCCCCTTTTCCGGTTCCGGACAGATTTTAGGCTTTGACATCATCAAGGACGCTGATGAAATCCGGCATCATATTGGCTACATGTCACAGAAATTCAGCCTTTATGAAGACCTGACTGTAGATGAAAATCTGGCCTTTTATTCCGGGGTCTTCGGACTCAAAAATGAATATCTGGTCAAGCGCCGGAGCGAGGTGATTGACCTGACCGGCATCGGTCCTTATCTTGACCGGCGGGCGGGGGCGCTTTCCGGAGGTTGGAAACAGCGGCTGGCGCTGGCTTGTGCCATCATCCATGAACCAGAGGTGTTGTTCCTTGACGAACCAACCGCCGGTATTGACCCGGTGGCGCGCCGGGCCCTGTGGGATTTGTTGTTCGAATTATCCGGCCAGGGTGTCACCTTTTTTGTGACCACCCACTATATGGACGAAGCCGAACGCTGTGGCCGGGTAGGCTATATCTATCTTTCCAAACTGATTGCCAGCGGTTCCATCGAAGAATTAACCGCCCTGCCCGAAGTCTCCCCACCGGGAACCGCCCGGTTTGAAGTGCAGTGCAATATGCCCTCATCCGCGCTGACCCACTTGAAATCAATGCCATACATCCTGGAATCAACCATTTTCGGGCAATCCATCCATGTGTTAATGGACAGCCATCACTCATTGGAGGCACTGGCAGAGGATTTGCGTCGGGCTGATTTTGGGAAGGCCGAAATCCGTCCGATTTCGCCTTCCCTGGAGGATGTTTTTGTGACATTGACCAATCAAATTACCCGGATGAACAGTGGCCAATCAACGTAACCCCAAAAATCCAATCTCAAAAAGATATGGATTTCCGGTAAAACCAGTTGACTGAAAAGCAGAATTTCAATATTTTAACACCGTTAAAAATACTCACATAGTAAAAATTCATGGGAACCAAAGAACGAAAACAAAAACATAAAGAGGATTTGCGTCAGCGGATTTTGGACGCTGCCAGGGAATTGTTTGTGAGTGAAGGGTACCGCAGCGCTTCGATTCGGAAAATTGCCGAGAAAATTGAATATTCGCCAACCGCCATTTATTTCTACTTCAAGGATAAAGCAGAGATTTTGGATGCCCTGTGTTCCGAAACATTTATCGGGCTGGATAGTGAACTCAAAAGGATTCAGCGGGAAAACCTGGATGCCCTTGATTCCCTGCGGCAATGTATGCGCGCCTATATCCATTTTGGGCTGGCTCACCCCAGCCACTATCTGGTGACCTTTATCATGACCCCGGAGGAGTATCCGGTCCGCGATGAGCTCTGTGGAAAAGCCCACAATGGTCAAATTGCCTTTAATAACCTGCGTCAGTCAGTCAGGTTGGCTCAAAAAGAAGGAAAGCTGATTGACGGCGACCCGGAGGTAATTGCCCAAACCATTTGGCTGGCCGAACATGGATTGGTTACCGGGTTGATTTCCTGTATTGGATTCCCGTTTGTAGAACCTGAGGCTTTGATTGAGCAGATGATTGACGTTGTGATTGAAGGCATCCGGAAAAAATAAGAAAACGCCGCCCAAGTTAGGCAAATTTTTTTGCCTTGAATTTTAACACTATTAAATTTTTCAACATCGTAAACTCAAAGGAGTTTTTCATGAACTTTGTGGCGCTCAAAATGTTGACCGGTGACCGGGCCAAGTTCCTCGGTTTGGTGTTTGCCATTGCCTTTTCCAGCTTTCTGATGGCCCATCAAAGTTCGATTTTTTGCGGGCTGATGATTCGGACCACCAGCCAAATCAAGGATATTACCGATGCCGACATCTGGGTCATGGATCCTGAAACGCAGTACATTGATGAAGTGAAAGCCCTCACGGACAATGATTTGTACCGGGTGCGCGGAGTTTCCGGGGTGGAATGGGCCGTCAAGCTGTTCAAAGGCGTTCCCCGTGCCAAAGCGGATGACGGGAAGTTTCGCAACGTGATTCTGCTGGGTGTGGATGATGCTTCACTGGTGGGAGCGCCCAGGCGGATGCTGCTCGGCTCTCTGGCGGATTTGCGCCAACCGGACAGTGTGGTGATTGACCGGGCCGGCTTTTATTTTTTCTTTCCCAATCAACCGCTTTCCATCGGCCAGCACCTGGAAATGAATGACCACCGGATTACGATTGTGGGTATCTGCGAGGCTTCGGCACCCTTTGGAACCTTCCCGGTGATGTTTACCCGTTACAGTCAGGCAGTCAATTTCGTGGGACGGGAACGCAATTCCATGTCTTTTGTGCTGGTCAAACCGGCAGCCGGGCTGACCACCGAAGAAGTCTGTCTGCGAATTACCCAGGCAACCGGACTCAAAGCCCTCGAAAGCACCGACTTTGCCTGGAAAACAGTGCTGTATTACATCCGCAACACCGGCATTCCGGTGAATTTCGGAATCACAGTCATGATTGCCCTGATTGTGGGGACGGTTGTGGCTGGTCAGACTTTTTACATCTTTACCATTGAAAACCTCAAACAATTCGGAGCACTCAAGGCAATCGGAGTCACGAACCTGCGAATCACGGGCATGATTCTGCTCCAGGCGTTTGTGGTGGGGTTTATCGGATATTCGTTGGGGATTGGAATGTGCTCCCTGTTTTTTGACCTGACCCGCGACATTGTTCACCTGCGGGGGTTTGTCCTCCTTTGGCAAATTGCCGGAGGAACCGCCGTGGCGGTTTTCTTCATTGTGGTTTTGGCCAGCCTGATGAGTATCCGCCGGGTGTTGACCCTGGAACCAGCCGTTGTGTTCCGAGGGTAGGTCCTGCTTTCAACTCTCACAGTTTCAACGAAAGGAATTTGTATGGACGCATCCGTTGCCGTCTCGTGCCGAAGTGTGACCAAGGACTTCGGCCAGGGAGAATCACGCACCAAGGTTCTGCGAGGCGTGGATTTTGAAGTCAACCTGGGTCAAATGACCTTTCTGGTGGGTGAAAGCGGTTCCGGTAAAACCACCCTTCTGTCAGTGATTGCCGGATTGCTGGATGCGACTGCCGGCGAGGTGGTCGTCCTCGGTCAACCTCTCAAACGGCTTTCCAATCATCAGCAGGTGGTGTTTCGCCGCACCAACCTGGGATTTGTATTCCAACAATTCAACCTTTTGCCTGCCCTGACAGCGGCTGAAAACGTAGCGGTTCCGTTGTTGGCTCAGGGCCTGCCGCGCCTGCGCGCCATCGCCAAAGCCTCCGACTTACTTACTTCTTTGGGTTTGGGGCAGCGCCTCAACGCTTTCCCGTCACAGCTTTCGGGTGGGCAGCAGCAACGGGTCGCATTGGCTCGCGCCCTGGTTCATGAGCCCCGTTTGATTGTCTGTGACGAACCGACTTCCGCACTGGATGCTGCTACCGGCAGGTCAGTCATGGAATTGCTGGCCTCATTTGCCGTCCGTCCGGACCGGGCCGTGTTGGTCGTCACGCATGACAGCCGCGTGTTTGATTTCGCTGACCGGATTGCCCACATGAACGACGGAATCATTGACCGCATTGAGCAGCAACAAAATTAGCTGTTTTCCACAGAAAGGACGCACGCACATGAAAAAGTATTTTTTGCCCGCACTGGCCCTGGTGGCGTTGGTTTATGCCTCGATGTCCGTTTACAGTTCACGCCCGGTGCGGAAACCGGTGGCCCCTCCCGGACAACCGCCCACAACCGTCTTTCCCTCCAGTGTGGCTGCCGTCGGACTGATTGAAGCCAGCAGCGAAAACATTGCCGTCAGCACTCCGGTTGCAGGTTTGGTCACCAAGGTTTTTGTCAAAGTTGGTGACCCGGTGAAAAGCGGAACCAGGTTGTTCGCCCTTGATGACCGTGATTTGCAAGCTGAACTGGCCCTCCGCCGAGCGGCTTTGAGTGTGGCGGTCCAAAGATTGGAAAAGCTGAAATCCTCTCCGCGCCCCGAAGAAATTCCTCCGGCTGAGGCCCGTGTCAGGGAAGCCGAAACAGCATTGGCGGATACAAAAGTTCAACTTGATTTGATGGAAAGCGTGACGGACCGGAGGGCCATTCGGGAGGAAGACCTGCAACGCCGCCGGCTGGCCGTCAAAGCAGCGGGTGCCCGCCTCGACGAAGCAAAATCACATTTGTCGTTGCTTAAATCAGGCACCTGGAAACCGGATTTACAGATTGCCCAGGCTGAGGTTGCCCAGGGTGAGGCATTGGTCCGCAAAACGGAAACTGACATTGAACGCCTGACCGTCCGGGCACTGGTTGACGGCAAAATTCTGCAATCCAATGTTCATCCCGGAGAGTACGCGGCCAGCGGCCCCATGCCCAAACCCTTGATGGTGCTGGGAAATGTGGAAGCCCTCAACATTCGCACCGACGTGGACGAAAACGATGCCGCCAAAATCAGGGCCGGTCAGCCGGCGGTGGCTTTTGTCCGAGGTAAAGGCGAGGTCAAAATTCCCCTGGAGTTTGTCCGGTTTGAACCGTATGTGGTTCCTAAAAAATCACTCACCGGCGACAGTGTGGAGCGGGTTGATACCCGTGTTTTGCAGGTAGTGTACCGAATTGCCGGAAACCAGGAAGGTCTTTATGTCGGCCAGCAGGTAGACGTTTTTATTGACAGCACAGTCAAATAGAGGAGGCCACCATGCAACAAAGGAAAAGGGCAGCGTCCGGGTTCTGGGGTTTGGGGTCCGGAAACAAACCGGTTGTTTTGATTCTGGGGTTTCTGTTGATTTTCAACTTGGAGGGCATGGCCCAGGAACCCAACGTCAATCAATCACAGCCAGGGAACTCCCAAACGAAGATTGGATTTCAGGATTGGTGGAAAAAATTTGGCGACCCGGAATTGGATGCTTTGATTTCACGAGCCATCACGGCCAATCTGGAAGTCAAAATGGCCGCCCTGCGGGTGCGAGAGGCACGGGCTGCCCAGGGGATTACCGGCGCTGCCCGCTATCCTGCCCTCAACCAAACCGATTCAGTTCAGCGGATTCGCGGAGGGCTGGCCCAAGGAGTCAACCGGGTCGGTGCCAATCCTGAAAACCCAAATTCACGCAGCAGTCTGATTGCACCTTTCGAAACCAATCTGTTCCAGGTTGGGTTTGATGCTTCCTGGGAAATTGACCTTTTCGGAGGCGTCCGCAACAGTGTCAAAGCCTCCCAGGCGGATACCTTGGCCGCCGAAGCCGGTCAAAAGGATGTGCTTCTGACCGTAGTGGCTGAAACAGCCCGCACCTACATTGCTTTTCGGGGAATTCAACAACAACTTGAAATCGCCCGAAAAAACATTGCCTCCCAACAGGACACCACCCATTTGACCGAAGTCAGGTATAAGGCCGGGCTCGCCAATGAATTTGACGTGGAACGGGCTCAGGCCCAGCTTTCCACTTTTGAAGCCGTCATTCCGCAGTTGGAGGGGCAGAAAGCGGCTGCCCTGCACCGGTTGGGAGTTTTGTTAGGAAGCAATCCCACTGCTTTGGAAGCTGAATTGAAGCAGGTTCGTACCATTCCCCGTCTGCCGGCGGAAATGCCCACCGACATCCCGGCTGACCTTGTGCGACGGCGGCCCGATGTGCGTCAGGCAGAGGCCGAAATTCTGGCTGCTGTGGCGCGGGTGAAAGTGGCTCAAGCCGAACGGTTTCCTAAAATCTCCCTCTTCGGTTCAATCGGAAGACAGGCCAGTGAAGTGGGGGGATTTACGCTTGGTGCCGGCAACTTCTTTGCGTTTGGCCCGTCCCTCCGCCTTCCGATTTTTGCAGGAGGCCGCATTCGGTCCAATATTGACCTGCACAAAGCCCGCAACGAGGAATCCGTAGCCCGGTTTGAGCAAACAGTTCTTTTGGCATTGGAAGAATCGGAAACAGCACTGGACCGGTTTTCAAACGAAAACGAGCGGTTTCTCCGCCTGAACCGGGCAGTTCAATCGAGCCAGCGGGCGGTTCATTTGGCAAATGAGTTGTATGTTCGCGGTCTGGCGGATTTTCTGTCAGTGCTTGATGCCCAAAAAACACAACTGACTTTGGAAAACGACTTGGTGCGGAGCGAAACAGAAAGAGCAGTTCAGGCAGTGGCACTGTTCAAATCTCTGGGCGGAGGATGGTGAATTTTTTGCCCTGTAAATATTTCGGCGTTTTGTCGGCTGACTTTCTTTTCACCGCAGAGACGCAAAGGTTTCGCAGAGGTTTTCTTTGGCTTCTCTGCGTAAACTCTGCGACTGCTCTGCGCCTCTGCGGTGAAAGAACATTGCAACGGGTTCAAATGTTTTGTGGACCGGATTTAGCAAACCAACTGAAGTCCATTCGAAATGGCTTCAAACGTCATGGGTAATTGCCCTAACAACTCCCCGTCAACCTGCACCCAAGGCTGGGTTGGTCCCGGACCATACGCCTTCAGGTTGCGGGCAGTTTCCTGGTAGACCCCGCCCAGTTTGGTGGGGTCACCCAAAAACGAAGTGAACGCATAGGGCAAAAACATAAGGCCCATATCCTTGGCAGGAAAAATGGTTACTTCAAATCCGGGTTCAAAAATATTGGCTTTGGGTGTCAGACTGAAGCCGCCGCCATACCCTTTGGAATTCCCTACCACTACAAACGAGCTTTCATAACGTTTCCCGTTGACTTCGACTGAAAATACCTGAGGGCGCTTGACCAAATGGTTCAGGGCCGAAATCCAATAGGCCCCTTCACCCCATTTCCCTTTTAATTCCGAATCCACCCCTTGCACCATCGCAGCATCCAAACCAATTCCGGCCATTAAGAAAAAATAATGCTGATTGGCTTTGCCAATTGTGATGGGCCGGACGTTCCATCGGGCCACATAAGCGGCATTGGCTTCCGGTTCCATCGGAATTCCCAGGTCGCGCGCCAGGACATTGGCTGTCCCACCGGGAAACACGGCCAGCGGGGTCTGGCTTTCCGCCATTCCCTGCAAAATTTCATTCAGGGTGCCATCCCCGCCGCTGCCAATCACCACATCAGCCCGTTCGGCAACTGCCCGGCGTGCCAAGGTGGCGGCGTCCCCTGGTCCACTCGTAGGCCAGGGGTGGGCTTCAATGCCACGGGCTTTCAGAAATTGGGCATAGTGCGCGATTTCCAGATTGCGGTCCCGTTTGCGATGCGCACCCGACCTGGGGTTGTAAATAATAACGGCATTGCGAGTCATAAAATCGGTTCCAGTCCGGACCAAATCCGGTTCAAAAAGTGCATTGTCCGAGCTCGGACAATTCAGGTTAAACTCATGATTTCAAGAGCTTTCCGTACTATCTGATTTCTTTTTTCGGCCCCGGCTGCGGGGCGGCGGCTCCGGCTCTTCAGATTGAGCAGGTTCAAACATTTTTGCCATCGGGACTCCCACATTCAGCCAATCCCGAAACTTGCGGTCAAATTCCTGTTTGGTCCGCAAATAGGCATCAAACGTCGCCGCCAGATAATTTTGAAAAAAGTCCTGGATGGTTGCTTCCTGATATCGAATCAACTGGTAGAGAAAGGGCACCGGCAGAATATTCCGGTTGTTTTTTTCTTCTTCCAGAATGATTTGGGTGAGAATGATCTTGGTCAGGTCCTCTTTGGTGGTTGAGTCAATCACCCGGATGTCACGCCCGGAACGGATAAGGGCAATTAAATCATCAAAATTGACATAAGCGCCCGTCTCCGTGTTGTAAAGGCGGCGGTTTCCATAACGTTTAATCAACAGCGGATCGGTTTCGGAGCTTTTTTTGGGCATGTGCGAAACTCTAGTGGGGAAAATTCACCAAGTCAAACTGGAACATGTTCATTATCAGGTAAAAAATCAAAAATGCAATTTTGTGCAACCGCACAATTAAATATCAGAAAAATAATCTATCCAGTACCATCAATATTCACATAATCTTTACAATTTTGAATTTTGATAAGTATTAAAGCTTTTATAATAAATAATTTACATAATTTATTTCGCAATTGCGAAAAAACCTATTGACAGGATTCAGAATACATCCTATTTTCCTGGCCATCAGACAAACTGAAACCATATTTTCCGGAGGACACACGTCATGGCAACCACCGCTCAAACCAAATCCACCCCCAAAGTTACCGAACAGCTTTCGAAGATGGCCGATTTTCCGCATGAAATGGCAATGGCGACCTTTCAAGCCGCTTTACAAACCCAGGAAACATCACACAAAATGATGCTTGATGCGCTCAACCTCGGCTTCACTTCACAAGAGGCCAGCGCTCGTGCCGCGAAAGATTTCGTCGGCACCCTGTTTGCCATTCAACATGATCTTGTCAAAAAATCCGCCGAACTCACCGAAAAAGCCTTTTCGGGAGTTCCCACATTCCTCAATTGAGAATTGAGAATTGAGAATTGGGAATGACGTAATCCTGGGCCAAGCGAAATCAACCTTTGTCCCAAGGAGTTTTTTCTGGAATTTCAATTCTCAATTCTCAATTCTTCATTCTCAATTTCCTGGGAGACTCTATGCCACGTGAAAAAAGCGCTCCGAAAAAAGCCCCGACCAGTCCAGCCAAGGCCGCCATTGAAACCGCCAGTCAACTGGCGCTCAATACTGCCGGGCAAATGATGAAACAAGCCGAGGAACAGTGGGGCCAGTTAATGCGAAATCCCCAGGTTCTGGCTTTGGTTTCGGCAACCATGGAACAATCCATGAACCTGCAGACGAAGGTCCAGGAAGTTGTCACCCAAACCATGAAATCAATGAACATGGTGACTCGTGACGATTTGAAAGCCCTGAACCGTAAACTGGATGCCGTGCTGGAACAATTGGAAGAACTCAATAGCAAAATGGAAGAACCGGAGCCGGAACCGGTGGTCAAACCCGCTCCCAAGAAAAAAGCAGCTCCTCGTCGAACAGCGAAAAAAGAATGAAAACCGACCTGGCAACCTTCACCCGTGAAGCGTTTGAAATCTGGCAATGGCACGCGGATGCCGCCTTCCAGCAATGGATGCGGAATCCGCTTTTGCTTTCTGCGCAACGCTCCTGGATACAGCACCTGCTTCCCGTTTATGCTGAATTCCGGCGCGTCAATCAGCGTCTGACGGGGGTTCCGTCACTTCCGGAAGCCCTGTGCCGGGAAACCTCCCGGAATCTGGCTGCCTGCCTTGACCTCAAACCGACGGCACACACTATTGCGTTGGAACTTGGGAAAATGCGGTTACGGCACTTCCGCCCGGCCCGTTTGGCAAAACCCTCCTATCCGCTGGTCATTGTGACATCGCTGGTCAATCGCTGGTACCTGCTTGATTTGGCACCGGGGCGCAGTCTGGTTGAATTCCTGACCCAAAATGGAATCGAGGTTTTTGTAGTGGATTGGGGGGAAATTGACGAAACTGATTCCCAGATAACTTTTGACACCCTGGTGCTGTCCTATCTCCCCCAGGTTTTGCACGAAGTTTGCGCCCGCACCAAGCGGCAGCAGGTGGACCTGTTGGGTTATTCAATGGGAGGGGTCTTGTCACTGATTTGCTCGGCCTTGAACCCGGCCCTGGTCCGGCGACTGGCGTTGTTTGCCACGCCGGTGGATTTTTCCCAGGCAGGCTTTGTGAGTGAATGGCTCCACCCGGAACAACTCGATATTGATGACTTTATTGCGACGTTGGGGAATATGCCTTCAGAATTTGTCCTGGCGTCGTTTCGAGGCATGAAACCGGTGAGCAATGCCACCCTGCCCTGGAATTTATGGCTGAATGCCGATTCGGCTGAAAATCTCAAGGTTCTATTGGCTTTGGAATGCTGGTTCAATGATTCAGTGGATATTCCGGGCACCTTTTACCGGCAGTTTGTGGCCTCGACCTACCAAAAAAACCAGCTTTTTCAGAACCGGCTGAAAATCGGGAGCCGGCGGGTTCGCCTGGATTCCATCACCTGCCCGGTCCTCAATGTCATTGGTGAAAAGGACCAAGTGGTGCCGTTTGCGGCGGCGGCGGCGCTGGCGCAACACATTCCGGCAGATGCGTATCATCAAGCTCTCTTTCCCTATGGACATCTCTCGCTTTCGGTCAGTGGTGGTGCTAAAAATCAAGTTTGGCCACAGCTTTTGCAATGGCTTCGTTCATCCGTTTAAGGGCTTTGGAGTTTCACCAAACTCCCAGGACTCCCAAGACTCCCAAGACTCCCAAGACTCCCAAGACTGTTTCGGCCTATGCTTGATTTCGTCAAATTTTCTGAATTGCTCACGAAAATGAACAAGCCTCCCCGGATTGCCCCAACCCCTTCGCGGGTGATTTACCGGGAAAACAAATTGCGGGTTCTCCATTACAAATCAAAAACCAAACCCAAATTTCAAACCCCGCTCGTCATCGTCAATTCTCTCATCAACAAGTATTACATTCTGGATTTGATGCCCGGCAAAAGTTTTGTTTCCTACCTTGTGGAGCAGGGGTTCCAGGTTTATATGGTTGATTGGGGAGTGCCGGATGATGCCGATTGTGAAGTCACGCTGGAGGACCATATCAATCGCTACCTGCCCAATCTTGTTCGGAAGGTTAGCCGTCATTCGGGCTCGGAACAGGTTTCGCTGCTGGGATATTGCATGGGTGGGACAATGGCCCTGATGTATGCGGCCCTTTATCCGGAATCAGTCAAAAATCTGATTTTACTGGCGACCCCGGTTGATTTTGAAAACGACTCGCTCCTCAGCCAGTGGGCCCGCCCTGATTATTTTGATGTGGATGCCTTTGTTGATTCCCACGGGAATGCCCCGGTGGAAGTGCTCAAAAGCACTTTCATGATGCTCAAACCCACCAAAAACATTACCAAGTACACCAGCCTGCTTGAAAATATGGACAACGAGGAATTCGTCCAGACCTTTATGGCGTTTGATTATTGGGTGAACGATGCGGTTCCCGTGGCTGGCGAAACCTTTCGCACATTCATCAAAGACTGTTATCAAAAAAACCTCCTCAAAAAGAACCGTTTCAAACTGGGCGGGCAGGCAGTCCGGCTCAAAAACATTACCAGCCCCGTGCTCAATATTCTGGCTGAACATGATGACATCGTGCCCCCCAAATCAGCCGAAATTGCCTTGAAACTCATTGGAAGCAGCGACAAAACCGAATTGCGGGTCAAGGGCGGACACCACGGAGTGTCAATCGGCCCCAAGGCCCTTGGCATTGTCTGGCCGAAAACCGTGGCCTGGCTGGCGGAACGTGACGCCTCCACACCTCAAGGAAACTGAACCTCATGAACCGGATTGCCCGCAAGCGGTTTATTTACGGTGCCTGGCCCATCCTGCGCAAAGAAGTCATCCATATCCTCCGCGACCCGGCAACCCTGTACTTCGCGTTGTTCATTCCCATGTTCGAACTGCTGCTGTTTGGCTTTGCTCTTGATACCAAGGTCCGCCAAATCAAGACCATTGTCTATGATGCTGCCGGAACCCAGGAAAGCAAGCGGTTGCTTGACCGTTTTACCAATACCGACGACTTTCATATCATCGAAATTGCCACCTCAGACCGGGAGCTGTACAACTTCATCATCGAAGGCCGGGGCAAGGTGGGAATCAAAATTCCGGTTGATTATTCCCGTCGTTTACAGGATGGCCGGACAGCCAGTGTTCTGGTCTTGGTGGATGGGTCGGATTCGACCGTCACCGGCGAGGCGGTCAATGTGGCCAATCAAATTACCCTCCAGGAATCATTGCGGCAGGTTTTGGGGGACTCCGGCGGCAAGGTGCTTCCGGTTGAAGCCCGCCAATCCGTCCTCTTCAATCCCGACTTGCGGAGCCCAAATTTTCTGATCCCCGGCATGATTGCCATCCTGCTTCAAATGATTAACATTCTCCTCATTTCGTTTTCCCTGGTACGGGAGCGGGAAAAAGGAACCCTGGAGCAATTGTACCTGACCCCCATCACCCCGCTGGGCGTGATGGTAGGGAAAATGCTTCCTTATGGTTTTCTGGGATTTATTGAAGTCTGCGGAATCCTGGTGCTGATGCGGTTTGTTTTTGAAGTCCCCATTGCCGGAAGCCTGTTTGTTTTGTTTGGTGTCTCACTCCCCTTTCTGTTGACAGTACTGGGCCTTGGGCTTTTGATTTCAGTGCGGGCCCGCTCTCAGGTGGAAGCCGTTCAGATGGCAAGCGGTTCGATTCTGCCCTCGGTTTTTCTTTCGGGTTACATCTTCCCAATTGAAAACATGCCGGTGTTTTTCCAATGGGTCAGCGCCCTGGTTCCGGCCACCTATTACATTAACGCCTTGCGCGCCATTATCCTGCGAGGGGCCGGAGTCAGCCAAATGTGGTCAAATGGGCTGGTTTTGTCGGCGATGGGGATTGTCACAATTCTCATTGCTACAGTACAGTTCAAGAAGAAAACCGTGTAAGCCAGTCAGAAAAACTCGACCTGCTCCATTTTCTTCAAATTTCATTTTCACGGTGAAGGGATTTTTTGGCGTTCCAAACCATGCCTCACACGTTTCCGCTTCCACAAACCAATTCCACGCACATACCGCCCCTGGGAAAATTGTTGATTGCCGATGACAACAAGCTGAACTGCATGGTCCTTTCTCAGGTTTTCAGAAAAGAAGGATACGAAGTTCGCACGGTGGAAAACGGCAAACAGGCATTGGACTTGTTGTTGGCCGAACCGTTTGATGTGCTGTTGCTGGACCTCATGATGCCGGAACTGGACGGATTTCAGGTTTTGGAAATCATCAAAAGCCGGACTGAGTTTTTGCATCTGCCAGTCATTATGATTTCCAGTCTTGACGAAACCGGGAGTGTCGTACGCTGTATCGAAATGGGGGCCGACGATTACCTGACCCGGCCCTATGACCCGGCCTTGCTCAAGGCGCGGGTATGGAATTGCCTTGAAAAAAAACGCCTTCATGACACCCTGACTGAAACCTTGGGAAAAATTGTCAAACAAAAAGAGGATATCGAGGAGAAAAACCGTCAGATTCTCGACAGCATTCACTATGCGAACCGGATTCAAAATGCCATGCTCCCGCAAGGCCCCCTGCTCGAAACCCTGTTGGGCGATTATTTTTTGGTTTTTCAACCCAAGGACATTGTATCAGGAGATTTCTATTGGGTGTATGTCACCCACGCTGACCAGGTAACCAGGGTTTTTCTGGTGGTTGCCGATTGTACCGGGCATGGAGTCCCAGGCGCGTTCATGTCCATGATTGGCAACACCCTGCTCAATCAGATTATCGGTGAAAAAAACATTTACGACCCGGCCCAAATTCTTGAGCTGCTCCATGCCGGAGTTCAGACTATCCTCGGCCAAACCAATGGAGGTACGGGAACCAACGATGGAATGGATATCGGGCTGGTCTGTATTGAGGGCTACCGACTGACTTTTGCAGGAGCCCGTCGCCCCCTGCTGGTTCTGAAACCAATGCCGGAGGGTGCCCCCATGCTGGAAGAAGTGAAAGGCGACCGGAAAACCGTTGGCGGGGTGAAGAAAAATGAAATCCGTAAGTTTACCAACTGTGTGATCGAATTCAGCGAAGGCACAGTCCTTTTTTTGTCAACCGATGGCTTTGCCGACCAATGTAACGAACAGGGGGAACGGTTTGGCAGCAAACGATTGCGCTCGCTGCTCAGTAAAATTTCCGACAAGCCTTTGGCCCGTCAGAAAACCCCTTTGCTGGATGAACTCCATCAATTTCAAGGTATTGAACCACAACGCGATGATATCACCCTGTTGGCGGTCCGATTGCCCCTGCCGCTTTCGGATTGGAGCCAGCATGTGACCGGTTCCTTTTCCATGATTTGGGACATTAATCTGTAAGTCAGCGGGCCTGATATGGTCAGCCCACTATCACAGGGTCACCTTCTCTCTGGACTTTCAGCCCCCTGCCTGTAGAAACATTTGACCGCCAGGGATTTCTTTCGCTATAGTGGGATGAGTTGTCACACTACAACCAACATAACAACAGCAATCACTCTCCTTTATTTCTGAAATTTCCAGCTTGGAGCTTTGGTACACACAGCTACGGCTGTTGGACCGACCAAAAATTGAATCCTGATGGCGGTTGGTGAAAAACCTGGGACATCCTGGCAGTTCTTTCGGAAAATGTTTTACAAAGCAAATCTGGCAGCTCAGGCAGGGCTCTTTTTCTTATGGGTGCCATTCTTGATCAAGGTATTTTCACTGCCAAGGTTGCTTAAATTGCTTGATTATGTAAATATAGCGCCGTTCTTTTTGTCCACCGAAAGATTTACTGCATCAGAGCACGCCGCCTTGTTTTCCCAGGTGATCCAATTTCTACCGAATTACGGAATTGGGAAGTGCCTTTTGCGTTCGGTACTTCTGTACGGCTTTTTACCAAGAGAGTTTACAACCACAACCCTGGTGATCGGCGTTCATTTACATCAAGGGCAACTTTCAAGTCATAGTTGGATTGAAGTCAACGGCGAGCCAATTGCCGAACCGGCCAATCCAGCTCAAGTTTTCAAGGTTTTATATCGGTACACCAGAAAGAGAAACCATCTCTCAAACCACTTGGAGTAGGAGCCAAGCCATGTCCAACGAATTCCAGAACGGTCATTCAATCGAAACGCTTCCGAAGGAGAAAAAAGTGTTTGTCGAACCTGAATTACGTGAGTTCGATGAAATGGAACGCCAAATTCAAGGATTTGCCCAAGAAGCCTTTATCGGAACTTTTTGAGGAAAAACTGCCACTGGATGCTTTTCGCCGAAGACAATCGGTCACTGACGTTTGCCGTTTGCAGTTCCGGTTCATCCTTGGCGGAAGATCTTGAACAGGCCCTCATTGACGGCGGGTTTGAAAAAGCCGTTCAGTCACAACCTAATTTACAATTTACAGTCGGTTTTCCCACAGATTTTGAGTTTCACCCGGATAGCCATTCCATCATTTTTGAGTGGAATGGCTATTCGTGTGTCAAAAAAGGGGCAGTTTATTTTTTTTCTTTTGCCAACTGGCATATCTTATGCCAACTCCGCTCCTTGGGTTCTTCCACTGACATTCTCTTAGCATTTGACCATCATTCCCTCACGGTTCAGATTCCGGAACAATTTCTCCGGCTGATTCTGATGTGGTGCCTGCGCCGGTTAGGTTGGTTTGAAAGCCATGCAGGGTGTGTAGACCGCCAGGGAAATGGGTTCTTGTTACTGGGTCACTCCACGGCGGGCAAAAGCAGTACTGTTTTTGGTTTAATCGAACAAGGCTGGAATTTTGTCAGTGATGATTCGGTGCTGGTCAGCTCCCTCCCACAAGAGTCGCATCAACCTCCTGGTTTCCTGGCTCGTTCCTTCCGCAGATTTTTTGCTTTACGCCCGGAAACATTACACTGGTACGGAACCCCGATTTCCGGGCACGCCCACCAAACCGTAAAAGGCAAAATCCAGTTCAATCCGTCTCAGCTTTGGCCTGAACAATCCCAGTCCAATACCCGCATCAGGTTTTTGCTTGCTTTGACCCGAACAACCGGCCAGCACACTCGCATTTTACCACTTTCACCTGAGGCCATCCTCACCCGGTTGATTCCATCCAGTCTGTGGCTGATGCTGGACCGGGAAACTTCACCGGCACACCTGGCCGTCTTTCGTACGTTAGCCAGTTCGTGTTATGGTTTCGAACTCCAACTTTGCCCCGATGTCCTTCAGGATCGGGCGCGGCTGGCATCTTTACTCGACCCCGAACATCTGCTTCGCCAGGGTGTAGCCGTTCGGACAGTTTCAGACCCATGCAGCACCTCACCAAGCTCACCGTCGAACTGACCAATTTGTGCAACCTTGACTGTGCCTACTGTCTGAAGGTTTCCGCCGCACAGCATCTGGATTATGCCTTACTGTTACAGGTGTTACAGGATGCAAAAGAATGTGGAGCTGACCGAATCACCTTCACTGGCGGGGAAATTTCACTGTATCCGCATCTGGGTGAAACTTTGCGCCTGACTGAACAGTTGGGATACCAATTCGCCCTCATCACCAACGGTTGGCATTTCCCCCGTTTGGTACCCCATCTGACCGCCACCAGATCAGCGCTGCATATGGTTTCCCTGAGTATTGACGCCGCTGATGCCGAAGCCCATGACCAGGTGCGAGGCAAAGGTTCCTTTCAAAAGCTGATGAGTGCTGTCAGTTTGTGCCGATTGCAACGCTTTCCCTTCAGTTTTCAGATGGTGGTTACTTCGCACAACCGGCATGACATGGAAAAGGTGGCAGTTTTGGGAGCCCGGTTGGGAGCCCAACGGGTCCGCTTCAGCCACTTGCTGCCAACCTCCATGAGCCTGGATGCGGAACTATCGCTTTCCCCGCACCTCCGCCAGGCGGTTGAAATCGAAGCCGCCCAATTAAATGAAATCCTGAAGATGGAGGTTTCCTTTTCGGCTTCCAGATACAATCCCGGTCCTGAACCGCCCTGCGATGTCCTGCATGGCTCCACCATTGACATCAACTGTTATGGTGAAATGACCTTGTGCTGCCAGCTTTCGGATTTTCGCCATGCCGGCCAAGCTCCTGAAGTGGCCGCCAATCTGCATCAGGTCCGATTTCCCGAGGCCTATCAGCATTTTCTTCAGCTCGTTTCCGAGCAGAATGACAGACGTACCGCAGCCCTCAGGCAGAACCAGCCCGAGGCCGAATTCCCCTGTCATTATTGCCTCTCTTGTTTTGGCAAAACCACTTGGCAACCCAATCCCAACTCCCTTCAATCCGGAGGTTCTCCTTCATGACCGGTTCCTACAGCATTCATCCGTCAGTCATCCACACAGAGATTGATGACTCGATGGTGCTGCTTCACCTCACGACCAAACGGTATTACACCATCAACAGCACTGGCGTAGTGATTTGGAAATCTTTGCTGAAACAAAAGTCAGTCCCGGAGATTGTGGCAGTCTTGCTGGCTGAATATGATGCAAGTGAAGAACGATTGCAGGGGGCAGTGATTTCTTTTCTTGAAAAACTTGAGCGGGCAGAACTGGTTCAACGGCAGTAACCCTATCTGTGGCCTTGACTTCGTGGAATTGCTGAGGGGTCTCAAGTGTCTTCTGTGTTTTCCCGGATCCGCAAAACTGTATTCAAAGGAAAGTGGCAGGCTGATTTTCCATGCTGAACGCACAAGCCGAATTTGCAGCCTCCTCCCGATTTCGGGAATACGAACAAAAACTCGAAACCCTATTCCGAAAGAACCTGGAGGATGAGGAGCGTGACTGGTTTCTCAGGCTGACCGATACTGAATGGAAACCTCTCTTGATTTGTGCTGTGTTGCACAATCTGGAAGGGATGCTGCCCAGTCTGGCCGAAGCCCAGGGAATCCGATTGCAACCACTGACGCAACAATACCTTCAGCAGCAGGAAAACCGATGTAAACTCTTGTGGTTGCGCCTTCAGGAAGCTCTGTTTGAGCTCATGACGGCATTCGAGAAGGCCGGCATCCAGGTGGTTTGTCTGAAAGGTCCAGTGCTGGCTGAACGTATTTATGCTGTACCAACCACCCGGATTTCCACTGACCTCGATTTTTTAATTGCCCCGGAACAATTTCCCCAAGCCTCAGCCTGCCTCTCGGATTTGGGATATCGGATTTCCGGTACTGCTCCACAAAACCTCCCGCAAGGAGCCCAGAAAAGCCTCCATGAACTTGGTTTTGAACGCCCCAAGTCGGTCCCGGTGGAACTGCATTTCAATGCCCACGAAGGGTTTGGAACCCCTTTGCCAGCCCTGGATGTCATGCAACGAGCCATTCCATATCAGACCGTGGGAAGTCTTAAAACTTTGATTCCCGCCCCGGAAGATGAATTTCTGTTCCTGGCCGTTCATGCCGCAGGGCACCGGGTTGCCCGGTTATCTTGGCTGCTTGATCTGCGTTTTTTTCTTACCCGTCACCCGTCGCTTGACCTGGAAATGGTGGTGCGGCGCGCCCACCAATACCGGGTCACCAGTGCGTTGCAATTTGCCCTGACCCAATGTCAACAACGACTCCAGTTCGCACTTCCGCCCTACCTGGCGCAATTCCTTCCGGGCTCGCCACTGCGCGGGTGGGCCCTTGAAAAACTGGCACTTAACCTCCCCAAAGACACTCCCCGTCGCCCGCTCCACCATCTTGGAACCACTCTCTTTGCCGCTTGTCTGCACGATACCTTCCCTACTGGTTTTCGCTTTTTGTCCCGCCAGGCAACTGATGCCCTACACAGAAGACTGACCCCCAAAAACTCACCAACCTGAGTCAGAGCCTGAAATAAAACTCGTGAAACATCCCGGAAGAATAAAGGCTGGGCATCCACTGGCTGATGCCGTCAAAATCGCGGGGTTCGACCAAAAAGACAAATACTGAGTTGGAAGCGTTGGGAACCCAGGCGTACCCGCTCCGCCGGGCTCGCGGGGCAATGGCCTTGAGGGTTTCAGGGGTGACCAACTCCGGAGTCAGGCGCAAGTCCAGATAGCTGGCCACCGAGCCGTCCGGGCGGAGAAAGGTAATGCCGTAGGTGGCATCGAAAACATGCCAACTTTGGTCATAATAAATCTCAACCACCGCATGAAAGTTGGGAAACGGTCCTCCGGTTCGCAGATGGAGCATGCGGGTTGGGTACCCGCCGGCACGCGACAAAGTGGCCATGGCCAGACTGAGTGGTCCACAATATTTGGAACCGCGCTCCAGAATTTGCCGTGGTGAATGATACTCGGCGGTGGCCTCGTCAAAATTGAGTTTCGCCGCCACAAAGTAATTGAGGGCCGTCAGTTTTTCCTGGTCGGTCTTCTTCCCTTCAGTAATTTTGGCAAACAGATTTCGGTAATAGGTATCGTTCACCAAGTCGTAATCCACCAGACTGACGGCATTTCGCCCCCAGACTGATGAGGTTGAAACAGTCTTGGCTCTTTCGATGGGAATTCTGCCAATTTCAAACAGCCCCGGCTGGGAAACCTTTTTTGGCAAAGTGACGGTCACCTTTTGTGACATTTCACTGGAAATGGGAATCACCAATTCGATTTCGGCACCGGGATAGCATGATTCCTCTATTAAAGTGAATTTTCCGGTGGCATCGGAACAGGCTGCCCATCCGGAAGGTGAGTCCAAAGCCTGAATCAGCACTCCGGGCCGGCCAATATAACCGGAAATCGAAGCCAGTTCCGATTTTTTCCCCGTTAAGGCGGCGATTTTGGTTTGAGCTTTTTTCATGGCTCGGGCCAGCCGGTACTGCCTTGATTCAGGGAGCAATCCCCAAAACAATCCCACCCCAATCACCAGACACAATGGCACAAACCAAAAAAAATGCGGGCGGAATTTCATAAAAACCTGATATTTGAGAGAGTTCCAACCGTCTGGCGGGAAGCAGTCCTTGACCCCACCGACAACATCCTATCACGAGCTGGAACATTTCAAGCAGTCAAAGCCCAGAGTTGGCTGCTGGGCTGAATCTTGTGATTTATCGGACATAGACCAGAAAATGGGTTCCGCTGTCATAAACCAATTTGATCCAGGTTGGAAACAATGGTGCCACCTGAGATGAGGCGAAAGGCGTATCCGTTACATCCGGATTGGTGCGGACCTCACACAAGCTGAGAGCGTTTCCGGCTTCATCGTGGTAGCTTGCCCCATAGGTCGGGTCATACAAGTGCCAGGTATAATTATAGGAAACCTCAACCACAACATGGGTATAGGGACTCTCATCGGGAACCAGCTTGATCAAAGTCACCATCCGCACGTTGTACCCTCCCGCCCGTGCCAGGGTGGCCAATGCCAGTGCCAGTTCTCCGCAGGAATAGGAAAAGGGCCGGGGGTTTTCCAAAATGGTGCGCGCCGTCTCAACCGGGAACGTCACCTTCTGTTTCTTTTTCCGCTTGCCGAAAACAAAGGCGTTCAAGGCTTCAATTTTGTCGGCATGACTGGTCAACCCCTGGGTGATTTCCTGATAAAGATTTCGATAAAATTGTTCGTTCACCTGGTCACACGGCAGCCTCCGGGCGGCTGCCAGCCCCGGCACTGACAACAGGTCGGGTTCCTCTCCCGGAACCAGGGAAATTGGTTCCAACTGAAAAACCCCTTTTTCCGGATAAAACCAGGGAGCAAAAACCCGAACCTCCCGCAGTTGCCAACCGGGAGCCGTCACCACCAAGGCATATTCCCGACCAGGGAACCACGTCATTTGCGGAACCTCGAAATTCCCCAGTTTATCCGCCAGAACCGCCAACCCCGAAGCACCAAACCGCTCTTGAATACTGGCTCCGGGCACATTCAACCTGCCTTTCATCACCATGGGCTTGGCTTCAACATTATCCCAGCGGGCCAGCTTGCGCTCCAGGTGGGCAATACGGGATTGCATCCGGTACCGGGTGGATTCCGGCAAAAGCAGACCGGGGAGCAACCCCGCGAGCAAAACCAAACACAATAAGGTGACAAAAGTAACCCGGATAACGGTTCGCATGAAGAGATAACCTTTGAGGTGGAATGGTGGCGGGGTAAGACTCCCACCAAAACCATCCTACGAGTCCCGCATCTGGAATTGGTTAAGAGAACGCAAAGACTTTGTTAAGGATGTAAAATCAAGCACCTCGCAGGTTTCGGACCGGTTTTGCTGTGATAGGATCAAATCCCATACCAATAAAGCGATGAAACTATCCCGATTGACGCCTTCTTTCCTCACTTTTTTAACCATCATCCTGGCGATGCTGTTGGTCGTGTTGGCAACATTGCAATACCAGTGGGTGGGTCAGGTGAGTCAGAGTGAGCATGAGCGGCTGCATGGCAATTTGATTCTGGACATGATCCATTTCGCTGAGGACTTCGACCGGGAAATTACTCGGGTATTCATCACGTTTCAGATGAACGCCGCTCCGTTGGAACAAGGGAACTGGACTGAGATTGTGGACCGTTGCCGGCTTTGGCAAAAAACTGCCCCTTATCCCAATCTGGTCCAGGAGGTTTATGTGGTCCGCTCCACAACTTCCAACCAGCTTCGCTTGTTTCGTTATGACCAAAATTTGGATATTTTTACCGAATCACCCTGGCCGCACCCGATGAAGGAATTGCGCAACCGGTTTGAGGAACAATTGCGAGTGGTGACCTCCCATTCCGAACAGATTCTGACTTTTGCCGTGCCGGCCATTGCCGAGGAGATTCCGGCCCTGGTGGTGCCGCTTTCCACGATTCAATACCGGGGGGATGGCCGCGGGCTTGAGTTTACTCAGGCTTTTGGTTACACGGTGGTCACCCTCAACCAGGATTGCATCAAACGCGAGTTGATTCCCACCCTTGCCAAACGAACGCTGAACCTGAACAACGACACCGGGTATCAAATGACGGTGGTGAGTCGTAAAAATGCCCAAGACTTGATTTACCAATCACATCCCCAAGCCCGCTTCACTTCGGCCACGGGTGATGCCTCCTACCATATTTTCAGTGTCCAGTTCACCAAATTCAGCAACCTGTTGCGCGAAACCCAGCTCCTCTCCCGCAATTTCACCCAAAGCGGAACCGGGCCGGAACCTCCGGTTTCAGTCAGCCTGTTGAAACAAGCAACGGGAGAGACGTTTGTCGGAGCCATGCCTCCAATCAATGACGAGAACGGACGTTGGGATGTGGTCCTCAAACACAGTGCCGGTTCGCTTGAAGCCATGGTGCAACGGACTCGTCGGCGCAATCTCTTTCTCAGCTTTGGGGTGCTGACCGTGTTGGCAGTCAGTCTGGCAGTGACCTTGGTTGCCACCAAACGGGCCCAACATCTGGCCGAACAACAAATGGCTTTTGTGGCTGGGGTTTCGCATGAACTCCGGACGCCCTTGAGTGTGATTTGTTCGGCGGCAGACAATCTGGCTGTTGGAGTCGTGGCCAAACCTGAACGGGTGGTAAAATATGGCGAAACCATCCGCCGGGAAGGACTCCGACTCACGGAAATGGTGGAACAGGTTCTGGAATTCGCCGGTGTCCAATCGGGCCGAAAATCATATTCCATGCAACCGGTAGATGTGGGGCAACTGATAGGCAGCGCCTTGCTGTCAATTGGCCCCCTGCTGAAGGAGCAGGGGTTTCAGCTTGAAACCAGAATTGATGAACACCTGCCGTTGATTATGGGTGATTACTCGGCCCTCGAACGAGTCCTGCAAAACCTCTTGACCAACGCCATGAAATACAGTGGGGACAGCCGCTGGATTGGGCTGACGGTCCAGACGGAAAACAACTCCACTCCGCATATTCTGCTGACCGTAGCAGACAAGGGGATGGGCATTGCTCGGGAAGAACTTCCCTATATTTTTGACCGGTTTTTTCGTGGGAGGGGGGCAAAAGAGTTTCACATTCGCGGAAGCGGCCTGGGTCTCACGCTGGTCAAACATATCATCGAAGCCCACGGAGGTAAGATTGAGGTCACCAGTCGAGTGCAGGAAGGGAGCCAGTTTCAAATCGCTTTGCCAATTACGAGCGAGCCGGTTGAAACTCAGGAAATTGAAAATCTGTCGGCCAAATTCTAGTGCCCCTACCATTGGCTTTTCAGGAAATTCACAACTTTGCAGGAAACCAAACCTAGGGCGGATTGCAGGGAGTTGGATTATTTTGGGGTGGTATCAAGGGGAAACCTGGTCCAGCCCATTAATCAAGGCTCAGGTTCAGCCCGAAAAGTAACTTTTTTGAAAAAAATTTAGGAACCGTCATGCAACCATTGCGTTTTGGTGTTTAATCTCGTACAAAACTTTCTCACTTTCTGCAAATTTCCCAAAAAAATCTTGAAACTTTTGGAGTGATGACGTCACTCACAGGTCAAACTTCCAGTTTCCGTTTCATCCGTTCTTGCCCATTCCGCTCAAGGGAGTCACCTGCTATGAAGCCCAGGTCACAGGAAACAAGCAAAAAATTTATTGAGTTTCTGGCCGTCACGCTATCTTTTTCCATTATTTGGGATTGTTGTGATGGGTGGCGACTCAACAAAGTGGTGGAAATCCCCCGGTTGGTTGCTTCGGGTGTGATTCAAACTGTTGATATGCAACTGGCCCAGGACACTACGGTCCAGATGGCCCCGGAACCCGTACTGCGGGAAGAACCGGCCCCCAAGACCAAAACCGTGGCGTTGAAAACGGTCCGGCGGCGGTCACCGGCAAAACTCCTTCATCAGGTTGTCAAAAACAATCAAGTTGACCTGCAAATTGCCTTTGACAAGAAAGACGACCCAACCGCAATTGCGGTAGCATTCAAAGTCAATTTGCCGAATTTCAAGAAAAATCTGTTATTTGACTACGAATTGCCCGAAAAGACCCAGGAACGGATGCGCACGCTTAAATATCACCCGGTCGAATTACCAGTTGCAGTCCCTGTGGTTGAAACCATCGCCGTGGAAAAAACAATGGTTTCCGCACCTGTGGAAACGAAACCGGCTGAACCGGTGACGGCAGAGCCCACATTCATTGACATGCCGGCTCCGGTTGTCGTCAAAGATTCTGAAACGTTTGACCAACCGGCACCCCAACCACCTTGCCACGATGCGGAACCTCCCGCTGAAGAACCGGCAGAACCGGTGGTGGCAGAGGAACAAGCACCGACCGATGCGGTCAATCCGGATGAACCGCAATTCTATGGCCCGGTGGTTCCGGTGGAACCGCTATACACCGAGTCACCCCAGCGGTAAATTGCCTGTTTGCACAAACAAAAGAACCCTTCGGCGAAATTTCCCGAAGGGTTTTTTTGTGTCTGCCGGGAACGAACCGCCCCCGTCACTCCACCAGATGCTGGTACAACGCCTCATATTGATTGACAACCACCGGTGCTGAAAAACATAACTCAGCCCTCTGGCGGCAGGCCCCCCGGTGCAGACCGGAAAGGCTTTCCACGCCCTGACAAATCTCATCCAACGTGCGGCACAAAAAACCCGTTTCCCCGTGCGTGACAATCTCCGGAAGCGCGCCGCGCGGACTTGAAATCACCGGTGTGCCACAGGCCAATGCTTCTGCAAAGACAATCCCAAACGGTTCATCCCATTCAATCGGAACGACCATTCCCAGGGCTTTTCCCAGTAGTTCGTCTTTTTGCCCGTCATTCACCGGCCCTACATATTCAATTCCATTTTTTCCCAGATGTGGCTCGACTTTCTCTTTCCAATAGCGAAATTCATCGCCTTCGTTGGCATGATTCCCGGCAATCATCAATCTTCGGTTGGTTTTCAAAGCCGCCGCAATCGCAGTATGTGCTCCTTTAATCCGCTCAACCCGGCTTAAAAAAACCAAAGGGGCATCGGGTGCCACCGTTTCCTGAAAGGTATAGGTATTGAGGTCCACAAAATTATGAATGGGCAGCCACGTCCCACCGGCGGGCCGGCCTCGCTCACAGATATGTTCGCTGCACCCGGTAAACCGTAACGAGGTCCCCCCCAGCCGGGCGGCCCAGGAAACAGTGACCTGGTTAGGGTGCCGCTGATAGGACATCACTTTGGGCAGGCTTCCTATCAGCAAGGGAGCCAAATACCAAAGCCGCGAAAAACTATGCACCACATCTGGTCGGAACTGCCTGACAGCCCTCCACAGCAGGCTGGTATTGCGAATGGTGTCCGCCAGATGATTGGAATGTTTTCCCTCCCACGGGAAAAAGACCTGCGCAGCAGTTTCCGATTCCGGATGAGCCAACAGGCCCACCTGATGGCCACGCTTGACCAGCCCTTCGATGAGGGAATGGACGATGCGTTCTATCCCTCCGTACAGTTTCGGAGGGACCGGAATTTCCGGGTCAACCGAGAGCAGAATCCGCATAAGGTTTTGAGTTTTGAGTTTTGAGTTTTGAACTTGTGTTACCAAACTATGTCCAAAGGTTTCATTCAGGCACGTCAAATCAGAACAATTGGAAAACGGCCTGGACCAGCTTCTGCTGTTCAATTTCCCAATTCCACCGCCGGTTGGCTGCCTGTTGGGCAGCGTGCTTTGTGATTGCCAACAGCCCCGGATTTCGGACCAGCTTCACCAGAACCTCCGCCAGTTTTTGATGCTCGCCGGGAGGATACAGAAAGCCCACTTCCGGTGTAGTTTCCAACACGTGTCGTTGCCCCGGAACATCTGTGGCAACCACCGCCAAACCAGCCAGTAAATAAGAAAACAGCTTGTTTGAGACAGTCATTCCACGGGCCAAAGGGAATGTCTGTTCCAAAGCCAGCCCAATGTCGTGCTCGCTGGCGCGGGAATGGAGTTCAGCCGGCGGAACCTGTGGATGAAAATACAGACTGTGCCCAAGCCCGTGTTCCCGTGCCAGTTTCAAAAAAAATTCACGGTCGGTTTCACTGATTGCACCTCGCAGGTGGAACTGGATTTCCTCCCGTACCGCATTGGCTGCCAACAAGACTTCCTCCAGGCCACGACCTGGCCCAATGGTCTGAGAATACCAATACAGTGACACTTTTTCACCTTTCCGGTCCTTCACCAAACCATCCAGCGTAGCCTGTTCCGACCAGGGGAAAACGTTATGAATCACTACCGGCGGGGTGATTCCGTATTTTTGCACCATGACTGCCGCAATCGGCTCCGAGACCGCCGAAACATGGGTGCAGCGGGAGAGATACCGCCGTTCCAGCAATTCAATCCGGTTTTTCTGACGAAGTCCTTCCGGGTCCATCGTCTGTTCTTCGGTATGCAGGTCCTCAACATCATAGCCCAGTTTGGCCTCCCACCGTTTGGCGGCCTGGGCAGCGGCAGCCAACCCAACCGGATAGTGGCCAATAAACAGGTCCGCCTGATTGTTTGAGGCCAACCGGGCCAACTCAGGAAAGATGCGCCCTTCCGCCACTTCGGGCAGATTTCCCCAGCTTTGCAGGGTTTGTGGTAAACCCTGCATCAAGCGGTGGCGCAATCTGGATTTATGAAACAGCCAGCTTTCGCCTTTAACAGATTCCGACCACTTGACGGCAGAATAAGTCCACCTCTTCCCCTTGACGACGTTGCGGGTATATTCCCTGGCCCACTCCTGATTGCCTTCTGTACCAACGACATGCACCCGAAAGCCGGCAGCCGCCAAGGCATCGGCTTCCTTGACCACACGGGGAGTGTGGGAAAGGTATCCTGGAGTCACGATACAAATCTTGGGAAGCAGGTTTTGCGTCAACGGACCAACCCTCTGCTGACTACTGAGGTTTTTGCGGGGATGGAAGCCACTCCCGTGTGAACGGTTTTGTACTTCTGGAGGAAACAACTCCAGGCAAGCAACTTCCACGCCGTGGAAAAATGGTTAAAAATATCCCTGGTGGCCCAGTGGCGGGCCGGCTTCATGAGAACAGATGGCAATCGGCTTTCAAACAGATGCTGGGCTTCCGGGTCGATGTTTTCGCGCAGAGCGTCAAACCGGCGGGCCGCCCATAGCCACCTGAGGTTATAGCCAAAGCCGATTTTGGGTCGCTCCAGAAACCAGCCAGGCCACCCCGGCAACTGGGCTTTAAGCAATGCCTTGGCACGATTCCCCGCGGTGAGCAGGGGAAAAGGAAGACTCCGCATATACGCCATGACATCCCAGTCCAAGAGCGGGCAGCGAATTTCAACCCCTTGTTCGGCAGCCGCCCGGTCGGTTTTGACAAACATATGGCCCACCAGGGTATTGGTGACCGTTTCCTGTGCCCAGGGACTCATCCAGCCTGGCAGCGCCGGCCCGCAGGGAACCAGCGGTGGCCCGCCCGGCACCGAGGTCGGGCCATGAGTTGCGGAGTTCCAATCCTCCGGCTTTCCGTACCCCAGGAACACTTCATCGCCCCCGTCCCCGGTCAACAGAATTTTCCCATAAACCGAAGCGGCCTGGACCAGTTGCGCCAGCATGAAATAAGAAGCAACGGCAATCGGTTCATCCTGCCGGGCAAAAGCCTGTATTACCGCCGTGCCCGGATTGCGCAAAGAAATTCCCACCATTTGCTGACGGGTTCCGATTTTGCGGGCGGCGTAGCGGCTGTAAAAATCGTCATTCATCAACGGGACCAAAGACCGCAGGGAAAGCGCCTGGAGGGGAGGCATCCCCTCCCGCCGGGAAATCTGTTCGGCAAACCTAGTGACCACGGTTGAATCAATCCCGCCTGAAAGCAATGCGGTGGGCTGAACACTGTTGGTCAACCGCCGGGCCACGGCCTGTTCCAACAACTGTCGGGTTTTTTCCTCGACCTCATTCCAGGATTCCCCTTGGTATAGTTCTGTGTTCCTGGGGGTGCAATCCGCTGCGGCCACCTCCCGCCCGTTCCAATCCAGTATGAGCACTTGGCCCGGCAAGAGCGGTTTGGTATCAGCAAACACGGATTCCGCCGGATAAATAAATCCTTTTTCCCAAAAATACGCAGCGCTGGCCACATTCAAAGAAACCGGCTGGTTATGGGCGGCAAGCAAAGGAAAAACCGAGGAACCAAAGAGCCGGTCGCCATTCCAATTGGTCAGATACAAAGGTTTTTTTCCCACCGGGTCGCGGGCCAGAATGACCTGGCCGTTTTTTTCATCGGCCAAGGCAAGTGAAAACATGCCGCGAAACCGTCGAAATCCTTCGATTCCCTGCAAGGCATAAGTGGCCAAAATGACTTCGGTATCGGAGGTGGTACGAAATTCATAGCCGTTCAACTCGGACCGCAATTCATGGTAATTGTACAGTTCCCCGTTGAAAACCACAGTCAGCCCCAGGTTTTCATCCCGAAAGGGTTGATGCGCCCGACTGTCGGTGTCAACGATGGCCAGCCGGGCATGCAACAGTTCAACCCGCTCGTCATTGGATTGCCAGACCCGAGCTGAGTCAGGCCCCCGGCGGGCCAGATGGGGCAATCCCGCCGTCAAGGGCAGCCGCTGCCGATTGGCTGGACCGTTCTGAATTCTGCCGATAAATCCACACATAAAAGCCTTGAACTGAAGGGATTAGAAGGCCGGGGACGTTTTTTCGGCCAGCAGCGCCACGACGTTTGAGTGGGCTTGTGGAGCTTTGGGAGTCGGGAAATGTTCCCAGGATTGATAAAAATCGAGAATGCGAAAGCCGTAGCGGGGCAGGTTTCGGCTAAAGAAATCGGCGGTGAACCCGAGCGGGTGAACGGCTCCGATGATTTGCAGGACCTCGGCTTGGTGCGTCGCAAAGGCAAAATGCGGCACCTCCAGAACCAGTTTCCCCTGTGGTTTCAGAACCCTGTGCATTTCCGGAAAAATGGTGGAAAGGTCGGTAAAATGCTCCAACACATGCGAGGTATAAACCAGGTCAAACCCTTCGCTGGGAAGTTTGTCGGTCCCGTCCACAATGTTGACGCCCAAATGTTTTTGGCCAAATTCCCGGCGCGGCTGGCTGATTTCAACCCCGGTCGGTTCAAAACCGTAATGCTGGGCCTGAAAGAGAAAATATCCCCAGGAAGAGCCGATTTCCGCCATGGTGGTCCCGATGCGGGCATCCCGCAGGCGTTCCAGCCGGACTCCATAATATTTATTGGTACCCTGAAAGCGTTTTTGTTTAAGGGTTTCCAACTGGTCAGGCGGAGGCAGGTCGGTGGTCAGGTCGTGCTCAACATACAACACATCATAAAAAGTGGAACCAAACATGGTTTCATAGACCGGGTCGGTGAAAAAAAGCCCGCATGTCACACATTCACGAATGCGAATGGTCACATACTTGCGTGCCCGCACCTTGGTTTCGCCTGACCCGCAATGCGGGCACTGGCGTTGGCTGCGGAACAAACTCTGAACCAAAAATTCCATCCGGGGAATTATATTTGCCATAAATCAAAACGGTTTAGGGAGGAACCCACCTTCCTCGAAATTTGCCAAAAAAGTGTGTAACACGTGTAAATGGGCCGAATTTGAAGCCTCAACCGTCCAGGTTTCGGCTTTTCGGCGGGCGGCGGCTCCCATTTCGGGCAAGCGTTGCGGGTGGTTCAGGCACCAGCGGAGCCGTTCAGCCAGAACCTGTGCATCAGCCGCCGGAAAGAACCACCCAGCCTCACCATCCTGAAGGATATCCTCTCCACCCGATTCCCGTGTGGTCAAGACGGGCAAGCCATGCGCAGCACCTTCCAGTACCACATGCGAAAGCCCTTCCAGCAACGTGGGCAAAACCAGCACATCCGCCGCCTCATACAACTCAGCCAGGGCGGCAGCCGGTACCTTTCCCCACAGCTTCACGTTTGAAAGACCCATCTTATCAACCTCACCCCCCAGTTCGCCATCCCCTGCCAACCACAACTCGGCATCACGGCCAGGGTTCAGGTTTTGCCAGGCTTCCAATAAATAGGGAATTCCTTTGAGAAAGGTCAACTTACCGGCAAACAAAAAAATAAGCGGGGCGGATTTTTTTTCTTTTTTGAGGGACGCCGGGGAAATTGCCGGACAGCCGGTTGGCACCACCTGCAATTTGTCTGCTGGAACCCCCATCCGTTTGAAACTGTCTGCCACAAACGTGGAATTGGTGACAATCCGGTCAGCCAAAGCATATTCAGCTTCCTTGCGTTCCAGGGAACGGCGGTTGTCGTCCAGAAAAACCTGTTCGTAATGGCGGGCAAACTGGGGGAATTGTTTCAATTCCCGTTCAAGCACCTGTTGAGAGTACCTGCCGTGGGTTGTCACCTGGCGTAACAGGCAGATCCCTCCAGCCTCTTTTTGACGGCGGAAGGTCTCAAGAGAACTGTGTTCCATCCCATAAATAAACCGGTACTTACCGCCATAACGCCGAGCCACGGTCCGGTCGAAGCCAAGTTCCGCCCATAGCCACAAATGATGGGCGGTCACCGGAGTCAAAAAGCGGGCAGCCAGGATGCGACAAAGTTCCCGGCCCCAAACCGCCTCGATTTTACCTTGCAGGAATTCAGGAACCGTCCGATTCCTGAGACTCGCCACTGCTTTGGCAGGGAGCCGGTTTTTTTGTGCCTGCACCCCTTTCATTAACCAGCCAGCCGGGTCAAGTGCGACCGTTGTGACCAGTTTTTGCAACAGACCGGCTTCGGCCATCCCTTTCACCACACTCATCAGGCTGGGACGCAGATCAGGAGACGAAAATAAAATTCCGGGTGGCAGGTTGTGGTTCAGAAAAACTCCTTCGGGCAGGACTCAGGGAGCCACTTTGTTGTGCATGGCTTTTATTCCGTCCAGGATGGTCAAGGTTCTGCGGGGTCCGAAAACCGCCGCCAGACCGCCTGCAACCCGTGGCCATGTCAGGCGAAAACCAGGGTCTATTCGCCTGAGCCGGCGCAGGTTTTCCTGAAAAAGGCTGTAATCAGTTCGAAAAAGGGTGCGGGCAGTATAATCATAGGTAGCCACCAGTGCCTTGCGCCGTTCTTCGGAAATGCCGCCGTGTTCTTCCCACCAGGTTTCAATCTGGCAGGAATTGGTAAAGACATCACGGACAAACCCGCCGGGGTCGCGCCGGGACAGACTGGCTCCCCGATGAACCCGGTACCACGCCCCGACCCCTGGAACATGGATAAACTTCCCCCCCTGCAAAGCTGCATCCTGGGCAAAACGGGCGTCCTGAATGATTGGCAGCGCAGTGTTCCACCCGCCAATCCGGTCCACCAAGGTACGACGGTAAAGCAATGCTGCCGGTGGCGACCAGAATTGAGTAAAGAGTGCGATTTCCGGATCCACATGGATGTCTTCAATGGTTCGGGAAACGATCTCACCCGGACCAAATCCGCCAGCTTCACCTTCCTCCAACCGCTGCCAATCCGCATAGGCCACATCCGCAGAATGAGCCTGGAGGGCCTGCCACCGTTTTTCCAAAGCATCCGGCTCCAGCAGGTCATCGGCATCCAGATATTGGATAAATTCCCCTTGGGCTGCCACAGTGCCGCGATTGCGGGCGTGGCTGGCCCCCTGATTGGGTCCGAAGAGCGGTTTGATTTCAGCACCAAAGGAACGAATGACCTCTGCCGAGCCGTCTTTCGAGCCGTCGTCCACCACAATTACTTCCCGCCTGGGCCAGGTTTGTCCGAGTACGCTGCGAATGGTTTCTGCCACAAACCGCTCGGCGTTATAGCAGGGAATGATGATTGAAATCAGTGGTGGTTGTGCCATGAAAAAAGAAGGAAGGGTCACTCTGTCGGAGGTGCGTCTCCCTCCAGTACCTCATCGTACAAAATCTTCATTTCCCGCGCCACCTGTCGCATGGTGCGAACCGGCTTGGGGTTGGTCCGCAGCTTGGTCAGGCAGTCCGGATTGGTGGCAAGCCGCAAGATGGCTTCCCGCCAGGCGGTGACATCAGCGGCTGACACCAGCCAACCGGTTTCTCCTTCCTTCACCAATTCGGCAATCCCGCCCAGGTTGGCCCCCAGGATGGGGACCCCGGCCTGTTGGGCCTCCAACACCACCAAGGGACCCGTTTCAAGCCACTGGGAAGGAACGGCCAGCACGTCCAAATTGGTCAAGGTATGATACAGCCGGTCTCGCCCCACTGGTGGCTCAAACCTGATGCGGGGATCGGCAGCAGCCAATTGTTTCAGTAAAATCTGATATTTGTCATGATTTCCAGTCTGTGGCAGCCCATAAATCACCAATCGGACCGGAACCTCGGTGGGCAATCCGGCAACGGCCTCTATCAGAATATGGACCCCTTTGACCGGGTCCAGCCTTCCCAAAAAACCAATTTGGAGCGACCGTGGTTGAGTTGGGGGAGTGCTTTCAGGAACCGCCGAGGCAACCTCCTCAGCCACACCCTGCCGACTCAGGACCAGTTTTTCCTGGGGAATTCCATTCAATGCCAGAATGTCATACAACCATTGGCAAACAGCCACCACCCGGTCGGTATAAATTGGAATTTGTTGAAAAGCAGTGGCAAACCGCTGAAAAACCAAAGGAACCCCCATAGCGGTAGTGAACTGGGTTCCAGGCAGCAACGTTTCCCCAAGCTGGCCAACCTGCGGTGGGATGCGGGCTGACAGCTTTGCAAACGGCAAGGGAAGCCCGCGCTGATGGGCCCAACAGGCTCCACAGTGGAAGGAATCAAGCCGCCCGTCACAAACCTCCCTCCCGTACCGGAGCATGGTCCCCTGCAAACAATGAAACCCAGGTACGTGAACCGTCAAAATGGTTTTTAACCCCAGCCGGTGAGCAACTTTCAGGTGTTCCACTCCACAACCGGCGGACCAGGAATGCTGATGGTAGAGGTCGGCTCCCACCTCCTGCAACCAGGTTTCAAAAACGGACAAGTTGCTCCCGTTTTGCAGGTGTGGGGCTGGAAAACGAAATACAGGACAGCCAAATGACTGGTAGGTTTCAGATGTTTCGCGGTCCCAGGGAGCACAAACCAGCGGTTCGACTCCAAGCTCCGTCAACCCTTCAGTCAATCCTTTGACAAAGACCTCGGTTCCGCCGGAGGATTCCGGAAAATACCAACCTGTCGCCTGTACAACTTTCACAAAATCAGCTTTCGCCTTCCCCATCTGGGGCTGTTGGACATCGGAGCCTGGACGCCAAGTCCGACTTACTCCGATTGCGCCAGAAATTCCCTTAGCCCGCTTTCCAGGTCATGAGTGGGACAATACCCCAGAACGCCAACCGCTTTGCTAATGTCAGCCAGGGAATCGCGCACATCCCCTGCCCGGCTGGGCTGGTAGACCGGCTCTAAAGAGGTTCCAAATAAGCGATTCAAAACCCGCACCAGTTCATTCAACGAGGTTTGTCTTCCATAACCGATGTTAAACACTCCGCCTTTCAACGGGTTGTGGTGCCTCATGGCCAATAGATTGGCCTGGACCGCATTGGCGATGTAACAAAAATCCCTGGTTTGCTTTCCGTCCCCATAAATGACCGGACGTTCCCCTTTTTTCATAACCGTGGTGAATTTTGCAATCACTCCGGAATACGGGCTGCCGGGGTCCTGACGCAACCCAAACACATTGAAATACCGGAGGGAAACCGTATCAATCGGGTAGGAATGGGCAAAAGCGGACAGATACCCTTCGCAGGCCAGCTTCGAAGCTGCGTAGGGACTGCGCGGACTGGAGGGCATGGTTTCCACCTTGGGTAAGGTGGGTGTGTCCCCATAGGCACTGGAGGAAGCTGCCAGCACCACCCGCCGCACACCCGCCGCCACGGCTTCCGTCAGGACATTCAACAAGGCAATCTCGCCGTTATGTTGAGTCAACAAAGGAGTTTCGACCGACCGGGGGACACTTGGAACCGCTGCTTCATGAAAGATGCAGTCCACACCCTGGACAGCCTTGCGGGCAATTTCCGGATTGGCAAGGTCACCTTCAATAAATTCAATGTCCTTGTAAAACGTGTCCAGGTTTGACCTGCGCCCGGTTATCAAACTGTCCACCACACGAACTTCGTGACCTTCTTTAAGCAGCGCTTCAACCAAGTGGCTGCCAATGAATCCGGCTCCGCCCGTTACTAACTGTCGCATTTCCTCCCTTTTCCTTTCCCTGCTTTGGCTGGCAGTTCAATTTGATTTGGGCATTCACAACAGACCTCAAGCCCCGCCAACTCACCACCCGCCCTGGAACTAGGTTCAGCCCTCAGTCCACTGCCCGATTTTTTCCTTAGGCTTTGACGATTTTTCCTTCTTTCAACCGGGCTGGCACTGCATGACAAGCGTTTCGGGTATCAACCACCAGAGAGGAATGTTCCACCACAAAGGTGAAATCAGTAACGTCATGAGCAGTCGCAATCAAGACCGCATCGAATTCCCGAAGGGTTTCAGCAGTTAAAGGAACCGATTGGTTCCCGGCATAATGGGGATGCTGGCGCATAAAAGGGGCCACCGGGATAAATGGGTCGTGGTAACTGACCTGGGCTCCCCGTTCCCGTAACAGGTCCCACAGGACAAAGGAGGGGGACTCGCGTGGGTCATCCACATTTTTTTTATAGGCCAGTCCCAGCAGCAGAATTTTTGAGTTTTTCAGGGGTTTTCCCCGGTCGGAAAGGGCTTCCAACAACCGGGTAATCACGTATTTCGGCATGGCCGTATTGATTTCACCAGCCAGTTCAATGAATTTGGTTTGAATGCCAAACTCCCTGGCTTTCCAGGTCAAATAAAACGGGTCAATCGGAATGCAATGACCGCCCAGCCCCGGTCCTGGGTCAAACCGCATAAATCCGAACGGTTTGGTTTGGGCTGCCTGCTGAACTTCCCAAATGTCAATTCCCATCGCCTCAAAAACCACTTTGAGTTCATTGACCATGGCGATATTGACGCTGCGAAAAATATTTTCCACCAGTTTGGCGGCTTCGGCGACGCGGGTTGAGGTGACCGGGATCACGGTTTTCACCGCCCTGGCATAGAGGGCACAGCCAGCCTGACAACATTCACTGGTGAGACCGCCGACCACTTTGGGGATATCTCTGGTGGCAAAATGCGGATTTCCAGGGTCTTCCCGCTCAGGTGAAAAAACCAGATGAAAATCAACCCCGGCTCTGAGGCCCGACCCTTTTTCCAAAATTGGCAACAAATCCTCTTCGGTCGTGCCGGGATAGGTAGTGGATTCCAGGCTGATAACTTGCCCCTTGCGAATAAACGGTGCAATGGTCCGGCCCGTATTGACCACAAAGGACAGGTCCGGTTCCCGGTGCAAATTCAACGGGGTTGGGACACAAATGAGCACGGCGTCCAAATGTTGAATTTCCGAAAAATCCGTGGTGGCCCGCAAGAGACCTTTCTGAACCTGTTCGGCCAACCCCTCCGAGGGGATATTTTTAATGTAGGAGGTTCCCTCATTCACCGCCTTGGTTTTAGCCTGGTCAATATCGAAACCCACGGTTTGACAATTGGCCCTGGCAAACTGAATGGCCATCGGAAGCCCCACATAACCAAGGCCCACAATTCCCACACGCGGGTTGGCAGATGATGGTGTTTGGTTCATCATTCCTTCATTCCTTCAATTGATTTGTAAAAAATCCAAACCCGATTTTGGAAATTCCAGTCCAGTAAAAACGGCAGGGGCCATTTCAACCATTGCCTGCAACAGTTTTCGGGTTGACAAGTTCCGGACGTTGTCCTAATTTTCGCCGGACGGACTTTGTTAAACTATCTTCTTTTATGTGTCTTTGGCAAGACACAGCGAAATCGAAATTGGTCGGCAGCGTCTTCACCTTTGCCGGGCTTCACTTCCAAAAACGCTTGTTACAAGGAATTTTCAGCTTTTCGCACATTCTGTCTGTGAATGTCGCCGAAACGGAGTAATTTATGAGCATCGTCTCCAAGCCATTCAGTTCAAAGCTCCTTGGGTTGACTTTTTGTTTTATCCTTTTTCTGGGTTCGGCACCGCTCTTTGCGTTTGGGGGAGAGAATGCAGAATTGACCGTTAGCGGCCCGGTCCTGCTGAACGGGGTCAATGTATCCAACACCATCCCCCTGGTCAAATCCAGTCGGATTGTGACCGGTGCCAATAGCGCCGTGGCCAACCTTGGCGGATACGGTCAATTGTTTATTGCCAGCAACACCGAATTGGTTTTGAAGTCCACCGCCGAGGGTGTCAAAGTGGATTTGGTGAATGGGGCTGTGCGGGTCAAGGGTGGCAGCCGTGGTGCGGCAACGGTTCACACCGCCACCCAATCACGAGTCCAGGTGGCCAAAGGCTCCCTCCGTTTGGCTGATTCACAGGAGACCCTGAACGCCGGCACTTCCCGCGATTTCGCCACCCGGCTTCCGTTCGCCTCAAGCAGTGCTCCCAATTCTGATTACACCGTCACTGCGGGAACCGCAGTTTCCGGCTCCAAGGGACAGGCTGTCTTTACTGACCCAGGAACCGAAGCCGCCGCCAAACCGGTCAGCCGTGTGAACCCCTAATGTGGCGCTGGGGAATTGCATCCGGTCTCCTGGCTTTTGCCATTTGGTTTGGATTGCGTTCCATACAAGCTGGGCAAGTTGGATTGGTACTGCGCTATCAACCTCGGATTGCCCCACTCGAAAAAGTTTCTGGCCTGGCTTCCCCCAATCCACTCGTGATGGGGGAACTGGGCCATCGTTATTTGTACGACCTGGAATCTTCGAACCCGAGCCAAGCCTTTACCTACCTGACCCAGGCCACCCAATTGGCCCCCTGTGATTTCCGCTGGTGGCGGCTCCGGGCGAAAGCGGCTTCTTTTGACCATCCGGATGAAGTGGAAAAGAACCTGTTGAATGCCCACCGGCTGGCTCCGTCTTTTTTTCAGACCAATTGGGACTTGGCAGCCTATTACCTGCAACAAGACAAGGTTGTGCAGGCCACTCCTTTTCTAAAGCAATCTTTCGCCCAAAACCCTTCCATTGTACCGCTTGCATTTTCACTCCTGCCCGAGTCCTTTCAGGCTGACCCCGGCTTGATTCAGCCCCTTGTTCCCCAGAGAGACGATACCCAATGGGCGTTTGTCACCTACCTGGTGGAAAATGGCAAACCCCAATCAGCACTTGCGGTCTGGCATTCTTTTTTTTCACCATATCCTGCCAAAGTGGAAATCTTCTCAGGGCCATTCATAAAAAAACTGATTGAAACTCATTTTGTGTCGGAAGCCTGGGAAATCTGGAAGCAATCAGCACCCCAAACACAAGCCAGCCCAACCAACAACCTTCTTGATAACGGTGACTTTGCACAACCGTTGGGGAACAACGGGCCGAATTTTGGCTGGCAGGTAACAGAAATTAAAACCGTCACAGCAGCATTGGACGCTCCCCCTCCGAAATGTTCCGGGAAAAGTCTGGTGCTGGAGTTTGATGGTGAGTCGAGAGGGTCCTACGTTTGGCAACTGCTCCCGGTGAAACCTCTTGGTCGGTACCGGTTTTCCTTCTGGAGTCGGACTGAGCAGATGGCCACGGGAGTTCCGGTCCGTTGTGTCGCGCAAACCTATCCGTTGTCCGACCAAAACGTGATGGAATCCTCACCCAGCGCGAGCGGCACTGCCCCGTGGACGCGTACCGAAACGGTCTTCCAAGTGCCGGACCGAATCTCCGCCCTGACCATTTCCATCGGACGATATGGCACCTGTCCGCCGGACCAACCCTGTTCAATCTTCGGTCGCCTGTGGTTTGGCGGCTTTGAACTTCAGGAACTTCAATGAACCTTGCAGAGCGGATTGAGCATGCGCAATTTTATCTGCTGCTGGTGCTGGTTTGCTGGAGTCCCCTTCCATTTGGCTCGGTTGAACCCTGGTCAAAAGCCGTTTTGCAGGTCGGCGCGGCTTTGTTACTGGTGGGTTGGGCCATTCGTTTTGGTTTGGGAACACTCGGAAAAAATCATTTACCACTCCCCTGGTGGATACTGGTGGGGGGGCTGGGCATTGGCCTCTGTCAATTACTCCCAATTCAAAAAGGTACCCCGGTTTCACTTTCACCCTGGGACACGGACCAGGCACTGATGATGGGAGTGGCTTATGCCATTTTGTTGTTTACCGCCTTGCAAACCCTGACCACCACTGAGCGGGTTTCCCACCTTGGAAAGGTGTTGGTCGTGTGGGGTGGCGGGGTGGCTTTTTTCTTTGTCCTCCAATGGCTGTTTGGCAACGGTAAATATTATTGGCTGTTTGATTTTGGCTTGCCGGTCCAGCCAGCCCAAAAACTCTCTGCCGGCCCCTTTATCAACCGCAACCATTATGCGGGGTGGGTTGAGTTGGTCTGGCCTTTTCCATTTTTGGCGATGCTGGAGGAAAAACTGAACCCAGGCAAAAAAGTGCTGTTGGGTGTGGGCACTTTTTTGCTGACTGTGACGGTGTTGGTTTCTGGTTCCCGTACGGGGACCCTGTGTTTATTGCTGGAGCTGTTCGTTTCAGGCTGGCTTTTTATCCAGATGGGCGTGCGGAGACAAAACCTGTTCAGTGTCGCAGCACTGGTTCTGGGCATTCTGCTTATGATCGGAGTGGGCTGGTACTGGGTTGGCAGTGAAGGAATTTCCGACCGCATTCAGGAAACCATGACGGATGTCCAATCCCAGGGACTGCAGTCCTATGATCGGCCTGCCATCTGGCGGAATTCAGTGAAAATGATTGCGGACCATCCGTGGCTGGGGACGGGCCTGGGTTCGTTTGCCGTGGCCTATACCCAATATGACACTGGAACCGGTGAATGGAGACTGGAACATGCCCACTGCGACCTTTTACAAATTATTGTCGAACTTGGTTTGGCTGGTGGGGTTTTGCTGCTGCTGTTTGTCGGTGGTTTGGTTCAAACCATCAGGGCTCATCTCATCTGGTTGGGACGGCAGGGAACAACCTCGCCACCTCCTGCCTGGATGACCGGCTGGTGTGCCAGCATGACGGCCTGTCTGGGGCTTTTGCTGCACAGCCTGACTGATTTTAACTTGCAGGTTCCTTCCAATGCCCTGTTATTTCTTGTCCTGGTTGCGGTTGCCTTTGGACGACTCCTTGAAAGCGCCCAGGGCCCGATTGAGCCATGAGCCGGTGGGAGCCGCTTCGTTGCTGTAATATTCGGCGCGATATTTCTGATAACCGTAGCCGTAGCCCCCACCCTGCTCGAAACTGACGTTGTTGAGCACCACTCCCAACAGGTTGGCATTGGCTTCTTCAAGGCTGCGACAGGTGCGCATCACCACTTCACGCTTGGAAGTTTCAGAATTGACTACCAGTAAAACCCCATCCGCCACTGCCGAAAGAATCACTGCATCCGCGAACAGGAGCGAAGGCGGTGAGTCAATCACCACATGAGTGAATTGTTCCCGCAATAGCCCGACCAAATGTTTCAGCCGGTCCATACTGAGTAAATCAGCCGGATTGGCGGGAATGGTGCCACAGGGAATCACCTCAAAATTCGGGACTGGTCCGGGATAGCTGATGCTGTCAAAATCGGCCTCATTGTTCAAAAAGTCGGCAATGCCACGGTCTGCTTTGAGGTTGAAAATTGAATGGGCCCTGGGTTTGCGCAGGTCGCAATCAACCAGAACCGTTTTCGAGCCGGTTTGGGCCAGGGAAATGGCAATGTTGGCGGCAGTCGTGGTTTTTCCCTCTGAGGGTTGGCTGCTGGTCACCAGGATGACCTGAAGCCGGCGGTCTCCATTTCGGGAAAGCAGCATGGAAGTGCGCAACTGCCGGTAGGATTCAGCAATGCTGGAAGTTGCCGATTGGAACGTGATCAGTTCGAGTTGTTCCCGGTTCGCCGCCAGCTCACCGGGTCCGCCCCCTTCCCCTTTGGCCCCGTTCTGAAGGGCCCAGGCTTTGGGGCGGGCCGATGGGATCAACCCCAATGTGGGCAGCTTGACAAACCGGTCCACATCTTCCACCGAATGAATCCGATTGCTCCAGGATTCCCTGGCATAGGCCAGACCAAAGCTGGCCAATACAGCCAAAAAGAAGGTAACCGCAAACGTTTGCCGCCGATTGGGGCTGATGGGAGTGCGGGGAACCGGGGCGTACCCCGTCACGGAGATGTTGTTGACTTCGGAGCTTGCTGAAATATCAACATTTTTCAGGCTCGACAACAACGTTTTCAACAGGTCTTTTTTGATTTCCAGTTCCTGCTGCTTAAGCTTGTAATTGATCGCATCCTGATTTTGTTTAAGGGTCAACGCCATCTGGTTGTTGTAATCCTCACGGGCGGTTTTTTCCCGTGCCAGCGCCAGCCGGTATTTGGTTTCAATCACCTCGCGCGTCTTGTCATTTTCCAGCCGAATCTGTTTTTCCACTTGTTGAATGGAAAAATCCACTTGTTTGACTTCCGGCCAGTTTTCCGTGTACTCGACAATCAGTTCATTGCGCCGTTTGCGCAATCCATTGAGTTGTTCCTCCAACAGTTTGGTGTTGTCGGAAATCCGCAACTCGGGCGGCAGCGCAGAAAGATTGGATGTTTCTTTGGCTAGCCGGTAATTCGATTCCAGGTCCTTACGGTTGTTTTCTATCTCAAACAGTTTTTTGCTGAGGGCTTGCAACCGTTCCGTGACGGCGTTCTGGTCAGGAGACAGGGAAATGATTTCATGATTTTTCCCATAGTCCACTAAATCCTCGTCCGCTTTCTGAATATCGGTTTGTAATTCGGTAATCCGTTTCTGCAGGAATTTAGAAGTGGATTGGGAGGAACTGACCCGCCGTTGCAAGTTGTCGGTGACAAAGGTGTCGGTCATGGCATTGACCACTTTTTGGGCCATTTCCGGGTCATGATGACGAAACGTGACCCGGACCAAACGGGTTTTGGTCAACGGTACCGTTTGCATGCCATTCAAAATCACGCCCGTGAAGGGTGCCAGCTCTTCATCCAGGTTGAGGGTGTCGTCTGCCGTTTCCTTCAAATCCCGAATCTTTGGGGCCTTGGTGGCCGGATTCAGTTTTGAGGAAGTCGTTTTAAGACGGGCTGGCTTCAAGGTCAGCAAATCCGTTAAAGCCGCCGACAGGGTGGTGGGGCCGCTTTCCAAAAACTCCGGGGTTTCGTTCAGATTCAGCTTTTTGACGACTCTTTGGGCCAATGTCGGATTGGAAAAGAGCAGTAATTGGGTGTTGAGGTATTCAGGGTCCACCCGGTTTGGATTCAAAATCAACGCCCTGGCATCAAACGCCTTGAGTTCCTCCGGGTTGACCTGAATCGTTGAAGTGGCTTCATAAATTGGCTGCACCCGCCCCAATGCCAAGGTTACCACCACCATCACAACGGCAATACAGGCCAGTATGGACCATTTATATTTCAAAAGGATTTGCAGATATTTCCGGAGCACATGCTCTTTTTCTTCAACGGAAACAGGAGCCCCGCCCCGGTATTTTTTTTCCAAGCGAAACGGGGTCGGCGTCACTTCGGTGACGGGTTTAACCGCAAGACTGTCGGATTTGGACATAAAATAAAGAAAAACTTCCTGAGTGATTTGGCCAGGACAAGCGCAGGTTCCAACCTGGCGGTCCGGTTGAGCCTGCACGATGTTATTGATGGTTATGGCAGGCTACTTGAATCACCAAACCAAAATCCTGGTGTACCAGTTTCGGATAGAGGTGAACTGGCAAAATAACATACTTTCCGGGCAAGTGCTATGAACTGCCTCACAAGGCCCGTGGCAGCAAGAGCTGAACAAGAAATCCAAAGAAAAAAAGGACGTTCCCTGGCAAAAGTTGTAGGATGTGGGTTTACCGTATGACTACGGGTTTTACCCAAGGCGAATGCTGTCGCCCCACCCCAAAATTTCACTTTGCGTTATATTTGTTTCCAGGTGAAATCAATCTCTCAGCCATTCTTCAGAAATTCTCGTTTTAGCGAATATCTGATTGAAACCGAGTGATTTTTAGTGAACCCGAAGGGAATAACATCGTTTGGCACCCTGACACCTTTCCTGTTTTACTCCCAAATAATCTGGTTCTGATTATGCGTTTCCTCCCACGGTTTCTGGCTTTTTGTCTGATTTGTCTGACTGGTTCGGCAGCGAGCCTGGGCCAAAGTCTGTCCGCTCCGGCGGATACGCCGCTCCCATCCGGGAAATTTGTAAAAACCTCAACCCGCACGATTGCGGTTCCGCCGGAAAAAGTTGCTCCCGTGCGGGTTCCGTTTTTTGAAACCCCGCCGACCATAGATGGGGAAATGGCAGAACCGGTCTGGACCAACGCGGTTGAACTCAGGGATTTCTATCAGACCAATCCGGGTGACAATATTGAGCCTTCCCGCAAGACCGTTGTCAGGGTTGGGTACGACGCCAAAAACCTGTATTTCGGGTTTATCTGTTTTGATGAACCAGACCGGATTCGGGCCACTTTTGCCCAGCGGGACACGGTTTTCAGCGAAGACAATATCCGGGTCTTTCTCGACACCTTCAACGACCAGCGGCGGGCGTACGTCCTTGGGTTCAACCCTTACGGCATTCAACAGGACGGCATTCTGACCAATGGTGCCGGAACCGACTACAGTGTTGACGTGGTAATGGTTTCCAAAGGGAAAATCACTGCCGAAGGCTGGCTGGTGGAAGCCGCAATCCCGTTCAAATCCCTGCGCTATGAAGCCGGTAAAGGAAAACAGTGGGGATTTCACGTCTGGCGCAATATTGACCGGTTTAATGATGAAATTGATTCCTGGGAGCCAATCTCGCGTGACATTACCGGATTACTCAACCAAGCCGGCCATTTGACCGGACTCGACCGAATTGCCACCGAACACAACCTGGAAATCATTCCGACCTTGACCGTCTCCGAAACCGGAAAAAGGATTCCTCCCGGTCGGTTCCTGAACAAGCCGGTCCGGGGTGAAGTCGGCCTCACGGCCAAATATGGCATCACGCCCAATATTACCCTTGACCTGGCCATCAATCCGGATTTTGCCGATGTGGAAGCCGACCAACCTGTGCTGCTGGCCAATCAGCGGTTCCCGATTTTCTTTCCCGAACGTCGCCCTTTCTTCCTGGAAAACATTGATATTTTTCAAACTTCCCTGCAACCGGTCAACACCCGTGCCATTGTGGACCCTGATATTGCAGTAAAACTGTCCGGCAAAAAGGGACGCACCTTCTTTGGGGCGTTGCTGGCCAGCGACAATGCTCCGGGTAATTTTTCCGAGGAGGAGCGAAATGACCCGGAAGTGCGACCCTCCATCGAAAAATTTTTAGACAAAAACTCTTACATTGGGGTGTTTCGGGTGAGACGGGATGTGGGGCAGGAAAACAGCCTGGGGTTTTTGGCCACCACTTCAAACTTTATCGAACGGCACAACCATCTGGGCGGATTTGACGGAAAGTTCCGGTTTGGCCCGCAGACCACCCTGAATTTCCAGGTTTTGGGAACCACCTCCCGCCAGTTCTTTTTCGATGCGAACCAGGGCCAGGATATGTACCGCACCGGCAATGGGTTGGGGTATTTTCTGACCCTTTCCAAAAATGGCCGCCACCTGAGCATGGAATACCGGGCCCAGGGACGGTCACGTGATTACCGGGCCAATGTGGGGTTCACCCGGCGGACCAATTCCAACCAGCAATTGGTGAACCTCAACTACATCAGCGAGCAACATCCAAAGAGCCGCCTCATCAATTACCGGATTGGAGCAGGGTCAAACATCGGGTTTGATTTTCAGGGACGGACGCAATACGGGGCTGCCTACCTTGAAGCCGAATACTTTTTCCAACGGCAAATCAATATCGGATTTGGGTATGAGCGAGGCTATGAACGGGTGTTTGAGGAAGAATTCGGCCCTCGCAGGTCTTTCACCAATCCGGGCACCTTTGCCGGAACCGACCCGGAGCGCTCGGCTCATCGCAATACGGGTTACATTTTTGGAAATATGACCCCAAGTCGGAAATTCCGCATCAACGGGTCCATCGGATACGACGCCGGGGTGTTGGATTTCGACTTTGGCGGGGGACCTCGCTTCCCCCGCGTCAGCCCGGCAGCCCTGCTCGACCCCAACGCCCCATTGGACCCCGGAGCCGCACATGGCCTGAATATGGACGCGGAAACCGAAATCCAGCCGACCTCGGCCCTGAACCTGACCATCCGGTACAATTACAACCGGCTGAAACGCGAAGACACCGGACGGACGGCCTTTCGCTCCCATATTTTGTCTTTCCGGGTGAAATACCAGTTGACCCGATTTCTGTTCATTCGGGCCAGAGCCGATTACAACACGTTGGCTGCCAATCTCAACGAACAATTCCTGTTTGGGTGGACTCCCAATCCCGGCACGGCCTTTTATGTCGGCTACAATGACAACCTCAACCGCAACGGGTTCAATCCGTTTGACGGAGGGTACGAACCTGGCTTACAGCGCAACCGGCGTTCGTTTTTTGTCAAGTTTTCCTATTTATTCCGCTGGAGTCTGGGGAAAAAATAGGCGTTTCCGTGGATTGTGACGCGATTTGGTTCATCGCGTTTTGACCTATCTCTTCCATTCGATTTGGCGAACCAAAGAGTTCTTTCCAAGTGCGATGAACCAAATCGCGCCACATTTTCCAAATTTCCCCAAACCCGCTTACATCCGGAAAACGCCATACCGGGGCGCTTTTTCCGTAATAAAGTCCCGGTTATAGGCCATTGAGACTGCCGTACTGAGCACCCGGCGGGTCGTCCGGGGGTCAATCACGCCGTCATCCCACAACCGGGCCGTGGCGTAATAGGGAGAGGATTCGCGCTCAAACTTTTTGACAATTTCCTGCCGCATCAGTTCCAGCCGTTCGTGGTCAGGTTCGATTCCCTTGAGCTTGAGGGCCGCTTTCTGAACGCTGACGAGGACCCCGGCTGCCTGCTCGCCCCCCATGACGGCAATCCGACTGTTCGGCCAACTGAACAACAGCGTCGGGTCAAAACCCCGGCCGCACATGCCGTAATTGCCGGCCCCATACGACCCGCCAATAATCACGGTCAACTGCGGCACACTGGAATTGGCAACGGCGTTGACCAGCTTGGAACCATGTTTGACGATGCCTTCCCGTTCCACTTTGCTCCCGACCATGAAGCCCGGAACATTCTGCAAATACAAAATCGGAACCCGCGCCTGATTGCACAACTGGATAAACTGAGTGGCCTTGTGCGCGCTTTCCGAAAACAACACGCCATTGTTGGCGACAATTCCAATCTGGTAGCCGTTGAGGTGAGCAAACCCGGTGACAATCGTGGGGGCATAATCCCGTTTGAATTCATGAAACCGGGAGCCATCCACAATCCGGGCAATGATTTCCCGGACCGGGAAAGGCCGCCGCAGGTCCGTGGGAATAATGCCCAGGAGTTCATCCGGGTCATATTCGGGCTCTTCCGGTTCCTGCCAATTGGGCGGGGTGATTTTGCTCCAGTTGAGGTACTTGACGATGGCCCGGCCAATCCGGACCGCATCCACATCGTCATTGGCGGTGTAATCGCTGAGGCCGGAAATTTTTCCGTGCATGTCAGCCCCGCCCAAAGTTTCGTCATCCACTTCTTCGCCCGTGGCAGCTTTGACCAGCGGAGGGCCGGCCAGAAAAACCTTGGCCTGCTTCCGCACCATGACCGTGTAATCTGACAACCCCGGAACATAGGCTCCGCCCGCCGTGCAGCTTCCAAAAACCAGGGCGATTTGGGGAATTCCAGCGGCTGACATCCGGGCCTGATTGGCAAACCCCCGCCCGCCACTGTCGGCAAACAATTCGGCCTGATGGAGCAGGTTGGCCCCGGCAGATTCGACCAGATAAATCGTGGGCAACCGGTTTTCGAGCGCAATCTGCTGGCAGCGCAGGCTTTTGGTAACGCTCATGGGATAAAACGCCCCGCCTTTGACCGTGGCGTCATTGCCCATAATCATACATTCCACCCCGTTGACCACCCCGATTCCATCAATATGGGAGGCACCGGGGGATTCGTTGTCATACATATCCCAGGCTGCCAGCGAAGCAAGCTCCAAAAAGGGGGAACCGGGGTCAAGCAGCATTTCAACCCGCTCACGGGGAAGCAGCTTTTTCCGGGCTTTGAATTTTTGGGCGATTTTTTCGCCTCCGCCCTTGCGCACCAGGTCAAGGCGTTCGGCCAGTTCATCGCACAGCAGCCGATTGGCGGCATAGTTTTTCTGAAAGTCTTCGCTATCGGTTTGGATTTGGGATGGAATCAGCACGGCAGTGGAATTTTCCTGAAAAAAAGACGCCAGAATTTTGCCCGGAGGCCCAATTTACCACATGAAGATTTGGAAATATCAGCTTTCCCGCTCCAGGCAAAACCCTGACGAGGTGTGAAGTTTTTCTTAATTGCGATACACACCCAGAATCGGGTGGTGAAGATAGGCAAGGGAAAAGGTGTCCGGCAGGTTGTAATGACGTTTGACCACTTTGGCCGGGTCGAAAAACCATTCTCCCAAAGGCCGGTCCCGTTCGGCAGAACTGAACCAGCCCCACGGCGGACGGGCCATGTTTTTCCCGCCGACATCACCGCGAAAGGCGTTCCCCACCAAACCCACCTTGATTTCCTGCGCACGGATTTTGCGGGGTTTGACCACCTCCAACTGGAGGGACTGGTAATCGTTCTCAATCCCGTAGGTTTCGTTGGGGCTGCCCTGGGCTTTGACCCACAGTGTGGATACCATTGGAATCAAATCATACCCGACCGTTCCGGTTGTGTTTTTTTCCGGGTCTTCGGCCCGGCCCCGGTACTCGTACCGCATTTCCCCTTTGGACTGGTTTTTGGCCTGCCGTTTTCCATCCTCGTAGGAGTAAATCCCATGGCCCTTGGGCTCAACATACAACAGCGCGTTGTTTCCATCCGTGTCTGGATTGGGCCGGTATTGGTTAAATTTGTTGTGTGCCAGAGTTTCAAAATAAACCAGTTTGCCTTTTTGCGGATCGTTTCCGGATTTTTCAATGACGAGTAAACAACCTTCCAGGTCGTTCTCATGGGCCAGCACGGCTTCCTGCGCCAGGCCGGTCGGGTCATATTTGCCCCCCAGCCTGGCTCCTTCCTGAAACAACTCGCTCAAAAGCGTGCCCTTGGTATTGCCGCCTTTGTAATCACGGGGATGGAAAGCCGCGTAGTGAATAAAATAATGCGTCTGGCTTTCACACAGTGAGAAATACACATTGGCAGTCAATGGGTATTTTTGATTGGCCGCATTTTCCCAGTTATTGGTGCCCTTCCAGTCACCATCAAAATCAAATTTGGTGATGTAATCAAACCGGGGGCTGTCTCCCAGGGATTGAATAAATATCGGTGCGAACCGTCCGGCAATTTCCTTGTCGAGTGCTTCGGTACTGTACCCGGTGGGAGTGACGGTGGTCACCGGTTGGGTGGCAGCAGGCGGCACGGGAGCCTGCCGGGTGTCAGCCCCTTCGACCCGCCGGGGGCGGTCGGTTTGGGGTTGCGCAGAAACTTTTTTGGGGGTCGGAAAGCCTGACATCACCGGCCAACCGGCAAGCCACAAACCTGCCAGGAACACCGGAATCAAAAAGCGAAACCGAAGCAGTCTAACCATAAGCTGGAACATAACCAAGGGGTGTTAAAATGACGAGTTGCCCACACAGTAGCAGACAAATTCCACCAATTCCAGACAACCAGCCCTTGCCCTACACGGGGGCGCAAAGACGGCATCCACTTAAAAGGACTGAGGTTGATTTGTTTCACGGGGGTTCGGGTTCCGGACTTACCCCTCCCCCGGAAAAAGCCAGCCATCCCCAAAACCGAAAGCAAGGCTCCACTGGGTTGAGTGACTCTATCGCCTGCCCGGTCATGTGCCACGGTTCCACTTTGCCTCAAACTGCCAGACTGATTTAGTCCTGCTTTAAGACCTGTTTGATTTTCTGAACCAGTTCCTGAGCGGAAAATGGTTTTTGCAAAAAAGCGAAGCTGGATTCACTCACTCCATGATGGACAATGGCATCACCAATGTAACCGCTCATGAACAGAACTTTGAGATCAGGATATTGGGTCAAAAGCTGTTCTGCCACCTGCCTTCCTCCCATTTCGGGCATCACCACGTCTGTCAGACTGCTCTTCCAATTCGACCCGCTCCGTGATGTCACTCCAGGCACCCACCAACTCAAAGCGTTTTCCATCCTGATTGCGCAGGATCCGTTTGGCATCGCGCACCCATAAGATTGAACCATCTTTACGGTACACTCGGAATTCCACGACCAGTTCATCCACTTTTTGGAGCTGGGAATTGGATTTGATCACTCGTTCCCGGTCCTCTTCATGAATAGTTTTTTTCCACCAGCCAAAAGAGAGTGTTTCTTCTGGATGGAAACCGGTCATCGCAAAAATATTGGGGCTGACCCAGGCGGGAGTGAAATTGCCTTTTTCATCAATGGAAAGTGCTTGACGTCCTCCCCGCAATGAATTGCGGGGATTCCTTGGGTGGAGGCCGTCAGGCCATGCCGCCAAGGAACGGGCCACCTACTGACGTAGGATTCCCAGGTTCGCCCTTCACCGGCCCAGCCAACGCCAAGCCTCCGGGCACAGTCAC
>JAIBAN010000035.1 GCA_019695185.1 Blastocatellia bacterium | reverse complement strand
GTGTCGTATGGTGGGCCGTTTCACGGTGGTCGCCGATTCTGTATTCAACCGTTCCCATCATGGCGGAGCGGTTTCCAAAAGCAGCCCGGAAAATCGCATCCAGCACATACGCCGTGGTGGTCTTGCCGTTTGTCCCGGTCACTCCGACCAGTTTCAGTTCCCGGCTGGGGTGACCATAGGTAACGGCTGCGGCCTGGGCCATGGCCAGCCGGATATTCGGCACCTGAATCCAATTGGAAACAAAATCAGGCGGGCAGGGGCGTTCCGAAATGACTCCGACCGCACCCCGCTCAAGAGCGTGGGAAATAAACGAATGCCCATCAGCACGGGCTCCCTGGACTGCCGCAAACAAAAATCCCGGTTCGCACTGTTGGGCTGCGTGTTGAACACCAGACACCTCACACGTTGGATTTCCAGTCAGATGACCGCCCGTGAAGGTGGTGATGTCGTTTAGGCATTGCATTGGGTTTGAATCTTGAGTTTTGAGTTTCGAGTTTTGAGTTGATTCACTAAACCAACCCAAACTCTTTGGTCTGTTTTCCGGCCTCGTGTGAGTTTTCAGTTTCAAGCGTTGGAAAAATGCAAAACTTAAAACTTAAAACTCAAAACTCCTCACTCCTCTCCTAATTTAACCAGACAGGTGCTTCCTATCGGCACTGGTGTTCCTGGGGTTGGCGACTGCTCCCGAATGACCCCAAAACCACTGGACTGAACCTTGATTCCAAGTTTGGCACAGGAAGTGACAGCACTGCGTAACCCCTGTCCCATCAAATTTGGCATCGCAATCCCCCGCCCCGGCAGATTCATGGTCACCACCGTACCGTGATTTTCGGTGGTGGAAAAACTGACATTGACCGGATTGACCGGCGGTTGTTTGTCTTTTCCACCATGCACTGTGCCCACCGGATTGGCTGTTTTCAGCGCAGGCAGATCAAACGGGTCAATTTCATCCGGAATCTCATTGGCGGCAATCAATTCTGTATTCCCTCGCTGCGCGTCGAACGGAGCATCCGGAGTAGCCCCAACCAGCGGGAGGGCTGCTTCCACAATCTGTTTGAACACCGGAGCAGCAGCCTGACCGCCGTGATGCTGTCCGAAGGGCGGTTCGTCAATCACCACAATGGCTGCCAGCGCCGGTCGGTTGATGGGCGCAAAACCAGCGAAGGTGGCAAAATATTTAGTCTCCGAATAGCGTCCGATTTTTCGGTCGAATTTCTTGGCTGTTCCCGTTTTACCGCCAGCCGTATACCCACTCAGGCGGGCCAGCTTGGCAGTGCCGCGGTCAACCACTCCCTGAAGCATTTTGCCCATTTCAGTCGCTGTCTGGGTGCTGACCACTCGCCGTGTCTGTGGCTGGACATCAAGCAGAACATCGCCGGTGGTGGAGGTAATTTGGCGCACCACGTGAGGCTGCACCCAAACTCCACCATTGGCCAGGGCCGACATGGCAGCCACCACCTGCAAAGGAGTGGCGGTCACTTCATATCCCATAGGCAATGAGGCATAAGACATTTCCGACCAACGGTTGACCCCGCCAATACTGCCAGGAGATTCGGCTGGGAGTCCGGCTTCGGTGGCATGGCCAAACCCGAACCGCTCGACATATTTCAGCAACCGTTCTTTGCCCAACTGTTTACCGGTTTTGATGGCAGCTACATTGCTCGACACCTGCAAGGCTTCAGCCACCGTCAGCATGCCGTAGCCACCGCCATCCCGTACCGTATGGCCGGCAATCGTGATGGAGCCCCCCTGGCAATTGATTTGCCGGTCCGGGGTCAGAAGCTTTTCTTCCAGTGCCGCCGAGTAGGTGACAATCTTAAAGGCTGAACCAGGCTCGTAGGCTTCCTCAACCGACTTGTTGCGCCGGGTTTTTTGAATTTCCTCTTCATTAGCTGGAGAAACATTTGGATTAAACCCCGGCAGCGAAACCATGGCCAGAATGTCACCGGTGGCGGGCTGGAGCAAAATCGCCATTCCACCTTTGGCCCCGCTGGCGGCAACCGCATTGCGCAGGATTTGTTCGGTTTTGTATTGAATCCGTTCGTCAATGGTCAGGGTCATACTCTGACCGACTTCTGAAACCTCTTCATTATGGTTGAAGGGCCGTCCTTTGCCATCTGACTCAATCAGGAATTTTCCAGGAGTACCACGCAAATGCTTATCGAATTGCATTTCAACTCCGGCTGAACCCTGTTCTTCCACATTGACAAAGCCCAAAACGGAAGAGGCCAAATCATTCTTGGGATAAAAACGTTTGGTTTCAGTCACAAATTGAATGCCCGGCAGGTTGAGCGCCCGCACTGCATTGGCTTCCGTCTCTTCAAGTTTCCGTTTGAGGCAGACAAATTTTTTCTTTGAGGTCAGGCGTTGAAAAACCGTATCCCGATCCAGATTAAGAATTTGAGCCAGTTTATTGGCATCCTCTGCCGGGTTCACAAACTGTGTCGGCGTGACATAAATCGTTGAAACCTCAACACTGCGAGCCAATTCCCGCCCGTTTCGGTCAATAATCGTGCCGCGTTTGGGGCTGGTTTGCACCACCCGCTGCACTTGGTCATCGGCACGTTGTGTGAGGTTTTCATGTTCATAGACCTGATAGCGCACCAACCGCACCGTCACCAGAGTGGCCCAAAGTGCCAACACTACGCCCACCACAACCAAACGGGTTGCGGTGGGATATTGAGTATTGGTCACCGCAATCAGATTTTTGCGAGCGGTGTTTTTCTTGATTGCTTCACGCAAAGACATAAGGTTCAGGGTTCAGGGTTCAGGGTTCAGGGTTCAGGGTTCAGGGTTTGAGTTTTGGGTTGAAAGCCAATCCGAAGTTGAAAGTAGCTCTGTTTTCAAAAACTCTGGCCCCTGCTCTTTGCCCCCTAACTCCTGCTTTCATCATTGTGCCTGAATGACGACGGTCTGTTTGGGATTTGGCAGGCGTAGCCCCTGCTGGCGGGCGCGAGCCTCCAAAACATTGGGCGACAATTGCCGTTGGCGCTCAAGCAACAATTGCCGATGCTCCTGGTCAAGTGTCTGAATCTGTATTTTTAATTGTTCGGTTTCATAACCAACCCGCATGGCCTCCACGTGTTGCCACGTGACGAAAACAAATCCGCACGCAACCAAACAGCCGAGACTGAGCACCAGTCCCCACTGCCGAAGCCAACGAGTATCGAATGTTTGCCGTTGCCGGCGATTTTGGATTGGGGATTGCAATCTGTAGCGATACATAGGTTCCTCTCCAACAGGCAGTTTTGGTTCATTTATTTTTGTGTGCCGGGCCTGTTCCCCCGGTTGTAACCCCCTGGTTCAATCTTGTTTTTATGTGTCAAAGAACGTTGGAGCCTGGTGATTCAACCATTCAGGATTGAAGCGGCTGCATTCACAGCCTTTCCGGGTCAGGCCCCCCACCCTCAATCCTGAATTTTTTTCAAATCTTTTCGCAGACCCGTAACTTGGCACTTCGTGCGCGCGGGTTGCGGTCAATTTCCGCCTCCGTTGCAATAATTGGTTTACGGGTCACCAAAGTGACACGTGGTTTGATTTGGTGTTGCAAAGATGGAGGCAGGTAGCGGGATTCGGTAGTTTCGACGATTCCAGCCGCCTGCCGCATCGCATGTTTGATGAGACGGTCTTCCAATGAATGAAACGTGATGATGGCCAGCCTTCCGGCAGGCTCCAGATATTCGATGGCCTGTGAAACAAACAGGTCGAGATCATCCAATTCCCGGTTGACCGCAATCCGAAGTGCCTGAAAAGTCCGGGTCGCCGGGTCGATGCGTTGTTTTCCGAAACCCGGAACTGCCTTCCGAATCAAGTCGGCCAACTGGTCGGTGGTTTCAATCGGCTGTTTGGTTCGGGCATCCACAATTCGACGGGCAATCCGGCGGGAAGCACGTTCTTCTCCGTAGTCAAAAATCACATTGGCCAAGTCCTCGGCAGCAAGTGAATTGACGAGGTCAGCCGCAGTTGGCCCCTGCGATGGATCCATGCGCATATCAAGTGGTCCGGCAGTCTGAAAACTGAATCCCCGGTCCGGCTTACCCAATTGCCAGGATGAAATCCCCAGATCGGCCAGAATACCTGCTACGCTTGAAATTCCCTGCTCTTGCAGGATTTGTGGCAACTGGCGGTAGTCAGCATGAACATAGCGGACACGATCCCTAAACGGAGCAATCCGTTCCAAGGCTTGCGCAGCGGCCTCCTGGTCCCGGTCAATGGCCAGCACCCGGACAGCAGGGGAACTGCGGAGCAGCGCTTCGGTATGGCCTCCCAGTCCAAGTGTGCCATCAACAAACCAGCCACCTCGCTCCGGCCCCAGGGCTGTCAACACTTCCTCAAGCAGCACCGGTACGTGCGTCGGGAGTTGGATTTGGTTCTCAAAGACCGTTTTCATAATTGAGCATTGAGGATTGAGGATTGAGAATGAAGGGCAAAAATTGCTGGAAATGGCCGTGTTTCAAGGAAAAAGAGCACCTGTTCACACATATCATTCTCGCTGCTCAAGTCTCAGTTAAATTCCAAGCCGGGCCAATGCTGCGGCGTCGTCGTCCGTAAAGGGATCGGCGGAAAGGCGCGCTTCAAATCGGTCCAGCGTCCAAACTTCGAGATAGTTCAAATATCCAAGCACTGCAACTTCGCCCAACATTTCCGCCTTGGCCCGCAGTTGGTAGGGGATCAAGACCCTCCCCTGCGTATCCATCTCGGCCACCTGCCCATAATAGTTCGTTCGATCCAGAAATTTGCGGCGGGCCGGGTCCATGGCTGGAAGTGCCAGCAGTCGTTGTTCAATCGCTACCCATTCCGACATCGGGTAAATCCGGGCGCACTCTCCAGTCAAACTGGTGATATAAACCTGCGCGCCGTAATGCTCCTTGATATGGCGGAGAAAAGTGGTGGGAATTTTGAGACGCCCCTTTTCATCAATTCGGGCTGTGTAGTTCCCACGCAGCATAATTCACGCCTGATTGCAGATTTCGGATTGGTGACGGCTGAAGAACGCCCTGGAACGGATGTTTTTGGCTTCAGGTAAAACTTTAAGAATCGGTGGGCAAAGCGCTACAAAAGACAACTTTTGTCCACTTTTTTCCACTCCTGGAAATATTACGTTAGTAAAAAACACTGTGTCAAGTTGGTTGACAATCAATCAAGGTAAAAAAACCGGTTGAGGATTCAGCAGATAAACCATTGATTTATAGGAAGTTATGAATCAATCCAAGGCAACCTTCAGAGCCTTTCCAGGTGGGCAACCGTTTCAATGTGGTAGGTTTGCGGAAATAGATCGATGGCTGTAACCGAATGCAGGGTAAAGCCTTGGGCACAGATTCCACGCAAATCGCGGGCTAAGGTGGTCGGGTCGCAGGAAACATACGTGATTTTTCCTGGTTTCAAGGCAATGAGCCGCTCCAACGCCTTGGGACTCATACCCGAACGAGGTGGGTCAAGCAGGACTTTATCCACCCGATTTGTCAGCTTTTGGTTTGCTGCAAGCCAGCTTTCAGTTGATTGGCGGGAAAACGTCACATTTCGAATATTATTTTGGCTGACATTCCGGAGGGCATAATGTGCCGCAGCACCCGACTCTTCAGCCGCGAGAACTTTTTCAAAACGTTCTGCCAACGGGAGTGAAAACAATCCGACCCCGGCATACAGATCCACCGCCAACCGTCCGGAATCACTGCCAAGTGCTTCTGCCACAAGCGTTTCAAAGAGGTAAAGGTTGACTTGAAAAAAACACTTGGCATCAAAAGTATATGCAAATCTTCCAATCCGGCGGGTAATCGGGCCGGTGGGCCAACCCCAGTTTGGATGAGAGACTGAAAGGGTGGGTGGTTGTTCCAGAGGGACGTTGCGGTCAGCATCCGTTGCCACGTCAAGTGTGCCTTCAGAACGATTCATCACGTGGGCTGATGTTTTCCGTAATAAATGGAGGACCTCATTGAGCGAAGGATCCAGCAACCGACAGGTTTCAATTTCACAGAGATGATGCGAGTTGGCAGTAAAAAAACCAGCCCGTACCAAATCGGTTTGCGGGTCTCGTTCAAGTTTGAACTGGGTCCGCCCTCGGTATTCCCATTCAGGACCGCTCAAAACCGGAATCGGTTTGTTCCAATCCAACCGGCCAATCCGGTTCAGTGCGTCGCGGAGACATTCCGCCTTGGCTTCCTTTTGGGCTTCGTAGGTCACATGTTGCAACTGGCACCCGCCACAACTGCCGAAATGCGGACAAGGCGGCGTTCGCCGTTCGGCGACCGGTTCCAGTACCGTCAATAATTTACCGCGGGCAAACCGGGGATGAGTTTCGGTAATTTCAACCCGGACCAACTCCCCTTTGGCAGTCCCGGCCACAAAAACCGCCCGCCCATCACTGTCACGGCCAATCCCTTCGCCCCCATAGGCAAACCGTTCGATTCGAATGTCACGAATTTCACTTTCCATGCAAATTCCCAAAAAACTCTTTGTTTTGATAGCTTTACGTACCGGCTCCAAGCACCCTGACAACAGATTTACCCTTGTTTCAGTTTTTTCTGAGGGAACTTGGCAGGCCCGGCAACTTTGCCTTCAAATGGTTTATCGGATGGCTGGCAGCCATGTCTTCAAAAATTTGAAAACACCGGAAAAATCATCCGAACTTCAGTAAATTCAATGTCGTAGAAGCGGCTGGTTGCAATTCAGATTTCCCAACTTCCAGCCACAGTTTGTTCAGCCCTGGCCATCTCTGGCAAGGCCAAAATCTGAAGGGTTGAAAATAATTGGAATGGAAGTCAGCTTTCAATCGGTTAGGGTGGTTAAACCCCTTGTTCTCGCGCAGTCGGTGCGTTAGATTTACGGAACTTTTCCGATTTGGGAAGTGTCATACGAGTGAAACTGCCCCAAATCCTGCATCTTACTTGAGAATCGAGCATACGGCAGGCGCAATCCTCTATGGGTTCACGAATGGAATACATTAAAGAAGCCGCTGCCGAACCGTTGAACATCTGGTCGATGGTCGGTTTCCTCTCCGCCGCAGCCTTTACCCAACACTGGATCCCGCTGGCGGCGGGACTGGCGGTGGAAGCTACGGTTTTGGCAGTGGTTCCTGCGACCAATGCCTACCGCCGCTTGGTTGAGCGCCGCAATTCACAACGAAATCAGGAGTTGCGGCGACGGCAACGGGAGGAACTGATCCGGTCCTTTGACCCGCGCGAACGTGAAGCCGTTGAATATTTGCGATGGATGAAGAACAAGATTTACGAAAACTACACGAAATTCACCGGGCTCAAACAAATTCCGGCTTCCATCGGCTATCTTGACCAAATGTGGGAATCCTTCGTGGATTTCCTGGATATGTATCGCCGCCGTAAAAATCATCTGCGCTCCGTCAACCGGCAATCCATTCAAAATCAAATTATGCAGGCCCAACGCTCAATGGCCCAGGCCGATGGAACGACCCGCATGCTGGTTGAAAAAAATATTGAACTGCTCAATCGTCGCCTCATCACCTTTGACGAGATTGAAAAAAGCGTTCGTCATGTCGAAGCACAGCTTCAATCAATTGAGAATTTCTTTTCGCTGGTCAACGATCAGGTGGTGACCATGAACACGATTGACAGCATCACTTCGCTTGACCCGGCCTTTGAAACCCTGCTCGCCAATATCGAAACCACCAAGCGGATCCTGGAGGAAACCACTCCGATTATGAACACGCTCAATACAATTGAGAGTGTGAATAATGCCCCGATGCGCCCACAAATGCGGGTGATGCAATAATTACGGTTGCGCTTGAGTTTGACTGAGTCAGCTTGTGAACCACCATCCATCCCCCTCCCACTCCGCGATTCTTCGTCTTGAAGCCCGACAGTTAGCGGGTTTTTTGTTTGCCGGAGCCTTGATAGGTGTGGTTGTCTTGGGAAGCTTGGCAACCTTGTTTGATTTTATCCGGAAAAAGCTGGATTTGACCTGGTCGCCGGAGTTTGTGCCCCTCCTGATTGGGTTTCTGGTGGTGGATGTGCTGTTGACAGTCGGGGCTTGCTGGGGTGTTTTGCAGTTGTTCGTTCTACTGGTCCGAAACTCCGAAATTATGAGAGACGCCCAGCGGGAACCGGTAAAGGTTTCATTTTTGCCCGACCAGCCCTCCGTGCAACTTCCATCAAAGCAAGCCGAACCCGCCACAGAGAATCTGAGAAATCCGGTAACGACAGCGATTCCACGCAATCCATATCAATAACCTCACATCCCCGGTCAAACGTTTTTTCCTTTGTAAAATCACCACACCGAATCCTTCCTGTTCAAACGATGATGTTCCAGGTGTTTTGGACGATGTGCAGGCAGGTCGTTTCTGTTGTGGAGTTCATCGGTTTGGGTTCACCGACGCTCAAGCCGTTTTTTGGCTGGCAGATTTCTTCCGCTTTGCCAAAACCCCTTCAACTCAGTACGATGGGCTCTGGTTTGCACCCGGTAGGAGTGGTGACAAGTTTCTGAAAAGAGCCATGCCATGTCGTTGTCGTTCCTTTCCTTGATTCGTAAAAGACTCCAGCAAAAAACTTCTTGGGGTAACTGGCCGGATGGATTGTGCTTTGGCCTCTTGTTTTTTTTTCTGACAGCCTGGAGTTGGCGGATGTGGCCGGATGTGTTCGTGGATTATGGACATAACCTTTATATTCCCTGGCAGCTTTCGTTGGGGAAAATGCTCGACTTTGACATTGTTTGGAAGTACGGCCCTCTGTCAGTTTACTTTCATTCCCTCATGTTTCGTTGGTTTGGAGTTTCGATAACCACTCTGATAGGTGTCAATTTGGCATTGACGGCAGCCACTGCCTGGTTTTTATTCCTTCTGTTTCGAGACACCTGCAATGTGTGGTCAGCGCGGTTGAGTACCTTGGTTTTCCTGGGTGTTTTCTGTTTCTCGCAATATCTGACCGGCGTCGGAACCTATAACTATATCTGTCCTTACTCGTATGAAATGACCCACAGCGTCATCCTTTCCGTCTTTCATATCTGGTGCTGGAAGATATCTTTTCAAACCCAAAACCATCGTTATTTCGGATTGGCCGGAGTGAGCCTGGGTGGGGTTTTTTTATTGAAATCAGAACCGTTTTTGGCTTCTGGAGTCTGTGCAATTCTTTTTGGATTGGTTCTGTGGGCCGGAACCGAACGGAAACCGGCACTCAGTCGATTAGCCACCTACGCAGTTGGCTTTCTTGCTCCAGTTTTGTTCTCTGTGGGCTTTTTTGCTGGCTTTCTCCCTCTTTCCCAGGCTATTCACGTAACCGCAGGCAGTTGGCCTTATATTTTCCGAAGTAATCTCAGTGAAATTCTTTTATATCGGTATATTTCCGGTTTTGACGCTCCGGTGGCCAACTTCTGGCACATGGTGAAGGTTTCGTTAGCCTTGTTAGGCGGTATCGGAATCATTGCGGGATTAGCGATTGCCCTGCACCAAGCCAACCGAAACCGGCCCTGGATCAAGTATGCCTATGGAACGGCTGTGTTCGTTGCGCTTTGGGCGATGCCAGACTGGTGGAACTGGCCTCAAATCGGACGTGTTCTACCAGTAACCACCATCTTTTTTACCACATTTTGGGGAGTTGACTGCCTGCGTGGATGGAGTGACCGTGAACGCCGGTGCCGGTCAATCATTATGGTTGGCTGGGGAGTCTTTTCCTTTCTCATGCTGGGCAAAATCATTCTGCATGCACGCATTGATTTTTATGGATTTGTCCATGCCATGCCTGCAATGCTGCTGCTGACTTCAGGTTTCATGACGATTCTGCCACAGGTGCTTTCCCAGCGATGGGGGCCCGGTGGGGGCGATCTCTTTCGGGCTGGGCTGGTTGGAGCGGTGTTAGCTGGGGTGGTTTTCTACTGGCAATGGTCGGACCGCTTGTATGCCTTGAAAACATTCACGATTGGCGAAGGCGGCGACACACTGCTTACCTTCGATCCCAGGCTGGATTTTGCTCCCTATGGTTTTGCTTTGGCACTTGAATACGCCCAAAGCCTACCTCCCAATACCACTTTGTTGGTACTGCCTGAAGGGCTTAGCCTGAACTATCTCGCCCGCCGCCCCAATCCAACTCCTTACACATCCTTGTTGAAGCTTGATTTCGATATCTATGGAGGAGAGCCGCAGGTTTTGCAGCGAATTCAAGCGCATCCCCCTGATTACATTACCCTTATGCACCGAGACACAACCGAATGGGGAACCGGGTTCTTTGGGGCTGACCCTCACTATGGCAAGTTGATTATGGATTGGGTGTGGCAAAACTATGAACAGGTTCACCTGATTGGTGCGCAACCCATGACTTCCAATCAATACGGGATTGCCTTTTTGCGTCTTCGATCACGTGGAGTCAATCCGCCACCGGAATCAGTTCGCCACTGACTCAACTCCCTCCAAGCTATATTACTTCAACTGAATTCCGAGAGGGGAACCATTCAGCACCTCAGTTTCTGACGGCGTGACTTCGCCGGTTTTTCCGTCTGACTCGATTTTGTAACGTTGAACCAAACAAACCTCAGAAAACCGTTGGATTCCACCTGCGTAGGGCAGCACCCCGGAAAAGGTACCGGTAGCGTCAGCCTGAATCGTATCCCGATACATAAAGGTTCTGCCTTCTGCCGTCCGAATTTCCGCCGAAATCGTCACGGATGCACGGGGTGCCACCTGCCCCTGAAGCTGTGCGCCCGGAACCCGTTCAAAGAGCATCCCGAAAGGCCGGTTCAAACCAGGGTAATGGAGGTCCGGCGCGGTTTCATGCACCAGGCGAAAATGGCGTAACACGGCTGCCGCAGGGCGTTCAAACGGCACGCCGTCGTGCCCAAGCAATTCCGCCAACAGGCTTTTCCGAAGCAGTGTGTTTTCCTCTCCGGTCAGCACAGCCTGATTGGTGGTTTCATCCCAACAGGCATTGCGCAGGGTTTGCTGGGCATTCAGGGGTGTCACCCAAACATACCGCACTCGCCGCGTTTGCATGAGCTTCAAGGAATCTTCAGGCGGAAAGGTAAGAATCGCGGCACCATCCCGCAAGCCTTGCCGATGGACCCCGTGACCTAGCGGAGAAGCCACGACCGGACGGTGGGAAAACTCAAGCAGCCAATGCCCCAGATTCCAATCGGCGGCAATGGCGTAATCCTGCGGCTGGTCACCTTGGGGACTGGTTGGCGGCGTATGTTCGGCAATCCACAGCAAGCTGGGATAAAGATTGACAAAGGTATTCCCCTCAACCACCACAAATGGACGGGAAAAGGAAAATTCGGTTATCGTCGGCCACAAAAATGCCAATCCTAATCCGGCCCACAGCAGAGGTTTGAACTTGAACGTTGCCAAGTGCGGCTGTCTGCCAAACCACTGATTGAGCTTTTGCACCATGACCTGGATGAAAAACCCCATTACCAGGGCGTAAGGCACGGTGAAGATGTCGCTGAAGCGTAACTGTAAACATGCCAGGACCGCCAACGGGAGGGTCAGAATCCCCAGGGTCCAGCCGGCCAGTGAGGAACGCCAGCCATTTACCAGAAGCCAACCCAAGGCAACCGGGAAAAAAATAAAAAATCCGGAGTAGGTCCAGGCTATATACCGGAACGATTTGGAAAACAAATGCTGGCTTTCCTGAATGGATGCAATCCAGGGGTCGGTGGTCGAAAGATGCCGGAGACCAAAGGTGACGAGCTTGGTGGCAGACGTGAAATCAAGCCGCCAGCAGGCCAGCCCGCCAAGCACCAACAGCAGCACCCACCCAACCCGGTACATTCCAGCAGGAACCGGGAACCCCGCCACCTGGGCCCCCAGGCAGCTCACCAGAGCCATTGAAAATGCCAGCACCCAGGAGATGGTCAGGGCCGGACTCACCCCGGCAGGTTCCGCCCAGCGGGTTGCGACAAAGGGCAGCAAGCTCAGACTGGTGGTTCCCCACACCAAGGCATTCACCCCCCAGAGCCTTTGCCGCAGGTCCGGTTCTTTCCAAACCCTGACCATTTGCCAGAAAAAAACCCCGGCATGCAGTGGCAACAACAGTGGAATCATGGTGGTGGTCAGCAACCCGGCAGTGACTCCGCATCCTGCCAGGATGGATTGCTGCCACAGGCTTTGAGAACTGGTGGCGGCAATGGCTCGCACATATGCCAACAGGAAAAAAGCCAGCCAGAAGGACTCGAAAACATGATGGTCCACATAACCGATACCACCGGTAATGGTCAGAGCCGGCAAAATGGCAGTCAGCAATCCGGCCCACAGCCCAACCTTGCGGCCCCCCAAGTGAATCCCAAGCTGAAACGTCAGACAAGCCGTCAAAGCACCTATCAGCGGGGTCAAAACCGAAGCCAAGGCGTAAATCCACCATTGATTCGCTTGACCCAATGTCACAATCTGGATGAAGGTGCCGTAGCAAAAATCAAACCCGTAAGGCCACTCGACCGGACCGCCGAAGGGGAAGTTCAAATAGCGGTCAGAATCGGGTGGCAGATGGGGAAAATGCCGGACCACATAACCAATCCGCCGGAGATGATAATAGGAGTCTGTGGCTTGAGGAAACACCCCAACGGGTGTCAAAACGCCGAAAACATTGGATAGCCGGGCCAGCAGGCCCAGTCCAAACAGGCAAGGTCCAACCGAGAGCCGGGAAAGAAATCCGGATGGAACAGGAACAGATTCGGGTACTTTGGGTGCTGCCACCGGCGGTGCTGCCGCAGACATACAGAGACTCTCCAATCAGGATGGGCATGCGGATGCAACCCTAAACAAAAACAAGCCAAAACTCAAAACCCAAACCAAACTTTGGAGAATCGTCCATGCGTGTTTATCTGGGCCTTCGTTTTCGCCTGATGCTGGTGATGACCATCCTGCTGGTGGTCACAGCCATCGTGTTATATGAACTCAACCGGCGGGCCACCGTGCAGATTACCCATCAGGTTGAAGCCCAGACGACCGAATTGACGGCTGCCGTGGCGATTGGACTGCAAAGCATCAGCAGTCCGGATTCCCTGGAAGTTATTTGCGCCCGCCAGCTTCCCACCGGATATGAGCGCATCAAACATATTCTGCTGACCGACCACAGCGGCAAAGTGACCGACAGCATGCATGGCCGGGACGTAGGCCGGCATATCCAGCTCCCCCAATCACCCTTTCCCCTGTTGAGCGGCGACCCGCTGGCCCCCTTTGAACAACCGGGCGACCACGAGTTAAAAGAACAGGAACAATCCATTTTTATTCCTTTCATTTCAGCCGGAGCCAGTGGTTCCCGTGAAACCAACTATCTGGTGGTGGTGATGTCGTCGCACAAACTGTCGGATGCGCTTTCCACAACCGCCCGGATTCGGCTGGTGGCAACCGTTCTGGTGCTCACCCTGGGGTTGTTGGTTTCGGCTGAACTCGTCTGGCGCTTTACCAGCCCGATTGGGCAACTGGTCCGGGCGGCGCAACGGGTGGCCGACGGTGACCTGGATTTCAACATTGGTTTGAAACGCAGGGATGAAATTGGTCAGTTGATCGTAAACTTCGACCGGATGATTGACCAGTTACGGGAAAAACGCGGCCTGGAAGAACGCCTCCATCATGCCGAACGGGCGGCGGTGATTGGACGCCTGGCCTCTGGCATTGCCCATGAAATTCGCAACCCGTTGAATTTCATCAATCTAACCATTGACCATGTGCGCACCAAATTTGCCCCTTCAGAGGAAAAATCACGTCCCATCTTTGAGCGGCTGCTGCTTTCCGTCAAAGAGGAAATCGCCCGGTTGAATTCGCTGGTCAACAATGTGCTCCGATTTGGCCGGCCCGCCCGGCTGACACTCAAGCGGACCCGTTTGGCCACCATTCTGGATAACGTCCTCACCCTGGTCAAACCTCAGGCACAGGAACAAAATGTCCAGGTGGAGCTGCAGGACCTGACCCAAGGTGCCGAAATTATGGTGGATGCCGAGCTACTCAACTCCTGTTTTTCCAACTTGGCCATCAACGCCATTCAGGCCATGCCTCAAGGAGGAAAACTGTTCCTCACGATTTCCCGCGAAGATGACACCCAAGTGGTGCAGGTTCGGGATACCGGCGAAGGGATTCCCACAGACAAACTTGACCAGATTTTTGAGCCTTACTACTCTACCAAAGAAACCGGGATCGGTTTAGGACTGGCAGTCACCCGGAAATTGATTGAAGAGCATCATGGAAAGATTACGGTCCAAAGCCGGGTCGGCCAGGGCACAATGTTTATGGTTTGGCTACCGGAAGAACCATCCCGCTTTGAATCCAGCGCCCCGGACCGCTCACAATCGTCAGTCATCTGAGTTTTGAGTTTTGAGTTTTGAGTTTTTGCCTCATACTCGAACCACTGATGACAGTTGGAACACAAAACGCAAAACGCAAAACTTTTTGGAGCCCCCATGCCTCACAACAAAATCCTGATTGTGGATGATGAAAAACGGCAACGCGAAATTCTGGAACTGATTTTGACCTCCGAAGGGTATCGGGTCAGTACGGCAGCCAGCGGTGAAATTGCCTTGAAAATGGTTCGGGCTGAACATTTTGATTTGGTTCTGACCGACCTGAAAATGACCGGAATGAGCGGGCTTGACCTGCTCAAGTCCCTGATTCAGCTTGATTCGGCAATTATCGTGGTGCTCATGACGGCCCATGGCTCGATTGATTCAGCCAAGGAGGCAATTCGCTTTGGGGCTTTTGATTATTTGGAAAAACCGCTGGACCAGGAACGGCTCCTGAGCGTGATTTCCCAGGCCCTGGAGCGGCTCAACACCCTTGACGATGAAATCATCGGGCAGAGCGAGCAGATGGAACGGCTCAAAAAGCTGATTCTGAAAATTGCCGCTTCCGATGAAACCGTCCTCATTCGGGGTGAATCCGGCACCGGGAAGGAATTGATTGCCCGCGCCCTGCATAAGAACAGTTCCCGCGCAGGCCGCGTCTTTCAGGCCGTCAATTGTGCCGCCATCAATGAAAACCTGCTTGAATCAGAGCTTTTCGGACATGAAAAAGGCTCGTTCACCGGAGCCTACACGGAAAAGAAAGGGCTTTTTGAAGTTGCCGACAAAGGCACGCTGTTTCTGGATGAAATCGGCGAACTGAACGTCAACTTGCAGGCCAAACTGTTGCGGGCCTTACAGGAAAACGAAATTCAACGGGTGGGGGCCACCAAACCCATCAAGGTTGACGTACGGGTGGTTACGGCCACCAATCGTGATTTGGAAAACATGGTCAAGGAAAACCGGTTCCGCGAAGACCTTTATTACCGTCTGAATGTGATTCCGATTCAGGTTCCGCCGCTTCGTTCCCGCCGGGGTGATGTGCTGGTATTGGCCAATTTCTTTCTCAAGCGACAAGCCAAAGGCAGCCAGCCGGTGCTCAAGTTCTCGCCCGAAGTCAGCCGGTTTTTGCAGGAATATACGTGGCCTGGAAATGTTCGCCAGTTGGAATCCGCCATCAAACGGGCAGTCCTGCTCTGCGAGGGTGACCGCATCGAGGTCGAAGACCTGCCGGTGGAAATCCGTCAGACCCCGGAACGAGCAGCCGAGTTTCAGTTCAAGCTCCCTCCGGAAGGCATTTCCTTTGAGGAAGTTGAGCGGTCCCTGATTACCCAGGCCATGGAGCAAACCGACTGGAACATCACGCGGGCTGCCCGGTTGTTGGGTTTGACCTTTCGGACGCTGCAATACCGGTTGGAAAAGTTTGATCTCAAACGCCCCCAGCGAGAAACTCCCAGGACTGAGGACTGAGAATACTCTGGGAATCGGCTCAGATTGTTTGAAAGCCTTGACCTCATATCAGGATAAACCCCTCAGTCCTCAGTCCTCAGTCCTCAGTCCTGGGGAATTGATTTTATCCTTTCCTCGTCAGGGAAAATGGTCTAGTATCGCCGCACGAATCCGCAGGCTTTCACCGACCGATAGCCGAAATCAAGCATTTCATCGACGGCGATTTTGTTCTTTGCCCTTTGTTTGTTGCCGGCCTGCTTGCTTTTCTCACGTTCCATCCTTTACAACCGACAACCGACAACCGACAATCAACAACCAATACTCTGGAAACGGCAAACGGCAGACGTCCCCGTTGGTTAAAGCCGCATCATCCCCAAGGGCTTACTTTGGAGCGGAATTCCCGCCCGCATTTATATGATTGGCACGTACCTCCTGCATTATAAAATTCTCAAAAAGCTTGGCGAAGGCGGCCAAGGTGAAGTTTACCAAGCCGAAGACACCCGCTTGCGTCGAACCGTTGCAATTAAAATCCTCCCGGCGGAACTGGTCGCCGACGAGAAATCCCGCAAACGATTCCTCCGTGAAGCCCAACTCGCCTCCGCCCTCGACCACCCCAATATCTGCACCGTTTACGAAATCAACGAAGACAAGAACCTGCACTTTATCGTCATGCAGTATCTTGAAGGAAAACGGCTGAAACAAATGGTGCGGGGTCGCCCGCTGGAAATTGAAAGTGCCCTTTCGATTGCCATTCAGTTGGCTGACGCTCTGGCCGCCGCCCATGAACGGGGGGTCATTCACCGCGATGTCAAAGCCACGAATGTCATCGTCAATGACCGGGGACAGGCCAAAATCCTTGATTTCGGGCTGGCCAAAGCCACCATCACCACAATTGGCGACCAGTCCGTCATGGATTTGACCCAGGCCGGAGTTCCCTTTGGCACCGCCGGATATATGTCACCGGAGCAGGCCAGAGGTGGTACGATTGACCAGCGTTCCGACATTTTTTCGCTGGGCGTGTTGATTTATGAGATGGTGACCGGAAAACTGCCGTTCCAGGGCAAGAGCAGCGTGGATATCATGCATGCCGTTATGCACGAACCGGCACCTCCGGTGGCCCAAACCAACCCCAATCTGCCGGACCGTTTGCAATCCATTCTGGACCGGGCCATGGCCAAGACCCCGGCGGCCCGCTATCAGACCATGCGGGATTTTCAGACCGATTTGAAGCAGCTCCTGCGGGCGGTTCAGGCCCAGACCGGAGGCGTAACGGACGAATCCCTCCTGCCCACAGTAGCCCCGCGCCACGAAAAATCCAATTGGCTCAAAAACGGCATGGTGGGACGACTGCTCAACCGCTTTATGTCACCCGGCGAGCGACCACCTTCTCAAACCCAGCGGGAAGGGCCATCCACCAGGGGAGAGATGTCGCAGACACCGGTGCCTACGTCCATTCCGTCAATGCCAACGGCTGTTCGGGAAACGCCCGACCCTTCAAACGAGCCCCGTTCAACCCGTTCCCTGCGTGATTCGACGCCCAGCACCTGGAAAAATTCCGAAAAACGGACCATTGCCATCCTGCCGTTCAAGAACCTGAGCGGCGACCCGGAATCCGATTTCTACAGTTTTTCGCTGGCCGACAGTCTGATTACCGAACTGGCAACGCTCAAGTCATTGGTGGTGCGGCCTTCCAGTTACATCGCCAAATACCAGGGAAAAGCGGTAGACCCGCAGGTGGTGGGCCATGAATTGAAAGTGGATGCGATTCTGGTCAGCGCTTACCTCAAATCGGGAAACCGTTTCCGGGTGACGCCTCAATTGATTGACATCAATACCGGCGAAATTTTGTGGAGTGACAAGATTGACCTCGACGCTGCTGACATTATCACCCTGCAAGACATGATTTCCCGCAAAATCGTGGATGAACTGCGGGTCCGCATCAGCGAAACCGAGCAGGTTCGGATTGCCAAACCGGCCACCACTAATGCCGAAGCCTATGAGTTCTATTTGAAGGGTCGGAACCAGTTGAACCGGTTCATGCAGACCATGATGAAAGACGACTTCAGCTCGGCCATCGAAATGTTTGAAAACGCCCTGGCACGGGATGAAAACTTTGCGCTCGCCTACTCCGGTCTGGGCCTGACCTATGTACAGTATGTGCTCAAAGGCATCGGCGGGCCACTTCATTTCGAACGGGCCGAAGAACGGTTTCGCCGGGCCATGCAGTTGGATGACAGTTTGATTGAGCCCCAGTCAAACATGGTCTATATCCACCTGCTCAAAGGCGAAAAGGCCGAAGCCCGGGCCCAAATCAAACGGGTGCTGACGATTGCCGGCAACGATGCGACGGTCCATAGCATTGCCGGGTACGTGTTCCGCTGGGATGGGCTCTATGAACAGGCGCTTCAGCAATATGAAATCTGTATCAAGCTGAACCCGACGGATATGGTTCAGGCAGCCTATAACCGGGCCCGTGTGATGATGTATCAAGGGCGCTATGACGAGGCCTTGAACGAACTGGAAGGGGCACTTTTCTACGAACCCGACCATCCCTTCACTCGCATGGTGCTGGGTCAGGTGCAGTATTACATGGGCAAATATGACGAGGCTTCACAAACCTTGCGGGGTGTGCTGGACGGCAACCCAGACCTGCATGGATTCCGCCCGATTTACGGCCTCTGTCATGTGCAGGCCGGTCATCCGGAAAAAGCCGCTGCCCTCGTCAACGATGCCGTGCGCAATATCGCCAGTGCGGATGGAGATGCAGCCTACTGGCTGGCTTCCGTTTATGCCGCCATGCATCAGGACCAGGACGCGCTTTCCTGGCTCCGGAAGGCCATCAGCCTGGGAAATGAAAACTATCCGTGGTTCCGCAACAATCCGGATTGGAAACACCTCCAGGATGACCCGCAATTCCTGCAAATCATGGAGCCCCTCCGAGTGCAATGGCTGGAATTATGTCGGCAATATGCCACCAAGTAAGGACTGAGGACTGAAGACTGAGGACTGAGTAAAATCCAATTGGATAGCTTCGTATCAAATCCGGGTCTTGCCTCTTTCGCAGCTCAGTCCTCAGTCCTTAGCTGTATCCTCAGTCCTCAGTCCTCAGTCCTTGGTTGTATCCTCAGTCCTCAGTCCTTTCAAATATGTCTATCGCCACTCTCTTTATCGAATCCACCGTCAACCGATTTCGTAACGAATACCTGCCCCGCATTCGCAAATCCCTTGACACCCTGCCGGAAGCAGACCTCTGGTGGTATGCCCATGACGACACCACCAGTGTTGGCAACCTGCTCTATCATTTGGAAGGAAACGTGCGCCAATGGATGTTAAGTGGTATCGGAGGCCAGGATGACCAGCGCAACCGGGCCAGCGAATTTGCCCGTCGGGAAGGCGATGGGAAAGACGAGTTGTTTTCCCGGCTGGCCGCCACGGTCGAGGCCGCCTGCCAGGTGATTGAAGCCCTGGACGAAGCCGGACTCCAAAAAACCTATGCCATTCAAGGCCAAAGCCCGAACGGTGTCGAAGCCATTTACCACGTACTGGAGCATTTCGGCTATCACCTGGGACAAATCACCTGGATTGCCAAAATGCGGGCCGGGGCCGGACATGGACTGGCCTATTATGATGCGGCGAAATTGAATACCCTCAAAAACGGCTAGTCAAAGAAGCATTGAAAAACCCTCAACTGAAGCATTTTCCCAACCGGAAACCGGGCAACTGTGCTTTCCGTGGCTGTTCGGTCAGAGTTAACACCTGCTTTTCAGAATTCGACCATGAGTGAGCAGGCTTTGAACAACTCCCCGGAGCCCTGCTCTTTTGGTTTCAGCAGATTGTAAAAACAAAAAGGCACGACATGTCTGATTTGCATGTCGTGCCTTTTTTTGCTGGAAACAATCTTTCACTGAAGGATGCAGACAATGGCCAATCGAACCCTTACCAAGGGGTCTATTCAAGCGCCTTGCTGCGTGAAGGACCAAGTGATTTTTCCGGGGTGGCCACATCCGGTGAGGCATAGGAAGCCGGGCTGTCAGCCACCATTCCCATCTGTCGTTTGTAAGCCAGCAAGGTATCATTGGCCTGGATGTTATAGGCTTCGCGCTCAATCTCAGCCATTTGCGAGTCAACTCCGGAACCGGCCAAATCCATTTTGGCTTCGGCCTGGGCTGCCCGGCGATTGATTTTTTCGCGCATTTCGTCAAACGTGCCGGCATCGTCACCAATTTGGAAACTGGCCATCGTGTTGGCCAATTGCTCCTGCATCCGGGCCCGTTTGCTTTCGCTAATCAACTGCATGGCTTCGGACTGTTTCTTCTTCATTTCAAGCAGATAGTTGTCACGGAACTTGACCGCCTGCTGCGAAGCCCGTTTGGCGGTGGCCAGTTGGTCTTTTACGCGCATGAGCGAATTCTGCTGCTCCTGCATGTTGGCAATATAGGTGGTGGCAATGTCATCTCGCCCCATTTTGATGGCAGCTTTGATTTTTCCGTCCAGTTCGGTGATTTGGCGTTCAAGCTGGGCGTTTTCGCGCTCCAGCATTTTTTCAGTCGCCATGACCTGTGCGACACTTTCGTTCATCTGCGGAATCTTGTCGCGCATATCACGGATGACTTGATTGAGAATCAGTTCCGGGTCTTCCGCGCTGTCAATGATTCCACCGAAGACGGAACGAAAAAGCCGCTTTAATCTTTCCCACATGGTTGAAAGTCCTCCCGGTGATGATGCGTGTTCAAAAATGGCCGCACTTGGGTGCGTAAATACTGGTTCAGGTTGTTACGAAAAGGCTCGCCGAGTGTAGCAAAAAACGACCAAAAAAAACAAAGAAAACAGTTTCATCAGGTTCCGCAGGGTTCAGCCGCCGCAGCCACAGTCCCCTTGCGCCGCAGGACTGCCAGCAGGGAAACCCCGGCAGGTGGATGGAACCAGGGCCAGCAGGCTGGCCGAACCAGCAATTGCTCCAGCAGGAAATTGACCGGAGCCGCAGGAATCCGGTCTTCGGCCCTGGGCGCGCCAGCCTTGGGTGGAAAGACTTTGCGCCACATCCGAACCAGAAAAACCAGAGGCAACAACAGCGAATTAAAATAGGCGCAATGCAGGACTTCCACTTCCGGCTGGGAAATCAGAAGGCGGAACTCTTGCAGGTGATAACGCCGTCGATGGTGCAACACCACGTCCCAATCACTCCACAACCAACGCAGCGCCGGAACCGTGACAACCACCAGACCGCCCGGACGGGTCAGCCGGATGGCTTCCCGCAAGGCCGTCAGGTCATCGTCCAGATGCTCCAGCACATCCAGCATGGTGACCACGGTGGCTGTGCCGTCCGGCAGGTCAATCCGGTCGAGGGTGGTTTGCAAAACATCCCCCCCAAGGGCCTGGATGCGAGGCCGGGCAATGGCCAGACTCTCCGGTGAACTGTCAAGACCAAGAATCCGGCAGACGGTCCCCATTTCCTCCAGCCAGGTTCCCGTTCCCATTCCGGCATCAATCAGCAGGCTGTCTGGGGTCAGGTGCAAAAACCGTTCAAGCCACCAACGGACAATCGCCCGCTTCCCCACGTAAAACCAATGGGTGCGGTCAATCCGGGCAAGGGCGTGATATTCGGCTGGATTCATGTAGGATTGGATGGTGGAACCGAGGTCCGGTGGACCTGCTGGATAAAAAAGAGCGGGCGGCGTTTGACCTCATCGTAAATCCGGCCAATGTATTCACCCAACACCCCAACGCAAATCAATTGGGTGCCCCCCAAAAAAAGGATTGAAACAATGGTGCTGGTATAACCGTCCACCACTGGAATCCCAAACATTCCAATCCCCCACACACGGCACACCAACAACAACATCCCGTAAAAAAGTGCAAATCCGGCGGTGAGCAGTCCCATCACCAGACTCAACCGCAAGGGTTTATAGCTAAAACTGAAAATGGCGTCCAACCCATAGCGCAACAGCTTCCAAAAAGTTTGTTTGGGTTCCCCGGCATAGCGCCCGGCCCGTTCGTAATAAATGACAGCCGTGCGAAACCCAACCCAGGACCGAAGCCCCGGCAGATAGCGGTTGCTTTCGGTCAATTTCAGAATGGCATCCACCGCCTTGCGGTCCAACAGGCCAAAAATACCGGCATTGAGCGGAATAGGGAAATCCGATAAATACGCCAGGATTCGATAGAACAGCGGAAACCACAATCGGCGCAGCCCCGATTCTGTCCGTTTACGTCGTTCCGCCACAATCACCTGGCCGCCCTCCCGCCAAGCTGTCACCATTTCCCGGATGACTTCCGGCGGGTCCTGCAAATCACCATCCATTAAAATAACCGCCTGCCCTTGAGCCAACGAAAGACCGGCAGTCAAAGCTGACTGATGCCCCCAGTTACGCGAAAGCTCGGCCACCACGACCCGTTCGTCGGCACGCTGGCGTTCCAGCAGCAGTTCCAGTGAACGGTCGGAACTTCCGTCATTGACATACACGACTTCCCACGGTTCACCAATTGATTCCATGACCCGGAGGACTTCCGCATGCAGAACGTGAATCAATGACTCTTCATTAAAAATCGGAACCACCAGGGAAAACTGCGGCAGGTCAGGCTTCATGGAACGGCACCTCCAACCGGTTTTCGCTGCCAAACGGCAACCCCATACGCTTTGCTTCCCGTTCCCGGTTCGGCACCAATCACCCGCACACAAACATACTGTTGCCGCATCCAGTTTGAAATGGCCTGGCCGTATCGCGCATCCGTTCCAAAGGGTGGAAATTCCCAATCGCCAAAAGTACGCTGTAACAGGACAATCACGTCCGGGGCATGGGTTTGAAGCCCTTGCAAGGTGACCGTTTCGCCCCCGTAAGACACCAGGTCATAAGGTGTGAAGACAATATAGGGAGTGGGATTGGTTTTCCGAAACAGATAGTTCAGCAAAATTCCTTCAGGCAAGACAACCAACGTCTCAGTGGGTTTGAGCCGGGCGGCCAAATCAACCTGCAATTCCTGCAACACTGCATTGCGGGTATCAAGCTGCGTCGGATAGGTCAAGATTGTATCTCCGCCATTGCCAAAAGGATTGGTTTTCAGTTTGAAATGACTGTTGGTCCAATTCACGTGAAACCAGATACAAGCGGATATCAAACCCAGCAGCAGCGAGCGAAACACCTCACCTTGCCCCCAGCCTGTGGTCCGAAGCAGAGCCGGCCCCAAAGACAAGAGCCCGGCTGTCAGGAAAAGCCCTGCAGGCATGGCATGAATAAAACCATAGGTTCCGGTGGCCGACCGTAAAATGATTTTTGCCAGCATCGCCAAAGCAAACAGCCCCCTTGCGCCGCAGGACTGCCAGCAGGGAAACCCCGGCGAAGATCAGAAACCGGAACAACCACTGTTTTTTGTCCTGACGGCCCAACACCCGTTCCAGCCCAACCCCGCCAGCCACCACCAGCAGCAAACCGCCAAACAGGCGAACCATCATCCCCAGATTTCCGGCAATGTCATCGGTTCCCATGTGTTTTTTGTAGAACCGACTGTTGGCCATATCGCTTTTGACCGTCAGCGTGACGTTTGCCAAAAGCCCTTCGACGACAGTTGCCAATGGCATCCGGGTCCAGAGCAGAAAAACTCCCAGCAGGATTGGAACGGCGGTGGCTCCCCCCAGATGCAGAAGCATTCCTGCCACTTGGCGTGGAGTTCTTTGATGAATAAAAGCAATCAAGGCCAGGCCAACACTCAGACAACCGCCAACCGCCACCACCGCTTCGATTTTGGTCAGGCAAATCAATCCAAAACAGGTGCCGGAAAGCCAGAGCCAGCGAAGATTGAGGCCGGTTTGATAACGGGTCAGCCCCCACAGCGCCGCCAGTGACAGCGTGACACTATGCCCGGCTTCCGGAACGTACGGCGTGACATAGTTCCAGTTGCCCATCCAGGTATATTGGGCAATGCCAAACACAGATAAAAACACAATTCCGATGACAACCGTTACCCAGCGCTCGGTAAACTGAACGAATATCCTGTACAGCAGGGTGGTGATGAGCGCCAGATTGGCCAGATTGGCAACGAAAAGGGTGGTCAGCGAAACGCCACACAGACGGAACAACGCTGCATCCAGATATTGGGAAAAGGGGCCGTATTTCCAGGCAATATCGGTATACAGGTGCTTTCCCTGGGTAATTTGCCAGGGAATATACGCCTGCATGCCAAAGTCAATGGTCAGGTCAGGGCATTTCCGCCAACTCCAGACTGCCAGGGCAACAAACACCAAACTTAGCACCACTCCGTCTATCCATGGACTGATTTTTCGGGAGGGTACGGCCATAGGCTCAGGACTAAGGACAGCTCCGGAACAGGAAATTGTTTCAGGATTGGGAACTGAGTGGCGTTCCTCACTCAATTGGAAATCATCGAAATCGAAAGCCTGATGACACAATCTGCCTTGAACGCCATCCCTCAGTCCTCAGTCCTCAGTTTCCTGATGGTTTTAGCCTTCACTGGGGCGGAGCGTCCAGGGCATGGTCGGACCGTCGGTCTGGGCGGCAACTTCAAGCATCTGGCTGACGCCGTAAACAACTGAGAGCATTGGTTCGGGAGCCACTTGGACCGGCAAGCGGGTTTCCAGGGAAAGCCGTTCGGTCAGACCTTTCAGGTACGCCATGCCTCCGGTCAGCACAATGCCCTGCTCGGTCAGGTCGGCTGAAACTTCGGGTGGAACTTTGTCCAGCGCCTTGCGCACAGCCATCATAATCTGGTCCACCACGGGGGTGATGGCCTGCCGGATTTCCGCATCATGCAGCTTCACCGTGCGGGGCAACCCGTCGGTCAAACTGCGCCCGGTGATTTCCAGGGAACGCGGGGTGGAAAGCGGCATGGCAGAGCCAATCTTCATTTTGATGTGCTCGGCAGTCGGTTCTCCGATGAGCAGCAGGTGTTCATGGCGGACGTGCTGCATGATGGCTGCATCAAGCTGCGACCCGGCAGTCCGAAGGGTTTGTGAGAGCACAATGTCGGAAAGACTGATGACGGCAATGTCGGTGACCCCGCTGCCGATATCCACAATCATCCGCCCCATTGGTTCGGCCACGGCCAACCCGGCTCCGATGGCGGCAGCCAGCGGTTCAGGCACCAACCGGACGCTTTTGCAGCCGGCTCTCAAAGCCGCATGAATGATGGCCCGGCTCTCGACCGGTGTGGCATCGCTGGTGACTCCGACCAAAGCCCGCACCCCAAACTGCCCGCAATATTTGCGGATGCTTTTTAGAAAGTGGGAGAGCATGTGTTCGGTTGCAGTGAGATTGGCGACCACGCCGTCTTTGAGCGGTTGGACCGTCCGCATGGAATGGGGCGTGCGCGCCAGCATGGCGCGGGCGGTTTTGCCGACGGCTTCGACTTTACCGGTTACTTCATGGAAGGTCACCACTGAAGGTTCGTTGAGGACCAATCCATGCCCCTTGGCAAAAATCAACGTGTTGGCCGTTCCCAAATCAATGGCAATATCCTGGCCAAGCCACGGTACGAATTTTTCAAACATAACAGTATGAGACCGCAGATGAGGGGATGGAGGTTCCACCCCTGGTATGAAAATAATCACATTCGGAATCAGGCTCTGACCACTGGTGCAAAAGCTTTGAAGCCGAATGGACCCACGACTCTAGCAGAAAAACAGGGGCACGCAAAGCATGTTTTCAAGCGTTTCCCTCTGGGAAATGCTCTGCCAAAATGTAGAGTGAAGCAGTAGAAAAATTTGATACGTGCCCAGGAGAACACACATGAGTACATCCCAGTCCGGTTCTTTCCTTGATTTGTTTGAATCCCTTTTTACCGCAGGAGACCCTACGGCACAGGAAAAAGTGGCAGAAGCGGCCAATGTCCGGTTGATCAAAAATTTGTTCCTGGCAATTGACCAGGGCGATTGGATAACGGTGGAAACCATGTTGGCCCCCACAGTCGAGCTTAAAATCGTGGGAGCGCCGGAATTACCCTTTACCCGCTCCGCTCACGGACGCGAAGCGACCCTGGCAGCCATTCAGCACAATTTCGGAATCGTCCACAATCGGAAGCCCCACATGCTGGCAGTCATTGCCCAGGGAGACACGGTGGTTGTCTTTCTGCACGAGGAAGGGGAAATTCGGGAAAATAACCAACCGTATCGGGTTGCAGGAGTGCAACGGTTTGTCATCTCCAACCAGGAGATTCTGCTGGGGGAAGAGTTGATTGTCTCCCATTGAAAGGGCGGCAGAAGATCAGGTCCCGCAGGTCAAAAACAACGAAAATCTCGCAATCATTTGTGCGGTTGATGCCTTGCCCAACCGCCCTTCCCTTTTCAACCCCATCAGTCACGGTACCGCATCGTCCGGGCTGCGGTGAAAATGCGAACTTCAGCGGCCCCGGCTTTCAGCAACTCCGCCGTACAGGCTTCAAGCGTCGCTCCCGAAGTCATGACATCATCAACCAACAGGACCGATTTTCCTTCTATCAAACGCGGGCGTGCCACCCGGAACGCCCGTTCAACACTTTTGCGCCGGGCCACCACATCCATGCCGGCCCGGTGTCGTTCGGTTTCAACAGTTCGCATCAGCACCTCTTCCTCCAATGGAACACCCCTTTCCCGGCTCACCACGGAACCGAGCAACCCAGCCTGATTGAATCCCCGCTCTGCCACCCGGCGGGCAGCCAGTGGAACCGGCACAACCACCTCAACGGCGTGCAGTTCCGGTAACCGCTGCCAGCTTTCGCCGATGAACTTTTTCAGCGTGCCGGGAAGAAAAGGCCGTCGTTTAAGGGCCAGCAGGTTGACGCGCAATGCCCCTTCATACGAGCCACAGGAGCGAGCCACCTGATAGGACGCAGCGGAACATTGGTCACAGACTTGGAGCGGTGCCCTTGTTTCAGACACATCGGCGGACTGCTTCCACCTTCCACACCGCAGGCAAGCCAAAAAATATCTGGACTGGTTGAAGGCGCTGGACTCCCAACAGGCCCGGCAGGCAACTCCGTCGGCCCAGGTCGCCACCAGTTGGCCACAAATCCGGCAAAACTGCGGGGCAATCAGGTTCATCGTCCAATCGCTGAATTGTCGAAACCATGTGTGCAGTGCCATTGTTTCATGTGGGTTTTGCCATTTTGTTGGTGGCTGACCGTACTTTGCACTTTGACGATGAAGCGGAACCTCAAGGCACAGCAGCGCCGACCACTCCTCCACAACAACCAAAATGGCAAATGTCGTTATTCGGAAAGTCTGGTCCAATTGGCAAAGAATGTCTCAACCGTGAACGGCGTATTGGATTCGCTGGTGCGAACCACACCTTTTCCGTCAATGAAAAATGACCGCCGTCCGGTTTCATCAAAGGTGACCGGCACCGCCACTACAAAAAAGTCCGCTTTGGTCCGGGCAATCGGCTGGCTGACATAGAGCGTCAGCCGATAACCATTGACATCACCGGCAACCAGACTGGGGTCAAGCAATCCTTTGATAATCAGGTCAGCCAAGCCGCCAAACTGTCCGGCTCCCGGACCGGTTTGGAATTTGCGCTCGGCTTTGAAAATCCGGTCCAGGAGTTCCAGCGTGGCAGCCTCGTTGGCAGCCATGACCGCTGCCGGGGTGAGCGGGGCGGATGGCTCCACTTTGGCTGGTGGAGTTACAATTTCGGGTTGTGGAACGGATTTGCTGGCAGTCCCAGGCTCTGGCGTGACCGGCTTGCTGTCCACCCGCACAGCCACTTCAGCAGGCGGAACCGTCTCGGTTTTTCTGCCCTCGGTGGCAGCCGGAGTCGGTGAGGTTCCGGGTTCCGGCTTGGGAGCAGAGGGCGGAGGTGTCACAAGCCGGGGGCTGCCTGGAGCTGAACCGGCGGTGGAAGCCCCGCCCGTTCCAGTCGGACTGCTGGCAGGCAGCTTGGGCGAAGTAACTGGTTTTGAACCTGGGCCAGGTTGAGCCGGTTCAGACGGAGTGACCTTGGGCGGCACCGGCACAGCAGGTTCCGTTGATTTCGGCAAGGTTACCGTGGGCGTTTTTTCCGCTCGGGGAACAGTATTGCCGGCGATTTGTTCAGCCTTGCCGGAATCGGTCGGCAGGACAATCCGGGCTACTCCCAAAGCATCCAGACCGGCACCGGCTTTGGCCCGGACTTCCGGGCTGGCGTCCTTGCCATAGGCGGTTCGAAGCGCCTCCACCACGTTCCCGTTGGCAGCGGTGGTTAACTCGCCCAAAATCGAAGCGGCGCGAGCCCGCACCAGCGGGTCTTTATCGGTTTGTAAAAGCTGGAGCGCCCCGTCCACAGCTTGCAGGGATTTACGGCGGGCCAATCCATCCAAAGCCGCCAGCCGGATTTCCGGGACAGCGTCCCGCAAAGCTGTTTGCAGTTGGGCAACAGCCTGGGAGGTATTCAACACCACATCCACCGCCGCCAGTGCCCCCCGCCGGAGGCGCGGGTCATTTGCTTTCAAGGCTGTTTCTAGCGACTGGTTTGCATCGGCAAAGGCTGTAAAAAACGCCTGGTAGGTCTGTTTCAGGCGGGCCAGTTGGGCTGCATCACCGGCAGCAATCTGGTTAAGCACACCAAGCAGGGCACTGTCTGTGTGAATCTGACCCAGGGCAAAGGCCGCCGCCGCCCGCACCTGACTGTCCGGCTCACGCAAAGCGTCAAGCAAGGGTGCAACCGCCTGACTTTTTCCAATCTTTCCATAGGCCAGCGCAGCTCCGGCCCGCACCCCGGCGCTGGCATCCGTCAAAGCCGTCTGCAAAGCAGGCAGGGCTTTGGCATCGCCAATTTTGCCCAATGATTCAATGGCACGGCGGCGTAGAAACGCATCGTTCTCGCTCAGGGTTTGCAACAGGGCGTCAACCGAACGGGTTTCCGGGTAATTTCCGAGGGCCTGTACCGCCGTGGTCCGGACCAGCCGGTCATTGTCCTTGAGCATATCCAGAATCGGCTCGATGCTCCGTGGTATGGCCAGATTTCCCAAGGCGTCCAAGGCCCGGTTGCGGACGCGGGCATCTTCGTCCCGCAGCAGTTCGGCCAGATTGTCGGCGGCTGATTCATCGCCAATTTTGCCCAGGGCAAAAGCGGCGTTGGAACGAACAAACACATCGCGGTCATACAGCAAATCCACCAATGGGCGCACGGCCCGCCGGTCCTTGAACCGGGCCAGGGACTCAGCCGCATTGGCCCGCACCATCCGGTCCTGGTCCTTGAGGTTTTCAATCAACGGGAGCAATGCCTTGGCATCGCCGATTTTTCCCAAAGCCAGCACCGCCCGGCTGCGCACATACGGACTGGAGTCCGTCGCCGCCTGGAGGAGCGGTTCCACACTGGCCACATCACCCAAAGTTCCCAATGCCTCGGCAGCACTGGTGCGGACTTCGATTTCAGGGTCTTTCAAAGCTGCCACCAATCCGGCTCTGGCAGCGGTGGCATTCAGTCGCCCCAGCGATTGAACCGCGCTGGAACGGACAAAGGCTTCCTTGTCCGTCAACAGGCTTTGCAAGTGGGGAATGGCCTGCGGGTCTCCAAAACGCCCCAAGGCCAGGGCGGCTGCCCCCCGGACTTCGCTTTGCTGACTCCCCAAGGCTTCAACCAACGGTGCAAACGCCGCCTTGCTTTTCAGTTTTCCCAGACTTTCGGCTGCCGCGCTCCGCACAAAAAAGTCCGCATCGGCACGGAGTGTGACAATCAAGGCCGGAACCGCCTGTTCGTCCCCTGTTCGCCCCAGTTCTTCAGCCGCCCGCCGTCGGGTTTCCCGGTCCGGGGCTTTCAAGTCCCGCAGGAGTGTGTCCGCCCGCCCGGCAACCGCTTCCTGTCCAGCCTGAGTGAATTTGACCGGACCGGATGAAGCAGCCTGCCCGCCCCACCAACCGGCAGCACAAAGAACAAACCCGAAAAACGAAAGCGGCACGAAACGTCGTGCCGTGGTCAAGTACGTTGGCATAAAGAAACCTCAAATTGCGCTCGGTTCTGTTTTGAGTTCTTCTTTCGGACGGCTGTTTGGCCTACAACCCTAAGACTTTTTTAAAACTGGATTATCCATAAAAATGGAAACCATAGTCTTGCCGCCTGAAGGCGGAACTCTAAACTGCCGCCTGAAGGCGGAACTCCAAACTGAAGTATCAGATGTCACTGACAAAAAACATGGGAACCAGCAACCCTTGCTCAATCATTGAATGAATCAGGGTCAGCATTTCGACATCCCCGCTAAAGAAGGCCGCACATTCTCCCAGAGTGCGCCTGCCATCAAAAAGCTCCCTGATTGTGCTCACTTGCGTTTGAAACTCGGCCTCTGAAGAAATCGCCGCCAATTCGTCAAAATCCTGCGACGCAATCAAAACCGTCGAACGGTCGGGCAGGCTGGCCAGCAGGCGTTGCGAGGCATCGAACCGGCGCAACGCTTCCAGAAAAAGTTCGGAAGTTGGGGTTTCAATGGCATCCGGCAGGTCCACCGGTGCGGCGTGAAATTCAAACTGTCCGGTCACCCAGTACAGCAGCTTATAAATTACTTTCTTTCCTTGCAGTGCCCCGCACGTGGCTTCCACCACCTGCCCATCGCGCAAATAAATCAACGCTTCATGGCGTTCGGTTGGTGTGCGCAGCGTCAAAATCCCCGATTTCTTTCGCTGCTCTATCAAATGAAGCACTTCGCCAAAAGCAACCACCGACAGGTTGCCCGAAAGGTCGGTTGAAATTGCTGGTAGAATCGGACTTCCGGACGGGCTGCTCATATCGCGCATTCGTTTGAGCAGCCGCCGGGTGCGGATGAGTATTTCCTTGGTGTTTAACGGCTTGACCCAATATTCCTCCACTCCCAGGTCTAGTGCCGCCGAGCGTTCCTCTTCCTCCCGGCAGGATGAGACACAAATAAACGGGATGTTGCGCAGGGCGGCATGTTCACGGACCTGAGTGAAGAGCTCGCTGCCATCCATGTTTGGCATCAGCAAATCGGAAATAATCAGGGACGGCTGGATTTCAAGTGCCTTGGTTAATCCTTCCACTCCATCAGCAGCAGTCACCACCCGACAGCCGAGCGGACGATAGAGCGCCTGAAACATCTGGCGGGTGGTGGGGTCGTCATCCACCACCAGCACCGTGTCATGGGGAAATTGTTCCGTGGAAGCGGATTCAACCCGCTTACGCTTGTTTTTGGTCCAGGAAGGACGTTCAGCAACCGGAGCCGGAGCTGTCAACGGACCAGTGGACAAAGCAGCGGAAAAATCAATCGGAGTCGCCATCTGAATGGTAATCGGAGAGGAATGCTCATGTCCCATTCCCCGCCCGCCCAAAGTCGGCGGCAACGGCAGCGGCGTGGGCGGCGGAGCAAACGCCAGCGCCTCTTGCCCTCTCAGAATCAATCCTTGCAGTTCGAACCGATATTCTTTCTCTTTTGCCGCAAAGGTCGGAACCTCATCCAGCAGGGTCTGGGCTTCATCAATCCGGTGCTGGGAAATCAGACTTTCCAGGGCCTGCCGGACATAGGGGTAGACCTCCTCAAACCGCTTGAGTTGAATATAAAGCTGGATTAAAGGACGCAGCACGTCCAGCCGCTGACCGTGAACTGCCAGCCGTTCGGCTTTGCGATAGGAAGCCAATGCCAAATCATAGGCGTGACCGGTAACATGAATTTCCGCCAGCCGGGTCAGAACTTCAACAGCTTTGGTGGATTCGCCGATTTCCTGATAGAGCGCGCTCAATTCCTGGAGTGCAAAGACACTCTGAGGATTGTTCCGCAGTTCCGCCTCGTGTTTATCAATGTCACGGCGGACTTTGGCATTGTCCAGTTTGATGGACATCTCCTGGGTTATGGAGCGAACCTTATCGAAAATTCCCATAAACCCAACCCTTATCCTAAGCCAGTCTTGGGTGTCTTGGGTGTCTTGGGTGTCTTGGGTGTCCCGAAAGTAATCAATGACCAGAAAACAGTGGCAGGATTTTGCCTGGTCAGTTGTCACCTGAATTTGACGCCCAAGACCTCCAAGACTCCCAAGACGGATTTTACCCCTGCGGCACCAAGAGCAATTGTTCAATCAAGGAATGCACCAAAACCAGTGATTCCAGGTCGCCGGCAAGTACCGCTACACATTCGCCCAATGTTTTCTTTCCGTTGAACAGTGTAATGATGCGATTGATGTTGGCGGCAAATTCCTGTTCGGCAGCCACCAGCTCACGTAACTCTGCTGAAGCCTTATACACCCGTGCCAAATCAGGCAACGTATCAAGCACTTTTTGCGCCTGGTCATAGCGCCGCATGGCTTCCAACACAAGGTTGTGTGTCGTCAGGCCCACCGTGTCAGCAACCACCATGGGCATGGACCGGAACTCGAAGTCCCCAATCAGCCAGTACACCGCCCGATACACGACCATGCGGCCACGCAGGTCATCCAGCATGGCATCCATCACCCGTCCGTTTTGCAAATAGATGTATGCCTTTTCGGGCTTGCAGTGCAGGGTCAGCATACCTGACTTCTTGCGGGCTTCCAGGAAATGAAGCAATTCCACCACACTCAATTCCGACAGCTTGCCGGACATATCCGCCGGAGGGCGGAGACGTTTGAACAAATTGCGCATCTTGAGCAGGATTTCCGGCGGATTGAAGGGTTTCACCCAATATTCCTCAACCCCACGCGACAGAGCCGCCACCCGTTCCACTTCCTGACCACGAGAGGAGAGGCACACAAAAGGAATGTCGCACAGATTTGGGTCCCGTCGCAGTTCCATAAAAAGCTGGCTACCGTCCATTTTGGGCATGACCAGGTCTGAAACAATCAAGGTTGGTTGGAATTCGGCGGCCTTTTTGAGAGCATCCTGACCATCACAGGCAGTAATCATCCGACAACCGAATTGCAGAAACATGGATTGCAGCAGTTCGAGCATGTCGGGGTCGTCATCCACCAGCAGCAGGGTCTGTTCCGGAAATTTTTCTTTGATTTTGGCGGAACCAGGGCTGCCGGGGTCAACTTCCATGCCCGGAACCAGCCACGAACCGGAAGCCTCGCCTGCCTGGCTTTGGGTTTGCAGCTTGACCAGTTCCAGCAGTTCCCCGCGATACAACTGATCTTTTTTCCCCAGCGAGGGCAATCCGTTTACCAACGCACTGGCCTCCAACAACTGTTTCTGGGCCAGCAGCTTATCCACCGCCTGGCGTAAATGTTGATAGGCTTCCTCATAGCGTTTGGCTTCCAGATACAGTTCAATCAACTGTTTCAGAATTTCCAGCCGTTGCTCGCCGGGTGCCAGTCGTTCCGCCCGGCGGTACAACCCAAGGGCAAGCTCCAGGGCCTGCCGCCGCCGATGAATTTCGGCTGCTTTCACCAAAGCATCCACCGCTTTTCCGGTTTCACCGATTTCCTGGTAGAGCGCACTGAGTTCCTGCAACGCATGAACATTTTCGGGATTGGCCTGGAGGTCGGTTTCATAGCGTTCAATCTCGCGCCGGGCTTTGGCTTCGTCCAGCATGCTGGTCATCTGCTGGGCCACATTGCGCACCTTATCGAACAAACCCATAGGATTGGCTCCTGTCGGACAATTTCATGTAAGGGAATGGCAACTGAAAAATGCAGGATCAAAAGACGGTGGGATTGTAGCGCAAAATCAAGCTCTGAGCTATCAGCTCCCAGCCTTCAGCTAAAAAGACAATCGGTCACGGATACACATCAGGCGCGTATCAGTGACCGATTGCCGGAAAAGCCGGCTGAGAGTTGAAAGCTGACGGCTGACCGTTGTTAGAACCGGAACCGTACGCCCAATTGGACTTGCCGGGGGTCGCCAAAACCCTGGCGCACCGTACCGTCAAAGTTGAAGGTCAGCGGGCGCGGGACAAACCGCAGGTTACGGCTGTTGGCAATGTTGAAAACTTCCAGGATGCCGTCCAACGCCATGGTGTCGGTGAACTTAAAGGTTTTCAGCACGCGGAAATCAAGCGTGGTGAAAACGTTATCCTGGTGCCGCCCATTACGGCGGATGGTGGTGCCGGGGCAATCGCTGTCGCTGCGCGCACAACTTGGGTCAGAGACCGGCTGTGCCGAACGCGATTGGAAAATAGCTGAAAACTTGATCCCGTAGGGGCCTTCGAAGGTGCTGAAGATGTTCACCCGATGCCGTTGGTCCCGGTCCGAGAGGGAGTATTCGAGGCTCAGATTTTGAATGTCGGCATACCGGAACGTGAACGGGTCGCGTTCGTTGTCGTCATCCGAATAATCCCATGAAAGCACGTAATTGGCCTGCACCTGAATCCGATTGCTGAACCGTTTGTTGACACCAAAGGTGATGCCCCGGAACAGGGATTTGGCCGAGCTTTCAATCGAGCGGATTTCGCCGATTCCGGAACCGTCAGCCTTTGAAAAGGGTGACGCGCCGCCGTAGAGCTGTGGGTTGCCGCGATTGACAAACCGGTACTGCCGAGTCGCATGAGCATAGTTGAGCGCCAGGGAGACGGTGGTATCCTTGACAATTTCATGCTCAATGCTGGCGGCATACTGCACCGTGCGCGGATATTCGAAATTGCGCGGGAATATCGCAATGCCGGGATTAAAGGGGCGGAACCCCTGGGTTGAAACAATGCCCGGATATTGCGGATAGGCACTGATGGGCAGACCGAGGAATCCGGCAAAGAAAATGTTGCCGGCAATCGCCCCGTCCGTGTTCCGCGGACCGGCCAACGGCAACCCTGGCAGGCGGGCATAGTAAATTCCGGCCCCCAGCCGAACGACGGTTTTGCCATTGCTGAACGGATCCCAAGCCAACCCGACACGCGGTTGCCAGCCGTCGGTGAAATCCGGAATCTTACCGTCCGACGGGAACAGCGGATTGCTCAAAAACTGCCCGAAGGCTGTGTTTTGCGGGCTGTTGATGGGGTTGGGCATGAGCTGGGCTTCCCAGCGCAAACCGTAGTTAAAGGTTATGTTGTTGCGAATCTTCCAGGCGTCCTGGGCGAACAGGCCCGGCTCGTTGACGGAAAATTCCTGGAATCCGGCTTCTTCAATCGTGCGCCCGCCAAGCGGAGCGAATTGAAGATAGAGCGACAGCCCGGCGGCACTCTTGCGGTCAATGTAGTCAGTAAAGCCTTTGATGGCAGCATCAATCGTGGGTCCCGCAAAAATGTAGCGGCCTCTGGCAAAACCGACAAACGTCTGTGATGTGGTCGTTCGGTTGTATTCAACCCCGAATTTGAAGCTGTGCCGACCGGTGATGATGGAAAAGTTGTCGTTGAACTGAATCCGTTTGTCCACTTCCGGCACCGGCAGGAAAAACGGACGGCCAAACCGGTAGGAAAGCTTCCCATCAAAGGTGCCGATGGTTGTATCGGGCAGGTCCGGTCCATCGTAGAAACGCGGACGTGCTTCACGGGCATATTGGAAGCGGAACTCATTGACCTTGGTGGCCGAAAGCGAGCTGACCAGTTGGGCAATAAACGCATTGGAGTTGTCCGTTTCACGTCCGTTGGCACTGGTACCCCAGGTCGGCACGTCAAAGGTTCCATTTTTGAGGTTGGCCCGGCTGTAATTGTGCCGCAGTGTCAGCAAATTGCTTGGCGTAATCGCCCAGTCAACTTTCCCCAACAGCACATTGGCATCGTTTGTGCGTTTGATAATGCCCTGTTCGCCGGGTGAGTTGAACCGAGTGGCAAAAAGCTGCACCAAACGGGGGTCAATGCTGTTTGGCTTTTCGCTCCGTCCACTTTGCTGGTCGTAGGAAATAAAGAAAAACGCGGTGTCTTTCTTAATGGGACCGCCAAAGTTGCCACCAAACTGATAATTCTTGAAATCTTCCGTCGGCAGGTTGGCCTTGACTGCATCCGGGTTCTGGCTGGCCAGCGCCTGATTGCGGAAATAGAGATAGGCGGTTCCGCGATAGTCATTCGTACCGGACTTGGTAATCACGTTGATGAATCCACCCGACGAACGGCCAAATTCAGCCGAAGCACCGATGGGCACCACCTGAAATTCCTTCACCGATTCGAGCCCGATGGTGAAAGCCGGACGTTGACCGCCACGCTGTTCGCCAAAGAACGGATTGTTGGCGTCTGCTCCGTCAATCGAAAGATTGTTTTGCGTGCCGCGCTGACCATAGAGCGTGGCAACGTCGCCGTCAGGTCCCTGCACAATCGAAACCCCCGGTGTCAATCCAATGAAATTGGTGAAATCCCGCCGACTGATGGGCAGTTCCTCAACCGATTTCTGGTTGATGAGGGTGCTTTGTTCGACCCGTCCCGTTTCAACTACGGCTTCGGCCTGAACATTGATGATTTCCGAAGCTCCACCGGGCTTGAGGGAAAGGTTCTGGGTGAAGGTCTGACCGACAGTGAGGTTGATGTTTTCCACCACCAGGGTGGAAAAACCATTCGCTTCGGCAGTGACTTTATAGGTGCCAACCGGCAAAAGCGGAATCCGGTAAATGCCGTCTTCGTTGGACGTGACATTGCGCTCCAGTCCCGTCTCAACGCTTTTGGCGGAAATTTTGGCCCCCGGCACAATTGCCCCGGTACCGTCGGTGACTTCGCCTTGAATCACGGCAGTGGTCGCTTGCGCCTGGGCAAACGCACTTCCCGTCAAACAAAGCAACGCCACGACGACCCCGCACAATGCACCACAGAGCCGGTGAACTCCGAACAAACTTCGCATAAATCCTCCTTGATTGAGTCTGTGCGAACGTGGGTTGTAGGTTGTAAAAAATGGCTTATTTGGAGGTGGAACCTGGGAAAGACGCCTTGAATTATCCACAATCCGCCAGGGAAGTAAATAATTTCCACTTTGAACGCGGCAACCTGAGAAAAGTTTTCATTCTGTTGAAAGACCGAGGGTTATGTCAGCTTCGTCACAACCGATGAAGATAATGTCCTCTGACTTCCCTGATTTGCAATCCGGACTTTCACGATGTTGGCCCGGCCAATCGCTCCAATGCCGTGCGAATGCCTGCCGGAAGCGGGACGGCCCGCCGGGTCAGGCGGTCCACAAAAACGTGAACGAAATGCCCGGTGGCAACGGCTGCCGGTTCCCCCTCCTTGAAAATGGCCAGTTCATACACCACGCTTGAATTCCCCAGTTTTCCGACCCGCAGGCCGACTTCGACCGTCTCCGGAAACGCAATCGAGGCCAGGAACTGGCACCGGGTTTCAGCCGCCACGCCAATCACCTGCCCGGCAGTGATGTCAAGCCCGCCTTCGCCTATCAGGTACTGGTTGATGGCCGTATCAAAAAAGGAATAGTACAAAACGTTATTGACGTGCCCGTAAATGTCATTGTCCATCCAACGGGTCGGAATTGCGGCAAAGTGCCGGTATTCGCTACGGGTGACGATTGTGGTTGTTTTCATAGCCGGGTGAGAAAGTCTGACAGTCACTGGTTATCAGCAAAGGTGATGACTTGCCGCACGGCTTGTGCCGCCGCCAGCCGGTCCAGGCCGGCATTGATGTCTTCCAAACGCAGGGTGTGCGTGTGCAGGAGGTTTACCGGCAGCAGGCCGGCCTGATACATGGCAATGTAGCGCGGAATATCGCGGCGTGGCACCGACGACCCCATATAACAACCCTTGATGGTTCGTTCCTCAACAGCCAGGCTGGCAGCGGAGATGGCAAAAATTTTACTGGGATGCGGCAACCCGATGCTAACTGTGGTGCCGCCACGTCCTGTTGCCTGATAAGCCTGGAGCAAAACCTGTTCATGCCCGACACTTTCAAACACAGAATCAGCACCTCCGCCCGTCAGGTCACGGATGGCGGCCACCGGGTCGTCACTGGCTGCATTGACCAGATGGGTGGCCCCCACCTGCCGGGCAAACTGTAATTTGTCGTCCAGTCGGTCCACGGCAATGATGGGATGGGCTCCGACGGCCCGTGCGCCCATGACCACACTCGCCCCGACACCTCCCATGCCGAATACCGCCACCGAGGTTCCCGCCTCAACCTTGGCGGTGTTGACCACGGCTCCGACCCCGGTCATCACGGCGCAGCCAAACAAAGCGGCTTTCTCAAGGGGCAACTGCGGGTCTATTTTGACCAGTGAAGCCTCAGCCGCCACTGTCAACTGCGAAAAAGCTGAAACTCCCAAATGATGGTGGCAGATTCGTGCCTGTGCATCAGTGAACTTGCGCGAACCTGAAAGCAAAGTTCCCGCCAGATTGGCCCGTGCGCCGGATTCGCACAACACAGCCCGGCCCGACAGACAAGGCAGGCAGCGTCCGCAATTGGGGACAAAACTGAACACCACATGGTCACCGGCAGCCACCAGCGTCACATCAGGGCCGATTTCGCGGACAATGCCGCTGGCTTCGTGTCCCATGACCATTGGCATAATACGGGGACGGGTTCCGTCCACCACGGAAAGGTCTGAATGGCACAAACCGGCTCCGACAATTTCCACCAGCACTTCGCCGGGTCCCGGTCCCTCCAGGTTCAGTTCATCAATCACCAACGGGGTAGTCTCACTATAAGGTTGCGGCGTCCCCATTTCATATAGAACAGCGGCTTTGGTTTTCATGGTTGTTTTTGGGTTGAACGGACAGTTTGGAAGTGGCGGATTTCAGCTTCCTGAGTACAATGGAATCTCTGGCCAAGGTGTAGGAAACTAACTGAAAGCATCAGAATCTTCAACTCTGCCTTGGATTTACTCTGTCTGGAACCTGCTTATGCCTAAATCAGTTGGAAGCTCCCCCCTCCGGGTTTTCTGCGCACTTGAACTGCCTGCCCCGGTGCGGGCTCAAGTCGCCAACCACCTCCAAACCCTGCGCCAAACCGTTGCCACCGCCCAGGCCAAATGGGAACACCCGGAAAAACTGCATTTGACCATCAAATTCCTGGGTGAGATTTCCCCCACACAACTGGCAGAACTCAAACAGGCCACGGCCCAGGCCGCAGCCCAGGTTCCACCCTTTGAAATTCGGATTGAGCAGGCCGGATGTTTCCCGCCGCGCGGACAGGCACGGGTTTTATGGTTGGGCATCACGGATGCTTCCCGCCGGCTGGCGCAACTTCATCAAGCCCTTGAAGCCGCTTGTTTTCAAGCCGGCTTTCCCCGTGAGCCGCGCGCCTTTCACCCCCATCTGACTTTGGCCCGCCTGAAAGGAGCCCCAACGGACCGAGCCCTGGTTGCAGCACACCAGCAGGCTGTTTTCAACCCGGTGGCTTTTTCAGTGACTGAAATGGTGGTTATGCGCAGTGAGTTGTTGCCTGGAGGCTCGCGCTATACAGTCCTGGAACGGTGTCGCTTCAATGCTGAAAAAAACTGAGAAGAAACGTCAAAAACCGGGAGAATTTGGCCTTCCCTGGAATCCGGAAGACGGATTCCCAAAGGCTGATTTGAAAATTCGCTCGGTTCCTGCCATCTTTAGCGGGATTGAGGATCCACATCCAACCCCAAGCACGAGCAAAACCGAGTTCCCCCATAATCATCCAACTATCGCCAAGGGAGAGCGGCCATGGGCTTACTTGATAAATTTTTTTCCGCCGAGGAAAAAGGTGAGAGCAAACCTGAAATTGTGGCTCAAAGTGTTGAGGAAGTAGCATTGTTTGCTTCAGACACCGCCCGCAGAATCTGTAGTGAAGATAAATTTCCTGATGATGAACGACAGGCCGTCCACGCCGCTTACACGTTTGGGGCAGTGTATGGCGTCGGCCAACAGCACAGCCTGATTAAAGCCGACATGCAAAAACTTGCCGAAGCAGTCTTTCGTTCGTCTCTCATGCTTTCAGATGAGGAAATTGGGTATAAAATTCCGCCCTTGCTGAAGGCAATTGACCCCAAAGCCGACAAACTGCTCAATATGATTATCTATCAGGGCAAAAAAGCTTTTCTCAGTTGGAGGACCAATCGCGGAGCCTACAACGGCGAAGACTTTCGCCAAGCCGTACAAATCTTCAAACGGGGCTAAATGAATCCGAAGACTGAAAACCAAGGACTGAAGGACTGAGGAGCCGTTCAAGGACTGAGGACTGAGGACTCAGTCCTGCGGTTTTAATTCACAACCTCAACTGAAACCGTTTCAGAACGCGGACTCTCATTGTTAAATTCGTCCAGGGCAGTAATCTGATACAGGTAGGTTTTTCCCTTTTCCCCAGTTGAATCCTGAAACGTCGTGGTGGTGATGGGATTGGGGGTCAGGCGATTCCAGGAAGATGTGCCGCCTTCGTTTTTCTCAGCCCGATAGATGACATATCCCTTGATGTCAGGCTCGGCATTACTGGGCCAGAACAGGCTGACCACTCCTGCCGCCGAGGCACCAGTCACGTTTTGCGGTGCCACCGGGATAAAGGTATCCACTGGATTGACCGTAATTTCCTCCGAATCAACGCTTTCCACCATTTCTCCGCGTACTTCCGTCACCGTTCGGACCAGATAGTGATATTCCGCCTTGAACTTGAATTTGGTGTCGGAAAAGCGTGGTTCGGAAAGCGGAGCCTGGTTCAGCGGGCGCTTGCCGTACTCGCCTTTGGTACCACGCCGATAAAGGTTATAGGCCACGGTACTGCTTCCCAGCGCGGTTCCATCAAGACGTTTGGCAGGCGGATTCCAACTGAGGGAAATCGCTTCCTGGCTGGTGACCGCAGTCAGGTTTTGCGGTCGGTCGGCCACTTCCGGCGAGGGAGCAACCAAAGCAAAATTTGAGAGCGGAGCCAGTTGGCCACGGGCATCGGTATAGCGCACCGCATACCGAAACCGCTGATTGCGCCAGCTTGGATTGGCGGTGTCCAGCGTTTCTTCGAAGGTCAAAAAAGCTCCCTCTATGGCTTGGATTTGCTGGAGGGTATAGGTCCCCACCAACTGCGCCTCTTCAAGAAAAATTTCCTCCCGCATGGTCCGGGGCGCGGTGGCCGGTTCCTGAAACCGGAAAATGTCCACCTGTGTCACGCCCGAACTGCGCGGATTGGTCAGATTGGGGCGCGCCCAACGGACCAGAATCCGGTTGCCCCGCTGAAAGGCTTCCAGCGATTGAGTGCTTTCAAGCGACCGTGAAATGGGTGGAATTGGGTCTCCTGCCCGGCCACAACTGACACAGCCCAGCAGCAGTAACAGCAACAACAAACCAAAGCTTTGAGTTCCGCGTTGTGGTGGCTGATTGGGATATTTTTGAAATCGGACTTGAATAGTTGAATTGGACATGAGGGAACCTAACAAACCACCGCCTGAAGGCGGAACTCAAAACTGCCGCCTGAAGGCGGAACTCAAAACTGCCGCCTGAAGGCGGAACTCAAAACTAGAGAATGTAGCGGCTGAGGTCTTCGTTTTCGACAATGTTGGCCAGCATTTTTCTGACATAGGCAGCATCAATCCGCTGGTCTTTTTCCTCCAGGTCAGGAGCATTGAAGGAAATCTCGTCCAACAGTTTTTCCATGACGGTATGGAGGCGGCGCGCGCCGATGTCTTCCGTCTGCTGGTTGACCGAAAAAGCAAAATCCGCAATGCAGTCAATAGCCCCCTCGATAAATTCCAGCCTGATTCCTTCGGTTTCGAGCAACGCCGTGTATTGGCGCACCAGCGAGTTCTTGGGTTCGGTCAAAATCCGTTTGAAGTCCTCGCGGGTGAGCGGATCAAGGCTGACCCGGATGGGAAAACGGCCTTGCAGTTCCGGAATCAAATCGGAGGGTTTGGAAACATGAAACGCCCCGGCGGCAATAAACAGAATATGATCCGTGCGCACCATGCCATACCGGGTGTTGACCGAGGTGCCCTCAACAATCGGCAAAATGTCACGTTGCACGCCTTCCCGCGAGACATCCGGACCATGCCCGGACTCGCGCCCGGCAATTTTGTCAATTTCATCAAAAAAGACGATGCCGGAATTTTCCACCCGCTCCAGCGCAATCCGCGCCACCTGGTCCATATCCACCAGTTTCTGTTCCTCTTCGGAAATCAGATATTCCATCGCCTCGGCAACTTCCATGCGGCGCATTTTTTTACGCCCACCGGGAAAGAGGCCGGGCAGCATGTCCCGGATGTTGATGTCCATCTCTTCGATTCCCTGCGGGGTAATGATTTCAATTCCGCCGGGGGCTGCCTTTTCAGTGACTTCGATTTCAACGGTCCGATGGTCAAGCTTCCCTTCCCTGAGTTGCTGACGCAGTTTCTCGCGGGTCCGCAGGAGCGGGTCCTCTTCAGTTTCAAGCGATTCTTCCGGACGGGGCGGCGAGGGCAACAAAACATCCAGCAACCGTTCTTCGGCATTGAATTCGGCTTTGTCCTGAATTTCAGTGATTTTTTCCTCGCGGACCAAATCAATCCCGATTTCAACCAAATCCCGGATGATGGATTCGACATCCCGGCCCACATATCCGACTTCGGTAAACTTCGAGGCTTCGACTTTCAGAAACGGAGAGTTGGCCAAACGGGCCAGACGGCGGGCGATTTCAGTTTTACCCACTCCGGTCGAGCCAATCATGATGATGTTTTTGGGCATGACATCCATGGCCAGGTCAGGGGGCAGCTTCTGCCGTCGCACCCGGTTGCGCAAGGCAACCGCAACAGCCCGCTTGGCGGCGTTTTGACCGACGACATGTTTGTCCAATTCCGCAACAATCTGACGCGGAGTCAATTCGTCAAGCTTGATGGTTTCTTCTTCTGGTTCGCCGGATGAGAGATAAATGACCATAGTTTTGAATTTTCATTTGCGATTTGCCATTTGCCATTTGCCATTTGGAAGTTGGTGGGTTGTGCAGTGAATCAGGGGCCAAATTCAGGACTCGAAAAAACAAAGTACAATCAACAACAACCAACCAAATCGCAAATTGCAAATGGTAAATGGCAAATGATTTCAGAGTTCTTCCACAATCAGTGAGTGGTTGGTATAGATACAGATTTCCGCTGCGATTTTCATGGATTCCTCAGCCACCGTGCGGGCAGGCAGGTCTGTGTGCCGCAGCATTGCTCTGGCTGCCGCCAGCGCGAACGGACCGCCGGAACCGATGGCCATGACGGCATCATCGGGCTCGATTAAATCGCCGGTGCCTGAAATCATGAGGATGGCTTTTTCATCCGCCACCAAAAGCAAGGCTTCCAAATGGCGCAGATATTTATCCGTGCGCCACTCTTTGGCCAGTTCGACCGCAGAACGGTAGAGTTGCCCGTGATATTGTTCCAGCTTGGCTTCAAAGCGTGCAAAAAGGGAAAACGCATCAGCCGTTGAACCGGCAAAACCAGCCAGAATTTTGTTGTTATAGAGGCGGCGGATTTTGCGCGCGCCGGATTTGACCACCGTCGTGTGCATGGTGACCTGACCGTCTCCGGCCATTACCACGTGGTTGTCACGCCGGACAGCAATGACGGTTGTGCTGCGAATTTTTGGTTTCTGTTCGGAAGCATTCATAAAGATTTTCAAGATTTTCAGGGTTCGGATGAAAAGCATTCCATAGTAAAGGTTTATCATAAAGCAGCGAAAAGCGTAAACCATACGGCACGTTTCCCGGCCTTCGGTGCCATTTCCCCAACCCAACCATTTTCAACTGCGGGCGGCACTGCCTGTAAAACCGGTTGGCAGCCATTCGTGATTCTGTTTTAATGGGAGGCGTTCTCACACCTTCGGCTTCAACCTTCTGACACAGGATTTTCACGGCTATGCAGCGAAGTTTACCGCGGCTTCAAACAGTTTTTTTGATTGGCTTATGCCTGCTTGGCACATTGATGGCAGGGACGGTTTCCGCGCGAGGACAAGGCTCGGTGGGGACCGGGCGCTTGCCGCGCACTACGGCTGAAATCCGCCGAACCCTCAAAACCGTTCTCGTTGTGAAAGAAATCAAACCGGATTTGCTGACCTTTACAGCCAAAGACGAAATCACCAATGACGAATTGACCTATAAGGTATCCCGTTCGGCCAAGATAACGGCTGAAAAAGGATTTCTCGAAGGCATCCTCAAAGGTAAAAAAGAATTACAGCTTTCCGACCTCCAGCCCGGCCAACGGCTGGAAGTTGCCTATCGGGAAAGTCTGCCGACCCAAATTACCAGCATTAAAGTCCTGAAACCGAAATCCTAGAGTTCAGGGTTCAGGGTTCAGGGTTCAGGGTTTATGAATACCTACCAGTTGACCTATGAATGAAATGACAATTTTCAAATCTCAATTTATAAAGACCCTGAACCCTGAACCCTGAACCCTGAACCCTGAAAAACTATGGACATTATCGAAGATCGCATCCTCATTCGTGCCACGCCGGTTCAGATCATGCCTTATTTGGTCGAACCGCATCTGCTGGAGGCATGGTCCCCCACGGAAGTCATCGTCAAATTGCTGTCAAAGAAAAAAACCGGACCGGGCACCAAACTGCGGATGGAGTTTGTCGGCCATGGAATGGATCCGATTACCTATGAAATCGTTGAGCAAACGGAAACCCTGCTCATTGGCTCTATCGAAGGCCGCATGAACGGTGAGGACCGGTGGACACTGACCCCCAAGGGCAAAACCACCGAAGTCCATAACCGGATGGAGTTTCATGCCCCGGATATGCTCACGCTCATGGCTTGGAAGGCTGTGGGCCGGGCGATTGCCGTTCGTGATGTGCGGGAAAAAATGCCCTTGTTGCGGGACCTAGTGGAACAGGCTGTGTTAGGAAAGTAGGCGCATAGACCATTGCCCGTTTGCATTCCGGAGGGTGTGGCTGGAATGGCATCAAACGCAACCCAGATTGTAAATCGCCCGTGATTTCAAGGGGGAAACCTGATGGACCTGTATCTCCTCCGCCATGCAATTGCCCATGACCTGGGTGCCGATGGGTCACGAACCGACTTTGACCGTTCCCTGACCCGTGAGGGGAAAGCCAAAATGCGCCTTGCTGCCGAAGGCATGAAGCGCATGGAGTTGCACTTTGACCTGATTTTGACCAGCCCTTTGGTACGTGCCCGTGAAACAGCGGAAATCGTGGCTGAAACCTTCAATTGCCCGGAACGGATAACCATCTGTCAGAACCTCAGAACCGGGTTTGAGCCCCAGCGGTTTTTAGCCGATTTAAGCCAATCCGCCCGCCTTCCGGCAGTCCTGGCAGTTGGCCATGAACCTGATTTGAGTGAACTTGCAGCACGTCTGATTTTTGGATCCGAAAGAGGCGGCGCACTGACCTTCAAAAAAGGAAGTTTGTGTTGTATCTGGCTCCCCAGCGTTGTGCCACTTTTCCCCGGCAGTTTGCGCTGGCACCTCACTCCTGGTCAGCTACGGTTGATGGCGGAAAGGAAAGACTGAAAAAAGTCCTGGGAATCTTGGGAATCTTGGGAGTCTTGGGAGTCAAAACCAAGTGACACGTAACGAGTCGCAAGTGAAGAGAAAAAATCCTGTCACCGTTTACCTTAACTGTTCACTACTTCAGACTCCCAAGACTCCCAAGACTCCCAAGACTCCCAAGGCTTTGCCAATCCGGGGCTTTAGATTATGGAAACCTATTTGGCAGCATTGGACGCAATTGGTGCCATCAGCAATTCCGATGAGCCTTTGGAACCTGCGCTGGGGCGTATGGGGGAAGTGCTTCGAGAGCACCTCCAGGCAGACGGCATACATGTCCTTTTTTGTGATTGGGACCGGGAAGAGATGGAGTTACGGGTTTCGGTGGGACTGGTCGAAACCGAACCCGGAACCCGTTACCCGATGGCCCACAGTCTGGCGGGCCATATCGTGTTGGAACGACAGGCCAAGCTTTATACCTGGGATGAAGCCCAAAGCATTCTGCACCTTTCTGTCACCAAACGCATTCGTCCTCAACACCTGATTGTGACACCTTTGATTTTCCATGACCGGGCCTTGGGCTGCCTGCTGGCCACCCGTCTGGTTGAGCAGGCTCCTTTTTCCCGACTGGAACTCATGGTCCTGAAAGCAGCAGGACAAACGGTGGCCAACTTGATCGGAATGGCCCCGATTCAGGCGCATTTGGATGAATCCGAACGAACCATCCGACTTTTGTCTGACACTTCGCGGGTGGTCAACTCGCAACTGGACCTGGATTCCGTCCTGCGCAATACTCTCAATCGGATTTTGTTTGCTTTGGGCGCAGAGGTCGGTTCAATCATGCTGTTGGATGAAGAGCGTCAGGAACTGGTCTTTCGCCTGTCGCGCGGAATCCCCGACCACTTGCTGAACGTCCGGTTTCGGGTGAGCGAAGGAATCGCCGGATATGTCGCCCAAACCGGAGAACCGCTTTTGGTTGACGAGGGGCGGACCAACTCCCGTTTCATTCAGCTTGTAGGCCAGGAAGAGTTTTTCTCCATGATTGCCGTTCCGCTCAAGAGTCGTGGACGGATTATTGGCGTGTTGAATGTGGACAGTTTTGACCGGCAGCGAAAGTTTACCCGGAACGACCTCAAACTGGTCACGGCATTGGCGGAAACCGTGGGGGTGGCGTTTGAAAATGCCCGGCTTTTTGACGAAGTGGAACACACCCGCGATTTTGCTCAAAGCACGCTTGACTCGGTTGAATCGGTTATTTTTACCCTGGACCGCAGTTTGCAGGTGACCAGTGTCAATTCAGCCTGGAAACGGACCACAAGGGCGGAACTCCCGCTGATTTTGCGGGAACTGGCGGTGGGAACCCGTTTTCTGGAGGTGGTTCCGGTCGAGTCAGCCCAGCATTGGGAAACAGTTTGCCACGAGATTCTCAGTGCATCTGCCAATTCCCCCCGGATTCATGACGAGGAAATCGCCTTTGATGCCGGTGACGGACGCCGCTGGATGCGATTGACCATCAGTCCCCTGACCAATCGGGGAGGCGAAACCCTGGGTCTGACCTGGGTGGCCACCGATATCACCAACCAACATCAGGCCCTGGCACAAATCGCCCAACAGGCAAACCTGCTGCGTAACGTCCGCGATGCCATCATTGGGCTGGACCTGGAAGGGCGGGTCACCTACTGGAACGATGGAGCCCAGAATGTCTTTGGCTACTCGGCAGCCGAAGCCATGGGACAGGATGCCACCCAATTTTACCTGGAAGACCAGCGCACCGATGGCCGGCGGCATATTCAGGAAATCATGGCCGGGCGCATCATCACCGGCGACTTTCGCGCCCGCCGCCGGGACGGAAAGCCCATCTGGATCAATATGCGGGCAGAGCGGTTGCTGGATACCGAAGGCAATGTTATCGGTCTGCTCAATCTGGCCCGCGATATTACCGAACAGGTTCGTACCACGGAAAAGCTGCAAGTCGCCCAGGAAAAACTGCGGCAGGCGGAACTCCATCAGGCCTTGGGCAAAATGGCCGACGGCGTGGCCCATAACTTTAACAACCTGCTCATGGTCATTTTGGGCAACACGCAAATCCTGCTCTCCGCCCAGACTGACCCACAGGTGTTCCGCCGCCTGGAAAGTATTGAACGCGCCGTCATGGAGGGTTCAGCCCTAGTGCGCCGCATTCAAAACTTTACCCAGTCACGCAAAAACGTGCCCACCGAGCCCGTCTTTCTGCATGAAATTCTGGAACAAACCATTCATTTCACTGAAGCCCGCTGGAAAGACGCACTCCAGTCAAGCGGGGCCGTCATCGCCTTGTTGCAGGAGTTAAGCCCGGCACCGCCGATTCTGGGGAATGCAAACGAACTGCGCGAGGTGTGCGGAAACCTCATCTCAAACGCAGTTGAAGCCCTGCTGGCCAAAGGCGGCCAAATCATCTGTCGGACTTTTTCAGATGAGGAGTATGTCTATGTGCAAATTGCCGATTCCGGTCCGGGGATTTCCGAGACCGTCAAAGAACGGATTTTCGAACCGTTTTTTACCACCAAAGGCGTTACCAAAACCGGCTTGGGGTTGAGTGCTTCACTGGGTATTGTCAAATATCATCAAGGTTCGCTCTCGGTTGAATCAGTTCCGGGAAAAGGAGCAACCTTTACTGCCAAGCTCCCGATTTTGAAGGCTCCGGAACCGGATTTCCCCTCTTTGTCGGAAAAACCTGACTCACCGGAGATTAACCTTCCGAATTTGGGACGAATTTTGGTGGTTGATGATGAACCTGAAGTCGCCACCGTCATTGCCGCCCATCTCAAACACGCTGGATATACCCCGGTGGTTGCCTGTTCCGGCGCACGCGGGGTCGAGGTTTTCCAGGAAACCCCTTGTGACCTGGTGATTACGGACCTGGGAATGCCGGGGCTTTCCGGCTGGGATGTGGTGCGCCTCGTCAAATCGTTGAACCCGCTTGTGCCGACAGTCATCCTGACCGGTTGGGCAAATCCGGTTGAATCCGAAAAAGCCAAAGAACATGGCGTTGACCGGATTTTGGAAAAGCCTGCCTCCAAAAACCTCCTCCTCGAAACCGTGGGACAGTTGCTCAAAGCCAAGTAGGGGCCAGGGTTCAGGGTTCAGGGTTCAGGGTTTTCTAACATGGGATTTTTGAGATTCTGAATCAGGTTCCAATTCTCAATTCTCAATTCTCAGTTCTCAATTCTCAATTCTCAATTGGAAAGCCCTCTAAACCCTGAGCCCTGAACCCAAACCCCGAAAAAATCCCACTTTATGGAAGTTTGGCTGTTTGTTCTTGCAGGGCGTGCTATCATCTCCGGTTTATTTCGAAACGGCAGTGAAAGGATTTTTTGAATATTGTGAGCAACGCCAGTCTTGAAATCATGCCCCTTGGGGGTCTGGGCGAATTTGGCATGAACTGCCTCGCCCTTCGTTATGACGGTTCTATCATCATTGTTGACGCAGGTTTGATGTTTTCCGAGGTTGGGCATTTCGGCGTTGATATTATGATTCCCAACTTCACCTATATTGAAGAACACCGCGATGAACTGTTGGCAGTCGTGTTGACCCACAGTCACGAAGACCACATTGGGTCGCTCCCGTTCTTGCTGAAAAAAGTGAATGTTCCGGTTTACGGCACGCCCTACACACTGGCGGTGACCGACCGCCGCTTTGAGGAACACGACCTGTCTGACAAAGTACAGACCCATGCGATTCGCGCCGGACAAGCTGTTACGATTGGTCCCTTCAAGGTTGAATACATTCGGGTTTCGCACTCAACCGTGGACTGTTGTGCCCTGGCAATTGAAACGCCGGTTGGGGTGGTGATTCATACAGGTGACTACAAATTTGACGAAACCCCGGTTTGTGGCGATGCCATTGACGTGGAGCGACTGCGTGAATATGGCAACCGGGGAGTGCTGGCGCTGCTGTCAGACTCAACCAACGTTGAGCGTCCTGGCCGAATGCCTTCGGAAAAAGCCGTGATTCCGGCCCTGGAAGATATTTTCGACCAGGCGGAGAACCGGATTTTTGTCAGTTGCTTTGCTTCCAGCATCCATCGGATTCAAATCATGCTTGATTTGGCCGAAGAATTTGGCCGCAAGGTGTTCCCTGTCGGGCGGGGCATGGTGCGCACGCTGGAAATCGCGGACGGCACCGGTTTTCTGGACATTCCCGAAGGACTCCTGATTGCCGCCAATGACTACAAGCACATGGACCCCGAAGAGGTGCTGGTGCTGGCAACCGGCTGTCAGGGAGAACCCCTTGCAGCCATGGCCCGCATTGCTCATGGAACGCATAAACAGGCAGTGGTTGAAGAAGGCGACACGGTGGTGCTTTCGGCCCGTCAGATTCCCGGCAACGAAAAATCCATTTCCCGCTTGATTAACGAATGCTACAAACGCCATGCCCTGGTGTTTGATTCGACTTCGGCCCGGATTCACGTCTCCGGTCATGGCGCGCAAGACGACCTGCGCCTCATGATTGAAGCAACCAAACCACGCTATTTCATTCCCATTCACGGGGAATACCGGCAGCTTTACCGGCATAAAACCTTTGCCTGTCAGGAACTGGGGATGAATGACCAGAACGTGATTCTGCTCGAAAGCGGCGATGTGCTCTGCCTGACCAAAGAAGATTCCTATATTTCGGGCAAAATCCCGGTTGGAAAAGTCTTTATTGATGACGACCGTTCGACCGTAATTGATGAAATCGTGATGCGGGACCGCAAGCATCTGGCCTATGACGGCGTGCTGGTTCCGGTGATTGCCATCAACCAGGCAACCGGCGAGCTGAAAGGCAACCCTGAAATCACCACGCGGGGCTATATGGTGGTGGATGGCAACGAAGACCACATTGACGACCTCAAGAGCGTGGTCCTCAAAACCCTGGAGGACACCCCTTACGACGAACGGGTGGACCTGGAAGCCTTTCGGGAAAAAATCCGCATCGGCCTCAAGCGGTATATTCAAAAACTGACCGGCCAGCGTCCGACCATTTTGCCGGTGGTGATGAAAGTCTGACCTAAAAAGAGGACTGAGGACTGAGGACTGAGGACTGAGCCGGTTTTCATTGCTGGTGGTGCGCCGACCACGCATGAAGTCTGACGGGAAATCAGTCTTGGGAGTCTTGGGAATCGGAAAACTGTCACCTGGTCACCTGGTCAGATTTTTGCCCCCCAAGACTCCCAAGACTCCCAAGACTATCCAAACTGGTTCCCCTTGATTCCCAAGCCCGCCTTTTGTCAGACTGCATCACAGCATCCTTCTTTTTCGGGAAACGTCACAACCCGAAATTCTGAATTTTCCTGCGCCACATATTTCATGGCCAAAGAACTGATTCTTTTTGATGTCGAACATAAAATTGCGACATTGACGTTGAACCGCCCACATGTCCTGAATGCGTTGAATCTGGAAATGTGGGAAATGCTGGACGCCTGTTTTTCCGAACTGGAAGCGATGGGTGACGAGGTGCGCGCCCTGATTCTTACCGGTGCCGGAGAAAAAGCTTTTTGTGCCGGTCTTGATCTTTCGCCGGACAATCCCATTGTGTGGGAAATGCTGAGTACCGCCAATTACACCCGCCGCGACCAGATTGCCAACGAAATCAACCGGTTGCGCGACACGTTCAATGTGCTGGCGGAATTGCCTTTCCCCACCATTGCGGCGCTTAACGGTCTGACCTTTGGAGCCGGGCTCGAAATGGCCATGTGTTGTGATTTACGGCTGGCGGTTGAAGGAGCCCGCTTTTGCCTGCCGGAGGTAGCAGTTGGCGTCATCCCGGATATGGGTGGCACACAGCGGTTGCCGCGTTTGGTCGGATTGGCCAAAGCCAAGGAAATGATTTTGACTGGATTACCGGTTGATACTGCGGAGGCCCTGCGTATCGGGCTGGTCAACCAAGTGGTTTCCCGCGAATACCTGCCCGAAGTTACCCGCTCGGTTGCCACTCGGATTGCCTCCATGTCGCCGATTGCCGTCAGGGCCTCAAAACGTGCCCTCAATCAATCTCAGACATTGCCGCTGTCAGAAGGCTTTGCTTTTGAAAATCAAATGGCCCTTGAAGCAATTCTCTCCGAAGACCTGGCCGAAGGGATTCGAGCCTTCAGGGAAAAACGTCCGCCTGCCTTTCGCGGCTGTTAGCCCAACAACCGGACGGCATACCTGCCCGATGCGCCTTCCTCAGTTTGTCTCTTTATTGAAACCGCGAAACACGCGAAACACGCAAAAATCCAAAGAGCAAATTTGTTCAACCTGTAATTTTTTTGGTGCCATTTTATCTTTCACCGCAGAGGCGCAGAGTTTTCGCAGAGTTTTCGCAGAGTTTTTCTTTATTTTTCTCAGCGCATCCGCAGCGCCTTCTCAGCGCCTCTGCGGTGAAATACAAGCTGTTCGACAAAGCACCGAAATATTTACAGGACCAATTTGTTTTCTTTTTTCGCATATTGCGCGTGTTTCGCGGTTAAAAATCTGCCCCGACCTATTTGATGGAAAAAGTTCCGGAAACCGCTTCCCCGGCATTTCCGGCGGCATCCTCAGCCCGCACCTTCACCACGCCGGTCTTGGTTTTGGCCAAGGCGGAGCCAATCGTCCAGGTAAAGCTCTGAGCGGAACCGGGCAGTCCGGCAGCTACCGAAGTGGAAAAATTTGCCCCATCCGTCGCATAGGTCAGCGTGTGCCCGGTCACGGCGCTGTTATCGCTTGATTTCCAGGTAATCACGAGCGTCGGGTCTTTTTTGCGTTTGACTGCCGATTTGCTCAAAGTCACGTTTGAGACAGAAGGCTTTTCTGTATCGGCCACCTGGGGCCGGATGGTGAAATTCCGGTCGGAAAGATCAAAAAAGATATTCCCCACGGCTTCGATTTTGAGCCGGGCGGTGGTGGTGCTGATTTCGGGCACGGTAATCATGGTCGAACCACTGTTGGGCACGCTTTCAGCCAAAACCGTGGGAAAGGTCAGTCCTCCGTCTGTCGAAAGCCGAATCCGGACACTGGCACAATTGACAGGAACCTGATTGGTGGCAGCGACATTCCAGGAAATCTGCCGTTTCGAACCGGCCTCCCAGGTCACGGCGTCGTTGGGTTCGGTCACACTGAACGGCCCACCGGTGGCAACCACTCGCACCTGCATGGAGTCGGTTGTCACGCCACCGCCTCCAGCCCGGTTGTCGCGGGCAGTGACCTGAAACCGTAAGGTCCGGTTCATGGTCGGGAGGCTTTCTCCCACGACAGTTCGGTTTTCAAGCAGATTCGCCAGATTGGGAAAAGTCCGGGACGGGTCACTGGCGGGCGGAAACGAACGAAACAGGGGCCGGGCCTGCCCATCTTCGTCCGTGTTGGGAGGTCCGGGGGCAAAAGCAACGTCTGTTTCCTCCCAGGTGTAGGTCAGCGCATCACCGTCGGGGTCGCTGCCCGTTGCAGTCAGGGTAAAGGGCGTCCGGGCTGGAATCACATAGTCTGAACCGGCATTCACCTGGGGGGCAGCATTCCCCACTCCGCCACCCTGGGCACAACTTCCAGGAGTGGCATTCAAAGCAGCCACCAGCATTTGCTTCAGGCTGAAGGAATGGAAATAAATGTCCTGAGCCGTAAAACCAAGCGCCTCAGGACTGCAACCGGCAGGCCCATAGGACATGACCGTGCTTCCGCTGCCTGGTTCAACCGCAGCCTCAGCCCGCCGATTACTGCCTCCGCAACTGCCTGAAGTCCCGTTAAACGAATGGTTGGCAAACTGCTGATGGCCCATTTCATGGACCAGGATAAAGGTCGAGAGCGGTGAATCCGGGGCCACGCCATACCCGCTGGCAGCCCGCCCTTTGGAATCAGCCACACAGATGCCGGAAAAAGCCAACCCTTGCACACCCGATGAAAGACCGGCAAACAGATGGCCCATGTCATAGTTGGCGGTTCCGATACGTTCATCCAAAACGGGCTGATTCTGGCCTGCGGCTGTCAGCAGGTTGCTGTTGGTGTAAGGGTCAGCGTCGGCGTTGGTGAAAATGGCCGTCCGATTGTCCACCAGCAAAAACCGGGTGGAGAGTTCACGTTCATACACCGCATTGGCAAAATTCACCCGCCGGGCGATTGAAGCAAAGGCACCGTCAATCGTGCCGCCGCCCTGCATTTGGGTATACTCACCGGTTGCCGCCGCCGCCAGCCGAAAGGTCCGCAACCGGCCTCCAATCGGAGCCGGGGCACTTGTGGCCACAGCCACCCACCCATTCCCGGTTTGGGGAAAAGCCAGGGTTACAAAATCGCGTTCAGCAGCCTGAAAACCGGTCAGTTTGGCGAGCATGGAAGCTGGAATGGCTTCGCTACGAAACCCTGTGCTCCCGAAAAATACCGCCCAGCCACCGGTTGGGGAAAGCGCGACACGTTTGATTTCCTCACCACCGGCAGCCAAATCGGTCAATGTGTTTTGCAGGGTAGCGGGAATGCCTTCAGCCGCAAAGCCATTGTAATCAGCCAGCAGCACCCAGCCTGTGCCGGATGTGAACACCACCTGTTTGACCGTGCGTCCGGTGGCGGAAAATTGTTGGAGCCGGGTCATGAGTTCCGCCGGAACCCCCTCCGCCGTAAACTGTCGGTCGTCATGCAAAATGACCCAGCCGTTCGTCGGTGAGAAAGAAACGCCGCGAATGGTCCGGCCAGCCTTGGTCAGATTATCCACTGCGGTAAAGGCCGAGGGGGGGACGTTTGAAGCAGCAAAGGTGTTTGTGTCGGCAATCACCAGCCAGCCATTGGTCGCAGTAAAGGTAATACTCCGGAACCGGGCGGCGGCGGTTGAAAGCTCCTGCATCCGGGCCAGTAAATCCGCCGGGATGCTTTCGGCTGAAAACCGTGCATCATCAACTGCCTGCGCCGGAGCTACGGTGGCTTTTACCTCTGCGGTAGAAGCACCCGGCAGCCACCCGCCGGAAACCAAACCTTGTTTTTCAATTTTGACCAGTTTCCGTCCCTGCACCGCCGGATTTCCCTGCACTTCGGGCATATCAGCCAGGCATTGAAGCTGTTCCGCAGACACCGAAATTTTCTCCGTCACATAGGCATCAGTATCGCCCGTGGCCTGGTCCGGATGAATGGAAACCATCCTCGACCCGGAAAGAATCAGGGCGTGCAGACCATCTGCGGCCCAATCAAACCGGGTGGTGGCGGTTGGGTCGTCCACTCCCTGCCCAACAAAGGTCTTCATTCCGCCCGGCAGGTCGGAACCGGCTGTGGCCAGAATGGGCGATTCCACCACCCGAAAGCGGGCCAAGTTTCCTTCCGGCAACGGCAACTCGATGATGGCAGAACTGTTCCAGGCGGACACCACGGTTTCCAGAGGAGCTTGGCGCAAGGCTTTGGCACAAACCTCGCTATCCAGGCGAAACCGGGCAGGCAACCGGGTTGAAGCTGCCGCAGTCCGAGTGGACGGGGCTGCCGGTTGCCACATCTGCCTTTGCAAACCGGAGGACTGGTTGTGACTGAAACCGGAGGGCAGGCCCATTGTGAAAACAAACCACAGGGACATTCCTCCCCAAAAAACACACAAAGTCTTGTGAATCTGGTTCATAGAGTGCTTGATTGAAGGGAAAATAAGGCTGTGCAAAGGAGCACTTCAGGCACGCAGACAGGAAACGCCAACCAAAATCCGGCACCGCAGCAGCATACCGACAGGGATGAAAGCCGGTTTCCGGTTCTGCCTTGGACCCGGTCTTCAGGTTAAATTACCCCAGCATCCACTCCAGCATGAAATGCGTGCAGTAAAAGAGAACCACACCCGAAAGAATAGCCATGGGAGTGCGCAACCCACGCTGCGTGCTTACGATTTCAGGCACCAGGTCAGAAGCGGCAACGTGCAGTGTCACTCCGGCAGCTACCGGCAGGACATATCCGACCACTGGGATAATCGGCTGCATAAAGACCACCAGGATTGCCCCCAGCAGCGTTGCGCCGCCCGTGACCAACGTGGCCAACCGGGCCACCCGACGGGAACGGCCTGCCGCCAAAACAACTGAAACCACTGTCACACCGTCTGGTACCTTGTGCAACAACAGGGCAATAAAAATCACCCAGCCCAGAGCTTTATTCAACAGAAAAGCCGATGCGACCGAAACACCGTCAAAAAATGCATGGACCACCAGAGCACTGAGCAAGGTTGGGAGATGGGAGTCATCCAATAGGTTATGCCCGTGCTGGATGTGAGGATGCGAATCACAATGGGATTCGTGGGGCTCAATGGTGGGTTCGAAATGGACGTGGACGTGAGCCAAAACCGCCCGTTCCAGAAAAATCACAAACAGATAGCCTGCCAGAACCAGTAACATGGCGGTGTGAAAGCCACCAGGCCGCCCTTTCCAGTCCTCGGCACATTCCGGAATGATGTCAAGCAGGACAACCGAAAGCAAAAAGCCGGCGGACATTGCCAAACCGACCTGAACATATTCGCGGCCCATCGTCCGGAACCGCTCCGTCAGCCACAGACCGCTGGTGACCGCCGCTCCCGCAGCGACCGTCCCGCACAACACTGGGAAAAAGGTCTCAAAAGATGGCATGTATTTAATTGAGAATTGAGAATTGAGAATTGTGAATGTGAAAACTTTTTTGAATTGGCACCTTCACCAACCCAAAAGGTTGCCCTGATTGTTGAGAGAGCAACTCATTCTCAATTCTCAATTCTCAATTCTCAATTGGTTCCTACGTCAGGCGTCATACTCTGATTCGTCCACGTCAAAATTGGCCGAAACTTTCTGCACGTCATCATGGTCGTCCAGGGCGTCATAAAACTTGAGCATAGCCTGGGCTTCCTTGCCTTCAAGTTTGACCAAAGTCTGGGGCACCATCGTGACTTCGGCGGAAATAGGGGTCAGGTTGGCGGCTTTGACGGCTTCATACACGGCCTCAAAGCTGGCCGGGTCGGTCCTGATTTCCCACACATCGCCTTCGTCCCTCAAGTCATCGGCCCCTGCGCTCAACACCAGTTCCATCAACTCGTCCTCCGAACTGGCTTCCTTGTCGAGCACAATCACGCCCAGGTGGTCAAACATAAACCGGACGCATCCGTTTTCACCGAGGTTTCCACCGTTTTTGGAAAACAGATGGCGCAATTCCGAAACCGTCCGGTTGCGGTTGTCGGTCGTGGTTTGAACCATCACCGCGACGCCGTTGGGACCGTAACCTTCATAGGTGATTTCCTCAATCACTGCGCCTTCGATTTCGCCGGTTCCCCGTTTAATGGCCCGGTCAATCGTATCATTGGGAATATTTTCCGCTTTGGCATCGGCAATTGCTTTCCGCAACCGCGCATTGGCCGCAACGTCACCACCGCCGATACGGGCGGCAACGGTGATTTCCTTGGAAATTCGCGTTGTGATTTTTCCGCGCTTGGCATCGAGCGCGCCTTTCTTGTGTTTAATCGTATGCCATTTACTATGTCCGGACATATCAACCCTCAGCCTTTATGATTTCACCGAAAACACACCGGCATCATTTGCGCTTTGTAATTTGCCATCTTTGAAAAGTCTGGAAAATGACAGATTCCAAATGGCCAATGATGAAATTTGGTTGTTTTGTGAGAATTTCGCAATGTATCACGCCGTTTGTGTGGCGTGCAATTCGGAAAAAAACTGAATGGGCGTTTGTTGTGGGGGAATCTTGGCCCCTCTGCCATGAAGCCAATTGAAATCACGTGCAGGGGACTGCATGTCACCAATTGGGAACTTTGGAACGGGGAATCGCAAATTGAAAATGAATTGAAGATGGCGGAGGCAGAGGGACTCGAACCCCCAAGTCCTTCCGGACGCCGGTTTTCAAGACCGGTGACTTACCAATTAGCCTATGCCTCCGGATATGTAAGGGCCGCCATCATAGACAGCAACGCCCGGAAGATCAAGAAAATTTTCATCGTTCCGACTCTGCGATGGAGCCCGGCTGCACGCCCAGATAACTGTGAATTGCCCGCTGGGCACTCATCAGGTGAGCCCCCCAATGGATTTCAAAAGAAAAGCGCCATTCCCAGGCAGCTTCGCTCAGATGCCCTTCCTGAAACAGAGCCAGTCCGTTTTTCAAATCCCGATAGATGTCGGCCAGGTCATCTGCCAGCGAGTTGCACACCAGATATTGGTCAGGGTCATGTGTGAGGGGGTTTGAAACCTCCCAGTAGTCATTAGCCGGCAACCGTTCCCGGAAAGCCTGAAAAACATCCCCCCACACTTCATGGGGCACCATGTTTTCAGCCGTAATTTCCCCTCGGTCCGTCACTTTGACCCGCAAAACCATGGCATGAAGCTCAGCCAGCAGCTTTCTCACTTTCCGCATTTCCGCGTCAGCATCCCCTCGCGGTCCTTCAACCCAAGTGCAATACTTTTCGGCAATCTCAGCAAATGCCTGGACGCCAGGATGTGTTATTGCGGCTTCGGACATAAATCCAGTGTTCTAATCAAATCAACAGAATTTCCCCAGCAGGGGCGGAAACCATCAGCCTCTCAAGATGGAATGAAAGGCCGGGCAAGCACACTTCAAACGTGACAGCCTGTTCATTCAAGCAAAGTTCCGGCAGGCAAGGCAAGCAACCGGGAATAATTGCCGCAGCTCCGGTCCTGCAAGCTGAATTCCGACCAAACCGCCCAAGTCATCTCCGGCAACTGACAGGGAAATCTATTTTTGCCTGAACATCCTTGCTTTTCTTCCTTGTCTTGGGACGGGACAAACACATATAAAAGGATAATCAGGCAGGCGTTCCCCTATACACTTCACAGTTCCAGGACGGAAGCCAATATCCTTCCGACAACATGGTAATGGCCCAACCGATTGAAACCTACCGTGAACTTTTAGCCGATATTGACCGCTATGGGCGTGTCCTGCGGGAACGCTTTGCGACGGAAATGGTCTGTCGGCTGGGTTGCATCGGCTGTTGTCAACAACACCTCTCTCTCTTTGCCATAGAAGCTGAAAACCTGCGCCTTTATATCAGCGACCTGTCTGCCAATTTAAAGACCTATCTGCGGAGCCAGGCCCTGGCCACGATGGAGCGGGAAAAAATGCTGGCGGCCAATCCGCCGCCGCCAAGTACAGAATTTCCACCTCCGCCGGAATCCTCGGTTCCCTGCCCGGCTTTGGTTGACGGAGCCTGTGCCGTGTATAAAGCACGCCCGGTGATTTGCCGAACCCACGGGTTTCCGCTGCTTTACCTGGAGGAAGAAACTTCCGAAGCCCTGCTGGAAGTGTGTCCCCTGAATTTCACCGAAGCTCAGGAAACCTTGGAAAACCTGATGGAAGAAGACGTTTTTCACATGCACTCCATCAACGAACGGCTGGTTCGTATCAATCTTGCATTTATGGCTCAGGCCCAGGACGATGCGCTTTCTGGTGCAGCACGCACGTCCATTGCCACCATTATCTTGTCTGCCACGGAAGCAACGTAACCAGGGTCAGGGTTCAGGGTTTTTGTACTACTGCAACCCAACACCATTTCACAATATGGATTTCAAAACCCTGAACCCTGAACCCTGAACCCTGAAAATTTATGACCACACGCCCTCAAACCATTCTCTGTCTTGCCAGTCTTTTCAGCGGTGCCGACTTTATGCGCGAATGTGCCCGCCTGGGACATCGTGTTTTTTTGCTCACGAAAGAAAAAACCTTGGAGGCGGAATGGCCGCGCGAGATCCTGGCCGACTTGTTGGCCTTGCCCAATACCTGTGACACCAACCTCTATTTTGAAGCCGCCAGCCACATTGCCCGGCAGGAACGATTTACCAGAGTTGTGGCCCTGCACGAGTTTGATGTTCTGACAGCGGCGCAAATCCGCGAGCACCTGCATTTGCCTGGTCCGAGTGTCTCGCACACCCGCTTTGTGCGTGACAAGCTGGCTATGCGACTGGCTGCGCGTGAGGCTGGAATCCGGGTGCCGGATTTTGTGCATGTTCTCAATTACCAGGATGTGGCCCAGTTTTTGCGCTACGTTCCGGGTCCCTGGATGCTCAAACCCAGATTCAGCGCCGGCGGCATCGGAATCCGCAAACTCCAACAACCGGACGAGGTCTGGGCTGCCATCAAGGAACTCGAACAAAGCGAGTTGCTCCATGAACGACCTTCCTTTTATCTGCTGGAAGGGTACGTGCCCGGCGAGGTCTATCACGTTGATTCACTTTTGAAAGGGCGGGATATTTTGTTTTCTTCGGTCAGCCGTTACGGACGGCCTCCGTTTGATGTGTATCATGGAGGCGGCGTGCATACGAGCATCACCGTGCAGCGCGGCTCGGAGGAAGAAGAGAAACTGCTGACTGACAATCAAAAAATCATCTCGGTGCTCAAGCTCTCTGACACCGTGGCACATGCCGAATTCATCAAAAGCCGGGCTGACGGCCAGTTTTATTTCCTTGAAATCGCAGCCAGGGTGGGCGGTGCGCACACGGCCGATTCGGTTGAAGCCGCCAGTGGAATTAACTTATGGAAGGAATGGGCCAAAATTGAAGTCGAGTCGCCGGACCAGCCGTACCGGTTTCCGGCAGCACGACAGGACTATGCCGGAATTATCCTGTCCCTGGCCCGCCAGGAATGGCCTGATACAGCCGCCTTTGCCGACCCGGAGATTTTTCTGCGGATCAAGAAAAAATACCATGTTGGGTTTGTCCTGCGGTCAGAACGACAGGAGCGGATTCTGGAGCTATTGGAATCCTATGTGGAGCGGATTCACATTGATTACGGAGCGGTTGCTCCACCGGTTGAACGGCCTGAGGAGTTATAGAAAGAGTAAATCCAATGGGAAAGGAAAATATCCGGCTGGGTAGTCAAATCATTGGTTCCTGCCTGATAGTCGGAGTGTTTGTCGGGATGCCGTTCCTTTCCCATTTTGTGCATGCCCAGGATGCCGATTTTGAAACACAGCGGCGCAAAGTTATCCCCAGTGTCTTTTATGCCACATTGGAGGGATTGATTTCCTACCGGAAAAAACCAGCCAGCCAGGAGCAGGTAGCTTCCTATGCCAACACCATCCTGGCTCAGAAAGGTTTTGATTTCATCTTTTTTGTTTTCCCCACACCCGTGGCCCAACCAACCGAACAGGTTGTCATTCCCTGTTATCGGGTTACGTCCAAGTCAATTGAAACAACTGACTTGGGCGGGCAGCCCTTGACCCTTAAGCGGCCCCCATCCTATCGCTTGTTTGAAATTCAAATGGTGGATGAATCATTGAAAAAGACCATTCGCCGCTGGGAGCTGCCCGATGAAACCCTGCCGTTCGGTCTGTCGTCGGACGGAAAGAAACTGTATCGCAAAACCAGGCGGGAGGGGCTGGTCCTGGAGGTTTCAGAAAACCGGATTGGATTTGTTGCCGCCGAAAAACTCAAGGCAATGCCCCTTCACCACTTCATACCAGTTGAAGGACAACCTGCCGGAATGCAATATTTCGAGTGCAGGAGTGAAAAAACCAGGTTTGTGCTTCGTTATTCCCCTATCACGAAGCGTTCCGAGTGAACATCATTGACATATTCAAAACCGGTGTGTCATTTAGTGAATCATTAAACGTACAACTTTACTCCCCCAAGGTTGTTAGTATGGAATGCCCCAGGTGTCTTTCGCCGCATGTCCGGCGCTCCCATCGCGTCGGTTTTTGGGAAACCGGTTTCCTCACTTTTTTTCACTACTACCCTTTCCGGTGTCGTGATTGTGGCCATCGGTATCACCACTTTCACCAAAGCCGCAATCGCTCTCCCAAAGGTCACGTCACTCTGTTCGGTCTGGCTCAGGACATCCTCTGGGTGACCGGTGGTGTGACGTTGGTGCTGCTTTGGTTGTGGCTCCGTTCGACCTGACAATGCGTCAAAAAATTTCCCGGCACAACCAGGAAAAAAGGGGTTGACAGATCGGAAGAACGGGCATAAGGTTTTCGCAATCCAATACAAAGTACCTGTGGCAACCGCTTTAGAGGGCCACGATTATTTTGAGTGATTGAGTAACCACTCTCTCCCTAAGTCAGACTGTTCGATGACAGTCCGAAAATTCGAAATGAGTATGACGTTTTCTGTGGCACAAAAGTGGCAATATAAGGCTTGGTGGATCCGGACCAACGGCCTGCCGCGTTTGTGTACCCAATTGAAGCGTTAAGGTTACAACACAAACCAGTTCTGATAGCGAACCGCAGGCCATTTTCGAATGGTCTGCGGTTTACGCTTTTTGGGGCAAAATTTCAGCCCTGGCCGAAAGAACAAACCACACTGAGACTGATTATGCAGCTTCTGGCACTGAAAACCGAACACCTCGCCGCGTCAACCGTGCATGTTGGCGCAACCGCCGTTGGCGGCCCGGAACTGGCATTGATGGCTGGTCCGTGCGCTGTCGAATCCTTTGAACAAATGCGCCGGACTGCTGATGCCCTCATAAGTTTGGGCATTCGCTGCATTCGTGGCGGCGTCTACAAGCCCCGCACGTCTCCCTACAGTTTCCAAGGTTTGGGAGAGGCGGGGCTTGAGATTTTTCGGGCTATCAAACGCGAAACCGGACTCGCGGTTGTCAGTGAAGTGATGTCCGTGACCCATCTGGAACAGGCGGCTGACACCTTTGACTGTTTTCAGGTCGGGTCGCGCAATATGCAGAATTTCGAACTCCTCAAGGAGCTTGGAAAAATGCGCAAACCGGTCCTTTTGAAACGCGGTCTGGCGGCCACCATTGAGGAATTCATCAATGCAGCCGAATATGTGCTGAGTGAAGGCAATCCGCATGTGATTTTGTGCGAGCGCGGCATTCGCAGCTTTGACCCGCTGACACGCAATGTGCTGGACCTCGCTTCCGTGGCACTCCTCAAGCAAATGACACATTTGCCGGTCATTGTGGACCCCAGCCATGCCACCGGGAAACGCAGTCTGGTGCTTCCCTGCTCCCGTGCGGCAGTTGCCGTGGGGGCTGATGGCCTGATTGTGGAAGTGCATCCGGAGCCCGAAAAGTCCGTCTCCGATGCGGCCCAGGCGCTGTCATTTGATGATTTGGCACAACTTGTGGCGGAAGTGGAGCCGATTGCGGCAGCGGTCGGAAAACCGCTTCCACAAGCGGAGTACAGTTTTGAGTTTTGAGTTCCGCCTTCAGACGGGAGCTTGGAAACCAGCCTTTAGTCTGCATTTCTATAAGGAACTCAATTCTCAGTGAAAAAGCAAAATCCAGCCGCCTGAAGGCGGAACTCAAAACTGCCGCCTGAAGGCGGAACGCAAAACTCAAATTATGTCCGACCCATCTGTTTATACATTGCTTTCCGATGTTGAGAGTCCGGCCTCACTGTTTCACAAAGTGACCCGTGATGAACCGACCGCCTTCCTGTTTGAAAGTTGTGAAGGTGACAGCCGTTTGGCCCGCTTTTCCCTGATTGGCCTGGACCCAATCAAAACCATCGCCTTCAAGCAAGGAAAGGCGGTTATCACGGATATACTGACCAAACGAACGGTCACTGAAACGACCGAAAACCCGTTGCGGACGCTCAAGCATTTGCTCTCCGAAGCTCAACTCCGGGTTGGCGGGCTGGAACAGTTCGGATTTCCCTTCACCGGCGGGCTGGTTGGGTATTTGGGATATGGCGCAACGCAGTATTTTGAGCGGATTCCCGCGCAGGCGGGCGACCCATTTGGTGTTCCCGAAGGTTTTTACGGCCTCTATGACACCTTTATCGTAGTGGACCATCAGTTCCGGAAAATCCACTTGGTTTCGTATCGCGGCGACAGTCAAATCGAACGGATACTGGACCGCATTCACCAGGGTGAAACCCTCCGGCCTTTGCTGGTCAATCCGGAAACCGTGGTGGAGGACGATATTTTTGCCACTGTCACCGGGCCGTTTACGGAAAACTCCTTTTGCGAGCTGGTCCGCACCTGCAAGGAATACATCACCGCTGGTGAAGTTTTCCAGATTGTTCCGTCACAGCGGTTTTCGCGTCCGGTGACGAGCACGCCGTTTGACATCTATCGTACCCTGGTCAGTCTGAATCCGTCGCCTTACGCCTACTATTTGAAGTTTCCGGGTTTTGTCTATCTGGGTTCTTCACCGGAAACGTTTGTTCAGTGCAAAGACGGACAGGTGGTCCTGCGGGCCCTGGCGGGAACCCGCCCACGCGGAGCCAATCCGGTTGAGGATGAACACTTGGGGCAGGAACTCCGGGCCAATGAAAAGGAACTTGCCGAACATCGCATGCTGGTTGACTTGGGACGCAACGATATGGGCCGGGTCTGCCAAATCGGTACGGTCAAAGTGGGTGACATTGCCCAACTGGTGCGGTACTCGCACGTCATGCATCTGGCCACTGAGATTTCAGGCCAACTGCGCCCGGACAAAACCGTGTTTGATGTGTTCCAGGGCTGTTTTCCACGCGGAACCGTGTCAGGTGCGCCAAAAATCCGGGCCATGCAACTGCTTTCCCACCTTGAACCGGAGCAACGCGGCATCTACTCAGGCGTGGTTGGTTACATTGATGCGGCAGGAAATATGGATGGCGCGATTGCCATTCGCTCGGCCCTGGTCAAGGACGGACAGGCGCATGTCAACGCCGGTGCAGGTGTGGTCTTCGACTCCGACCCGCTGGCCGAATACCAGGAAACCCGTAACAAAGCCAAAAGCATGCTGCGAGCCGTCCAGCTTGCGGAGAGGATGAAACGCGGTGTCAATTCTGCTGCTCGATAACTACGACTCGTTTACCTATAACCTGTTTCAAATGGTTCAGGCGTTGACGGAAGAACCGGTGGAGGTCTTTCGGAACGATGCGCTTGATTTTGCCGAAGTGCTGAGCCGCCGGCCATCGCGCATTCTGTTGTCGCCTGGTCCGGGTCATCCCGGCATTGATACCGATTTCGGCGTCTGCCGCGAGGTGATTACCCGCTACGAGGAAATCCGTTGCCCGTTGCTTGGTGTCTGTCTGGGACATCAGGGAATTATTCACTTTTTTGGCGGAAACGTGGTTCGGGCCCCTGAAATTGTTCACGGAAAATCAAGTGTGGTGACCGTGACGGAGGCTTCCCGGTTGTTTGAAAACCTGCCGACTTCGTTTGAAGCCATGCGGTATCACTCACTGGTGGCAGAGGAAGCAACCATCCCGGCGGAATTTCTGGTCACCGCCCGCGAAACGCGCTCCAATCTGGTAATGGCTGTCGAGCACCGCAGGCATCCGATTTTTGGGGTCCAGTTTCACCCGGAATCCATCGGCACGCCGGACGGCAGTGCGATTTTGGGGAATTTTCTCAAAGTCCAGGGTTCAGGGTTCAGGGTTCAGGGTTCAGGGTCTTTTGAATGAGCATTTGAGAATTGAGGATTCAAATCCAAACCCAGATTTTATGTATTCAAAACCCTGAACCCTGAACCCTGAACCCTGAACCCGGTTTTTATGTTGAGCCCAAACGAAATTCACGACCTCATTCACTTGCGGATGCCTGAAGGGGAAGTCCGCGAAGTGCTGGGGTATCTCTCACCTGAGCGGGTGGATGAAGCAACCTTGAAAGCTCTGGTTACAGCCATGCAGGCGACCGAGCGTCCGCACCTGAGTCTGCCGGCACATGTGATTGATTGTTGTGGGACCGGCGGGAGCGGACAGCATCATTTCAATGTCTCAACCACGGTGGCGTTTGTTCTGGCTGCCGGAGGCGTTCCGGTGGCGAAATTTGGCAATCGTGCGGTAACCAGCCGGAGCGGGAGTTTTGACCTGCTGGGACAACTTGGCATTCCAACCGAGACGCCACTTGGTACGTTGGAACGGGTCTTTGAAAAAACCGGTCTTGTGTTTCTGTTTGCACCACAATTTTATCCGGTGTTGAAGCCGTTTCATGCGGTCCGGCGGGCAATTGGGACAACTTCGGTTTTCAATTTTCTGGGACCGCTACTGCATCCACTGGAACCACATTATCGGTTGCTGGGGGTTTCACATCAGAAAATGCAGAGAACCATTGCTTCCTACCTGACCAGACATTCCCGTACCAAACGGGCCATGGTGGTACGGGGCGAAGATGGAATGGATGAAATCACTTATCGAGGAAAAACCATTGTGTATGAAGTGGAAGGAGTGCGTTACCAAACCTGCCATGTGCGCAACCGGTTTCGTGGAAAGTTGCCGGAAGTGAGCCACCAGCCGACTGCCGAAGAAAACCTGTACATTTTCCAACGGATGATCCAAGGAAAAGGTCAACGTTCGGTTTATTTCTGGCAGGTTTGTCAAAATGCCGGTGCAGCTTTTGCAGTTACTGAAAAAACAGGTTCACTGCAAGAAGGGGCTGCTTTTGCCCGTGAATTGCTGGTCAGCGGCAAGGTACGGGAAACGGTCGAAAGCTATTTGAAAGAAGTCACCAACGGTCGGGAAATCGCACATAAACGAGGTTTATGAATTCCAAACTCGCTGAAATCGTAGCCCATAAGCGCACGGAAATTGCTGTGCGGAAAGCATTTCCGGCTGTCAGTGAAGTACCGTTTGCGGCTGGCTCGTTTGTGAGTGCCCTGGCTGGTGACGGCATTAAACTCATCACGGAAATCAAACCGAAGTCACCGGCGGCAGGTGTTTTGAAAGAAGCGTTTGATGTCCGGGAGCTTTTGGAACATTACAACCGCTATGCAGCGGCGATTTCCGTCTTGACCGACCAAAAATATTTTTCGGGCAGCCTGGAATTACTTGCGGAAGTCGTGCGCAATTCCCCGCATCCGGTTCTCTGCAAGGATTTTATTCTCGACCCCGTGCAGGTTCCCGATGCCCGGCAGGCTGGTGCAGAAGCAGTGCTGCTGATTGTGAAAATTCTCACCGATGTGGAACTGCGGAACCTGTTCTTTGAAATTAAGAAGTTTGGCATGACGCCGGTGGTTGAAATTCAAAACGAGCCGGAACTGGAACGGGCCTTGAAACTTGGCCCGGACGTGCTGCTGGTGAACAATCGTGACCTTGCCACTTTTGAAATTTCGCTCGAAACCACCAAACGACTGGCAAAGCTCATTCCGCCTGGCGTTTGCACCATTTCCGCCAGCGGAATTGGCACCCGTGCGGAGATTGATTCGCTTTTGCCGTATTGTTCGCGGTTTTTGATTGGGACGGCACTCATGCAATCCGGCAATCTTTCAGATATGCTGCGGGAACTGAGTACGCCCACCCCATCAGCACAGAAAGCCCCCGCAACCATATGAGCAAAACCGTTTTGATTACCGGAGCGTCCACTGGTATCGGCAAGGCCGCTGCCATTTACTTTCAGGAAAAAGGCTGGAATGTCGCAGCCACCATGCGAACCCCTGCCAAAGAAGCCAGTTTGGCACAGTTGCCCAATGTGGCGTGTTTACAGCTTGACGTGTTGGAACCGGTTTCAATCCAGCGGGCACTGGCCCAGACCATTGAGCGATTCGGACGGATTGACGTGCTGGTCAATAATGCCGGATACGGTCTGGTCGGTGCCTTCGAAGCCTCCACACCGGAGCAGATTCGCAAGCAATACGACACCAACGTGTTTGGCCTGATGGAGGTTACGCGGGCGATATTGCCGCATTTCCGGGAAAACAAGGGCGGTGTCCTCATTAACGTCGCTTCAATGGGCGGACGGGTTACATTTCCGTTGTACAGCCTTTATCACGGGACGAAATGGGCGGTCGAAGGGTTTTCCGAATCGCTTCAGTACGAACTGCGTCCCCACAACATTCGGGTCAAAATCATTGAGCCGGGTGCAATCAAAACCGATTTTTATGAACGCTCGATGGACATCATGAAAAAACCGGGGCTGACGGCTTATGACGGATTTTCCAATCGAGCCTTGCCCAACATGATGCGGGCCGGAACCACGGGGGATTCCCCCAACTATGTGGCCAAAGTGATTTACCGGGCTGCCACCGATGGAAGCTGGAAACTGCGCTACACAGCCGGTGGCGGCTCCGGAATGATTCTGTTGTTGCGCCGGTTGACTCCGGACTGGCTCTTTCACGCAATCGTGCGGGGGCAGGTGCTCCGGTAACAAACAGGACTGAGGACTGAGGACTGAGGACTGAGTTGTCTGTCTTTGGAATAAGGCTCCGTAAATGAATAAACGAAACTTGCAGACCCAAAAGCTCAGTCCTCAGTCCTCAGTCCTCAGTCCTGAAATGTCCTCAGTCCTCAGTCCTCAGTCCTTGAGGGTTAAAATCTGTGGCATTACCAACCTTTCCGACGCAGAAATGGCAGTGGCTGCCGGAGCCGATTTCCTGGGTTTGATTCTCGTGCCCGAAAGCCCGCGTTCCGTGCGGGTTGAAACGGCCCGGGAGATTGTCCGCAGCGTTGCCGGGAAGGTCCGCACTGTCGGCGTGTTTCGCAATCAGGCACGTGATTTTGTTACGGAATGTATTGGTTCAATTGGGTTTGATTATGTGCAACTGCATGGCTGCGAGACCCCGGATGAATGCCTGGGGTTTTCGGTTCCGGTTATCAAGGCACTCGAAATCAGCCCGAAGTTGACGGCTGATGTGATTGAACTGTACCGCGCAAAGGTTGAATTTTTGCTCTTTGACCGTCCCAAGCACGGTGCCAGTCCAGAATGGCTGGCCCAGGCAATGGATTTTCTGGGAAAACAGAACGAGTTGCCAGATTACTTTTTTGCCGGAGGCTTAACGGCTGAAAACGTGAAACCCGTGGCGGAAAGGCTCAACCCGTTTGGAATTGACGTGGCTTCCGGGGTCGAAAAGGCTCCGGGGATGAAAGACAAGAGGAAAGTAAAAGCATTTTTCTTCAACCTGCAAAGCAGGTGACAGAGCGTAGCCCACAGTGAAGCGCAGCGAAACTGTGGGAAAGGAACGAGAGCAATAGCATTTCGGCTTGGTCAATTCATAAAATAAATTCGAAATTATTCAGGCAATTAATTTTCAATACTAAACTGATTGAAATGACAGAGCTTCCAAAAGAAATTGAAGCCATTTATTCTGCTTTGGAAATTACAGCAACCGATGGACTTGCCAACGGAGGGTTGTCAATGGTTGGGGCAGTGTTGGTTGATAATAAAATTGTAATAGATCTCTTTGAGTTTGAGAAAGAGGATTTAGTCTCCTCCCAGGAGAAAGTATATGAAGAGGTAATAGAATATTATCAAGGGTTTTCAAGAGAGAATAATGTTATTTCAATTGGGGTTTGTGTTCGATCTGAATTGACATTCAATGATCTAAATTTGAAGATAAATGCCCTTTGGGTTTGGGTTGAAAACAGGGCAGGAAAGATTTTCGATATTTATATTCCTTATTCAACGAGCCAGTCGGGTGAATACCAATTTGATGAAAGAATTGTCGTAGAGCGTGCTGAACCAAAAATTTTCAAAGGCTAGCCCAATGAGCACTTACAAGGTATTTGGTTTGAATGAAGTTTGAAAGGATACCCCGATGAGTACAACACCAGCACTTGAACCTCCGGAAACCGCTGTGGCTATTCCGCTGCCAATTGTGCTGCATAGCCCTGAGTCGTTCAAAAACAATGATTATTTATTCCAGTTCTGCCAGTTGAATGCGGAATGGCGAATTGAACGCAATCTTCAAGGAGACATTGAAATTATGCCGCCTACTGGAGGAGTCACTGGAAACCGGAATGCTAAATTAACTGGTTTGCTTGCGATTTGGGCTTTCGGAAACAACTTGGGCCAAGCGTTTGATTCATCCGCTGGTTTTCTGCTTCCAAACGGAGCTATGCGTTCACCTGATGCGTCCTGGGTGAGCCAGGAACGATTGAGTGCCTTAACGGATGAAGAGTGTGAAAAATTCCTTCCGCTTTGCCCGGATTTTGTGGTGGAACTTCGGTCATCAACCGACTCGCTCAAAAGCCTTAAAAACAAAATGGTCGAATACATCGAAAATGGTGCGCAGTTGGGATGGTTGATTGACCCGCAAGAACAGCGGGTGATTGTCTACCGCCCAAATGCGGAAATAGAAATCCTTGACGATCCGGAAACACTTTCAGGCGAGTCGGTTTTGCCGGGATTGGTGTTTGAGGTTCGCAGGTTGTGGGAACCATTGAAACAATCAGAATCAGAAAAGTGAATTATGCTATCAAAAGGTCATTTCGGAACATTTGGCGGCATGTATGTGCCGGAAACACTGATTCCGGCACTTGAGGAACTGGAGACGGCCTTCCTCACATTCAGCCAGGATGCCGCTTTTCTCCAGGAATTCCGCGATTTGCTGGCAAATTTTGCCGGGCGTCCGACGCCACTTTATTTTGCCAAAAATCTGTCGGCCAACTGGGGTGCGCAGATTTTTCTGAAACGGGAAGACCTGCTCCACGGCGGCGCACATAAAACCAACAATGCGCTAGGGCAGGCGCTGCTCGCCAAAGCGATGGGCAAAACCCGGCTGATTGCCGAAACCGGAGCCGGTCAGCATGGTGTTGCCACGGCAATGGCCGGGGCACTCTTGGGGATTGAAACCGAAGTCTATATGGGCGAAGTGGATATGGCGCGCCAGCAACCGAACGTCTTCCGGATGCGGCTGCTGGGAGCCAAGGTCCATGCCGTCAAAAGTGGTTCGCGCACGCTCAAGGATGCCATTAACGAAGCACTCCGCGACTGGATTACAAATGTGCGCCATACCCATTATTTATTGGGAACCGCCGCCGGTCCGCACCCGTTCCCGACACTTGTGAAATTTTTCCAGCGGGTCATCGGTGACGAAGCCCGCGCGCAGATGCTGGACCGTATCGGTCATCTTCCTGATTACGTGATTGCCTGTGTCGGTGGCGGCTCCAACGCCATTGGGATTTTTACGGCGTTTCTGGGTGACGAACATGTCAAACCGATTGGCGTAGAGCCAGCCGGCAAGGGCCTCGACACCCACGAACACGGCGCGGTGCTCGCACGCGGAACCTTGGGATGTTTGCACGGAATGAAAAGCCTGCTCTTGCAGGATGAAGACGGGCAAATCCACGAGACGTACAGCATTTCGGCGGGCTTGGATTACCCGTCGGTTGGCCCTGAACATGCGTATCTGCAAAGCATCGGCGCGGCCCGCTACGAATCGGCCACCGACCAGGAAGCTTTGGACGCCTTTCATGAACTGGCCCGGTCGGAGGGCATCATTCCGGCGCTTGAAAGCGCGCACGCTCTGGCGTATGCGAAAAAGCTGGCGCGGGAAGTTCCCAACGACACCGTTCTTTTAGTAAACCTCTCCGGTCGAGGAGACAAAGACATGCAGCAAGTCATGAACCAACAAAACGCCTTCCAACAAAGCCAGTCTGTCAATCTGACAAGCTGAAACGTCGTGTGTCATGCGGTTTCCTGTGCCATTGCGGGTAATCCGGGTGGCACAGCGAAAAATTTTTCAACCCTTTAATCGCAATGGCACACGGAGTTTTTTTATGTCTCACACTGCACCTTTTGTCGAAGAAATCACCCTTCATACGGATGAAGATGTTGCGGCCCTGATGCACGGTTTTGAAACCGGAACCTGGCCGAAAGAACGCTGGACCCACGGCGCACACATGGTCATGGCGCTCTGGTACGTCCTGCGCACCACAGAGCCCGAAACGACAGTGACCGTTCGGGAAAACATCAAACGCTACAACGAAGCCGTGGGCGGTAAAAACACCGACACCAGCGGCTATCACGAAACCATCACCATCTTTTGGATTTGGGCAGTCCGCAACCTCTTTCTGGCCAAGGAAGACCCGGCCACACCACTGGTCGAACTTGCCCACAAGGTCATTGAATTCGGCGACCGGTCGCTGCCGCTGCATTACTACAGCCGTGAAGTGCTGTTTTCCGTCGAAGCCCGGCGCACCTATGTGCCACCGGACATCAAATCATTTCTTGAGGACTGAGAACTTTTTTTAAGGACTGAGGACTGAGGACAAGGCCAGGACTGAGGACTGAGGACTGAGGGCTGAGTTTTTCCTGGGTTAGACATGGCAAAATTATACAACCCTGGTTTTTGATGAAAATTCTCAGTCCTCAATCCTCAGTCCTTAAAAAAAGTCCTCAGTCCTGGCCTTGTTCTCAGTCCTCAGTCCTCAGTCCTTTTAACTTTATGAACAGATATACACACCGCTTTCAACACCTCCGCGAAAACGGGCAAAAAGCCTTTATCCCATTCACCCTGCTGGGCTGGCCGAACCGGGAAACCTGTCTCGAAACCATCCAGGTGATGATTGCCAACGGTGCCACGGCACTTGAACTCGGCTTGGCTTTCAGTGACCCGGTGGCCGATGGTCCGGTGGTGCAGGAAGCTGCTCTTGAAACCCTCAACAGCGGTTTTCGGGTCCGGGATGCCTTTGAACTGATTCGGGAAATCCGTGAATTTGATGCGGAGATTCCGATTGGTCTGCTGGTCTATTTCAATATGGTCATGGCCAAAGGCGGAGAGGCTTTTTTCCGTGAGGCTGCGGCTGTCGGAGTGGATGGGGTTCTGATTGCCGATTTGCCGCCTGATGCCGAAAACCAGACGTTTGCCCAGGCACGGGCAGCAGGAATTGCTCCGATTTGTATTATCTCCCCGCTCACAAGTGACGAACGGCTCCGTCTGATTGCCCAGGAAGCCGACGGATTTCTCTATGTCGTTTCACGGTTGGGAATTACCGGAACGGACGAACGGTACGACACAAGTTTGCAGGATTTGCTGGAACGGGCCCACCGGGTTTCGGACCTGCCACTCTGTATCGGGTTTGGCATCTCTTCGCCCGAACATGCCCAAACCATGTGCAAGCTGGGCGCGGACGGCGTGATTACGGGTTCAAAAATCATCCAGGTTATCCGCGAAAACCGTGGGAACGAAGCGGTGGCGCTTTCCGGTTTCTTGCGGAACATGGTGGCGGCCACCGGTAAAGTCGGTTCGTAACACCATGAAAACCCTTCTTCAATTCAAAAATGGTGTGGCTGGCGTACCGGTTCCCGTAAGCTGGCATCTGGCCGATTTAGGAGAAGCGCGCGGCAAGCAAGAGTTATTTACCCATCAGTCACCACAAAAACTTAAAGTTCTCCGCGAACACGCTCTGATTGAAAGCGCGGTTTCATCGAATCGGATTGAAGGTGTGGAAATAGACCACCATCGGATTGGAACGGTTCTTTTTGGAAAGAGCTTGCTGGTTGACCGGGATGAAGAGGAAATTCGCGGCTATCGGAAGGCACTCGATTTCATTCATACCAAAGGAACCCAACTCTCTCTTACCATTGATTTGATTCAACAATTACACCGGCTTTCACGGGGTGAGATTGGCGATGCCGGTCAATTCAAACAAACCGATACCGACATCATTGAACGCTACCCTGATGGACGCCAGCGAGTCCGTTTTCAAACAGTCAAAGCCACTGACACCGTAGCTGGCATGGAGCAACTGGTGGCACTTTGGCAAAATTGCCTTACTGAACGATGGATTCATCCACTGGTAGCTTTGGCGGCATTCAACCTTGATTTCCTGTGTATTCACCCGTTCCGAGATGGAAATGGGCGCGTTTCCCGACTGCTTTCCCTCTTACAAAGCTATCAGCTTGGTTACGAAGTTGGGCGATATATCAGTCTTGAGCGTCTGATTGAGCAAAACAAAAACCGATATTATGAAACTCTTGAGCAAAGCTCGCAGCGATGGCATGAAGGCACCCATGACCCTTGGCCATTTATTCAATACTCTCTGTATATTTTGAAACTGGCATACAAAGAATTTGAGGACCGGGTTGGGCGGACTGCTTCCCCGCGCGGTTCGAAAACCGAGTTGGTTGCAGCAGCCCTTGGCTCACTACCGCTGGCGTTCACAGTTTCAGATGTTGAACGTGCTGCGCCCGGAGTGAGCCGCGAGTTGATACGACGAGTGCTTCAATCACTCAAGGTTCAAGGCCACGTTGTTTGTGTCGGGCGTGGTCCCGGCGCAGTTTGGCAAAAAAAGGGATAATATCTCTAAAGAGGTAAAAAAAGAGGGTACGAACCTGCAAGGCAGTCAAACAAAATGGGAGCGCAGTCCATATGGAC
>JAIBAN010000034.1 GCA_019695185.1 Blastocatellia bacterium | reverse complement strand
CTGTTTCCACCTTTTGCCTTCTTTTTTTCTTAACAGAGGCCGCCTGAAGGCGGAACTCCAAACTGCCGCCTGAAGGCGGAACTCTAAACTAGAAGCGCACCGTGTACCGGGCCGTCACCCCCACGCCGGGAGCATCAATCCCCCAACTAATGCCGCGATAGTTTTTATCCGTGATGTTTTCGACCGCCAGGAAGAGTTCCTGCCGCTCAGTAAAACGGAAGCCTCCGCGCACATTCAAGGTTGCAAAACCGGCTACACTTGTCCGTAAAGGTGCTTCTTCGGCATTGCCCAGCACCCGGCTGGTGACCTGGGCCAGGGTTTCACCGGTTGCCCGCAACACATCGTCAGCCGTACCGAATCTGCCGTCCGGTCCCGCCGCCACCAGCCCCCGGAACGTCGCCCCGTTGAGGAAGAAATTCCGAATCGAACCCCGCGAACGATTGCCGCCGGTTCGCCGGTCACCGAGGTCCAGCGAAGACAGCCGGTCCTGCCGGTAAGCGGCAGCGGTATAGATTTCAGCCCACCACCGTTTGCCCTGCGGGTTGTAGCGCAAAGCCAGATTCCCATTAGCCGGAGGTGTTCCGCCTTCGATGTTCGGAGCCAAACCGGTCCGTTTGTCCCTGGCGTGAATGTAGGTAAAATTCCCGCGCAGGTTCCAATTGTTGGTCAGTTTGGCATTCAAGGTGTATTCCAGTCCCCACAGGCGGGCATCATCAAAATTGGACCGCACCAGCACCGGACTTGGTGAAAGTGCCGTGAAAACCACACCGGTCGGTCCCTGGGACACAATGCGTTCCCCACCCAGGAATTTTCCAACGGCTCCCTGAGGCAGAATCAACGCCTGTTTGGTCAGGTTGTCGTCAATATCGGTCAGAAAGGCCGTGACATCAGTGTCAATCCGGCTGTTGCGATAGCGCAGGCTCAATTCGTAGTTTTTGCTGATTTCCGCTTTGACCTGTTCCACCGGACGCCCGGAGGAAACTGCTTTGGAATTGGCGGTTGTCCCAATCAAACCACCCAGACCGGCCACATCGGGGGCAGCAATTTCAAATCCGTCCCCGGTCAATCCGAGGGTGCCCAGGTCGGTCATGTGGGGGGCACGGAACCCCCGGCTGAAGTTGCCTGCCAAGGCCAGTTCTTTGGTCAGGTTGACGATGGCGCTGGCACGGAACGTCACCTGGTCGGCCCGCAGGGAATCACTCGGCCAGAGCCGGTTCCCTCTGACCAGCGGACTGTCCTGGGCACGGGCCTCGTAGGAAGCAGCGCCATAGCGCACGCTGCCCGAAAACCGCAATCGCTCCGGAATCGCTTCCCAGACATCCTGGGCATAGAAGCCATAGTTTTCGTAGCGGGCGTTGCTCGGCACCCGTGGCCGCGAAGGACCAACGGTTCCGTTCGTAAAGTTGATGGTGAAAGCCGGAGCTGTAATCCGGTCATGGTAATAGTCCGCCCCTAACACAAGGTTGTGTCGGTGGGGCAGCAGTTTGTTTGCGTAGAGTTGCACACCGTAGGTCCGGGTCCGCTCATATTGCGACGTGATGTTGCCACGCGGATTTCCGTTCCCTCCCTGGTTGACCCGTTCTTCCCGTTGCTGGTTAAAGGAAAATCCCAGACTGAAGTTATCAAACCAGGGCATCCGCTGGGTGTCGTAGCGAACATAACCAAAATCCAGCATGAGGTTGCGCAGTCGGGCAATATTATTGCCATCTCCACCCAACAACTGGTCATAGCGGTTGCCGCCGTCCTGCTGGGAACGTTCGTAATTGACCGTCACCTGATTGCCCGGAGCAAACGCCCAATTGAATTTGACATTGCCGCCGTATTCCGTGACGGCAGTGTCGGGCAACCGGTCGCCGTTGATGATGGATGAAGGCAGGCCCAAAAATCTGGTGACGGCTGCATGTGAATCGTATCCGCCCCCTGGTCGCAGGGTGTTGGTCCGGCGTCCGGCCAGATTGACCAGCAATCCGAAATTCCGACCTCCCAAGGTAAATTGAGTGGAGTTGCCAAAAGCCAGACTGGCACTGCTGAAAAAAGTGCTGGTCTGCACATGAAAATCGTAACCGTTGGCTGCAAAAGGTGCGCTCTGGGTCACAAACTGGGCGCTCCCCCCCAGGGAGTCGCTGCCGTATTGCGTGCTGTTTGGCCCTCGTAAAATCTCAATCGCCCGCAGGCTGGAGGGTTCAATCAGATTCAGAAACGTGTTGACGCCACCGCGCTGGGCTGAGTTCGAATAGCGCACGCCGTCCTGGAAAATGACCACGTTTTTCCCCGTCAGTCCGCGAATGAAAATGCCGCCCATGACGGTGCTGGTGGTTTGTACGGCAACGCCAACCTCTTCCTGCACAGCCTGGTTGACCAAAGTCGTGGCCCGTTCCTGAATTTGCTCCTGGCTGATGACATTGACCTGTTGGCCAAGCTGGTCTTTGTCCTGCACCTGACCAACATCAGCCGAAACTGTGACCACATCCAGCAACGGACTGCTTTCCAGGGTCAGTTCACAAGTCGGGGTGGAATCAGGGAACACCTGAACGGCAGCACGGGCTCTGAGAAACCCGGTACCGATGGCTGAAACTTCATAGGTTCCAGGCTGGATACTGGCGAAAGTGAACTTGCCAGCCGAATCAGTCGTGGCAGTGGCAATTACACTTTGACGGGCATTCAACAGCACCACTTTCACTCCGGCAACCGGAGCCTTCTCCAAATTCTGAACAACACCGGAAATGGATTCACTCTGGACCATTGTGGCGGCTTGGAGGGGTAACGCCGCCTGGTGGACGCACCCTATGTATAGCAACGCCACAAAGAAAAGGGACCGAATTTTTTTCATACTTAAAAATTACTCCTCGTTAATTTTCTCTACCACACAACAGGTTTTTGCCAGGTGCAGGACAAAGTTCCCTCCTTTGTCCTGCACCTGGCAAACCACAACCAAATACGGCAGGTCTGTTTTTTTATCGTTTGACCTGCTCGATATTGAGCACCGGATGGACTTCAAACCATTGATGATTGCTCTTGTCATCAAACCGCCGGACTCCGTAAACCTTAACCCGACTGCCAACTTTCGGGGGTTTCAACCGGATTGGTTCGATGATTTCACAGACGATGAACTGGTCGGGACGCGAGGCATCTTCAATCAACTTAAACGTGAAGTCCCCGTCTTCCTCTTCCAATTCCATGGCGGTGACCACACCCTCAGCCACTATATGGGGCTCGGTCTGGTCTTTGATGTTTGTCACGGAAACCGGCTGGAAACGTTTCAAGTCCAATATTTCCTTTTGGTTAAAAGATTCACTCTCCCGCTCATGAAGCGTGCCGGTCCGGATTAACCAAACCCCGGTGACCGCCAAGGCAAGGGAAAGGACCCCGGCCAACGCCAGGCCGGGAGCATGAACTCCCCAACGCCTGCTACCGGCGACCAGAGTTACCTCCTGGGCCTTGATTGAATCAGCCAGCACAGCCGCTTCAATGGCCTCCCAAGGGTCACGGGTGGGAGTCAGAACCGGCAACCCGGTCAACAATCTGTGCCCTGTTTGCAGGATTTTGACCTGCAGCCGACAGGCATTGCAGTCCAGCAAATGTTGTTCGATTTTCTGAACCATCCGTGAATCCAATCGGCCATCCACATACGGCATCAGTTTTTTGCGTAAATCAAATCGAAAACACCACATAGAAAACCCTTTCTTTCAAGGACTGAGGACTGAGAGACAAAACTTCTTTTGAATTGCTACAGTCGTTTCTGTATCAACAAACTCAGTCCTCAGTCCTGATTTTGCCCTCAGTCCTTCAAATCATTCCTTTCAAAGGCCGCAACCGCGCTTCCAATTCCACCAGGGCACGATTTAACCGGGAGGCCACGGTCCCCGCCGAACATTCCAACACCTGGGCGATTTCCTCATACGACAGTCCTTCCAGATATTTAAGCACCACCACCGAACGCAATTTGGGAGACAGCAACAGCAGTGCCTCCTGAATCACCCGTTGGCGTTCAGATTGGGCATGAAGTTCGTCCGGCAGCAATTGACCGTCAAACTCAGCCCCGCTGCCAATGATGTCTTCCAACGGAACATACGCTTCCGGCTGCTTCCGTAAGCGGTCCTGACATTCATTGACTGCAATCCGATACAGCCAGGTTGCGAAACTTGATTCATTGCGGAAAGCAGGCAGTGACCGGTGAACTTTGAGAAAGATACTCTGGAGGGCGTCTTCGGCCTGAAGTGAATCACCCAGCACATAGCAGGCCAAGCTGTAAGTCCGGTCCCGATAGGCTTCATAAAGCGACCGGAAAGCAGACATATCCCCACCTTGAGCGCGCCGGACAAGGGAGGATTCACGTGGCTGTGTTGTGTTGGCCTCAATCCCAAACATGAAAAGTGGAATCACCGCTGTGGAAATGGAAAGAGCGCGCCTTGCAAACCGTTCGCTAACAACTCACGTCCGACTTCACTGGCGCGCCCTTTTGATGGCCCCTATGCCTCAATTAGACGGAAGGGCATTCAATTTTCTTCCCTGTAAAAACGATTTTTTTTTCTTTCACAAAATCAATTGCCTCCCGCGTTTCGTAACCGTATCGTGCAAATCGCAAAAAATGTACCCACCCGGTAGTTTGAGCGTTCAAGTTTCGCACAGGTAAGCCGTTGATTTTGATTTCCGCGCTGCCACCTGGCAGCCGATTCCAGCACGCACCTTTGTTTTGGTCCAAATGTTTTACCTTTTCCATCTTTAGGGAACCCTTATGTTTTCAAACACATTGTTGCGCCGTCAGGCGGGAGCTGTCATTTGGTTTCTGTGCCTGTCTTTTGTCATTGTCGCCACCTTGCCGATGTCCAGTCCAGCCCTGCGGGTTGAAGCCAGCGTTGAAGGCTTGAAAATAACCGTCACTGACGCCAATGGACGACTGGTAGCCGGTGCCGCCATTAAAATTTCCGGTGAAACCCTGGCTGTCCCGCTTTCGACTGTGACCGATGCCAAGGGCACTGCCACCCTGACGACCCTTCCTGCCGGAACCTACACGGTTGAAATTTCCGCCCCCGGATTTAAGGAATTTTCTGAAACCGTGGCCGTCAAAGGGGAAGGTTCGACCGACACCCTGGCTGCCAAACTGGAAGTCGCACCTACGGAACAGACTGTGACCGTGGCCGCCAATAACAAACTGGCCGACCCGGTTTATACCCAACTCCGGGCGGCAGTCACCACTGGGTTTCAGGTTGCCCCGGTTGAAGGACTGCAATTCAAACGGGATGTTGGTCTGTTTGCCCTGACCAAAGGAAAACTCTACCTCCTTCCGGAAACCATGAACCGGAATTTCCGAGCCATCTATGTTGGACAGGGTACGTTTACGCTCACACCGGAACTCTGGCAGGAACGCAAATACCTGAAAAACATCACCAAGGCGGAAACCTTCAGCGAGGAATTCACCCAACTGGTGATTCTTTCCTCAGATGGGTTCCTGGCCGATTGCAAAAAGAAGCTTCCTTTCACCCCGGACGACGGCAGCGCTATCAAAAGCATTTTGGAGGACACCAACACCCTGCTCCATAAAACGCTGCCGCGCGGTATCGGTGGCTTTCGGGGAAATGACAATTTCGAAGCTCAGGAACTGGCGGCACTCTATTGGCCCCAGCGCCCAACCTATTTCCACGCCTTCATCAAGGGCACCAAAAACAAATCCCTCTGGTATGGAGTGGACCGGAGCGGTTTTTTCCCTACCCAGGGACCGGAGGAAGTTGGCCTTGTCAATTACGACGACAGCGATTTCGCCCTGCTCTATCATGCCCATGCCACTGAGAAATATGCCCGTGGCACGGCGGTCTCCACCTTTAGCCACAACGTCATTGATGTTTTAAACTACACCATCGAGGCTGTCATTTCGAAGGAAACCCTAACAGCCACAGCAGCCGTTGCCTTTCGCGGCACCGTCTCCGGCCCCAGGGTGCTGACCTTTGGCCTGGAACCCAGGCTGCGGGTCAATCGGGTGACCGACAGCCAGGGAACCGCCATTCCTTTTATTCAGGAAAGCGAAAAAAACGATGGCGCATTCAGCGTCATTTTGCCCACCCCCATCAAAAACGGAGTGGAAACCTTGATTAAGGTTTCCTACGAAGGAAAAGGCGTCGTTACGGATGCTGGCGGGGGCAACTATTTTGTCGGACTGCGCACAAGCTGGTATCCCAGCTATGGTGATTTCAAGGATTATGCCCTTTATGAAATGACCTTCAAATCACCCAAAAAATATTCCCTGGTGGCCACCGGAAAAATGGAAAAGCAATCCACTGAAGGGGATTTTCAGGTCACCACCTGGAAAAGCCCCCAGCCCATGGTCGTGGCCGGGTTCAATTTTGCGCTGTACAAGAAAAAATCCGGCAAGGATGCCAACACCGACATTGATATTTATGCCACCGAACGAGTGCCGGATTTTCTGCGCAACCCGCAACAGGATTTACCCCAAAACAGTCGGGCCGGCACGGTTACCGACGAATCAGCCGCAGTTGGAGAATTGACCCCCAGCCGGCTGGCCAACGACGCGCTGGTTCAAACCCAAAACGCATTGCGCCTCTACAACCATTTTTTTGGGGAATATCCCTACGGACAGATTGCGATTTCCCAGCAACCGGCTCCGAATTTCGGCCAAGCTTGGCCCATGCTGGTCTATCTGCCCATCACGGCCTTTTTCGACAAAACCCAGCTTTTTTTCCTCACCAGGGGAAACAATCAGTTGGGTAAATTTATTGACGTGGTTGGTCCGCACGAACTGGCCCATCAGTGGTGGGGCCACATGGTGGTCTGGAGTTCCTATCACGACCAGTGGCTGTCGGAAGGCTTTGCCGATTTCTCGGCGGCGCTCTATCTGGAGCAGGTCCGGGGCTTAAAACGGGCCAACGAGTTTTGGGAAGAGGAACGCCGCCTGATTACGGAGAAAAACCGGTTTGGCCTGGCCCCGGCGGATGTGGGGCCGCTGTGGTATGGCTTACGGCTTGACCTGACGCAAAAAACCAGCGGCACCTATCGGCGGACGGTCTATCCGAAAGGTGCCTATGTGCTGCACATGCTGCGGCGGTTGATGTGGGACCCGCAAACCGGCGATCAAAAGTTTATTGAGATGATGCACGATTTTACCAGCACCTACCGGTTCAAACCGACCTCAACCGAAAATTTCAAAACCATTGCTGAAAAACATATGACTCCGGCCATGAACCTGCAAGGCAACGGCAAGCTTGACTGGTTCTTTTTGAACTGGGTCTATGGGACCGAGGTGCCGGAATTTGGCTTCTCAGCCAATGTGGCGGATGCCGGTGACGGCAAATTCAAAATCACCGGAACCCTTACCCAGGCCAATGTCCACGACAAATTTGCCGTCATCGTGCCGATTTACGCCGAGATGGAAGATGAGAAATATGTATTGCTGGGACGCCTGCCCATTATTGGAAATGCAACCCAGAACCTGGATGTGACCGTGCCGCTGACAAAAAAACCGAAGCGTATTCTCATCAATGCGTTTCATGATGTACTGGGCACCAACAAATAGTTCCTTCCTGCACGAGTGCGGTGTTCTTCCACCGCACTCCCCTCCAACCTGAAAAGTTTCACGACCTCAGCAAACCCTAAAATCCAGTTGAACGTCCCTCACTTCGTGGCAGCCGAATGAGCAGGAATGATTCGTCTGCCCATCATACTCTGGAAGGAGGGTTTGATCATGCACGACATCCCCACACTGAATCATGGGGCAATTGGAAACGGACGGGTTTTGGGGCTGATCTCCCCGACAAGTGCCATTGAATGGCTCTGTCTTCCCCGTTTCGATTCAGGGTCCGTCTTTGGCCGGATTTTGGACCGGGAACAGGGGGGCACCTTTCGCATTCTGGCTGATGGTGAGGAACTTGTTGGAACCTTGCGCTACATCACCAATACCAATGTGTTGGCCACTCGGTTTGAAGACCGGGACACAACCTGGGAAGTGATTGACTTTGCTCCCCGGCTGCCGCGCGGGCTGACGGTTGAAATGCCGATTGAAATTGTCCGGCTGGTGCGCCCGGTCAAAGGCCATCCCAAATTACGAATTGATTTTGACCCACGTCCGGATTATGCCCGGGCCAGGGTTGAACTGGCCGAAATCACGCACGGAATCGAGGTTTCCGGCGACTTTCACCGGTTGCACCTGTCAACCAACCTGCCGCTGGCCTACATACTGGGAAAACGCCCGTTCCGCCTTGACCAACCAGTGTTTTTCGTCCTGACCTATGGCCGGCGGGAACATGACCCAACGCTGGCTGAGGTCCAGCATAATCTGGAACTGACCATTCAGGGATGGCGGGCCTGGGCACGAACCTGTGCCCTGCCCATGTTTGGGGCCGAAGCCGTGCTGCGTTCGGCCTTGTGTTTGAAACTTCACGTTTACGAAGACACCGGGGCCATCATTGCCGCCGCCACCACCAGCATTCCAGAGGCACCGGGAACCCAACGTACCTGGGATTACCGCTATTGCTGGCTACGCGATGCAGCTTTTGTGGTCGAGGCACTGCGGCGGCTCAGTCATTTGAATGAAGGAGAAAAGTTCCTTCATTTTCTATGGGATGTGGCCGAATCCGGTCCCCTGCAACCCCTTTATGGCATTGACGGCAGGCGTGAACTGGAGGAAATCCAACTGCCGCATCTGGCAGGGTTTGCCGGTACCAAGCCGGTTCGCATCGGCAACGCTGCCGCTGAACAACGTCAGAATGACTTGGTGGGTGAACTGGTGCTCTGTCTTGAAACCCTGCTTTCGGACCCGCGTCTGATTGTGGGCAACCCGGAAAAATTCATCCCCCTGATTGAGCGGCTGGTGGAGGAAGCCATTCACATCGCTCCAACGCCGGATACCAGTATTTGGGAATTCCGCACCAAATTTTCCCATTACACCTTTTCCCGTGCCATGTGCTGGGTCGCCATTCATCGAGGAGCCGAACTGGCCTTGCATTTTAACCGTCCTGATTTGGCAGAACGTTGGGCAAAACAGGCTGCCATCGAACGGGAAATCGTTCTCTCGCAAGGCTTTAACCTTGAGCTTGGCTATTTCACCCAAAACCTGGGGGGGAAAAACCCGGATGCGGCCAATCTCCTGCTCCCAACCTTGGGATTGTTGGATGCCCGTGACCCTCGTTTCATTTCCACCATTGAAGCCTATCGGGAACGACTGATGGTCGGGTCCCTGGTACTTCGTTACCGAACTGAAGACGATTTTGGCGAGACCACCAGTGCTTTTACCATCTGTTCATTCTGGATGGCCGAAGCGCTGGCATTGGCCGGGAAACTGGACGAAGCCATGGAGATGTTCCAGTTCCTGCTCAAATTTCAAAACCCAGTCGGACTTTTTTCGGAAGATATTGATCCACAATCGGGTCAACTGCTGGGCAATTTCCCCCAAGCCTACACCCACGTCGGGTTGATTCATGCCGCCATGACCATTGGCAGCCTGCTTGAAGCACGCGACGGCAAGGTCCGGGCCTGGGCCTAACTGGAAAGGAGCCATCATGAGCCGCTTATTGATCGTATCGAACCGTCTTCCCATCACGGTTTCCTATTCAGGCACTGCGATTGAAATCCAAAAATCTGCGGGTGGCCTGGCCAGTGGTTTGAAAAAACCCCACGAAACCTCTGATTCGCTCTGGTTCGGCTGGCCGGGCGATGTCTCGGCAGTTCCCCGCCGCCAGCGGGCCGAACTGGAAACCACCCTGCAGGAATTGCGGACCATTCCGATTTTCCTCAGCCACCAGGAAATCAATCAGTTTTACGAAGGCTTTTCGAATGGCGTCCTGTGGCCGCTGTTCCATTACCTGCTCGACAAGGTGGACCTGGATTCGGTCCAGGACTGGAAAACCTATGTGGCGGTCAACCGCCGCTTTGCCGAAACGGTCTGCCACCATTACCGCCCCGGCGATACCATCTGGGTGCATGACTATCAACTGGCATTGGTTCCGGGCATGATTCGGGAACGGTTCCCCAAAGCGCGGATTGGCTTTTTCCTGCATATCCCGTTTCCTTCTTCAGAAGTTTTCCGGATTTTGCCCTGGCGGGAGGAAATTCTGCGCGGCCTGTTGGGTGCGGACCTGATTGGGTTTCACACCTATGCCTATAGCCGTCATTTTGCCACCGCCCTTTTACATGTGCTGGGAGTTCAAACCGAGGTCGAGCAAATCCGGTATCAGGAACGCCTGATTCACCTGGGAGCCTTTCCCATGGGCATTGATACGGAAAAGTACAGCAGCCTTGCGGCCAGTTCCGGCGTGCAGTCCCGGTGCTCCGACATCCGGCAGGAAACCGGCAACTGTCAGGTTTTCCTTTCGATTGACCGGCTTGACTACACCAAGGGAATCGTGCGGCGGTTGCTGGCGTTTCACCAGTTGCTGATTGACAACCCTGACCTGCCTGGCCGGGTCCGGTTCATCCAGGTGGTGGTCCCTTCCCGAACAAAGGTCGAATCCTACGCGCATCACCGCAAAACGATTGACGAATTGGTCGGACGTATCAACAGCACCTATGGTTCCGTGGGTTCGGTTCCCATTCATTACCTGTTCCGCTGCATTTCGGATGAGGAACTGGTGGCTTTGTATCTGGCCACGGATGTCATGCTGGTGACGCCGGTCCGGGACGGCATGAATCTGGTGGCCAAGGAATTTGTGGCAGCCCGAAACGATGAAAACGGCGTTTTGCTCCTCAGTGAGTTTGCCGGAGTGGCAGCGGAATTCGGGGAGGCCCTGCAAGTCAACCCCTTTGATGTGGAACAGGTCTCAAACAAAATGCGGGAAGCGCTCCTGATGTCCATTCCGGAACGGCAAACCCGCATGCAGGCACTCCGTCGGAGGGTGTTTACCAGTGATGTGCATCATTGGGTGCAGGCCTTTCTGGATAAACTGGACCAGTGTCCGCAAACTTTGTCCGAAACCGCCTTTTCACCATTGGAGGCGATTCAGCAACTGACCTTCCGACTGAACCAGGTTCCACAACTGGTTCTGTTTCTGGATTATGACGGGACGCTGGTCAATTTCCGCCATACCCCGCAACTGGCGGCTCCTGACCAGGAACTGCTCCAGATATTGACGGCGCTGTCTCACCGTCCGCAAACGGAGGTCCATATTGTCAGTGGCCGTCAGCGGCAGGTGCTCGAACAATGGTTCGGCACCCAATCAATTGGCCTTCATGCGGAACATGGCTGTTGGTCCCGTTATCCCGGCCAAACGGACTGGGCGTCAAATTACCAGGCACCGGTTGATTGGAAAACCAGGGTCCTTCCTATCCTGGAGCAATACACTGCCCAGACGCCAGGAGCCTTGATTGAAGAAAAAACCGCTGGATTGACCTGGCATTACCGGATGGCCAATCCGGAATTCGGCCCACTCAAAGCCAAGGAATTGCAGGTCCATCTGGTTGAAGTATTAAGCAACCTCCCGGTTGAAGTGCTGAAAGGCGAGAAAATCGTCGAGGTCCGTGCTCAGGGTGTCAATAAAGGACAAATTGTCCAGCAGGTCTGTTCACAGGTTGCCAGTTCGGTGGCGGTTCCCGTGGCAATTGGGGACGACCGTACCGATGAAGACATGTTCCTTGCCATTCCGGAAAATGGCGTTACGATTCACGTTGGCGAAACGGCCAGCCTGGGAACCTACCGGTTTGCCAGCCCGGCGACGGTTCGGTACTTTCTGAGGCAACTTATCACCAGCCCGACGGGAACCCACTCAACCGCCGTTGCCGCCGGGTAACAGGCCAGAAATTGGACTTTACGTTTGAGCAATGGAGACTTGCGGAATCTGTCCCCAAAGGCTCAAGCTTAAAGTCCAGCCAATTTTTTCAAGCAAACCGGGTGAACCATGTTTCAAGCCCTTCGAAATTCCGACCGGGAAATCCACAAATGGCGCAAACGCCTGAAACGGATTCTTATGTGGCTGAGTGGAATGCTGCTGCTGCTGCTCTTTGCGGTCTGGTTTGTCGTGACCCAACCCTTTGTGATTCCTGAACGGGTCACGGAGCAGCCGCTGGCAGTTGATGCCAAACGGCTGGAAACCCACGTCCGGATGCTTTCCGAGACATTTCATCCGCGTGACGCAGAACATCCGGAAAACCTGAACCGGGTGGCAGCCTACATCGCAGCGGAGTTGAAAACCGCCGGGGGAGTGGTCACCGAACAACCTTTCGAGGCCCGCAAGATTGAATACAGGAATGTGATTGCCACGTTTGGCCCGGACACTCCTGAACGGATTGTGATAGGAGCCCACTACGACTCCTGCGGCCCACGTCCGGGAGCCGATGACAATGCGAGCGGTGTCGCCGTTTTGCTGGAACTGGCCCGCCACCTGGGAACCACCAAACTGCCTCTGCGAGTGGAATTGGTGGCCTATACGTTGGAAGAACCGCCTTTTTTTGAAACCGAATTCATGGGCAGCGCGGTTCACGCCAAATCGCTCAAGGAAAAAGGCGTCAAGGTGCGGCTGATGGTTTCGCTTGAAATGCTGGGGTACTTTTCCGATGCCCCCAACAGCCAGCAGTTCCCTTTGAAAATGCTGGGGCTGATTTATCCCACCACCGGGAACTTTGTCACCGTGGTGGGTAATCTGGGGCAATGCCTGGAGGTCCGCAAGGTGAAAAAAGCCATGCTGGGGGCTTCGGCGCTGCCGGTCTGTTCCATCAACGTTCCCGCCACGGTACCCGGCATTGATTACTCTGACCATTTGAACTACTGGGCCAAGGGGTACCCGGCGGTCATGATTACCGACACCTCGTTCTACCGGAATTTCAATTACCACACGGAACTGGATACGGCTGAAAAACTCGACTACAGACGAATGGCTCAGGCGACTCAAGGCGTTTATGCCACAGTGCTTAAACTGGCCCAGTAGCGTTTTATTGCATTTCCTTCTTGCGGCGTTTGAGTTCGGCCTGGACATCCCCCAGCGAGGGGGCAGACAGTTTTTCCGGCTGGCGCGCTTTGGCCGCTTCCGGTTCCGCCGGACCAAAAAACAAGTACAAAAGCCCGCCCAAAATTGCCAGAATGCCAACCCAGACCACAATCTTCATAATGAAGCCAAGCAGGCCAAACAAAATCATGGCACCCAAAAAGAACAAAAGCAGAAACAATAGAATTTTCAAAAAAGCTTTCATGAAAAGGTCTCCTTGGGAAAAGCCTGATGTTGGTGTGTCCTTCTAAAAGAACTTTCCCGTACCCTATCCGTGGTTCCCGGCTTCCAACCGACTCCTGACAAAATCCATAATCCGATGTTCCGCCCAATAGCGAGAGCCATTTTCACGATGGCGGGCCAGAAACGCCACATGCCCTCCCTTGTCCGTGGCGAGCAAATGGACGTTGGGATTGGCACGAACCTCTGCGCATTCCAGCGGGGCGTAGGGCACAAACGGGTCATCCTTGGCGTGCAAAATCATGGTCGGAACCTTGATCTGCGGAATGAACTGCCGCGAACTGGATTGGTTGTAATAATCAGTGGCATCGCGGAACCCGGAATAGGGGCCGGTGTACACATCATCAAACTGGCGCAACGTGCGGATGGATTTCAGCGGGGCCAAATCCAGCCAGCCCGGATTGTGTCGGGCCCGGTCCCGCACGGCCTGTTTCAGGCTGCGGACAAAATGTTCGTGGTAAATCAGATTGGAACGCTTTTCCAACAACTCAATACAATCGGGCAGATAAACCGAAGGGGAAACAGCCATCACCCCCTTGAGTGCCGGGGAAATTCCGGCTCCCTCCTCACCGGCATATTTGAGGAAAATATTCCCACCCAGCGAAAATCCAACCAAAAACAAACATTGCAAGCCGTCTTTTTCAATCAATTCGGAAATCACCTGGCGCGGGTCCGAGGTCAATCCGGCATGGTAAAAGGTGGGTTTGGGTTCCACTTCGCCACAATTGCGCATATTCAGCCGGACCACATTGAATCCGGCTTTGAGGGCTTCCTCAGCCGTGCCAATCATGTAGGGCGACTCGGCTGACCCCACCAACCCATGCAACAACAGCAGGCACGGTGTCGTCGCCTTGTCATACCGCCAATGGCATTGCGCCAGCACGGATAAACCCGGTTCAACCTGAAACCACCGGTGCTCGGAATGCTGTGGCAACAAACGGCGCTTCCGACTCACCATCGAACAGACCAGGGTCTGCAAATGCCCGTTGGTCAGCAACGGATACGGTTCAAACGGGGCAGCCTGCACTTTTTTCAGAAACGGTTCAAAAGACATACAACACGGCGACAGGTTTGGAGTTCCGCGTTTACGCGGCAGTTTGGAGTTCCGCGTTTACGCGGCAGTTTGGAGTACAGCCTTTAGGCTGCTCCAGAATAAAAAAGGGAATGAGCAAGAGTAAATCCAAAATCCAGCCGCGTAAACGCGGAACTCAAAACTGCCGCCTGAAGGCGGAACTCCAAACTGACACCTCAGGGCGGAACTCGGTACGTTGGATTCAGACCGTCACAAAAGGACGGAAAAACTTGGTTCGGGTATACACCACACGAAAGCCGAAACGTTCGACATTGCGTTGGGAGGTTGTGCCGGGACCGGTCGTGACCATCGCCATTTCACAACCTTCACCGGCGGCTTCGGCAATCCGGGCGGAAATCAGAGCGGATTGGACTCCGCGATTGCGGTACCCTTCCAACGTACTGGTGGCCGCCAGACCGCCAATGCCGTCATGAATGCAGAGCATGCCGCCGCCCACCGGTTTCCCCTCAATTTCAGCCAAAAAGCAAGTCGAGGTTCGCATGTGAAAGACCGCCTGAAAAAGGTCAATGATCTCGGCGGAGGGACTGCTGTCAGGCACAAAACTTTTGGCCACAGTCAGAGCCCATTGGTCCACCTTTTCGGGAACCAGTTGATGGACGGTGACTTCTGTCGGGGGCGGCATTTCCGCATCCAAAGGGCGCAGTTCCCGCACCAGAACATTGGAAAATTCAATCACCCGGTAATTCCGTTCAGCCAATTTGAGAGCCAATCCAGGGTCGGCCAAAGGGCAGAGCTCAATATTGACCCCGGCTTGACGACTGAAGAAGAAGGTTTCCAACCGGTCCAGATGCGCGTCAGTGACCGGTTCGTACAGCCCCAGGCCAAAAACCTGGGTCAGCGGAGAGTCAACCCCCGTGAAAATGGCGGTGGTCCCGGCAATCGGTTCGGAAGTGGCTCCCAAGCGCGGGCGGATTTGCTGATAAGCCGCTACAACTTCAACACTGATGGAAGTTTCGGCAGCTTCGAGGCGGCGGGCTAAAGCAAGGTCGGCAAAAAGCATAAGAACAGGCAGTTAGGGGTTTTTGATGGTCATGGGCAATGGGCAATGGGCAATGGTGAAAAAACCGGGATTGGAGCCGATCACCATTTACCATTTACCTTTCACAACTGGCAACGTCATTGCTGCGCTCGGTGCTTAAGAAGTATGCACTGCTTTCCAGAGTGATTGCCAGGATTGGTGCAACAGTTCGTCAATCCGTTTCCAATCTGCTTCGGTCACACCGCCCTGTGCAGCTTTGGCATCACGAATGTGCATGGCTTCGGCCCGCAGGCGGGCATGTTCAGCAAACCGCTCAGGGGGCATCTGGTAAATTGCACCGGCGGCATCGGCCAACGCCCCTTCCAGTTCGCCGCCCTGATGTTTGGCCCGTTCCCGATGGATAATCCACCATTCAAGTTCCAGTTTGGCAACCTGGTCGGCATCAAAAGGACGGGAACTGATAGACTGGATTTCCCGATAGAAAGCCTGCAATTCAGGGAGTGCCCGTTCATATTCGGCCCGGTTGTGGCCGTCCTTGAAAACAAAGGCGGCTTTGGCGGCATGATAGGCGACTGTGTTTGATTTGGAGTAGCTGAAGCGGTACTGCGTCCGTAAAAGCTCCGTCAGTTGACGAAACAACAATAGTTTTTGCCGGTCGTAGTAGGACCGCCACATGGCCGTATCCAGGCGGGCGACCTCGTTGGCGTCAAACTCCCGGATGTCGCAGGCGGGCGTCCGATTCAGGTCAACCACAAACGCCACCAAAACAAGTAAAACCACAACCACCAGCCCTGCCACAATTTTTCCAAAGGGTCCGGTGACCAGTCTGCGAAAGAATCCAGGTTTGCTCATAAATAAGAAAGCCACGGGTCGGAACGGCGTTTTTTGACACCGGCAAACCAGCGGCACAAGGGATATAAAGTCAGTACACAAAGAATCCAAGCCAGATAAACCACCGGCAACCCGTAACCAAAATCCTCCGGCAGATTGTCAGGGCCAAAGGAAAAGACTGCCGGGCCGTAGCGAGCATAAAAACAAACACCGGCGGCAACGTGAATCAATGGCAGATGGAGAATGTAATAAAAGAGCGGCACCCGCCCCAATGTCACAAAAGGCTGTGCCCATTTGCCCAAATCCCGGTCAACCGCAGCCAGACAGAGCAACGCCGGTCCCAGTGTCATCAGTAAAAACAGAAGCGACGGCGGATATTTTTGGCAATTTACAAATGAAAACACAGTAAAGAGGGTGCTTTTTTGGGCTGCCCAGTGCCCAGGGTCACCATAGAGATTGGTGGCCCGGAGCGCCACAAACAACGCTGTCAACCCCAAACCAAGCAGCAAAACTCTTTTGCGGCGGGTTTCGGGAACCGACTGTACAAAGGCTCCAAAGCCATAGCCGACGGCCATCACACCAATCCAGGGAATCAAAGGATAGACGACAAAAAGCCGGATGGAAGAAGTCACCTGAAGCAGGCCCCCTTCATGGAAAATCATCCACATCCAGGCAAATGACCCAAACTGGTCGCTTTTGAACGGGTCCAGCAGGTTATGCAGGACAATCATCAGGAGGCCAATGCCGGTGATAGCCTTGGTTGGCAAATAGACCAGAAGGGCCATGAAAACCATGGACCAGCCGATAGCCCAGATAACCTGTCCGAAGGTGATTTGGTAATTGATGTTGAACAGCCACCCAAACCGAACCACCGTCAACTCCAAAAAAACCAGCCAGAGTCCACGGGTCAGCAAGAAACGGGAAAGCTCTGTGACGGGTTTTCCCTTGGCAGCCGAAAGAAACATTCCCGTTCCGGCCAGAAAAACAAAGACGGGGGCACAAAAATGAGTCACCCACCGGGTCAGAAAGAGCGCTGTGGTGGTTTTGGTCAAATCGGTTGGGTCAATCGGTGAAGCAGCAAAAAAATCACGGGTGTGGTCCAAAGCCATAATGACCATCACCAACCCCCGCAGAAAATCAACCGAATCGAGCCTGGAACGCATGTGGTTTCCTTTTTCCATTTGCGATTGCCCATTTGCCATGTGCCATTTCCGCTGACCCAATTGAGGTTTATTCCAGCTTTGGCAATCAACTTCTGCCTGATTTGAGTTGCTTCCACAATCGCAAATCGCAAATGGGCAATCGCAAATCGCAAGTGACCAGGCTTTAAGCCCGCCATCCTTCAATCACACTCACCGGGGTTGGGGTTGGAACAATCGCAGTTACGTTCAATCCGGCACTGGCGAAAAGGGCACGATATTCGGCTTCGGTTCGTTCGCGGCCTCCGGGAGTCATAACCAGCATTTCCAAATCGAGCAGTTTCCCGAAAAATGGGGCATTGCCCGGCGGAATCACCATTTCCCCCAACAGAATCCGGGAATCCTCCCGCATGGCCGCCTGACAGTTGGAAAGAATTTTATGGGAACGCTCGTCATCCCAGTCATGAATGATATGAGTCAAAATATAGGCGTCGTAACCAGCCGGAACCGGTTCAAAAAAACTGCCCCCCATGATTTCGCAGCGTTCCAACACGCCTTCGGCGGCCAGCAAAGCAGCAGCCCCTTCCACCACATGGGGTAAGTCAAACAATACCCCTTTCATGTGCGGGTGCGCTTTGAGAATGGTGGCGAGCAACCGGCCATGTCCGCCACCGACATCCACCAGGGTCCGGACTTGACTGAAATCATAGGAATTGGCAATCGCCGAATGCCCCTGGGCGGAATTGTTGGTCATCGCGTTATTGAAAATTTCATTGGCTGCCGGATGTTGCGTGACATACTCAAAGAAATGGCAGCCATAGACATGTTCAAAAGCCGATTCTCCGGTTTTGACGCTGTGCCGAATCTGTTCCCAGGGACGAATGGCAAAATCCGCGCTTTGAAACAGTGCCACCCCCCGCACGGAATTGGGAACATCGCTCCGTAAACAATGGGACAGCGGAGTCAGGGCAAACACCTTGTCGGCTGCTTCCGCAAAAATGCCCACGCTGGCCAATCCACGCATGACCCGATACAGCGAAGGCGCATGTGACCCGGTTTTTTGGGCCAGGAATTCAACCCCTTGCGGAGCGTCAATCAATAAATCCGCGATTCCGAGTTCAGCCACCACGGCAATGGACTGTGTGACCCACTTGCTGGTGATGAGTTGGAGCATAAATACTTCAGGTGGAAGATTTTGGGATGAAGGCGCAGACGACATGAAAACTCCTTGCAGGAACAAAGTTTAGCAACAGATTATTCTTTGCGATTGCCCATTTGCCATTGTGGTATCCCCTGTCATTCAGGCTGAAAGTCATCACCAAAACTGGAAATCCAATGAAATGGCAAATCGCAAATGGCAAATGGCCTACTGTGGTTCAAGCAGCATTTTCCGAATTTTCCGAGCCGTACCGGTCATGGCCAATTCCTGAAGTTGAATCGAGGTGACCCACTTGCCCTTTCCACTGGTAAAAGTCATGCCAATGATGCGGCAGTGAAAGACCGAAAGTTCGACCCGAAAATGTGAAAACGTATGATTGACGGTTGTCAGTGGAGCTACGATACCAGCCAGGATTCCGGTTTTTTCTTTAATCCCCCGCACGCAGGCGGTTTCCACTGTTTCTTCGCTTTGGAGGCGGCCACCCGGAAATTCCCATAACCCGCCCAGCAGCCCTTGCAGGGGACGTTGGACCACCAGGTATTTTCCCCTTTGAAATATGACCCCGCAGGCGGCCCGGACCTGCGGCTTCACGGCTGGCTGTTTTTTTACCGGCCAGGCACCTGGATTTCCCGACAGACGTCCGGCACAGGTTTCTGAGACCGGACAGAGAAGGCAGGAGGGTTGGGGATGACGACAGACCAGGGCTCCCAGTTCCATCATGGCCTGATTGAAATCACCGGCCCGGTCCGTAGCCAGCAGGTCTTGGAGGGTTGTCTGGATCCGTTTGCGAATGGTGGTGGGGGTGGCCGGCGAGACGGCCAGATACCGGCTCATAACCCGAATGACATTTGCATCCAAAGCCGGCACCGGTTCGCCAAAGGCAATCGAAGCAACGGCAGCAGCGGTATATGGTCCAAATCCGGGGAGTTCTTCCAGTTCGCCTCTGGTTTGAGGAAACTTTCCGCTGGTTTCACTCACTAGGAAGCGGGCACATTCATGCACGGCCCGCGCCCGGCCATAATATCCCAACCCTTCCCACTGTTTCAGCACTTCGTCCAGCCTGGCTTCGGCCAGATGGCGAACCGTCGGAAAGGTTTTGAGAAACCGTTGATAGTATTCAACCACCCGTGAAACCTGGGTCTGTTGCAGCATGACCTCTGAAATCCAGATGGCATAAGGGTCAGTGGTGCGCCGCCAGGGCAGGTCCCGCCGGTTGGCGTCATACCAGGACAACAACCGGGAACCGAAGGTCTGAGGGCTTTCCAAAAACTGAGGACTTTCCAAGGACTGAGGACTGAGGACTGAGGACTGAGTTTTTTCCAGATTGCCTGGTGAAGGCTTTTTTCTCATAGTACACCTTCGATTCCCCTCAGTCGTCAGTCCTCAGTTCTGGTTTCAGTCCTGCTGCACCCGCACTGGCATGTCACGTTTGGCGAGTTCTTCAACCATCCGCCCGGCATTCACCGCCTGTTCCAGCGGAATGGCACCGTGTTTGATTTCACCCCGAACCATCATCTGGGCGACAATGGCAGCATGAAATCCGGTCGTGCGCTCCATCGCGGCGAACCCGGTAGCCGGGTCGTGACGGTCAAGCAAATCTAGCGTCAGGTGGGATGGCTTCCCGTTTTTGACGCCTTTGGCCCGCATGTGAATCACCATGTAATCGGTATCATCCGGCTGCGGTTTAAAGAGAGGGTCGAGCAGTGCATGAGTCACCTGCCGGGGAACCACTTCCGTATTTCCCACTTTGACCGGGTTCAGATTGAAAAACCCGACATCGTTCAGGGCTTTCATCAAGGCATAATGTCCCGGATAGCGCAGGGTTTTGTTGCGCAGGCGCTGGAGCTTTCCCTCATAGGTGGAAACCATGGTCGAAAGTCCGCCGGAAGTAACAAAGGCTTCCAGCCGCCCGAGTTCGGGAATGTCCACCATTTCCGGTTCCGGGTCGGCAAAACAGGGGGTCGGCGTCACCTTGCCGTTTTCCAGATACAGCGCATCACCCCAATATTCGTTCGTCAGCCCTTCGATATTGAAATACAAGGCATAGTTAAAGGGTGGGCGGGGCTTTTGGGGCAACCCGCCGTCGTAAATCAGCACTTCCTCACACTCGTCAAACTGTTCGGCACAGTACACTGCCAGATTCGAAATCATGCCGGGACCGACACCGCAATCCGGAACGAGGCAGATTTCGGCGTGTTTGGCTTCTTCGTGCAAGGCCAGTTCCTGCAAGACCACGCCGGTATTGCCGCCCAGATCGCAGAAATGACAATGCGCCGAAATCGCTGCCGCTGCTGCTGCCGTGTTGAAATAATAAGGGATGGCGCTGACACAGGCGTTCAGGTCATCCATGAAGGACACCAGACTTGAGGCGTCCGCCGCATTGATGTAATCGGCCCGCGCGACTTCGCGGCCAACCAGGGTGTTGACCCGTTTGGCGGCGGCCATGGCCGCTTCCACATTGGCATCGGCAAAAACAATCTGGTCGGCATCGCCGAAACGTGCAATGTCATAGCCCGAAGCAGTGCCCTGCCGACCGGCTCCGAGAATTCCGTACTTGAAACCCATATTTTTTGTGCGTTTCCTTTAAGGAGTAAAGATGATGTGGCCCGAATGGAAGCAGTTTTTTGTGGGGCTGTCCATAGAAGAGTTTGGGTTCAGACCTGCCCAAGTTGGGTTCGCTCCAGGTTCCCTCCCTTTTCAAAAGCAAAAGGCCACTCCGCTGGAACCGGAATGGCCCTGGGTCTTTTCCGACTGGCAAGGAATTGTCAGGAACTATGATTGTCGCCCCTCGATTGCCAGAATCAACAAGGAGGCGGCCACCGCCAGACGGCGGTCGAAAATCCCTTGGGTATCGGCGTTCAAATCCAGTGTGTAACTCAACACAAACGGATTGAAATGTTGCTTGAGGTGGGCCACTTCCTGATTGTAAAGCGTGACATGAAAAGATTGAGGAACCAGGTTCGTGAGCAACCGTCGAATCAAGGCCAAAGCCGTGCTGTCCTCTTGAATCATCCCCATCGGACGATCCCACGGGTCGAGGATTTCCCATTCGTCCCGCAGCATTGACTTTAAGCCCTTGCGGCGCAGGACCCCGACTTTCTCCTGCCGCACTGAGTCATACACATCATAAGCAGCACTGAAATCCAGAATCTGCCGAGCCTGAATCCACAGCAGTTCCTGAGTTTTGGCTTCGTCAGCATAGACCCGGATGTCTTCTTTGAGCTTAAAGGCTTTCTGCTCGCAAAAGTACAAAAGCCGGTCATTGGCATCAAAAAAGCGGAATTTTTGCGCCAGCAGTGAAAATACCTGTTTCCGAATCCGGAAAGTTTGTGAATTGTAGGCAGCGTTTGGCAAATTGGCAGACATATTTTTTTACAGTAATGAGGACTGAGGGCTAAAACCGGTATTGTGGATCCGGTTTCCAGTCCTCTCGGAAAAACCGCCCGTAAGACTGGGTTTATCACTCAGTCCTCAGTCCTCAGTCCTCAGTCCTCAGTCCTCAGTCCTGTGCTAAACATATTCGGCAACAAAAGAAATATAGGCCCGTTTGCCAGGCTCTTTGGCACTGCGGCGTTGCACTGAAGCCAAAACCCATTCAACCCCGGCTTGCAGTGCCTTTTTGTCCGGTTCCTTTTCGACTTCCTCGCGGAAAATCTGCTTGACCAGCGCCATCGCTTCATCCAGTGCTTCAAGAATGAAGTTGACTTCAAAAGGCTCCACTGCCTGGAGGTCTTTGTCCTCATCAAGAGCAGTCTTGAGATGGGTCAGGGCTTCGATGACTTGACCGTCAGTCAGTTGCGGATTGGGAACCGTGGCGTCGGCAATATGTTTTTCCAGCGCATAGGCAATGCCTTTCAAAACATCCTGCACCAGAATCAACCCGATGGCCTCCGGGGTGGATTCGGTGGGCAGGGCCCGTTCCAAATGGTTCCAGCCGCTGGGGGTCAGGGTCAAGGTTTCCGATTCTTCAAAGGCCCGTTTGAGCCGATTGTGCATTGGAACGGAGTAATTCCCGTGTTTGGCCCCGTGGTTTCGTTTCTTTTGGGCTCGGTCACTCAGAAAATACACATCCGTTTGGCTGGCGGCACTTTCCTTGATTTTTTCAACCAGTTCAGGTGCTAACGGGTCATCTGTGACAGGGCAGGTAAAAATTCCGGGTGGCAGTTGGACTTTTGTCCCGGTCCCCAGCTTTTCCCGAAAGTCAGCAAAACCTTCCGGAAATTCCCGGCCCAGGAAATTGTTCATCCGGGCTCCAATCCCCACGATTTTGCGGGCTTGGTCAATGTCGCCGCGGATCCACTCAAAGGGACTGTCCTGCATGAGTGTGGCCACATCCTGCGCGCTGTCAAACTGGGTTTCCTGAAATTTGAAAACCCCGTCCCGCCGATCATCAATACAGGTCAAAGTTACGGCAACTGTCTCATCTGCATTGAGTTCTGAGGTCAACAACAAGCGCAAACCGTCTTTGCGGGACCAAAAATATCCAATCCCCGGCACTGAAGCCGGCCCCGTCGCTGTCTGTGCTTCCACTGGGCGGCGATGGGGGTTCATTTTTTGAGCTTTTGTTTTTTTGGGCATAAATCTTCTGAGAAATGAGAATTGAGAATTGAGAATTGAGAATTGAGAATCGAGAACTGAGAATTGAAGATCGGCCCTCAACCTGCTCCTTTTGGCAAAACTGAAGAACCAGACTTCTTCAAATTCTCAATTCTCAATACTCAATTGCCTTTAACGATTTCTTCCGTACTGCTCGTGACTCGACACCCAGTCGTGTGAACTGATGGCGGAACTGAGCGAAAGTTCACCGGCCAGCACCACCCCGGCCACGATTTCAGCCAGCTTATTGACCTTGTCCTTCCCCTCACAGCCAAGCATGGCCATGCATTCCTGCTGGGTCGGCAAGCCGGTCCCACCACCAAAGGTCGCCACAATCAACGAAGGAATCGTGATGGAAATATACAGCGAACCTTCAGGTGTTAATTCACAATACATGATGCCGGCGGATGATTCGGAAACGTTGGCCACATCCTGCCCGGTGGCAATAAACATGGCTGTAATGCCATTCGGCGAATGAGCCCCGTTATTGTTCACCCCGGCCAGAAACCCGGCCACGTTGGCCACGTTGTAGTGATAAAAAAGCGACTCCGGCGACGTGCGCATCAGGTCTTTGAGCAACTGGGCGGGAATTGTGCATTCAGCCGTTACCCGTTTGCCCCTGGTCATAATCGAGTTGATTTGCGACCCTTTTTTATCCGTGGCAAAATTTGATTCCAGGAACCAGCGGGCAACCCCACCGTGGGCTTTGACCATCCACAGACACGCCGCATAAGTCGCGCGACCAACCATGTTTTGACCGGCGGCGTCACCCGTATAATAGTTAAACCGGGTAAACAGGAATTTGTTGGATTGATAGCATTCGATATGTTTGAGCTTGGCAATCCGCGAGGTGCTTTGCGCGGCAGCCCGAATGCCATCCATGTTTTGAGTAATCCATTTGCCAAATTCCCTGGCTTCCCGGGCGCTCTGAAAGACAAACACCGGAGCCCGCTGCATTTGGTCTTCAGTGACCGTACAGTGAACGCCACCAGCCATGGAGAGCAGTTTCATGCCCCGGCTGTAGCTGGCCACCAGCGTGCCCTCGGAAGTTGCCATCGGAATATAGAACTCGCCCTGGGCATGTTCGCCATGAATGAGCAAGGGGCCAGCCACTCCAATTGGAATCTGGGCCACCCCAATGAAGTTTTCAATATTGCCCTGGGCAACGTGCGGGTCAAAGGAATAGTGCGATATATGTTGCAACTTGAGGCCGGTGGCTTCTTCCACAAGTTTTTGCCGCTGGCCGATAATATCCGGCGCGTAGTTGTCTTCCTTGCTGTAAGGAATGCGCTTTGCAGACGACATACACGTTGCTCTCCTGTTTTGTAGTAGCGTGATGAGATCAAAGGGTTGCGGGAGGTTGCGATTTGACGGGGCGTTATACACCACTTGTCGAATCTTTTCCAAACGCAATTTTGGAAACGGGTTTCGGAATTGACAAACGGCCCTCTGCGTGTCAGCATCGGGTACGCTTCGCAAGCAGCTTCGGACACTGGTTTGTCATCCCAAACACAACCCAATACTCATCTTGCACAAGACAACATTGGAGCTTTTCGAGTTTTAAGAGTTCGGCTGAAAAACCGTCCGCCATCCCATTTCCACATTATTTTGTAGGAGGCTTAAACCCCTTTTATGAAGAAGTCTTTCGCTCTTCTTGTCTGTCTCTTTTTGGCTCAAGCGTGTTTTGGCACGTTTTCAGCCACTGCGCATCCCCTGGTGCAGGCTGCGCAACAACAGGATCCAAATCAGTTGCGGCTCGAATATGACGCCCAGCAGGTCGTGGCCAAAGAAAAGGACCCCGCCAAAAAATATTCGGCGGCCCAGGATTTTCTGACCAAGTACCCGAACAGCACCTATGCTCCGTATGTCAAAAAGGACCTCAACCGGGCCCGCTTCGTTCTGGCTGTGGACACCTATCGTACCGCTCAAAAATTTGACGATGAATTCAAGGTAGCGGATGACCTTTTAAAGGACGCTCCGGAAAACAAGCCCAAGGAGATTGCCGACCGTGAACTGGCGATGATTGTCACCTTGGTCACGGATGCCGACTATTTTGCGCTGTCCGCCAAGAATCAACCACTGGTTGATATGGGAGTCCGGTTTGCCGAACAGGGCATTGCCATGATTGATGGCGGCAAGAAAATCGAAGGGGTTGTCTGGGAAACCGAAAAACCGAAATATCTGGCCAAAATGCACCGGTTGATTGGCATTACCAACCTGCGGGCCAAAAAATTTGACGATGCAGCCACCCGTCTGGCCAAGGCCATCGAAGGGGATTGCTCGGACCCGAACACCTATTACCTGATGGCTTCCATTTACCGGGAACGCTACAATGAAGCCGCCACCAAATATAATGGGATTGCTGTCAAGACCTCGCCAGAAGCGACGGAAGCCCTGAATCAGGCCAAGGCCCAGGCGGACAAAATCGCTGAATTTATGGCCCGCACCATCATTGTCTGCCAAAAAGACAAGGAAGCCGCCAAATATGAAAAACTGATCGCTAACTGCAAGGCCGATATGGAAGCCTTCTTTAAGGTTTCCCACGATGGCAAGACCGATGGGATTGCCGAGTATCAAGAAGGGTTGAAAGCCTCTACCTGTGTGAAGTAAGTCCCTTGGACTGCCCTTTTGGGTTTCCAAACCAAAGAGCGCTTTCCGCTTTAACCCCTGCTAAATTGCGGGTACCAAAAGCGGGAAGCGCTTTTTTCCCGGTTTGAGGCAAAACCTTCTTGATTGTTTTGGCTACGAATGCACAATAAAGGCGCAGGGAATGCGTCACCATTCCTTGCGCCTTTTCTATGTCGAAATCCAAAGACCAATCCCCCCCGAAACTCGAAGACCTTGAAGCACGGTTAGGCCACGCCTTTCAGCGTATCGAATTGCTGGAGCGGGCTGTCACCCACCGTTCTTACGCCCATGAACATGGGCATGAACGGTGCATGCATAATGAATCGCTGGAATTCCTGGGTGATGCCGTGTTGGGGTTGATTGTCAGTCAATGGCTCATTGAACGCTTTCCGGATTCACCCGAAGGGGTTTTGGCCCGTTTCAAGGGATACTTGGTCAGTTCACATCACTTGGCCGATTGCGCCCGTGAACTGGATTTGGGCAGTTATTTGCGGCTTAACCGGGGTGAGGAAAAAACCGGTGGCCGCCGCAAACGGGCCCTATTGGAAAATACGTTTGAAGCGGTGGTGGCAGCTCTCTACCTGGATGTCGGCCTGGAAAAAACGGCTGACATTGTCCGCTGCCTGTTTGAACCGAGCGTGGAGCTGTTAAATCCGACCGACGCCTCGGTGGCGGATTCCAAAACGGCCCTCCAGGACTGGCTACGGGGCCGTAAAATGCCCCTTCCCGAATATTTTACAACCGCGTCGGACGGCCCGGCCCACAATCCCGAATTCTCAGTGGGGCTGCGTTTGGGAGATGAAATCTTGGCCCAAGGCCGCGGCCCCACGTTGAAAGCCGCTCATCAGGCGGCTGCCAGTGCAGCATTGCGGGTCCTGAAAGAGCGCCACACACGGAGAAACTGAGTTTAGCCCTTCGTTTTTGGTTCTGTCGATGGAGAACCTGTCCGGTTGGACTGACTGAACAAAACTGGGATCAAACAAGTAATCGCACCTTGCACGCGGAAAATCGCACACCTCACGACTTGGTTTCAGGAGAGAACGTCTCATGCTTGATTTACTGTATTTTCTGGCTGTCTTATATGGACTTGTGGGAATCGGCACCTCTGTTTATGTCATGCTGAATGCGGATAAAACCCGGAGCAACCCATTTACAGCGCTCCTGGCAGGGGCCTTCTGGCCACTTTTTTGGATTGTCGGACAAAGTGAGCGGAACCGCCGTATGAGGGGTTCAAACCGCGGGTTGCTCAAATAACCTGATTTTTTCTGAAAGTCTGACTTTTCCATGGTGGAACATGTCCTCAATCTCACCATTGCCAGTCTGATTGTTGCCGTTTGCTTCACCTTGGGAAACTTTTTTCGCCGCAGGCTGGTTGCTCAAGCTGCGGCCTTTCATTTTCTCCCATTTGATTTTGGGCTCGGAGCGGGTCTGGTGGCAGGAATCGTTTTCCTGGCCGGAATTTGTGGTTTCTACCGCCCTGAGCTGGGTTGGATCGCAATCGGCTTGGGGATTTTATGCCTGGGAAACCCTCACCTATGGAGCACAGGGCGGGAGGTTTGGAAAGCCCATAAACCTGACACCTTGGTTGCCTGGTTGGCTTGCAGCTTGACAGTTGTGGCGTTACTGTTTGCTTTACTGGCTGGTCTCCCAGGCCCGGTGGCCGACGACGCCTTGCTCTATCACCTGGAAATTCAACGGCAGTATATTTTACAGGGCCGTATCATTGAACTTCCCTACCAAATTTACTCCTACTATCCGCAAGGCTTGGAAATGCTTTATGGCCTGGGCATGCTTATGCACAGCGACCGGGTTCCAGCTTTGATTCATTGGTTTTTTGGTGTTTTTTGGTTGACCGCCACCCTTAACCTGGGGGTCTTGTTACGGCTTCGGACAACCAATCGTTGGCTGGTGCTAGTGCTGTTGGCAAGCACCCCCATACTATGGATGGAAATGGGGTTTGCTTTTGTTGACCTGGGTTGGGCATTTTTTGTAACTCTTGCTTTGGGAGCCGTCTTTCTTTGGAACGAACATCCCCACAAAGGCTGGCTGGTAGTGGCTGGGCTTTGTCTGGGAGCAGGCTACGGAATCAAGTTTTCCAATGTTGTTTTCTTTCCGCTTGTCTTTTTGATCTTCATTCTCATAGCCCGACAACGAATCAAATCTCAGAGTCAGGGACTTCCTCCGATCTGGCACAGTATCCTCTATTTGGTGATTCCCGTTGCTTTCTTTCCCCTTCCCTGGCTGCTCCGTAATGTATGGTTTACCGGAAACCCCTTCTTTCCATTTATCTGGGGGATTTTTCCGACACATTGCCCAGGTTGGGATGCAGAGCGAACCGCCCAAAACATTGTCTTTTTACATAATCATTTCGGCAGCAAAGTGAAAGACTGGTGGGATTACCTTTCCCTTCCCTGGCGGGTATGTGTCCTGGCCGATGGCCACCGATTGGATTTGTATTGCGGAGAGACTGGTTTTTTTTATCTTGGATTGTTCCCCTCCCTGTTGCTTTGGAAACATTGGTCCACAACCTGCAAACTTCTCTTGATCATGGTGGCCGGCTATTTTGCCTTTTGGGCCCAGGCCACGCAACAAACCCGGTTTTTACTGCCGCTGGCCCCAATGGTTTTATGGTCGATTTTTGTGCCTTTTGAAACTTGGCTTCAGAGTCAACCGTCCAGGTTTATCCGCTTGGCAGTTACAACAACCGGGGGACTCATTCTGGCCGGTACCGTGTTGTGGAATGGATGCGTGATTGCAGAGCGGTGGCAGGAATTCGAAACCTGGAAACTGTTGACCAAACAGGTCACAGTGGAAACCGTGCTGCGCGACAAATACGAAGAATTTCAGTTTTACGAATTTATCAATGCCAATACCCCCCCCCAAAGCCGGGTCTTTTTGGTGAATGTCGGCAATCGAACCTACCATTTGCACCGGGATTACTTTTATGACACGCTTTTTGAAGATTTTACTCTCAATCAGTTGACGATTCAGGCAACTTCTGCTGAAAACCTGCGGCACCTGCTCCGACAGCGTGGCCTGACCCATCTGTTAATGGCTCCAGCCCTTTCCTTAGCCCCTCAGTTCACCCCGTTTGCCCATGAAACCGATAGAAAACGACTGCAAGAATTTCTGAATACCCGTTGCCGGATTTTGAAAACGAGTGAACATTTTGTCCTGTTTGAAATCCTCTGACCAGGGTGGGTACATTGTTCCCCACATTTCAGCTTCAACAACTTGGAAGTCGCCTTAGATTTTCTGAATAAATTTACAAATAGCTGAAAAACAGTGTTTGGCTTCCCTCCGCCAAAATGATAGAATAGTTTCGTCTCTTCGCATCCACTTTCCACTTACAACTGAATATCACCCACTCACAAACACCTGAAAGGACTTGGTTTGACGTATGAGAAGCCTTTGGTTTGTGCCTTTTGCGTGTGGCGTTGTGCTTGTGGCTTCCAGTTCGGTTTCAGCCCAACAGGACGTGATGGAAAACTATCGCGGCCGTGGCCCGGTTGGAACTCGCGCCTACCGCCAGATGATGCAACGTGAGAATGACACTCGTCGCCGGCAATTTGACCTTGACCGATTGGCCGACGGGGAAGCATCCATTCGCGTCATTGACCCGCACCAGCGGGATCCAGTAGTGGAACAACAGATTCGTATTTCCACCAGTTTGAGGGAACTGAATGATGCCTCTGACTACCTGCAACGAGCCAGCGTTGGACATCACCCGATTTTCCATAAAGAAATTCTAAAGTATTCCGAACAGGTCGCTAAAATTTCGTATCGTCTGCGGAAGGACCTCAACCCTGCCAAAAAAGCTGAGAAGGCCACTCCGGCGGTTTTAAGTCTTGTTTCCGATCCAGAACATCAGATGTTTCAGGTTTCCGAGCAGATTGACGACCGAATTAAGGAAGTTTTGAAGGTACACCTCCGCCTGACTCAAACCTTGGATGTGCATGGAAGCATGGAAGTATGCGAAATCCTGAACCAAATTGAGAGTCATGCGTTGGGCCTGCAAGTCATGGCCAAAAAGTAAAAAACAAGGGGAAGGTTTTCAGGAAGACGACCACCATAACTGACCACCTCGCTCGGCCTGAAAACCCTTCACTTCCCTGCCTTCGCACCAGGGTACCCACAATCCTGAAAAAATCCCCCATCACACCACCGCAAGAATTTGCTAGAGCAAATGCCTGCAATTTGATAGACTGGTGCCCCACGATCCAGGTTCCGTCAATCCAAACCAACAACGAGGTCCGACATGCGCCCAAGCCGCCTTCCTGCACCCCGTCTTTGTACGCCTATTTTTGACATTCGTATTTGGGTCTTCCTGCTTTTTCTGACCGTCGGATACTCCCCGGCCTTTGCCCAATCAGCGTCCATCACCTCCATTTCACCCAATCAAACCGACCTGGGCGTTGCTCCCGCTAAAGTGGTTATCAAAGGAAGTGGCTTTGTAGCCGGGTCTAAAATTTTGTTTAACACCACCGAAGTTTCAGGAAAAATTAAAGCCAGCGGGGCCAAGATCGTGATCAAAAGCTTCCCGACAGGACTTTTTGACAATACGGGTCAGCTTCGTGTCACAGTGGTCGCTCCCAGCGGTCAGCCATCCAACGGGGTTATTTTTTCGGTTGGCAGCCAAAACTCCATCAATGTTACCCAACCAGCCATGCCGGTGGTCAACACCCAATCCACAGCTCAAATCAGAGCCACCGTGGTGGACAAGGACGGTAAACCAATTTCCAACGCTGCCATTACCTATACCAGTGAAACCCCCAACCTGGCCACGGTTGACAATACCGGATTGGTCCGGGGGGTTGCTGCTGGGGCAGCCACCATCCGGCTGACCTCAAGTGGAACCCAACGGCGGGTTACCTTTGCCGTTACACAGATAATTGATGCGGTGTCTTCGGGAATTTTCGGGGATGGCGACATCAAGGTGGATGGAACCACCGGCACGGTTTATGCCAGCGACCTCAAAAATCACACGTTACGCAATGGCGGGATTGGGCAGGCGCTGGGAAATTTTGCCGGTGCCAATGGAGTCCCAGGGGACGCAGATGGCTCCTTGGCCACCACCCGGTTTAACGGACCTTTGGGGATTGGCTTTGGCACCAAAAGCCTGTTGATTGCAGATACTGCCAATAAAACCATCCGTCGGATTGATCTGACCTCAGGTCGCAGCGAAACCATCATTAACTTGGCCGACGTGACGGCGGCTTCCGGAGTCACCGATTGGGGTCCGCGTGGCATTGCCCAAAACAGCGAAGGTGCCATGTTTATTTCCGATGCCCGCAATCATGTCATCTGGCAGGCACGTTTGAATGGAGTCCAGGTTTCCATCAATGTTTTAGCCGGGGGATTGGGACAGCCTGGATTGCGGGATGAAATCGGTGCTGCCGCCCGGTTTAATACCCCGCAGGAAGTTGAGATCAACGGAAACGTCCTGGTGGTTTCGGACCGGATCAATAAAGTGGTGCGGCTGGTGGCCCTCCCAAGTGGGTTGGTTTCAACCCTGGGCCGGGCCCGGACCAGCGTGGCGGAAGATGCAACCAGAGATACTTTCGCCCCCAAGGCTGACCTCACCCTGAACGACCCAACCGGAGTTGATGCCGACCAGGATGGCAACATTTACATTGCGGATGGGGCCAGCGTGCGGGTGGTCACCCAACGAGGGGACACTACGTTGATTTCTGAACTGGCCCAGCCAGGAACCTTTCAAAACGCGATTGGGGTTTCGATTGTCGGGCAGACAGCCTTTGTGCTTGATGCAGGTAAAGGACAGGTGATCCGGATCGGTATCGGAGCCCCCACGGCAGCCACCATTACCCCCAACCAGGTTCGGACCGGGCAGGATGCGGAAATTACCGTTACCGGCTCCAATTTCCTGCCTGAAACAAAAGTCAGATTGGGAAATCAGGAAATTGTCAATGTCACGGTTGACAGTTCCACCCGGTTGCGGTTTCAGCTTCCCAGCCAAAATACCGGAGGCCGGGTTCCGGTGACCATATCGAATCGCGGTGGACGAGTGCAGATTCCCCTGGATGTGTTTGGTCCTCCAGCAGCTCCCACCAATTTGACCGTGTCTCCAGTGTCCAAAAACCAGCTTAACCTCCAATGGGTGGATAACAGCACGGACGAAACCGGGTTTGTACTGGAACGGAGGGAAGGAACCACCGGCACCTTTGCTCCGGTCACCACGACCAGTCCCAATACAATTGCCTTCCAGAATATGGGGCTCAAATCCGGTACCACGTACACATTTCGAATTAAAGCGGTCAGTCCTTTTGGCGAGTCAGCCTACTCCAACGAGGCAGTCGGAGTTCCCGGAACACCAGTGGTCATCACATTCAACCCCGCACCAAACAATATTGCAGTAGGTTCCACCATTTCCGTAGCAGTTAATTTCGAGGTGGATACCGATGCGGGCGAACAGCCCGGAACCGTGGTGTTGGACCTCCCGCTGGATCCGAAAGTTGTGAATCTGGCAGGGGTTACCGTGGTCCCCGGCACATTGATTCCAACCGACAGAGGGGCCCCCTACAATCCACCGGACTTAGTCGTAACTCCGTTTGGCGACGGAGTGCGCATCTTTCTGACCAGTGCCAAAGACCCCTTGAATGCCAAAATTGACTCTGGCAAAGGGACTTTTTGCACCCTGCGGCTACCGATATTGGCCTCTGCCGCCGCCGGGTCGGTTTCGGTCAATGTGTCCACTACCAAACCATTTGGAACGCAACTGAACCGTCCGCTGGTGAATGGAGGAGCCATTCTCCCCTTCACCAGTACCGCTGCTTCATTTAACGTCACCCGGTAACTCATTCCGGGGATTGGAAATTGAAATTGAAACCTGAGTCCCCAGTGTCGGCATGGAGCCCTCTGGTAACGACCGGGCCTCAAACCAATCTCAATGCCCCAATCCTCAATTCTCATTCTATAAAGAGGATCGTATGCCGAAAGGGTCTCCTGTTTACCACACCATAAACCGACTGGCTGCCCCCTCAACAGGCACCAATTTTACAAACGTATCGCCCCGGTTGATTCAGCTTGGTTTTCGCATGGGTTTGGCATTGGTCCTGGTTGCATTGACCGGAGGAATGATGTTGTGGTTCCAGAGCCAAACGGCGGAGGCAGATGCTCCACCATCTGTTCTGGCTCCCTTACAGGCTAATACTCCTAATATCGCAGTTTTCCCCCTGACAATTTTGCAAGGCGGAAGAAAGGAAAGCCAGGTTTTGGCCACAGTCTCCACTTCCTGTCAACTGGACTTTCCCAACGGCATTCAGTTTAACCTGACGGTTCCAAACGGGATCCAGGTCACCCCAACCATTACTTTTAATGATGCTCGCACCCAAGGGCAGATTAGCGCAACGGTGGTAGTCAGTTGCTCAATCCCGCCGGGGCAATATCAAATCGGAACCATCAAAGCCACCAACAGCACTTTGTGCGGAGGTACTCTTTCAACCCAAACTACGGCTATTTTGAATGTTCAACAAAACCCTGTTCCGACTTTAGGGAATTATGACGGGGTCAGCTTGATGGTCGGCGACACAGTGACGGTCACTCCTTCTGCTCCTCCAGCCGATGCCAACAACGACTTGAAATCCGTTGCGGTACTGCCGGACAGCCTGCCTGGAGGCGGGTCCATCGTGATTGATCCGGTTACCGGAATCATCACTATTGGGACGACAGGCTCAACTTTAACCGGCACGACCACCATTCAGGTGACAGCCACAGACGCTTGTGGAAATACGGCTACCAAACAGTTTGTTGTATCGATTGGTGCCGCCCTGGTCAATACCCGCCCGGTCCTGGCCATCACGAACGGGGTTTCAGTCAGTCAAGGGGCAAGCCCGCTGACCACAAACGTCGCCACCACCTCGGACGATCAGGAGCCGGCTGGCAATCTGATTGTTTCTGCCACTGACATCCCGACCGGATTAACGGTTGTCATGGCAAACAGCGGAGGTACCATTGCAGCTACGGTCACGGCAGATTGTTTAATTAGGCCGGGGACCTATTCCGTCACGATTCGGGTTTTGGATAACGGAATTCCCATCGCACCCGCTTTGGATGCAACGGCCTCGTTTGCCGTCAATGTGGCGGCAAATTCGGCACCGACCCTGGGAACCTACCAGGATGTGAATTTGGTTACAGGAACGAATTCAGTGGTGACTCCTACCGCCACCCCCAAAGACGCCAACAATAATATTACTTCAGCCACCGTGACCCCTTCACAACTTCCGGGCGGCGGAACCATTTCGCTCAATGCCACGACGGGAGTTGTGACGGTTTCAACCCAGAGTTCCACCACCCCTGGGAGGTACCCGATTCGGGTTCGGCTGGTGGATTTATGCAATGTTGAAGCCAGTGCCGGATTCAATTTGACAGTTACGAGACCACTGACCCGGCCAGCCGCTCCCACCAATCTGGCATTGGCTCCGGCCTCAACGGTCCAGCTTGACCTGTCCTGGAAAGACAACAGCGACAATGAAACCGGGTTTGTGATTGAACGTAAAATCGGTGCCACCGGAGCCTATGCGGTGATTGCCACGGTCAATGCGGATGTGGCCCGGTTTGGGGACAGTGGTCTCACGGCAGGAGTCCCTTATTTTTATCGGGTCAAGGCGACCAATACCGTGGGTGACTCCGATTATACCAATGAAGCCAACGGCACCCCGCCAGTGGCCGTTTTGTCAACCGTAACACAGTTTTACCCAATTGCCGCAGCTCCCGGACAGACCATCCGGATTACGGGTTCAGGCTTCTTAGCTGGTGCCACCCAGGTCTTGTTCGGAGGAGACCGACAAATTGTTTCAGGCGGAGTCAATGTGATTTCCCCATCAGCAATGGATGTGGTGGTTCCCGATTCCACTGTTTCCCAAAATATTAACGGATTTTTAACCATCCGGATTAGCGGCGCACCTGACATCACCACCAGGGCTCTGCCACTCAAAGCCGATAACCCGGCTGATGCAAGCGCCACGTTTCCTGAATTTATTCGGGTGGGCGACCTCAATGGGGACGGAGAGTTTTCCGCGTTGGATTTGACGGTGGAACGGGCCATCGTGCTCCGTCAGACGAATCCTTCACAACGACAATTGCTGGCCGGAGACCTGTTCCCACTCAACTCAAACAACAGTCGCGGAGACAGTTCCATCAGCGGCATTGATGTCACAGTGCTTCAGGCTCTCTTACTGGGCCAAATCAAATTTTAGGATTGAGGGCTTTTTTAGAGGACTGAGGACGGAGTTTTGCCTCGCCAACTTCATTACACGGCAGGTTACCATCCGGAATGAAAACAGGCTCAGTCCTCAGCCCTCGGTCCTTTTTTGATTTGCCCGTCTTTCGAACAAGTTTTCCCGTCTTTCGGCGACTTTTTCGTGCCTAATTTGTCTCTGCGGAATATAATCCCCCTATTCCAACTCAAAGTTTTAATTTCTGTTTATCGGGGAGGGCCAGATGAAAAAGTCGCTCTTCATTGTTGCCATGCTTATATGTGGCATTGTTGTTATTGGACCCGGAAGAACCAAGCCAGCTATGGGCGCAAGTGAAAAAAATGCACCCACCTTCAATAAGGAAGTAGTGCGGATTTTTCAGCAAAATTGTCAATCCTGTCATCATCCAGGTTATATCGCACCTTTTTCGCTTATGACGTATGAGGAATCCAAGCCCTACGCATTGGCAATCAAGGATGCAACCGCCAGTCACCGGATGCCCCCGTGGAAAGCGGCGGCAGGCTGTGGTGACTTTTATGACGCCCGCATTCTGAGCAAGGATCAGGTGGAAACACTGGCTCGTTGGGCTGATGCCGGGGCTCCTGAGGGCGACCCCAAAGACCTGCCAGCACCAAAGGATTTCCCCACCGAATGGCTGCTGGGAAAACCTGATCTGGAATTGAAATCACCTGAACCCTATCCCTTGAAGGCCAGCGGGGATGACGTATACCGGTGCTTTGTGTTTCCCCAAACAAACGATGAGGACCGTTATGTGACTGCCGCTGAAATCCTGCCCGACGCAGCAGCAGTGGTCCATCACGTCCTGCTTTTCATTGACTCAACCGGAGAATCGCTCAAGCTGGACGCCAAAGACTCCGGGCCTGGCTATACTTCGTTTGGAGGGCCCGGCTTCACCCCCACCGGCGGTCTGGGTGGTTGGGCTCCCGGTAATTTCCCTCGGTTTGCCCCCAAAGGGATTGGCATCAAGTGGCCGAAAAACTCCCGGATTGTGATGCAGGTTCACTACCACCCCAACGGGAAGGAGCAGCTTGACCAAACCAAACTGGGGCTGCATTTTGCAACCGAACCAGTGGAATCAACCCTTTCCAGCATCCCCGTGGTGAACCCGTTCTTTCGGATTCCCGCCGGGGCAGAGCGGTACCAAGTCAAAGCCCGGTTTGTGATTCCTCCCACCTATGACATCAAAGCCATCGGCATTACCCCCCACATGCACCTGTTGGGCAAGGAAATGAAAGTCACGGCCAGATTGCCCAACGGGAAAAAAATCTGTTTGGTGAACATCCCGGCTTGGGATTTCAGATGGCAGGGAACCTACACGTACCAGGAACCGGTTTCACTTCCGGGAGGAACAATCATTGAAGCGACTACCTACTATGACAACTCATCCAAAAACGGGTTGAATCCAAACAACCCTCCCAAAGATGTCAGATGGGGCGAACAAACGACTGACGAGATGTGCCTGTGTTTTGTCAGTTACATTCTGGACCGAAAATCAAGTAGCGCAACGGCTGCCAAAACCATCAACCAACCAGATGAATTGCAACGCCAGATTGCGCTCCAACCGCCGGTCCTGATGGGTGGCGTCAACATGCTGGAACAGGCAAACATGAAACTGGCTGGCAATCTGCTCTCCACCTCCCCAGTGGAAATGTACAACTGGAGTGACAGCTATCAACAGGATCATTGCCAGATGCTGCCCTGGCGACGATATTTCGCCGGATTTATGGGTAAGGATGTGGAGCTGACCGCCGTTCCCAAACATACCTGCCACTAAAGGCCCGGTGAAAAAACGAAAGACGTACGCAGCAGGTTGCTGCTCCAGATCTCGAACAAAAGGAACCCCCACCAAAACCCAACTTTGGTGGGGGTTCTATTTGATACCCTACCAGAAAAAAAGCCGCTGACAATGTGTCAACGGCATTTGGCAGGAACAACAAGGAAAGGGTCAATTTCAAAATCTATACTTCAGGCCCGCTTGAATCAGTCTGGGACTGCTCGGCAGGATGCCTCTCGCACGATCAACAATAAAAGTATCATCCAGCAAATTTTTGCAGGTAACAAAAAATGTGGTGCGCAGGGCTTCCGCTCGATAGTTGAGTGTTGCATTCCAAATGGTAGAAGCCGGAATCAAGCCACGCTGCCCGTCTGCTGAGGAAACAACTGTATTGAGATCATCACCAAACTGGTCTCCGGTGTGAACCGCCTCGGCAAAAACTTCCACCCCCTTGCTGTACGAATAACCAAAGCCCACTGTCGCCAATGTTTCCGGAGCGTAGGGTAACCGGTTACCGGTTACCTGAACCGTAGTAAAGCCAGCCACATTGCTGAACCGGGTTCCCACAAATTTGGCGTCTTTGACAAAAGTAAGGTTACCCCGTACATACACATTGTGAGCTGATTTGAAGAGAGTTCCACTATCCAATCGCCCGCTGAGTTCGCCCCCCTGGTGGAGGGTTTTCCCACCGTTCGTCAACGTCGCCCCAACCCCACCAGCCAGACTTGCCGCTATAATTTGGTTTTCATAATCCATGCGGAAATATGAGGCTTCCAAACGAACTCCAGGCGTCGGCAGGCTCCGGAACCCAGCCTCATAATTCCAACTGAGTTCCGGTTCAAGGTCCACCACCCCGCCAGTGTTGCTCACAACATCTTCGGTTCGAGGTGGAGCAAAACCTCGATGAACTCCGGCAAACACCGTCAGGTTATTCTTGAAGTTATAGGAAACACCCAATCCTGGAATCACCTGGGTCAGGTCAGTTCTGCCGGTTACACCGGCACCATTGTTGGCCAACCGGTTGGTTCGTTCAAAAAGAACCCTCTCAATTCGCAGCCCTGGCGAAATCGTTAAATTTCCAAGGATAAACCGGTTTTGGATAAAACCTGAATAGGCTTGGTTATTTCGGATGTTTCGTTCCACGACCAATCCGGAGCGGGCGGTGGGAGTGTCCCCATTTTGTTGCTCCCGATCCTGTTTTTCGAAATGCAGTCTGACCCCAAAATCAGCTTCATTGCGGATTCCAAATAAACGGTGTGAGAACCGAAACTGAGGAGCCACTCCCACAGTTGAATAATCACGCAATCGACCTTCGTTACCGCAGGTGGTGTACAAATTGGCTATTCCACCACACTTCGGGTCTGCCGCATCATTGGGACGTTGCCCCGAATTGCTGGCCTGCCGCCACCAATCCCGAAAAAAGCCTTGAACATAAAAACTGGTGGAAAGAACCAGTTGGTCGGTTAGCAGAGCTGAATGCGTTGCTGAAAACCCAAGCCGTTTGAAATCCAGGCGGTCATTAAGAAACGGGTTGGAACGAGGGTCCTTCAGGTATTCATCAAGTCGCAATCCTGAATAGGTGACCTGGGAATCCTCGTTGAAAAAATTCCCCTTCAAAGTCAGGCTGTTGCGTGAATTGAAAGTCGTGACGGACTTAAACAACAAGTCATTGAGGCCATGACGGATATTAACCCGTGCCCCTTCTCCTTGTTTCCGCAAATAGTCAAAATAAAAACCCGTGTTCCGCCAATTCCAGCCATAATTAATGTTTCCATTAAAATAATCCCGGTTCCCGCCAGTTAAAGTGACGGTCCCGCTTCGTTTGCCGGGGGGCATGGGGGTGACATAGTTCAGAACACCTCCAACAGTCACTGGACCATAGACAATCTGTCCCGACCCTTTGAGGACTTCGATACTTTCGTAACGCTCGACCGGTGGGTGATAGTAGGAGGCATTGTCGCCATAGGGGGCATAGGTCAAAGGAATGCCATCTTCCAACAACAGAACTTTGGTGGAACGGGTCGGGTTCAATCCGCGAATCCCAATGTTTGGGCGCAACCCAAAGCCTTCCTCTTCCCTCACATTGAGTCCGGTGACCTTGCGCAGGGCCTCGTTGAAATTGAACAGTCGGCTGCTTTCAAGGGTTTTCTGGTCCAGGATTTCAACGGCCCCTGGAATCCGTTCAATGGTTTCTGGATTCCCGGCAATTCGGGCAGTGACTTCAGTGATGTCCTGACTAAAGGTCCCAGGGTGAAGCATGACCTCGATACTGGTTGCTGTGGTACCTTCTTTCACGCTTACTTGTTGTCGACTTGGGGCAAAATGATCTGCCATCACTGTCAGGACATAGTCATTTGGCTGCACCTGCTCGAAAACAAACAAGCCCGAGCCATCAGTCAGAACAGTTTTCTCAAAACCAATTGTCTTCTGAATCAATCGAACCTTTGCACCTCCAATGGTGGCCCCGGAATCGTCCAAGACCCTACCGGTAAGCACATTTTTTTGGTTTTGGGAAAAGCCCACCCCACAACTGACTACCAACAACACAACCAGGGAGAAGGCACGGTTAGGCATCCCAAGGCGAAATCTGGGGTTGAGGCAAAGAAAAGAAGGGAATAAGAACATGGAACACCTTTTTACAATTCAGTAAAAATTTTAATGAATGTCATTTTCAATAGAATAAAAAATTAATCGAATGATGTCAATTGGAGAAATAGCCAATATGGAAGCTGTTTTTGAAACCGAAGGTCTGTCAGTTCTAAAAACAAAATGGCATAGGTCAAGCCTCAACCCTGTCTTGACAGCTTGAATCAATACCATGGCGGAAGGAACAGATGCTCATTCGACCTTGGAAAACAGGAATTGACAGGATTATTCTGAAATGGTCTCATCAAATCCCATTTGAAGTCGAGTTGTTAGACGGGTGAACCGGTTTATACAGCTCTGATGATATGTCTTTGGAGGTTGAAACCGTTGGCCACCCTCATTTTTATCAAACCCATGAGGCTGTGGGACCGGATGTGATATTCAATCGATACGACCAGTCAACCTTCGATGAACCAAATAACCAAAGGAACCCAAGCAATGAACACAACCGAAAATAAAAAACTGCTTCAGCATGCTTTTGCCGAAATGGCTCAAGGAAATACCCGCCCTTTTATCGAAAGCCTGGCGGATGATGTCAGTTGGACGGTGATTGGCCGAACCAAATGGTCAAAAACCTTTGTTGGAAAACCAGCCATTTTCGCCGAATTGCTGGGACCTCTCGGCACCCGGCTGGAAGGTCAAATTCGGTTGGCGGCCCACCGTTTTATTGCAGAGGATGATATGGTGGTGGTTGAGGCCCGAGGCAACGGAAACCTCACCAAAGAAAGAATCCCTTACAACAACACCTATTGCTTCGTTTGCCGCTTTGTGGACGGCAAGGTACAGGAACTGACCGAGTATATGGATACCGAACTGGTGGTGGAAGTACTGGACCGTCAGAACTGAAGCCAATTGAAGAATCAGGGACTGAGTGAACCTGATGGGGGGCCAGTAGGTGCGACAGAACAATGGAAGTGTAGGAGAACTGTTCCCCACCAATGAACTCAGTCCCCGATTCTCAACCCTCAGTCCTCAGTCCTTTACCAGTCTTCAGTTCAGGGTTGTTTTTCAGTTCCGTTTCGGAAAAGCCAACCCGTTTTCTGACCACATAGAGTGGGCGGTGCTTGACCTCTTCAAAGATTTTTCCAATGTATTCCCCCACCAACCCCAAGCAAATCAGTTGAACCCCCCCAATCAGTAACGTAACCACCAGAATCGAAGTCCAGCCGGGAACGACCTGATTGGAAAAGAAAAAGACACCCAAGGCATAAATCACATAAAGCATGGCCAGAAAAGCCATCAGAAAGCCTAAAAACAAAGTCAGACGAAGGGGCACCACTGAAAAAGAAACCAAACCGTTGACAGCAAAACGAACCATTTTGACCAAGGAATATTTGGTTTTTCCAGCAAACCTGGGCGGAGCATCAAATTCGATGGTGGCAACCCGAAATCCCAACCAGTCCACCAGACCTCGGCTAAACCGGTGATATTCCCGAAGCTGTAAAAAAGCATCAACCACAGTGCGGGACATGAGACGGAAATCTGCTGAAGGAGTAATGGGAGTCTCTGAAATCAAATTGATGACTGCATAAAACATGCGACTGGTAAACCATTTCCAGAATGTGGCATCTGCCGTATCCCGCCGCATGGGCGTCACAATTTCAAACCCCTGTTCCCATAAAGCCAACAAATCGGGAAGCAACTGAGGCGGGTGCTGTAAATCACTGTCCATGGTAATGACCGCATCTCCTGTGGCAGCCTCCAACCCGGCTAGCAAAGCAGCCTGATGCCCGAAATTGCGGGAAAATGAAATAAATTTGACCTGTGGATCAGTCGCGTGCAACTGCTCAGCCACCTCCAACGTGCCATCGGTTGAGCCGTCGTCCACCAGAATCATTTCAAACTGGTAGGGTTGGTTTGCAATCGCCCGATTGATTTCCTGGTAAAATTCGGCCAGGCAGCCTTCTTCATTTAGGCAAGGGGCAACAATACTTACCTTTTTGGGAAGAGAAAATGTAGCCATGGTCAAATCAGTTAAGTCTGTACTCAAGGGCCGGCTTGGTCAAAACAATCCGGACGGATGCTTTCGGTCAGTGTTGCAGGTTTACTTGGTGATTTCCGGTTTCGATTCTAACGCATTGATTTTGCGACGGACTACTTCCTGTTGGGGCACCAATTCCAAAACCTTCCGGTAGGCTCTTAAAGCCTCTTCAGTCTGATGCAGGGCAACATGGGTTTCACCCAAAGTGTACCAATATTGAGGGTTGGAGGAGGCCAGCGAGGTGGCTTGGTTGAGATATGGAATGGCTTCCACCGGGTTTTTGGTCATGAACAGTGCATATCCCACCATAAAACAGTTTTCCCCATTATTCAGAAAATTTGCCTCATGGTTTTGTAGAAAGCGGAGTTGTTCCAACATTTGGGGATACCTGCCGGTTCTTTGATATACACCAGCCAAGCCGTAGCGATATTCCAGTTTACCTGGTTCAAGGCTCACCAGTCGTTCCATCAAGGTTTGCTCTTCAGCAAACCTCCCCAGACTGCGTAAAGCCACCGATAAATTCTGGAGGGCAAATAAATTATTCGGATGATATTTCAGGACCTCACTGTAAAGCTCAACATCGTTGGCCCAGACAGGGAGTGCTTTCAGCGTCAGAGGCAGGAACCAACAGCCCAAACAGCCGAGGAGGAACAAGGAGACTCCGGGTGCTCGCCGACCTACCGAAAAAGCCGCCCTGTCTGTAGGTTCCGCCGTAGCGGAGAAGGGTGCCTGCAAATTCGGTTTGGATAAAAACAGATGACTGACCCAGGTTCCTGCCAGCCCAATCAAACAGGCGAACGCCACTGACGGCAAAAACAGATAACGGTCATGAATAAACTCGTTTTCCCGGAACCCCCATAAAAACAAGGCAGGCATCAAGGGCCCGATGAGCCAGAGGAACAACAGGAGCACCAGACGGTTTTTGCGCCACCGCCAACCGCAGAAGAGGGCCAGGCTCAACAACCCCATCAGAGGCAGAAAAAATCCTGGGTTTGAAACACTGGTTACATACCCAAGCTCATATTCGGCGCGTAACTGGAGCGGCCACAATAAAAGTTTGAGGTAATTGAGATAAATCAGCGGAGCCGTCAGCAAAACCGTGGTCAGGGTAAGTTTGGGATTGGCAATCAGAGCCTGGGGAATAACCAGTTTATGAACCAGCAGATACAACCCCAGGACCACCCAGTGAAAGGTGAAGAGACGCAGGATTGACCAGATTTGAAGCAGCGCTCCCCGGTTAAAGCAAGTTTGCCGCCGAACCAAAACCTCATATAAAAACATCATTGGTGCCAGCAAAACAGCAAACTCCTTGGTTAAGAGTGCCAGTCCCAGTGAGATGACGGAAAGTGCCAGATATTTGAAATCAGTCCAACCAGAAGTGGTTGTGTCGGAGGTGGCTTTGAGATACGCCAAAAACGAGAGGCTGAAAAAAATGACTACCAGAGGGTCGTTGATACAACCAAGCCAGGCAACAGCTTCTACGTGGGTTGGGTGGAAGGCAAAAACCGTGGCTGCAATGACTGTTGCGACCCCATCCTGAAGCAGTTTTTCCGCCAGTTTCCAAAAACTCACAATCGAAAGCAGATAGACGACCACCATGAGCACGTGCCAGCCACGCGGGTTGAGTCCAAACAAGCTGTAGTTGAGGGTTTGCCAAATTCGAAATACCGGGCGGTAATAGTTGGAAGTTGGATATTCTTCAATTCCAGCCCAAATATGCTCCGTAAATGCTTTACCCCAATGGTCCCAAGACCGAATCCGCTCGTGTTTTTCAATCTGGATATGGTCGTCAAAAACAAAATCAAACCGAAAAGTTTGGGCATAAACTCCGAAACAACAAAGCAAAATCCCAACCAACCACCAACGGCTCCCTACCTGTAATGAAGTCAGTACCAGAGTAGACCAGTGTGAGTGTTTTGCGGAATCAGTGGATGATGGCATGGCAGGAACCGAAAACCTCAAGTTGTCGGGAGCGGAATAAGCAAAAAAGCCACTTTAGGATATGCCTAAGGTGGCTTTGGGTCAGGGAAATGGCAAAAGACACAAGGCTTTTGCCTGAAATATTTTGAGTGACAACCTACTTGATGCGCAGATGCGGGGTCCCTTCCGTGAGGGATTCAATTTCACTGCCATCCAGTGAACGGGCCACAATCTTGAAGGTCACCGTACCTTTTTGTTTACCCGGCACCACCCAGTTGTAGGAATTGTCCGCCGTTGTGGCAACACTGAAATAGTGAGCACCTCGGTCATAGGAAACCAGCACTTCGAACACATCCAAGTTAGCCACTGTGCTGGACCATTTGAGGTTGATGACATCACCGGTGTGAGCAACTTTTGTTCCAATGGGTTCCAAGGTTACTTCCTGAACTAAATCGCGGGTTGGGCGGGATTGGATTGTAAAGGGTTTGTCTTTTTGGACGTTCGGAGCCTCGAAGATCAAATCCGGGTTGCCTTGGCTTCCATAGCTGATATCAAAATAGGCTTTATTGGTTGAAACATTCGGAAGTACAACGTTGTAAGACCGAACGTCTCCTCCAAGTTCGCGGGTCAAACGATAGGATTTCCCATCAACAATCAGCCTGATTTCCTGTTCGTCCCAAAGGGTGGAACGGTTTTTGTCACTCAAATCAACTGTCCAGGTTACGTTGACAGTCTGGCCAGCCGTGAAAACCGACCCGGCTGCCGGTGTCAGCATTGTGATACGAACCGGAGACGGTTGTCCGGTACTGCCGCTGCCGGCTCCTTCGCCGCCATTGCCGACTTTTTGGGCATAAGCCGACTCCGACCAGCCCGCAAACAATACACATGCCAAGGTCAAAACCAACATGGCAAACAAATTTTTCCGTGTCTTCATAGGGGCGCTCCTTAGAGGATGACCTTTCCGCTTGCAGTCGCCGCAGCCAAGTCTAAGGGACCTCTGGTCAGCTTCTCTGGCAGAATAGGTTTATGTGTCGAGAGATTTCTTGTCAGCGAACCGCTGGCCATCACATTGAGCGGTTCGGATGAACGCCGGAAAATCACCGGTTGCATTGTGTGGAACAACATCCGGTAATGATTTGGCGGTAATGACGGTGTTTGAATTTCGTGTTGGAAGAAAAATGCACCAAAGACAGGCAAACTCTATGGTTAGCCGCCTTTTTTGTCAACCGGGAGTCGCCCACATTCCCCCAAATGGGTTGAAAAACCGGGGGTTTTCTGAAACTTTTGGACTTTTACCAAATAATAGTTGGATTTCACTGGAAAGGATTGCTTATGAGTGAACGCGCGCGCGGCATCGTGTGCGTCCTGCTGGCGGCAATGTTGTGGAGCGGCGGCGGTTTGGGCATCAAGCTGGTCCAATCGGAGGCGCTTGCCATCTCCGGCTATCGCAGTTTTTTTGCCCTGCCCTTGCTCTTTTGGTGGCTGGCGGTTTCAAGCCAGGGAAAACCAGGGGCTGTGACCGCCAACCTGAAACGCCCGTTTTTATGGGCGGCAGCAGGTTGCTATGCGGTCACGGTCGTTTGTTTTGTGATTGCCACCAAACTGACCACCGCCGCCAATACCATTTTATTGCAGTCAACCGCGCCGATTTATGTGGCGCTGCTTTCCTGGCCTTTTTTGCGGGAACGGGTGCGCACCTATGACTGGCTGGCCATTGCCGGTTGTCTGTTGGGCATGACGTTCTTTTTCCGCGATAAACTGACCGCCGCCGGATTGACCGGAAATTGTGTGGCGTTGCTGGCTGGGTTGTGCTTTGCCGGGCTGCCGATTAGCCTCCGGTTGGACCAGTTGCAGATGCAAAAACAGGAGGCTCCGGCAGGATACTCACCGCATCTCTCAGCAGTTTTTGCCGTCACCATTGGCAACCTGTTGGCGGTGGTGCCAGGGCTTCCAGCCATGGTGACCCAGCCGCCCCAAACCGGCATCGGCTGGGTGGTGTTGATTTTGCTGGGGACGGTTCAAATTGGGGTCGCCTATCTGTTTTTTACAGCGGGGGTGGGCAAGCTCCAGGCCATTGAAACTTCCCTGCTCACGTTACTGGAACCTATTTTGAACCCGCTCTGGGTGGCGTTGTTCGTCCACGAACTGCCCTCCCGTTCGGCTATCATCGGAGGCGGGATGATTCTTGGTTCCATGGCCGTGCGCGGTGTTTTGCAATCAGTGAAGAAGCCTGTTCCTATGCAATCGTCGCTTGCCGTGAGCCAGATTGACAAAGCAGGTCAGTCTGAATTGTGATGGGAAAACACAACCATCCGAATCCTTCACAGAATGGTTAGGTATTATGGCACGTCCGGCCCGATTCAAACTTGTTCTTGTGGGTGTCTTTCTCGCCCTCGCAGTAGTAACGTTGATTTTCACCCGCAGTCAGGTGCAGGCCATGCGGGAACTCAAACCCGAACTGGCCCAGGTCGAATATGCCGGGTCGGCCAGTTGTCAGGAGTGCCATAAAGCGGAATTCGACCATTGGTCCGAATCGCACCACCATAAAATGAACCAGATTGCCACGCCTGAAACCGTGGTGGGCGATTTCAACAACGCCACCTATACCTTTAACGGCGTGACCTCGCGGATGTATCGCAAGGGCAACGATTTTTACATCTACACCATGGACCTCAACGGCAAGATGGGTGAGGCCCTGATTGTCCGAACCGTTGGTTCCCGGCGTTTCCAACAATACATCACGTTGGTTGGAACCACCTTTTACCGGCTGCCGATTGCCTGGAACATCGAGAAAAAATACTGGTTTCATTTGCAAGGGCTGTTTCTCCATCCGGACCGTGAGGATTTCAAGGAACATCTTTCCACCTGGAACAACAACTGCATTTTCTGCCACAACGTCAAAGGTAAGCCGGGCATGGAGTTTCCCTCGCGCAAGTTTGTCAACACAAAAGTGGCGGAACTGGGCATCGGCTGCGAAGCGTGTCACGGGCCGGGAAAACTTCACGTGGAAAAAAACAAAACCCTGGGCTGGTCGTGGCTGCGGCGGCAGATTCGAGCGGATGACCCAACGATTGTCGAACCGAAAAAACTGGATAAAACCACCCAGTTGCAGATTTGCGGTCACTGTCACGGCCAACGGATTCCGGTCGAGGGGCTGGACATCAAAACCGTGATGGAAAAAGGCGACCCTTACACCGCCGGAGAAAACCTGTCAAAATATTTTCAACCCTTGAATATCAATACCAAAGTGGGGGACTACAGTTTTGCACCACGGTTCTATCCGGACGGAACCCCCCGGCTGACGGCTTACGAATATCAGGGAGTGCTGCAAAGCAAGTGCTACCAGCAGGGAGATATGACCTGCAACAGTTGTCATGACGTGCATCGGGGACGCCAGCAATCGCTCTTGACCGACAACATGCGGGGGAATGACGGCTGTGTGCAGTGTCACCAGCAGATTGCCGCCAATCTGGCAGCCCATACCCACCACAAAGCGGAAAGCAACGGCAGTTCCTGCAACGAATGCCACCGTCCCCGGATTGTTTTTGGACTCCTGACCGCCAAACGCTCCCATCGGGTGCATAACCCGGACGCTGCCAAAAGTCTGGCCACCAACATGCCCAACGGCTGCAACATGTGCCATCAGAAGGAAACGGCGGTCTGGGCGGCCCAGACCATTTCCCAATGGTATGGAAAACCGGTGCCGTTTCTGGCTCCGGGCGGAGATTCCTCCGAAATGGTGCGCGAGTTGTTCAGCGGCGACCCGTCGGCCCGCTGTGTGGCCGCCTGGTCTTTAGGGCAACCGGGAGCCACCTCCCGCCGTGAGGAAAATCTGTGGGCCATCCCCTTTTTAATCCAAGCGCTCCGCGACCCGTATCCGGCGGTTCGCTATTTCGCGTATGATTCGCTCCGGGCGGTCGCGCAAAAAGACATTCCTTTTAACTATCTGGATGCAGTGACCAACCGCGAGGCGGTCATCAACCAGTATCAAGCCTGGTGGCAAAGCCTGCCCAAACCGGACACCCGTTTCAAACCGGCCACGGTTCCGCTGGGAACCGACTGGAATATTCCCGCCGGGCAAGTGACCGCTTATGCCGAAACGGTCCGAAAAAGCACGGCGATTGAAATCGGAGAATGAAATTATCCACGAAGGACACGAAGGGACACGAAGCAGAAAAAGAATAGAAATAATTTTTGGTTTCTTCGTGCTTCTTCGTGTCCTTCGTGGATAAAATGCTTTTCATGCTGGCGCAAAACTCCTTCTTGCAAAATCGCTATCGGATTGTGCGGCTCCTGGCGCAGGGCGGGATGGGAGCGGTCTATGAAGCGCGGGACGAACGTCTGCGCAGTACTGTGGTGGTCAAAGAAACCCTGTTTGCCGAGGACCGGTTGCGCAAGGCGTTTGAACGGGAAGCGATTCTGCTGGCCAATCTGCGCCACCGGGCGCTGCCCAAAGTCACCGACCATTTTGTGGAGGAATCCGGTCAGTTTCTGGTCATGGAATTCATTCCGGGCAAGGACCTGGGGGAGTTGTTGCGGGAACGGGGCGGAGCCTTTCCGGTCGAAACCGTGCTGCGCTGGGCGGACCAGTTGCTTGACATTTTGGAGTACCTGCACCAGCAGAATCCGCCGGTCATTCACCGCGACATTAAACCGGCCAATCTCAAGCAGACGCATGAAGGCGACATCGTGCTGCTCGACTTCGGGCTGGCCAAAGGGTTGCAAACGCAACGCACCCAATCCTCTTCCATTGGGACCTTGCAAGCCTATACACCCGGCTATGCCCCGGTTGAACAAATCCAGGGAACCAACACCGACGCCCGCAGCGATTTATTTGCACTGGGAGCCACCCTTTATCATCTGGTGACGGGAACCGCGCCGGTTGATGCGTTGACACGGGCGATGAATGTGGTCGGCGGCGAAGCCGACCCGTTGTTGCCTGCTCACGACCTGAATCGCAATCTTCCTTTCGAATTTTCCCAGGCCCTCTATTGGATGATGGCGCTCAACCGGGAACAACGCCCGGCAAATGCAACTGAGGTGCGGCGCACGTTGAAAAACGTTCGGCTGGGAGGACACACCAACCCCAATCGGATTTCCCCGGAAACCAATTCCGCAGCTTTGGGCTCCCAGCCATTTCAACCAACCCCGGTGAATCCCGTGGCAGGAGCACCGGAGTCCTATCAGACAAAGCCGATTCCGGCACCATCTGCCCCGCCGGTTTCGGTTCCGGCTCCGATGCCTTCGACGGTTGCCACACCTTCCGCGCCTCCCGGCTGGGTTCCGCCCCCGCCGATACCATTACCGCCAACCGATTCTGTGGCACGCCCCACAGGGTCACGGCTGGTTTGGCTGGCAGCGGTGCTGGTATTTGTGGCGATTGCCGGGGTGGCTGGGGTCTACGCGTTGCAGGTGAATGGCTACTTGGATTTTCTGACCAAATCCCGACCTGAAACGCCACTCAAACCGGATGAACCGAAAAAGAAAGTTGAAGTCCTGGAAAAGAAAACTGACCCGAAGGAACCGTCGCTCCCACCGCCAAAGCAGGACACCGAACCGGAGGTTCCCGTAACTTCCGGCAAAACCTTTACCAACAACCAGGGAATGGTCTTTGTCTGGATTCCTCCAGGAACCTTTCAAATGGGCTCGAACCGGGGCGGTATTTTGCACGCTGAGGAAAAGCCGGTGCATCAGGTGCGGATTGAAACCGGGTTCTTCATGGGAAAATACGAAGTGACGCAAAGCCAATGGAAAGATGTCATGGGGTGGAACCAGGCCTACCACGTGGGAAACGATTTGCCGGCGGAAAATATGAATTGGGTCCAGGCCCAGGAGTTTGTTTCCCGGCTCAACGACCTGAATGACGGATACCGCTATCGGCTGCCCACCGAAGCCGAATGGGAATATGCCTGCCGGGCCGGAACCACCGGCGATTATGCCGGGATTTATGAAGAAATGGCTTGGTTTGACAAGAATTCCGGCAATGTGACCCATCCGGTCGGGCAAAAAAAGCCCAATGCCTGGGGCCTTTATGACATGTATGGCAACGTAGAGGAATGGTGCCAGGACCAGTTTCACTGGGACTATAAAGGCGCACCCAACGACGGCACCGCCTGGGAGAAAGGCGGAAAAACCTGGCGCGTCCTGCGCGGCGGTGGGTTTGGCGGATATAAAGAGTATGGCGGCTCTGCCTGCCGGGCCTATATCCGCCTGGAACCGGATGCCAATTTGGGCAGCCTGGTGAACGGCCCAGGGATGCGTGTGGTCGCCGAAGCAGTTGGAAAACAGTAAGACTTGACTTTACCTTATTTGGCTTTGGCCCGATTTAACCCTTCCTGGGCAAATTTCCTAACCATTTCTTTTGTTTCTTTGGGAGCATTCATTTTTAACGCTTTTTCAAAGAGCTGGATAGCCTCAGTCTTTTTGCCGGTGTCCAACATGACCCATCCAAGGTCAGCGTAAACAAGCGGGTTGTCTGGTGCGATTTGCTCTGCCCGCCGGAAGAGGTCGAGCGCCTTTTCAAACTCACGCCGTCCATAATACTGAAAGCCCACATTCAAGTAACATTTCGCCACATGGTTTTTGTCATTTGAATACAGGGCATGTTTTTCAAAACAGGAAACGGCTTTCTCAAGGGTTCCTTGCTCAAGGTACATATTACCAAGACTTCCATAGACATAGGGATTGTCAGGTGCTGTTTGAATGATTTGTTCCAGGATTTTGACAGCCTCGGCATATTGTTTGGTAAACCGGTAGGCTGAGGCCAAGTTCAATTTGAATTCAGAATTTTGCGGGTCGAGTGCAATTGCATCCTTGTATTGACTAATGGCCTCACCAAAATTACCCGCTTCCAAATTAACCGTCGCCAAATTTCGTGTGGTTTGAGCGAGTTCTTTAGAAGAGAGGGATTTGGCCTCCATCAGGGCCTGTTTCAATGCCTGGATGGCCTTGGCCGAATCTCCGGTTGCAGTCAAAGCGCGTCCGTATCCATCATAGGCTTGCCACCGCAGATTGGGGGAGTATTGGGCTTTGTTCAGGTCTTTCAGAATGTCTTCATATTTGTGGCGTGCTTCTTTAGGATTCCCTCCGCCCAGGTCTTGAAGCGCCGCCAGAAGCCTTCCCAGCATGTGAGCTTCCGGGCTGGCGTTTTTTTGCTGAAGGCTGGGAAAGGGCCTATTCGCGGCAAAGCTATAAGGTGCTAAACCAAGGCAAACCAGGATAAGCAACCATGTCTTGAAGATTTTTAAGAAAATTTGGCTCATCTGAATTTCCTTTCCAACAAGTTTTTGTTGTCAGCCAGCCGGTGTGAATGGGTTTGCACTGAACAATGGAGTTATTTGCTAATGGGCACGCCTTGAACAAATTACCGCTCCCACAACAGCCCGGTCCGGCTGTCACCTAAGGTGTTATTTTGTAATGATGGAAATTAAAAAAGGTTACAGTGCGCATTATCAGAAAGAGGACTCGGAACCTCCTATCGGAACCTCCGAATCCTCAACCTGATAACGCCTGAGGAACCTGCTGAAACGGCAACCAGCCGGTTTAATTTACAAATTCAACTCTGGCTGCTTAGGGCATCTTGATCTGAATCTTTTTGCCGTTGATGAGCACCACCACATTCTCAGCTTGAGCCAGGGTTGCCTGCCGTCCTTCAGCCACAAGTTGTTCCAGCAGCTTCAGGAATTCAGGCGAGCCAAATTCCACCACCTGGTCCGGTTTGATTTCCTTAGCCCCTTGCAGGATACGGGAATCAATCCAGTTAGAGCCCCGTTTGAAGAACGTCTGGTCGCTGATTTGCCGGACGGTCGTCAATTCCACCCGCTGATTGTTTTGCGCCACATAAGCATTGGAACGGTTAAGCGTGGTTTGCGAACGCTGGGAAACGTTATTTTCCACTTGCGAGATACCCCCCGCCCCGCTGCGAATCTGTTGCGCGTTTTGTTCCAAACCGGCTTGCAGTTGAACCAAAACCAAGTCGCGCCGGGTCAGGTCGGTTCCTTCGGTGGCCAGGAAGGCAGTGTATTCGGTCAAGATTCCAAACTCTGTGGAAAGTCTGACAATTTCATCCACCAGCTCCTTCATCCGGCCTTCATTCCGCTGATTTTTACCGAGTGCGCCCGCCTGAGCGATTTCCTGGATGAGAAATCCGATTTTGCGGCTGGCCCAGAGCCGGGGAACAAAGTTGTTATGCTTGGAACCCCGCTTGAAATCAAATTTGAAGGCAAAGGTGCGAGGCTGGCCCAGGTAGGTACCTGAGATGCGAAAGGTCAGCGGGCCTTCTCCTTGATACCGCCCCAACAGCACAAACTGGTCGTCTTCATAGAGGTCCGGAAGTTCTGTTGGAAGCAAATCCTGTACGGCGCGGGTGGTGACGGCTCCGGAAGCATCCAACACTTCAAGTTTGGGATTGACCAGCGTTGGATTGTTGAGTTTTTTGAAGACCTCCGACACTTTGGCCTCCACATTGTCATTCGGATGGACAAACGTACTGGCCGCCCGTGAACCTGCGGCCAGCCCATCCAACAGTGGGGCATTGACATCATACCCCACGCCAAAGGTGAAAATCCGCCGGTTCCGGGTATTGGCTTCCTGCACATGCTGGCGGATGACGGCCTCCTGCGTGACGCCCACGGTGGGCAGTCCGTCGGTTAAAAAGAGTATCAGCGGAAGCATGTTGGGTGTGACCGGTTGTTTGACTCCTTCCAACAGGGCGTCATGCAGGTTGGTTCCTCCTCCTGGCTGCAAGCGATTGAGGTATTGCCGGGCTTTTTCGAGGGTTGCGTCATCTTTGAGGACCGCCTGCGGGGCAAACCGCTCAATCCGGTCAGAATAATCAATGATGTTGAATGCCTCACCCTGATTCAGCCCTTCCAGCACCTGCACAGCGGCACTGCGGGCCTGTTGGAATTTCTGCCCCTGCATGCTGCCGGAACGGTCGAGCACAAAGGTCAACTCCCGATTGACTGAACGTTCCGCTGTTTTTTGGATTTCAGCAGGTCTGGCCGGAGCCCCTGCCAGCAGCAGAAAGTACCCGCCCGTGCCGGTTGAGTCGGGATAGGTCATCAAGGATGCGCCCAAACCATCGGAATCCGTCACGATGGAGAGTCGAAACGGCCCCGGCTCCATTTGGGTTTGATTGATGACATGGACTTTGTACGCCCCCGATTCGGTCCGTTCACTGGTGACGGGATGGCTCGGCGAGTAAATGGCAGCCAGCCGGCGGGCGGATTTGACCACGGCGGAAACCGTCCAGGGGGTTTTGGCTGAGTCAAATGATTCACTTCGGGGCAACACATAATCCACCCGGCTTCCTTCCGCTTTGAGCAACTGTTCATACACCAGCCGGATGGTTTGCTCGCCTCCTGCGGGAACCGGGAACACGCTCGACCGAAGCAGGTTGTACCCGGCAAATTCCACCAGGAGTGGGTCCTTTAACTTGCTCACAATGGAAAGATAAAGTTGTTTGGCTTCTGCTTTGGGAAGTATTTGGGCGGTTGGCCCTCGGCCTCCGCCAAGCATGGCCGTTGACCGGAGTGCCGAATTTGGAGGAACCGGTACCAGCAGTTCGGCCTCCTGCGGCTGGCCGCTTTGGTTGGAAAGCGTAATATCGAGGGTTGTAGCGGCAACCTGTTCAACAACCAGGATATCAGCCTTTACCGAGCGAATAGTGACAGGACTGGTCCCCCGTCTGGAGGAAGGGAGAAAAACCCGGCCCGTCTGGGGAATGACAAGATTGGCGGTAAACTCAGGAATGGCGATTTCCTGAGTAGCGGCGGTGAAGGGCAACGCTCCACAAAACAGGGCACAGCCCAGCCCAATGATGAGCAATAGTCGTCTGCGCATAATTTTTTCCTTGCAGGCAAAATGCCGCCACCCTCAATTCAGGTGGTCGGAGGCACTTCCGTGGCGGAAGTCGTGTCCGGTACGGTCAACAAAGGAAATTCTTGGATTTTGAAACCAGAAGGGAACAGCAGCTCACCGGATTTCACCTCCGGGGCAAAACAGAGTTCCAAAAAAATTGAGAAAACTTTCTTTTTGTGAAAAATGTGCGTGGAAAGGATAAAAGCCGGCGGTTAATTCAGCAATTCCAGTGCCCGGTGCAACACTTCCTCCGGCAGCAGGTTCCGCATACAACGGTGGTCAATTGGGCATTCACGCAGCATACAGGGCGCGCAATGGACCAGTTTGCGGATGATGTGGGCGTGGTTGGAATAGGGGCAAATCATGGTGGAATCGGTCGGGCCGAAAATCGTCAGCAACGGTCGGTCGAGGGCTCCGGTGAGGTAGGCTGGGCCGGTGTCATTGGAAATTACCAAATCGCACCACGTCAGAAAGGCAATGCTTTCCGCCAGTGAAGTTTTGCCGGTTAGCAATCGAATCCGGTTTTTTTGTGTTGCTTGCGCCAACACTGCCTGTGAAACATCCAGTTCGTTGGCGGCACCAATCAGCATGACTTCCAGGTCTGGACGTGCCAGCAACCGGTCAATCAATTGGGCAAAATATTCCACCGGCCAGCGTTTGGCCATGCTGTTGGTGGCTCCGGGACAGACGGCAATCCATTGCTTTTCGGTTGAAATTCCAAACTCATCCCGGAGCCGGGTGCGAATCGCCAGCCGGCGGGGTTCGGCCACCGGCAGGCGGTAGTCCGGGTTCTGGTGGTTGACCTGGGTGATTCCGGTCAGCCGCTCTTCATAACGAGCCAGCAAATCCAGGTAATAAAACAACTGATGTTTGCGCAGCGTCGCTTTTTCGAGTGGAATCGCATCGGTCAGCAAAAAGCGGCGTCCATCCGTAGGAAATCCGACCCGGCGGGGAATCCGGGCGCAAAAAGCCAGGGCGGCGGCTTCAAAGGCGTTTTGGAACAAAATGGCGGTGTCAAACTTTTGGGCTTTGATTTTCTTGACACAGGTTAGAAACGATTCAGTCCGGCTGTCATAGGTCAGAATGTCGTCCACCAGTCCGGAATCTTCAAAAATTCCGGTCACCCAGGGGCGGGCCAGAACCGAAATCCGGGCAGCCGGAAACATCCGTCGCAGTTCCCGAAAAGCAGGAATGGTAATGATACTGTCACCAACCCAGTTGGTGCCGCGAACCAGGAGATTTCGGGTAGCAAGGACTGAGGACTGAGGACTGAGTTCATTTGGAGCCATATGAATCTGTCAAAGGTTACTGAAAACTCCATTCCAAAAAGGTCGAAAGAATTGTGCCCTGCTGACTCACTGCCAGAAATAAAAACTCAGTCCTCAGTCCTCAGTCCTCAGTCCTGCCTTTAACTCAATTTCCTCCAGTCAAAACCAAATCATTGCGGTGAATTACCTCGTCAAATGATTTGAACCCCAGGCGGGCTTCGATGTCGGTGGTTTTGGTACCTTTGATTTTTTCAATGTCAGCGGAACTGTAGGAAACCAGCCCACGGGCAATCTCCACTCCGGTTTCATTACAACAGGCAACGGAATCACCGGCGGCAAAGGTACCTTCAACTTCAACGATGCCCGAAGGCAGCAGGCTTTTTCCTCCTGCCACCACGGCCCGGCAGGCTCCCGAATCAAGTATGAGCTTTCCGGCACAGGGCAAGGTGAAAGCAATCCAGTGTTTGCGGCTGCTCAGGGCATCAGCCTGCGATTGGAAAAAGGTGCCGATTTCCCGGCCTTCAAAAATGTCGAGCAAAACCCGCTTGCGTCGTCCCCGCGCCAGAATCGTGGGGATGCCATAGCGGTTGGCCGTCCGGGCCGCTTCAAGTTTGGTGGCCATGCCACCGGTTCCCAGCGTGCTTTTGGTTTCTCCGGCCAGCGCGGTGGTCTGGCGGTCCACATTTTCCACCAGGGGAATCAACTGTGCCGCAGGATTGGTTTTCGGGTCGGAATCATAAAGACCTTCGATGTCTGACAGAATAATCAGCAAATCAGCATCAATCAGATTGGTCACCAGAGCACTCAGCCGGTCATTGTCGCCCAGTTTGATTTCCTCCACCACGACCGTATCGTTTTCATTGATAATCGGGATACATTCCAGACTGAGCAAAGCAAAAAGGGTGTTGCGGGCATTCAAAAAACGCCCCCGGTCAGCCAAATCGTCCTGAGTCAGGAGCACTTGGGCGGTTTGAATCCCGTGGGCGGCAAAATGTCGTTCGTAGGTCTGCATGAGCGTACTTTGACCAACCGCCGCTGCCGCCTGTTTGAAAGGGATGGTGCGGGGGCCGCCTTCAATCCCAAGCCGGACCCGTCCGGCGGCAATCGCCCCTGAAGAAACCAACACAACTTCCAATCCGGATTGCCGGAGGGCCGCAACCTGTGCAGTCAGTTCCAGGAACACCCGGTCACTGAGGCCGGTGCCACTGTCCACCAGGACGCTGCTGCCGATTTTAATGACGATTCGCTTGACGTTTGAAAGAAGGTCTTGACGTATTTCCATCAGTTTGAAAGTTCTGAGTTCCGCCTTCAGGCGGCAGTTTCGAGTTCCGCGTTTACGCGGCAGTTCTGAGTTCCGCGTTTACGCGGCCAGCAGTATTGTAGGCAGTAAAAGATGACCGTTCTCTACTCCTTTTGCTTAAAAGGAGCCGCCTAAAGGCGGAACTCAAAACTGCCGCCTGAAGGCGGAACTCAAACCGATACCCAATCCCGTAGTTCCGACAAATGCCGAATGCGGCAATCAACCAGTGATTCATCCGGACAGGATTTTTCCCTTTCTCCGACGTACCAGATGGATTTCATGCCCGCGGATTTCGAACCAACCACATCGGCTTTGAACTGGTCGCCAACATAGCCAATGTTGGCGGCAGGCAGTCCCAGGCGTTCGATGGCCGGTTGAAAAATACGCAGGTCGGGCTTGCGGAACCCAACTGCCGCTGAGTCAATCACAAATTCGAAAAAGCCGGCGAGGTCGTAATCTTCGCACCAGCCCAGCGCATTGCCCCAGTTATTGCTGATACAGGCCATTCGGAAGTGTCTGGAAAGCGTTTCCAGCACCACCCGGCTCTCTTCCAAATGAGCATACGATTCGTCCAGAAACCACTTTGTCATGGAGTCGGTTTGGCCCTGCAATCTGGGGGAAATCCCTGCCGTGACAATGAATTCCACCAGCCTTTGGACGGTTTCCTCCATCGAAAGATTTCCCGCGTCCGGCTGTTCGGTCAGGGAATCACCGGCATTGCAGGCCACTGGCAGAAACATTTCCCAGGTTAATTCCCTATCCAGTTGGCGGGAATAGCCAAACAACCGTTCGTACCAGGCGATGCCGGGAAAATCAAGCGTACCCCCAAAGTCAAATACAATGGCGGAGAGTCCCAGGGGATTCGGCTCCACAGGGTGTGTTTCGGAATGAAGAGATTCGTGAGACATGATTTTTCCAAGGGAACAGAACCGAAGTCTGAGAATTAACAGACTTTGTTTACAAGGTTTCACTCCTTGCGCAGGCTAAAAAAGACTCCACAGTCCACAGCCTTCAGTCCTGAATGTTACTCCGTCCGAACCAGTTCGCGGGCACGTTCAGCGGCTTTGACCACAGCTTTCACCAGGGTCACCCGGAGTTTGCCTTCCTCCAGTTCCATCAAGCCATCAATCGTGCATCCGGCGGGCGTCGTCACGGTGTCTTTAAGCAGGGCTGGATGCTGGCCGGTTTCGAGGGTCATGCGAGCGGCTCCAAGCATGGTCTGGGCCACCAGCAGGGTGGAAACATCGCGGGGAATTCCCAGCTTGACGCCTGCTTCGGCCAACGCTTCGATGACCACGTAAATGTAGGCCGGGCCGCTACCGGAAAGCCCTGTCACAGCATCCATCAGTTTCTCGTCCAGGAAGGCCGTCCGTCCCACTGCGCCAAAAATGTATTCGGCGATGGCCTGTTGTTCCTTCGAGACGTTTTTGCCGTTGCACAGAACCGACATGCCTTCGTTGAGCAAAGCCGGAGTGTTGGGCATGACCCGAATTACGGAACACCCCTCAGGCAGACGTTCTTCGATAAAAGCGGTCGTGACCGAGGCGGCCACACTGATAAAAAGCTGATTGGTCTGGGCTACTGGATAGATTTCTTTTAAAACCTTGGCCATGTTTTGCGGTTTTACTGCCAGCAACACCACGTCGCGCCCGGTGACGGCGGTTCGATTGTCGGTTATTGCTTCCACTTCCAGCCGTTCGCGCACTCGTTGGAGCGAATCGGTCCGCGCCACAGTGGCAATAATGTGTTTGGATTCAACGTCTCCGCGATGGAGCAGTCCGGTCACCAGGGCTTCGCCCAGTTTTCCGGCACCAACGATTGCAATGCGTTTGCCTTTCAACATGAAAAAACGTTCCTTTTACTTGACTCGGAAAGGAAATGAAGGTGAACCGGGATTGACGGTCACGCTGCACCCACTCCCAGCTTGGGTTGCATCTCGGCATTTCTATCCGATTTCGGACCGGTTGGACAATCTAAAACGGGAGTTTGGCATTTGATTCTTGTCCGGTGTATGATTGCGGGTGCTCCTTGTTGAACTTTTTTCAATAGGTGAAGACTTTTATGACTCAAGACTTCACTGCCAGTTTTTATGGCTGGAAGCTGCCCATCCTCGTTCCTGCCTGGATTGAAGCCCTCTGCCCGGCCTCGTTTTTTTTCCAGATTCCGGGGATTTCAGGCATCAAACCTCCCATTCACAACGTATCTGGATTTTCTTTTCGCTTATTGACTTTCACATATTGAGGTACGAATGATGATACCTGCTCATTACCACACCGATACTGCTTTTCGCACCAAACGGTTTATTTACGCCACCATTGTTTTGACAATCCTGACACTTTCCTTTGCCAGTGTTGGTCAACGGAACAAATCACAGGCCCAATCAGGGCCGGTTCTTTCCAGTGTATCCCCGGCTGAAATTGCGGTTGGGGAAGTCCCCAAGAAGATAGTCGCCACCGGGAGCGGGTTTACTTCCGCTGCCAGTCTGGAAATATCCAAATCCGGTTTGAGCGGTAATGCTGCCGGAAAAGTAACCGGCACCACGAAAATCCAAATCAAAGGGAAACAGGTTCCAGCGGGACTGTTTGCTGAAAACGCCACCTTGCAAGTAATCGCCATCAATGCCGATGGAAGCCGTTCCAACGCGATTTCCATCAAAGTAGGAACCGGAGGCGGAGGCGGGGGAAACTCAAGTGGAATCCGCTTTGTTCCGGTGGACCCGGTCACAACCGAAGGAGGAACCCTCCAGTTGCGGGCAGAGGCCCTGGACGCCCAAGGGAATCCGATTCCAAACGCACCGGTCACATTTCAATCCAACAGTCCGGAAATTGCCTCGGTCAGCAGCACAGGGCTTGTCAGCGGTGTGACTCGTGGGTTTGCCACGATTACAGCCCAGTCAGGAAACTCCACAACGGGGTTGACCGTGACTGTGACCAAGGTTGAGCGTTCAAACGACCAAAGCATTCCCGGTGAAGGCGTTTTGGTAACGGACCAAGCCGGCCGGATTTATGTTTCCAATACACTCCAGCATATCATCCGGCGGCGGAATGGTTTTTTGGATACCCCGCAAACCTTTGCCGGACGCAACGGCCAAAATGGCCGACAGGATGGCCAGCGGTTGCAGGCGTTGTTTAATACTCCGGTTGGCATTGCCATAGATGACCGGAGCGGCAACATTTACATTGCCGACACTGTCAACAATGTAATTCGGGCGGTGCTTCCCAATGATACGGTGGTGACGATGGTGGGCAGTGGGGTGGCCGGTTCCGCCGATGGTCCGCTGACCTCTGCGCAGTTTCGCAACCCACGGGGAATTGAGCTGGACCGGGTGGGCAATCTTTATGTATCGGACACGGAAAACCATACTATCCGGTACATTGATTTTACCCGGCGGGTTGTAACCACTGTGGCTGGAGCCGCCGGCCAGAGCGGGTTGCTTGATGGAACCGGAAGCAATGCCCGGTTTAACCGGCCGGTTGGATTAAAACTGGACCAATCCTCCCAGATTTTGAACGTGGCAGATTCCGGCAATAACGCCGTGCGCCAGGTTTCCATGAGCGGCGTGGTGAAAACCATCAGCCGGGCCAATGTCAGTTTTCTGTCCCGCACTGCTTATACCCCGAACCAACAAACCGGACCTGGATTTGGCTTAATGCAGCCTCAGGGGATTGGGGTTGATGCGGTGGGGAATGTCTATGTCGGGGACCAAAACGGTATCCAGGTCTTGCTGCAACGAGATGGACAGTTTTTTGATGGCATTTCTTTGGCACCGGCAAGCGCGTTGGGAAATCCATCCTCTTTTCGAATTTCCATCAACGACGCGGTAGTGCTCAATACGACTGGTTCAGAACTGAGCCGGGTGACGATTGCCCCGCCGGAAATTACCTTGGTAACTCCCAGTTCAACCCCTATTCGCACATCTGCGAAAGTCACCATTATTGGGCGTAATTTTGCTCCCGATTCGGTGGTTTTGCTGGATGGGATTCCAGTTCAGCAGGTCACTTTTGAAAGCACCCGCCAATTGACCATTACCACTCCGATGAACGAGTCAAGTGGGCTTCAGACACTCACGGTGCAACATCGGGGTGGGATTGCCCAGACCCGTTTTTCCTTGACACCACCTGACTTTGGAACGCTTTCGGCAGGTTCCATCACCACGGTTATCGGTGGTTCCCGCTTTGTTGGGGATGGGGGAATGGGGTCACAGGCAGTGCTCAATGTTCCAAGCAACATCCATGTGGATGGAAACGGGAATCTTTTGATTGCCGATACCGCGCACCAGCGGGTCCGTCGGTTTGATGTTTCAACCGGCATTATTACGACAATTTTGGGGACCGGGCAGTATGTTTCGGAGGCGTCTTTTTTACAACCCAACCAACTGGCCACCGCCACACCCATTACCAACCCTTATGATGCGGTTTTGGACAACCAAGGAAACATCTATGCAATTGACAATAATAACCTGCGAATAATCAAAGTAGATGGTTTAACCAACGTTGCCACTGTTTTTGCCGGCAATGGGAACTCAGGGTTTGTCGGAGACGGAGGCCCCGCCTTACAGGCAAGCTTTGCCTCTCCAATAGTGGGGCTGGCAATTGATCCGGCTGGCAATCTCTTTGTGCTGGATGGAGGCAACCAGCGAATTCGAAAGATTTCCCCCCAAGGAATTATTTCAACTGTGGCTGGTACCGGGCGGGCGGGCAACTTTGGTGACGGAGGCCCGGCAAAAGCCGCCTCCATTTTTATTCATGATCCTGATTACTTTGGAATTTTTCGCCCGATTGGCGCTCAATGCAGTGTGGATGCGGATGGGAATTTCTATTTTCCCGATTCGTTTAACTTCACAGTGCGCCGGATTGACGCGCGCACAGGGGTAATCTCGCGTGTTGCCGGGACAGGGTCAGAGGGTACCCCCATCAATAATGTACCTGCCCTTTCCAGCCCGTTTTCAGGAATTTCCGGGGTTTCGGTTACCCCAAGCGGTGATTTGCTGATTACGGATTATTCAGACCACAGAATCTGGCGGGTTGAAAAAAACACAGGCTTGTTACGGGCAACGGTTGGAACCGGGCGTCCAGGACGGGGTGCGGATGGAGTGCAAGCTACTGTTTCAGATTTGCTCTTCCCTGTTTCGGCAGTCTCCGATGGGGCAGGAAACATCTATATTGCAGATACTTACAATAATCGGGTGCGGGTTGTTGATGCTCAGACAGGCTTGGTTCGCACCCTCATTGAAGGTGACACGCAAACCATGACAGGTGATGGCGGTCCTGCGACAAACGCCCGGCTGGTTTCAGTTTACGATGTGGCGATTGATCGGAATGGCACCATGTTGGTGGCAGATTATAATGGGGCCAGAATTCGCCGGACGTTAGGGGGTTCCAGCCAAATCCTGACTATTGCCGGAGACGGCCAGCGAAGGACTACTCCCATAACCAATACACCGGCTTTGAGCGCTTCAATCCTTCCTTCCTGTATTGACGTGTTGAAAACCGGTGAAATGGTTTTCATGGATATTTTGCACCAGCAACTGTACCGAATTAATACCGCCGGAAATCTGATTCTACTGGCTGGTACAGGTGATGAGAACGGCTCCTATCTGGATGGAGTTTCCGCGCTCTCAGCCTCGTTTTTCTTCATCACAGATGTTGTAGCCGATGGAAATGGAAATCTCTTTTTGTGTGAACAGGGAGCCCATCGGATTCGGCGGATTGATGCCCAAACCGGTATCATTACCACAGTTGCCGGTACCGGGGTGCGAGGGGATACGGGTACCGGCGGCCTTGGCCGAAACGCAACTCTCAACGTCCCTAGTGCGTTGGCTTTTGACCGGGATGGAAATCTTTTTATTGCTGATTCGGGAAACAACAAGATCAAACGAGTAGATGCCAAATCTGGTATCATCACGACGGTGGCGGGAACAGGAGGAAATCGAATTTCCAATGATGGGTTGACGGCTTTGAATTCCGATATTCCCTTTCCGGCTGGAATCGCCGTGGATAACACAGGGAATCTGTTTATCGCGGATTTTTCCATGCGGGTTCGGAAAGTGACACCGGGAACCCAAACCATTTCCACCGTGGCTGGAAATGCTCAATACCTGATTTATAAAGGCGAAGGAGGGCGCGGCCCGGATGCTACGGTTTCTTTTCCGGGAGCATTGGTTTTGGATAGAAATGGAAATCTGCTGGTTTCTGAAATTGGAAACAATCGGGTCCGGGCCCTCAAGGGTGTCGCCGCACCCGTGGCTGACCCTGGTGTGGGGCCAACCGGTGCTTCAACGAGCGGTAACTTCAAATATGAAACCGAGCCCAATGACACTCCTCAAACTGCCCAGGTTATAAATGTAAATGATGGGCTCATCGGAAATCTGGCTCCCAATGACAGAAAAGGGGATGTTTTTCTTACATTTACGGATGGTTCACGCGATGGCATCGAAGACCTTTATAAATTCACCTTGACCCGCCCAACCACGGTTTCGATTGAAGTTGACTGGGTTGATGACGAATCGGATGTGGATGTGTATTTGTTTAACGGAAACCTGACCTCAGGAAATGGATTCCCGTTTCAGGTGGATGAATCCAATACAATCGGTGGAAAACCTGAAATCATTGCCCCGCAAACCTTGCCGGCAGGAACCTATTATATTGGTGTCAGTTTATTTGACGAGCCTGGAAACCGGGCAACTCTCTATGGGCTGGCAATTGTGGCTGAGGAGGAAAACACCGCTCAAACTCTTTCAATTGATGACGGACGACTGGAACTTGGTTTTCAAGCTGACCCAGAAGAGGTTTTTATCAACCAACTCACGCCTCCCAGTTATCCTGCCACCATCAATCAGGTTGCGATTTCATTTAACAATCGGGCTTTTACAGGACGTGCTTCCAGTGTTGGCGTAACCATTGGAGTTTATGTTTTGGGTGACCCAAACCGAACCGGGCAGTTGGAGGTATTGGCTGCCGATGCCTATCAAATTACCAACGACGGCACCACTGCGGACTTTGCTACCAATCTTTTCATAACCAAACCTGCCACTCTGCCTTCAGGTGATTTTTATGTTGGGTTTCAATTGCTGCAACCCAACTCAAGTGGAACCAAACCGCTGGCCACCATTGATACCACCACTCCCCGAAAGCGTTCTTTTTACTCAAAGGACAATGGAAAGAATTTTGTCCCTCTTCTGAGTGGAATCGAACGTGATGGGAATCTTCTCATTCGTGCCCAGGCTGTTTTAGGGAATGGGAGATCTGTCATTCTGGAATCCAATGACTTGAGTTTGCCAGCAACTCAACCATTGAAATCATTTTCAGGGCAACTTCCGGTTTTTCGAACTCCGTTGGTCGGCTCGAAGGCTGAACCTTCCTCCAAACCCATGTTAACGCCTCAACCCCGACTCAACCCCAAAGAACTGCGCGGACTTCGCCGCGTGGAATCTTTGCCAACCCTGTCTGAAAATCAAATGATGCTGGAAATCGCCGAAAACGAGACAGTTTCCAAGGTTGAAGCAAATCAAAATGCAGGAAAGACAGAGGTATGGGAACCGGTGGAAATCATCGAACAATCGTTTGACCAAGTAACCCGGCGCTGGCGTCTGGTGGTGAAAGCTCCAGCCCGACTGGCTGAATTCAGGTATGTCACCTCAACCGGAACCGTTAGTAACCGAAAATCCTTAACCAGCCCACAATAACCATCCAGCAGGTTGGCTTCAAAGGCTGATAGCCGCCACATGCCCGCGTATGGGTTGTGGCGGCTTTTTCTTTTTTTGTAAAATCAAATGCCAGCGCCAATTCAGCAATTTTACAAGATTCAAAAGTGAAAGGTTTTTCCATGCCCGATGAGCCATCTGAACAGCAGGATGCCAGACTCTGGTTTGGTGAATTTTCCATGCGGCTTTCCCGCCTTTTGCTGCATGTGACCCTGACACTGTTTGTTACAGTTTTGGGTTGGTCGGTGCTGGCAAAAATCGAATTGCCGGTTGAGGTAAACGGCGTGCTGGCAGCCAAAGGGGAACTCCGCCTTGTGCAAAGCGAGTTAAGCGGGAAGGTGGCGGCAGTCAGGGTTGCTGAAGGAGACAAAGTGACTGCCGGCACCTTGGTTATGGAAATCGATGCCCAAGAGCGGCTGGAAACTCTGACTGCCCTCCGTTCAAATGTTGCCTTGCTGGATGATGAAATGCGAAAAGCCCGTTTGGTCGGAGCCGAAGATACGCAATTGCTCCGCTTGGCTGCCGAGGCTTCCCGCCTGCGGACCCAAATCAAAACCCTGGAGCGGGAACTGGAACGTGCCAAAGTTTTGGCTCCTTGTAATGGCACGGTCGGGAAAGTCCATCATCCTAATGTGGGGATGCTAGTGAACCGGGGGGACACACTAGTGGATGTCATACCCGACGGGACCGGTTTGATTCTGGAATGCGCGCTGCCGACCAGAGATGCCCGTCAGCTTTATCCGGGACTTCACGCCACAGTTACACTTGATGCTTATCCTGCTTTTCAGTTCGGAACGGTTTCGGGGAAGGTTCTGTCTATTTCGCCGGAAGTCATTACCAAAACAGGGGCTCAGGCAGCATATCTGTTGAAAATTGAGGTGGACGAACCGGAAGACCAACTGCGCCGCCGGGGTATTGCGCTGCGCATTGGGTTTGAAGGCAAAGCCGTTTTGGTCACCGAACGGAAAACACCCTTTCAATTGATGTGGGAAGCCGTGCGGAAACAGACCTCTTGAGCTTCCTCAGACGGGTTGTATCTATCGTCTGTCAGAAAAAGAAACCTGCCGGATTTTGATCTGACAATCTAAATTTCACCCTTCATTTCTTTGATCTTACTGGTTGCGCCACAGATAGTGATACAAGCCACGGGCCTCCAGCAGTTCCTCATGGGTTCCATCCTCAACGATTTCGCCACTGTCCACCACTAAAATTCTATCTGCTTCGCGCACGGTTGCCAAACGATGGGTCACAATCAACGTCGTCCGCGAGCCAAAGGAACTTCGGAGCCGTTCCTGAACGGCCCGTTCGGTTTCCGTGTCGAGGGCGCTGGTTGCTTCATCAAAGATCAACAGCCGGGGTGCGCCAGCCAATGCCCGCGCAATGGCAATGCGTTGGCGCTGGCCCCCGGAGATGGTATGGCTGCCCTCCCCAAGCCGGGTTTCATAGCCATAGGGAAGTTCGGAAATGAAATCATGCGCGCCGGCTATTTGCGCGGCGAGAACCGCTTCGGAAAGGGGTAGATCAGGATCCGCAACGCAAATGTTGTCGCGGATACTCCGGTCAAACAGAAATGTTTCCTGAGAGACAAATCCGATGGAACGGCGTAGTTCATCGAGGTCCAGATAGGAAATATCCTGCCCGTCCAGCATGATTTTTCCTTCGGTTGGCTCATAAAACCGCATGATCAGGTTGATGAGCGTGGTTTTCCCGCTTCCTGAACGCCCAACAATCCCAACCACTTGGCCCGGCTGAATGACCAATGAGGTGTTTTTGAGGACTTTTCTTTCCTCACGGCTGGGATAGGCAAACGAAACATTCTGAAATTCAATTCTGCCCTTGATTTCAGGTAATTGAAATTGTCCGGCCCCCGGTCCAATCTCGCTTTTGGTCTGATAGACTTCTGCCAGTCGTTCAAGCGCCACTTTGACTTCCTGAATTGAAGTCCAAAACCCCACCAACCCTAAAATCGGTGCCACCACCCCGTTGGCCAAAGTTTGGAAGGCTATCATCTGCCCAATGGACATTTTTCCAGCCAGGACAGCCTGAGCAGCTAAATACAACAGAATGATAGAATTCAGCCGAAACAAGGTTTGTGAAAATATGCCAACTGAGACTGAAATCTCCATGGTCCGAAAGCGATTGCGGGTACTCTCAAGCAAGACATCTTCAAAACGCCAGGCGCAGGGGGCTTCAATGGCCAACCCTTTCACCGTGCGAATACCTGTGATGGTTTCAACCAGAAAAGACTGCGAGGTGGCGTCTTTTTTGAATTGTTCCCGATACCGTTCCCGCAACCAGGGAGTCAGCAACAAAACCATTCCGATTTGAATTGGAATGGTTGCCAGAGCCACCACAGTCAGACCTGGGCTATAGGCCACCATGAGAAAGAGGTAGCTCACGGCGGTTACCAATCCAAGCGTCAAATCTATGACTTTTCCAGTAAAAAGATCTCGAATCAGGGTGTTGTCCGAAAATCTTTTGATGATATCACCCACCGTTCGGTCTTCGAAAAAACGATAGGGCAGATGTAGCACATGGCGGTAAAACGAAGTCATCAACCTGAGGTCAATTCGTTGGGCGGCTGCTGTAAAAAGGAACTGGCGCAGTTGTGCAAAAACAATCTCAAAGGTCGCCACCAGAATCATTCCAGTCACAATCAAGGTAAGCAAAGAGGGGCTCCGCAGCACCAAAGCCCGGTCAATCACAAGTTGCATGAAAACAGGACCGCCCAAAGCCAGAATCTGAAGGGCAGCCGAGACCAACAACACTTCCCGAAACATTTGTCCATCAGAAAAGATAATTTTCAGAAAGGGGCGCAACAGATTGGCATGCGGTTGAGAGTCAGCCAGTCGGTCTGTTGGTGTGAGCAGCAGGGCCAGTCCATCCCAGCCTTTGTGAACCGCCTCGCGGTCCAGTTGCCGGATTCCTTTGGCTGGGTCCATCAGTGTCACCCGGCTGCCGGCCACCCGATAGAGCACCACATAATGATTCTGTTCCCAATGGAGAATCGCAGGCAGGCGGGTCCCGGCAATCAAATCGAGGGTCCCTTTGACCGAACGGGTTTCAAATCCCAGTTTTTCTGCTCCCCGAGCCAAGTGAAAAAGGGTGATGCCTTCCCTTCCGATCCCAAGCTGTTCCCGCACATAGGTCTGGGTTACTGACTTCCCGTAATGACGGAGGACACTCGTGAGCGAAGCTGCCCCACAGTCTTTTTCGTTGATTTGGCGTACCAGCGGGATCCGGTTACGCCGAAACCAGCCATTCCAAACAGTGACATTCTCGGCTGCCAGAGTTGCCACCTCGGATTCCAGTCGAGGGTGAATGGCCTTGCGCTCCAGAAATTGGGTAACCTGGGCACTGGAGTGGGATTCGGTTGTCGCCGGTATTTTGGTCCGGTCAAGTACCAGAAAAGTGACATCCGATTCCGCCGTCAGATAGACCGGAGTAACTGTTGTCCCTTGGGTAACAGCAGTTTCATATAACCCTCCCGGCATCACCTGAAAAGAGGCTGTCCCGTTCATTCCCGTCAAAAATCCGGTCCCCGTTTCAATCAAAAACAAAGACCCGGTTGCGCCGCCCTGAAATGAAAACCTCTGACCGGCAGGGAGTCGTTCTGGTTGAGCTGCCTGGAGGAGATTGTTCAAAGCTTCCGGATTCAACTCGTTTAATACTGGAGCCCGCCGCAAGCGGGACAGCCCCTGTAACCGGGAATAACGTTCTGTCAGTTGGGCACGCAAAGCTGGAGATTGAGAAAAAAACGACGTTAAAGTGTCCAGTGGAAGCTCAAACACCTGCGCGGCTGTTGCTGCCCGAACAGAAAACGGAAGCGGTTCCGAAAATTCTGACAAAGAGCCAGACCAAAAAGCGCCGGACTTGGCCAAATCCAAGGTAGCCTCTGTTCCGTTCGAGGCTTTGCAGACAAGGCGCATCGTACCAGTCAATACCAGGGAAACCGTTTGGCAGGAATCCCCTGACTGAGCGGCATACTGACCAAAGGAAAACTCCCGCAGATTTCCCTGTGCCACCAAACCGTTCACTTGATCAGGTGCCAGTCCAGCCCAAATGGAGGATTGTTGAACCAGGTTTTTTTGCTCAGGAGTCAGCGCCGTCATACAAAGTTACCAAACAACTTCAACCGCCATACCAATAGTGAGCGCACGACCGGTGTCGAGCCGGGCGGTGTATTCAATTTCGTCAGTGTTGGGCAACAACAAAGGGAATGCGGTGTTCTGAATGACCCCCAAAGCCAATGGGGTCGTTTCACCTGGGGCACAGACTGTCACCCGGTCCCCTGATTTGAAACGCGGTCCTTCCCCTGTCAACCGGAACCGAATCTCAAGTTTGGAGGGGTTGGCAATTTCACAGATTTTGCCACCTGGATTGACATGTTCGGTTTCTTTTGCCAGACAGCGAATGACCCGTCCGGAAATCGGCGCGGTAATCGCACAGCGGTCCAGTTCGTTGCGCAAGCGGTTAATTTCGACGGTCAGGTTTTTGATCTCCACCCGGATTTTTTCAGCCGCCATGGCCGCTTGAAAAACCTCCAGTTCCTTACGGTCCACATCCTGCCGGCTGCTGAGGCCGGCGGAAAGAAGTTCCCTGTAACGGTTAAGGTCGGCGGTGGACAGTTTGTGTATGGCCTCCAGTCGGCTTAAATCTATATGGGCAACCTCCAGCCGGTTTTCAATATGCTGCAATTCCACCGCCACATCCCGGTCATCCAGTCGTGCCAGAACCATGTGGGCTGGCACATCCTGTCCTTCATGGCACAAAAAAGCCGTAATTTGACCGGCACGCGGAGCCAGTACCGTTCTGACCTCACTTGACCAGATGAGAGCAGCCACCCGAATTTGGCCTGCGGCTTGAGCCGGAGCCAAAGTTGCTTGAGGTGCTGTTGTTTCAACAGGTGGAGCAAGTTGGGCTGGAGCAGGAGGCTCTGTGGGTACTGGAGCGGTGGTTCTCTCACGATTGAGGTTGGAAAAGAAAGCCAGACTGGCAACCGCCACCAGACTGAGTCCCAACGCCAGTGCAATCAGCAAAAATGGTGTGGGTCTGAGAAGCCATCTCGGCATTTCACTTTACCCCGCAACTGTAAGCTTAAAACTTTCCTGAGCGACCAGTGGACGAAGCCATTCAGCAAATAAGAGCTCGCCAATTTTTTTGTGGACGGCCGGGTCAAGGCTGGCGCGCTTGATGTCATGAACCAGATATAAAGCCCAGACACCGTTTTCAAAAACCGGGCCATGAAGGGAGCGGGGTGACATGCTGAACAAAATGTCAGCCGCCCAGACCGGAACTTCGGTTCGTCTAACCCAACCGCGATACCCACCCTGAGGGGCCGTGGCCGGGTCCACTGAATAGATTCGGGAAAGGGCATAAAAGGCTTCGACCGACTCGCGTGATTGGGCCGCAATTTCGTCAGCCATGCCAACCTCCCTGACCAAACACATGGCCAACTCGATTTCGTCAAAATTCCGTCGGTTGAGGGCAAAATACTCGGAAATCCGGTCCTCTGAAATCACCACTGATGACAACCTTGCCCGCAGCAGGTCTTCCACCATCATTTGCTCCCAACCGTCCAGTGTGAGGCGATGCTGTTTGAGCCAACTGTGAAAAGCCGCAGCTTTGAGCAGCCCTCTTTCGGTTCTGAATGTATCGGCTGCTTCCTGCAAAGCATCATCATCCACTTCCAGCCCACGGCTGGTTGCCTCGCGGACGACCACATATCCTTCAATGGCTTTGTCCAGAAAGCGGGCTCCATCCAACCAGGCGGCATAGGTCAGGGCGCTCGATAAAATCCGGTCGGCTTCAGGATGCTGGAAGGAAAGCAGACTTTCCCAGGGAAAAAGCCGATAGGCGGGCCGCCGGGCCGCCGGGGTGAATCGTTCAACCCGCAAGGTGGAATCGCCAATCCGAAACATATCTGCCGGATAAAGGTTACAGGTCTGCCCCAACAACAAAAAACCATTGTGCCACAAGTCCGTGCTGCGTCGCTCAACCTCGATGGAAATATGAGGCGGCTCAGGTCGCACATCCCGGCGATGAAACGTAACCAAATTTGCTTCAGCCGCTGTGTCGTTCAGCTCCAAACGAAATTCTGCCGGTGATTGCGGGTCACCTACTTTTTTGAAAGGCTGGTCAAAAGGAAACACGTCTCCCAAAGCTGGCCCTTCAAGCACACGTAGGCATAAAAGTTCCATTAATTGGGGAGGCAGATCGGTCGTCATGGTTTGAGTATTTGCGAAGCAAAATCACGATTCCATCAGAAGACTATCAAAATCAGAGCTTTTTTTCCTGTCTGATTCCAATCACTTTTCCTGACTCAATCGAAAATTGAATATGACCAGAATTTTTCACCTTGCTTTACATTGAATAAAATCCAGTTGGTTTTTTGAACATTTTTCAACCGGTTTTTTGCTGGTTCGCGCTTGTGCCTTGTGAGAGCGGACGAGTTGCCGCCTGCGCCCTTACACAACGCATTCATCATACTTCACAGGAGAATTTCCAAAATGGCACGCATCAAAATTACCGACATCGAAATGAATCAAACCACCCTGGTGGACCTCAATGCACCCACATTGGTCAGTGTAATTGGCGGAGATGGTACCACCAGCTATACTCAGGATATTGCTGCCACTGGTGGCAGTGGTTTTGACACCAGTTCTGGAGGAGGCAGCAGTTTACCTGGCTATACTGACATATTTGCTGACGCGGCAGGGAACACTGGCGGTGGCACCACAAACACTGGTGGAGGAACGCGCTCTGCTGATGGATTGGGGGGAGGCGATGTGAATAATGGTTCCAACCCAACGGATATGAATGACACTTCTGGCGGTACCATCGGAGGCCCTATTGGCCCGGCATTACCGTAAAATCCGTAATGGAACTCTCCTCCGCGAACGACAACTGAGACCAAGATTGACATCCTCGCTCATATCGGGCGAGGATGTTGTGTTTTTACCTTCAATATTTTGGCAAATACCATGATTGTCATTTCAAGCTACAAAGGCGACCTGCACGTCGAGCGGGTTCTTCCTCAACTCAAAGCCAAAGGAATTAGGGTCGGAGAAATATTTTGGGAGGACGTGCCAACTCAGGCCCATCTTTCCGTCGAGTTTCCCCACCGCAGACGGTTTCGCAGCCCAGCCCTTGATTTTGACTGGAGTGAGGTCCAGGCAATCTGGAGTCGTAAACTGGGAAATCCCAGCCGACCCGACCCATTTCAGCACTTAAAAAATGTAGACTGTCAGATACTTTTTGAAGACTGGATGACGTTGTTGGAACGCCCCATTTTCCCAGCTTCCATGCTTCGGATTCAATTGATTGAGCGGAAAACCCTCCAGTTTCAGGCAGCCTTGGAATGTGGCCTGAACCTGCCGGAAACCCTCATCTCAAATGATTTCGAGGAAGCGCTGGAATTTTATTCCCGCCATGATGGCGCGGTTATTTCCAAACCCCTCTTCGTAAAATCCTGGCGTGAGTTGGGTCGGGCCGGGACCTTTACACAGGCAGTCACCCCACAAATGTTACGGCATATCTGCTCATTGGATTATGGGCCATCCATTTTCCAGAAAAAAATTTCCAAACGAAAGGAAATCCGCATCACCGTGGTTGGCGACCGTTTGTTTGCTGTTGAAATTGATTCCCAAGCCAGCCACCGGACCACCCTGGACTTTCGCCATTATGATTTTATTGCGGTAACCCACCGCGAGCATCAGCTTCCGCCATCTGTTGCCGAACGGGTGCTCGAACTCCAGCAGGCCCTGGGGTTGCGCTATGGGGCCGTTGACATGATTGTGACCGACAAAAACGAATATGTGTTTTTGGAAGTCAATCCGACGGGTGAATGGCTCTGGCTCGAGAATTTAACCGGCCTCAACATTTCCGGCGCTGTGGCTGATTATTTGATTCAGATGGCCAAAGAGCCTTATCCCAAAACTGAAAAATGGAGAATTTGAACCTGTGACGATATCGGCTGAAGCTTTGCAGCAAATTGTTGATTTGTTAGTTCACGCATCCCACTCCACGCCTGAAGAAGTACAGGCGGGATTTGAACAGATTAAGAAAACCCATCTGACGCCCCCATTGCGTCTGGTCAGCACGCACCGGGCCCATATTGACCTGCACGAATATGATGTTTTTGCTTTGCTTGAAACAGGTACTTTGCAAATTGGATTGACTCCCCATAAGGTTGCCAGTTGGTCGTTGCGTTGGGCGACAGACGGTTCCGAAGGAGCCCAGGACTTGGTTACCGTAAACGATTACACCCTGCAGGTTCACAATGCCGTTTCCGCCCTGGACAATATTTGGAATATCCCCCACGTCGTTCAACACATTGTTGATTATTGCCTGCTCCAGTCCGAACTGAGGCAGCATCCGATTCCCGTCAGTGATGAGGAATTACAACAGGAGTTTGACGATTTCCGCCGCCACCGGAATTTGCTGTCCCGTGAAGTCATGGAAAACTGGATGACTGTCAATGGTCTGACCACTGAACGACTGGAAGCACAGATGCTTTCCCGCGCGTCCTATCGCAAGCTGCGGGACCGCCTCCGGAAGGAAGAATTAGCTCGACTGGAGGATGCTGATGCCTTCAAGGCCAATCTGCGAATGGTTCAGGTTTGTGAACTGGTTTTCTCTGACATGGCCAGTGCCGAGTCCTTTGCAGCCTCGCCGCAAACTTCTGAAACCGTTTGGGCAGCCTTTGCACAGAGTGCCACCAATTTCCCGCAGGAAACCCGTTTGGAAGTCAATTCCTGTGTGAAACTGGGAATTGACCCCCAACCATTAATCAATGGTGCTGCCTTTCCCATGATCTTGCCAGTTGAATCTCACAATTCAGTCCGGATGGTTTTGAGACTTGTTCCTGTCGAGGCGGACCATACTTTTGCGGAAAGACTCACCGAGACTCTGTTTCAAAACTGGCTGACCCGGCAACGTGAAGCCGCTAACATCAGATGGTTTCTGGGTGATACTCGTCGTTTTGTCAATCAAAGTCGATAAGTCTCCCCTCGATAAGCGTTTCCGTCTGCATTGACGCATTAAAAATCTTACTTTCGGGCCGGTGAAAAACCACCAACCTTTCCCGTTTGGAAAAGCAAGGGGAGGTAGAAGAATGAGGAGGCCGATGAGTCTGAGGGCCCGCCGGGAGTTATCGAAAAGTGTGCGGGTGGGCAATACCCAAGCCGGTCACCAAAAGAAGCAATAGATATTGAACGAAATCATAGCCACCACAGGATACCACCGGAAACCCGTTGTCGCGGCCTTGGGCAAAGCCTCTGGAACCGCTCCTCAGCTTGCCATTCCAACCCACTGGAGCCCGGCCCCAACCAATCCGGCCATACCCTGTACTGCGACTGAGCCTCAAGGGATTCCCCGCTTTCAATCGAAAGCAAGGCATCTATCAATTCCAGCAAAATCCAAGACCTGAATTGAAACGACAATTGAAAATTTTGTCTGGCCCGCCCAGTAAGATTTTTTGGCACTGATGCATTAATTGTTGGCTAAAATGCTGTAAGCCATTGAAAAAGAAAGAGTAGCCATCAACAATCCGGATGCACGAAGAATTGGAGGCTAAAATGACAAAAAAAACGGTGTCCCTTTTGCC
>JAIBAN010000123.1 GCA_019695185.1 Blastocatellia bacterium | reverse complement strand
TTTTGGTCGTGCATCCATTTGGAGGAATTTGTTTTCAGTTCACGAACCAAGTCGGCGATGGATTTTGTAAGTGGAATTGTTCCCAAAAGATGCACATGGTCAGGCATGCCGTTGATAATGATTGGGTCCCCTTTCATTTCTCGTAAAATTCCACCCAAATATCCGTGAAGTCGGGACTTGCTTGCAGGGCCAATCAATGGTTGCCGGTTCTTCGTGCTGAAGACCAAATGTAACAACACGTCTCCATGTGTTTGTGGCATACCATTTCCAAATCATTGAGATTTTGGTTTCGCCGCTCTCGCGGCTCACAGTTGGAGGGTCTCTGTTTCCTAGGGCTTGCGCCCTAGGCTAGCATTCTTATGCTGCTTCGCAGCTTCCAAACCAAATTTCCAAACTCCCCCCAAGGCTTGCGCCCTAGGCGAGCATTCTTATGCTGCTTCGCAGCTTCCAAACCGAATTTCCAAACACCCTCTCAGTCCGTCCTCTTATCTGACTTCCTCCGGTTTTCCGGCCACAACTGGAACTGTGGTTTCCGAACGAACCCTCAGCGGCAGTTCAACCACCATGCAGGTGCCCTGCCCCGGCCCGTCCGACTCGGCCCGGATGGTTCCGCCGTGCGCTTCCGTATAGCTTTTCGTGATAGCCAGTCCCAGCCCGGTGCCACGGGCGGAAAATTCAAACCGGCCCGATTTGTGATGGAGCGCATCCCGCCCGGTATAGAATTTTTCAAACACCCGCCCCAATTCGCTGGCTTCAATCCCAATCCCGGTATCCCGTACCCGAATCAACACCGATTCCGGTTCCACCTGAAGGCCCACGTGGATTTCTCCGTCGTCGGGCGTGAACTTGATGGCGTTCTGAACCAGATTGATGAGAATCAGGCGGATTTTCTCCTCATCACCCTCCATTTCGAGCAAGTCCGGCGTATCGGTGGTCAGCTTCAGGTTGCGTTTTTCCAAAAAGAAGGACAGTTCCTGCACCACGTCCTGGATGGTATGACAGAGGTCAAACCGGGATTGACGCAGTTCAATTTGGCCTTCGTTAATGCGGAGCATTTCCAGAATATCGGCAAAACTGATAGCCAACCGCTCCAGCATCCGCTGACAGGCCGCCAGCGATTGTTTTTGCGATTTGGTGAGCGGCCCCAGCGCTTCCTCCAGCAGAGCCTCATTGTATCCTTTGAGGACTGTCAGCGGCGTGCGCATTTCGTGGGACGTGACCATCAGAAAATTCGTCTTCATCTGGTTGAGTTCCTGCAAGGTCCGGGTGACCTGCTGTTCCTGTTCATAGAGGCGGGTCAATTCCCGTAGCGACTCCGCAATCATCAGGTTTTTCTCTTCCAATTCCAGGTTTTTCTCTCCCACCTCTCCATAGAGAGCCGCATTTTCTATGGCCACCGCCGCCTGATTGGCCAGTGATTCAATCAATTGGCGGTCGCTTTCGGTAAAAGGCGGGCGTTGGGGAGGACGCCGCACATCAAGCACCCCGCAAACCTGCCCGGTCCGGGATAGAATGGGCACATCCATCATGCCGTGAACGAAATATTCTTTAATGGAATGGTGAAAGGCCACCGTCTGACTGTGCTCCGGGTCATTTACAATCAGGGCTTTGCCAGTGGCGGCAACGGTTCCGGCCACCCCTTCGCCCAATTGAAACATCAGGTTCGCTTCCTCCCAATGGTCGGCTTTCCACAACCGGTCAAAAACCAACTGGCCGTCCTTGAGCAAGCCAATTCCGCCCGGCTCCCCCTCAATCAGTCGGGCACTTTCCTCGGCAATATTCTGAAGCACACCTGACAAATCCAGCCGCGAGTTGATGACCCGGATACTTTCCAGCAGTTCCCGCAGGCTGCTCAGACGGGCTTCCTGCAACTGGCGCAAATGCTCAATCCGTTGCTCTTGCAATTCGCGCAGATGGGCCACCCGTTCTTCTTCCTTGGCGGCCTGACGCAACTGAATGGAACGGATGCGCCAGGAAAGCAATCCATACCCCAGCAGGCCGGTTCCGGCGGCAACTCCCAAAACAAACCACCAGCGCTGCCAAAACGGCGGCTGGATGGTGATTGCCAGGGTAACGGGTTCGCTCCACCTGCCGCCCCCAGTCAGGCTTTTGACTCTGAACCGATAGGTTCCCGCCGGCAGATTGGTAAACCGAACCGACCGCTCCGCCTGGGGTGGCGACCAGTTTTTTTCAAACCCATCCAGCCAGAAGCTGTAGCGGACCGCCGTTTCATCTCGCAGCGAACGGGCCAGAAACTCAAAAGCCAGATTGTTTTGGGCATAAGGTAAAGGCGGCAGGGGTTCGGCTCCAACCGGCTCCAGCAACCGGTCAGCCAGCCGGACTCCGGTGATTTCCAGCCGGGGAGGAACCTGGCGCAACCATTGCAGCCGGTTTTGATAGCGCACCACACCGGCATTGGTGCCAAACCATAGACTGCGGTCCGAACCGGACCACACTGCATTGGGGGAAAGGTCGTCACTCACCAAACCGTCTTTGGTGGTAAAGCCGGTGAACGATACTCCGTCAAAGAGCGACACCCCGCGCGAGGTGCCCACCCAGAGTTTCCCGTCACAACGGGTAATCCACCGAATCACATTGCTCAGTAAGCCCTGGGCCGTGGTATAGGTCTGAAAGGTACCGGCATGATAGCGGGCCAGCCCTGCATCAGTGCCCACCCACAGAGCACCGTCAATATCTCCGAACGCACACTGGACCCGGTTGCTGGGCAGCCCGTCCTTCATCCGGAGCACGGTAAATCGTCCGTCGGCAAAACGATTCAGCCCGGTTTCGGTACAAACCCAGACGGTCCCGCTCAGGTCCACGGCAATCGAGTTGGCAGAGTTTTGCGAAAGCCCATCCTGGGTGGTGAACCGCAAAAACGTTTTTCCGTCATACAGCAAAACTCCGGTGCTGGTAATCGGAAACGACCCAAACCAGAGCCGGCCTTGTCGGTCGAGCGCAATCGAGGTGACTTGCTCGCGGGCTCCGATTTCCTCCAGCGAAAAAGTTTTGACCTGTTTTCCGTCCAATACCGAGACCCCCCGGTTGCCGCAGACCCAGACACGGCTCTGCCGGTCCACCTGCAACCCCCACAGGGATTCGTCGGGCAATCCGTCCTTGAGTCCGATTTTCCTGATTCCTCCTTGCGGGCCAAGTGCAATCAATCCATCGCTCAGGGAGGAAAACCAAACGGTATGGTCCGGAGTTTCGCCGATGCCGGTGATTCGCCCCTCACCCACCCCCTGGGCGGCGGTGTAACCGCCGAAGATTTCACTCTGAAACCGGAAGATTCCGTGGGAACGGGTGGCACACCAGAGATTGCCCTCGTAATCCTGTACAATGCCGGTCAGATATTCGTCCGGCAGGCCGTTTTTCCGGGTAAAGGTGACACAGCGACCAGATTCAATCCGGTTCAGCCCGGCCCCATAGGTACATACCCAGACCCGTTCAAACTGGTCCACCAGGATTCCGCTAATCAGGTTGCTGCTCAGGCCGTCAGCAGTGGTGTAGGTACGCACCCCCGTTCCATCAAAATAAACCAGACCGCCGTTGGTGGCAGCCCACAGACCTCCTTTGGGGTCCTCGACCAGATTGAAAATTGTTTCGTCCGGCCAGCCTTCTTTTTTTCCGTATCGGGTAAAGTGGCCTCCCTCATATTTCAACAGCCCGCCGCCCCGCGAACCAATCCAAATCCTTCCCTGGCGGTCCTCCAGCAAGGCCCAGACTGGAAAGGGGGGAATTCCCTGTTCCCTGCCAAACGTGGTCACCTTGTTTCCGGCCAGACAAACCAAATCGGAACTGGTTCCCAACCAGATGCTCCCATCCCGCCCGGCCAGCACCGAATGGACGGTTTTCGCGGTTAATCCAATAACCGACTGAAACCGTTTTCCCTCGGAGCGGCTCAGACCGGCATTGGTCACCACCCAGATATTTCCCTGCCGGTCGGCGGTCACGGCTCCGATATTGGAACCTTCAAGTCCATCCTGAGCACCAAAGGTGCTGTACCCAACCCCGTCATAGCGACAGAGGCCGCTGTCAGTTCCAATCCATAAATTGCCCTTGGGGTCCTGGGTCAGACTCCAGACGGTGTTACTTGGAAGCCCGGTGCTGGTCGTGTATCCGGTAAACGGATACACCTGTCCCCATGCATCCGAAACGCAAAATAAAAAGACCGCCAAACCTGTCAGCAGGCACCAGTAACCACGCATGGGAAGCAGCCTTGGAGCGGGTTTGGAAAAACACTATTCCCGAATTTCCAAACACTCTCTGGTACATGTCATGAAATGGGAGATGAGGCACAGTGTAAGCAATCAGACTGTTTTTTTCATCTTTACAGCTTCATTTTCCTGAAAAACCCCGAAAAGAAAACGGGTCTGGACCGTAATCCAAACCCGTCAAGTGAAAACCGTTGGCCGGATTGGTTAACGCAGCAGGCTCCAATAAATATCTTCACTGCCGCTGTGAGTGCCCGTCCAGACATACACGGCGCTGCCGTCCGGGCGGAGTCCGAGTCCGGTCCGGTCGCCCAGATTGGAGGTGAAGTCCCGCAACGGATTCGTCCGGGAGCAATTGGCCGCCTGTGCGGTCAGTTTGAGGTTGGCGGTAAAGGACAGCCCGCCGTCGCCCGAACCGCTGCCGAAGAGTTGTACCTCTTCGCCGGTGAGGCTCTCGCGGGAGTCGTAAAAGACCACCGTCAGCGCCCCCTTGGCCGAAATGTCAAACGCCGGATGGAATTGATCGCCCTTGGCCACATCATTGATACGAACCGGGCTGCTCCAGGTCGCTCCGCCGTTTTCCGAACGCACCGCAAACACGTCCAGCCCGTCTTCCATTCCGGTGAAGACCGCCACCAGGCCATCCTTGGCTGACGGGTCACGTTTGATATGGAAGTTCGGACCGATTTCCTGTTCCGGCATCGCCACTGCCGTCCGGCCAAAGCCCAGATTGGGCAATGCCACCGTCACCGGCGAACCGAAGCCCGTTCCGGTGGCGCTGGTAGCCGTCAGCAACTGCCCCAGGGCCGTTGGCGTGGCACGGTCCCATTCATTCCAGCCCACACAGATTCCGTTCGCGGTCACGGCGACCGTCGGTTGCGAGACAAAGCCCTGCCGGACGTTACTGGTCACCACGGAGGTTCCCACCAGCCGGGCCAGCCGGATGGTCCGCAAGCCCGTCGCTCCGACCACGCTTTCCCACGCCACCACCGGTTGCCCGGCATTGTCAAAGGTCAGTGCCGGACGACAGGCAAACGTGCCTTCGCTCGCGGCGTGCAGGGCGAGCGCCCGGGGAGCCGAGAACGTCAGCCGGTCGTTATCCCGCACCAACACCAGCGCGTTGGTCGCATCCGTCAGATTCGCCAGCGTGTAGACCACAAACAGTTCCCCGCCCGGCGAGTAGGCCGCCACCGGTTCCTGCGCCGTGTAGAACTGTTCACCTCCCAGCGTCCGACTCAGTGCCATTGTCCGCCAGGAGCTTCCCCCATCACCCGTGAGGCGCACCGCCACCGTCCGACTCGTGTAGTCGTTGGCAGCCACCGCCATCTGGAGGGTGTTTTTCGGATGGACCGCCACCACCGGACTCGATTGCGGGCCAATGCCGCCAATCAAAGCGGTGTTGGCCGCCTGTTGCCAGGTACCGCTACCGTCGTCAAAATTCAGCACCGGTTCGCTTTCAACCAGACGACCCGCCGTCGTGCCGCCCACTTCAAACCGGTAGGTTCCCAGTGGCCGGTTGCCCGGATTCGTGGCCGAAACGCCATAGAGGTCAATATAGAACTGGAACGGCACCCGCGTGGTGGCCACCCCAATCACGAACGTCACCGGGGTTGAGGCTCCGGTTCCCAACCCGCCCGCCACGGTCTGAATGTCGCCTACGGCACCGGCACCGTTGTCCGCCGTCTTGAGCCGGTTCGGGTTGCCTGCCGGAACGCTGTTGAGTTGTGAAATCTTGAAATACATCGGCCCGGCAATCGGGGCTCCCGTATTCATCAGGGTCGTGTTGATGGTGTAATCGCCCACATATCCGGGCGTCGGCACTGCGCTGTAACTGTTACTGCCAACGGTCAGGGTTGCCCGTGGGCTGACATCCTTGTCAATGATAACCGTATAGGCGCGGGTTCCGGTGCAGCCGTTGCTGTCCATTGCCTGCACGGTAAAGTTGAAGCTGCTCGACAGCGTCGGATTCCCGCTCAAAACCCCGCCCGTGCTCAGAGTCAAACCATTGGGCAGCGTTCCCGCTGAAACCGTAAAGCTGTAGGGTCCGGTGCCGCCCGAACCGGTCAGGTTCTGGCTGTACGCGGTTCCCACCGTGCCATTGGCCAGCGTCGTGGGATTGACCGTGATGGTCGGGCAGACCACGCAGTTTGGACAGGTCGGGACCGACACCGTCACGCCGTCAATCCGCCAGTTCGGGTTGGCATTGGCGGTTGTGCTGTCCCACCCGGCGCGCCAGCGCAGCATGATGCTCTGTCCGTTGAGACTCGCCGGCAGGCTCAAGGTGACGGTTCCATAGGCGGCCTGCACCCCGCCCCATGAAGATTGACCGGCCAGCGGGTTGCTAAAACCGCTTTGAATGGTGCCGGTGTAGCCTCCGGCGGTAAAGGTGCCGCCCACCGCTCCGCTGGTCACATTGTTGAAATTTGTGCCCCCGTCCGTGCTCAATTCCAGAATGGCACCATCAAACCGATTGGTGGCGTCTTCAAAATTCAACGTGTGCCGGAAACTCACCGTTGCCCCCAACGGGCCAGCCGGCAAGGCAATGGCCGGCGAAATCAGGCTGTTGGTGGCCGCAGTGGTGGAACCATTGGTAAACGCCGCGTTGGGAGCCGTGTCAGGCGTGGTGGCGGTGGTGGCAAAGAAAGCCGGAGGTGTGGTGCCGAAGCGGGCGGCCGTCCATCCGGCAGGCAGTGCCGGGGCCGTCACACCGTCAAAGTTCTGTGAGAAAATGGTGCTTGTGGCTCCACCACCCAACAGGAAGTTAAAGGTCGCCGTTCCCAGGTTTAAGGCCCCATCCTGCAATTGGAACGTGGCCGTGGCCGTGCTGCCACAGGTGCCGTTGGCCGTGAACTGGAACGAGCGGGTTACCGTTGCGCCGCCCGCTACCACGACCCCATAGTTTTGTGAGGTGGTAATCGGGGTGATGCCACCCGAACTTTGCAGGGTCGCCACCAGACTGGTGGTGTTGGCCGTGCCTGTGTTGTTGAGGCCGAAATCAACCGTCACCGTCTCGCCAGGGTCAACGGCAGTGGTAAAGGCCGGTGTCCCGCAGGTGCCGGCGGTGATGGTTGAACCGGCTGCATTGATGATTCGGGTTGGGCCGGAAACCGTCACCTGGAAGGAGCGAAGGACCGCCGAAGCTCCGCAAATATCCGTCACCGAAACACGAATCGTGTAGGTCGCGTTGGCGGTGGCCCCAGTGGTGTTGACGGTCACGACACCCGTTGTGGGATTGACCGTCACCGTCCCGCCGCCCGGCAGGGTGGATGGCAGCGCCGTGGCTCCGCCGATGGCGTTGTTGGCATCCGCCGGAGCCGCCGAAGGCGTGACGTTGACGCTCGCCCCCGGCGCAATCGAGGCCGGGTTGGTATAGGTTCCAAGGGTCGGGCTCAGGTTGGGCTGGACCACCACATTGACCGTCGCCGTGGACTTGGCCCCCGCGCTGTCGGTCACCGTCAAAATCACCGGATAGGTTTTGGAAGTGTTATTTGTCACCAGGGTGCAATCCGATGAGGCGGTAAAGGAAACCGTCCCGCCGGTATTTGAAGCTGTGAGCGTCATTTCAAACGGCGCGCCCGAAACCGAAACGGCAAGCGTACCGGCGGGATCTTCAAGGCCGTCGGAAACCGTGGCCACGTTGGCCACCACCGCCGGGCTGCCCCGCCGGAACGTAATCGAGCCGATGCCGCTGATGGTCGGCGCGTTATTGGCCGCCGTGATGGTGAAATTCGTGTCGCAAATGTCAAAGAAGATGTTGCCGACTGCCTCCACCTTGATGCGGGCCTGGGTCGAGGCCGTACCCGCCGGAATCGTCACCGACTGGGTTCCGTCGTTCGGCGTATTAGCCGCCAGCGTGGTGGGAAACGTATAGCCACCGTCGGTTGAAAGCAGAATGTTGACGTTGGCCGTGCTGACTGGTGCTGCCGTTGTGCTGGCCACCTGCCAAGTGACCGTCGTGGCGCTCCCTGCCGTCAGCGACACGGCGGTGTTGGGGGCCGTCACGGCAAAGGCCGTGGCCACACTGGGATTGGTGGTTACCGTCATGGAACCACGATTGACGCCGCCGCCATTCACTCGGTTGTCACGCACCGTGACGCGAAACGTCATGGTCCGGCTGGTGATGGGCAAAAATTCACCCGACGCCCAAATTGCGCCACCACCCACACCCGGCAGGGAAATCAGGGCCGGGGGCACGTTGGCGTTATTGAGGATGTAGTCCAGCCGGGGAAACGTTCGTGACGGGCTGGTGGTCGGGTCATAGGACCGGAAAATCGGTGAGGAACCGTTGTCGCGTGGGGCGGCAGTGGGGTCCTGCGCTGCTCCCAGGTCAAATTCCTCCCAGCAATAGGTCAGCACATCCCCCACATCCGGGTCGGTGGCCGTGGCCGTCAGGGTAAACGGCGTGTTTTGCGGAATCGTAAAATTGGTCAAGGCACCGACCATCGGCGGTGTGTTGCCCGTCGGGGTGCCCGGCGCGCGGCAGTTGCCTGACCCGGTGCTGGTATAGGTGTCTATTTCCTGATAGCTGATGGTGTGGAAATAGTCATCCGAGTTCGGTTGCAAATCCTGCGGATTGCAGATTCCGGCATACGCCTGGATGGTATTGCCGCTCCCCACCTCATAGGCGGTCGAAGCGTTGCGGTTGCCGCCGGAACAGCTTCCCGTCGTACCGTTAAAAGGATGGTTCCCGCCAAACTGGTGGCCCATTTCGTGGGCGACATAATCAATATCATAGGGGTCACCCACCGGGTTGCCGAGGCCCGTTTCACCCCGCGCTTTCTGCGTTGCCTGGCACACCACGCCCAGCCCCGCCAGCCCGCCGCCGCCGGTGCTAAACACATGCCCGATGTCAAAATTGGCGGTGCCGATGACCGTTGTCAGATTGTTCTGGTTTTCGGTCAGGAGCGACGAGGCATTGTTGTTGGTATAGGGGTCGGTGGCCGAGTTGGTGTAAATAATCAGGTCGTTGTTGGCAACCAGCATGAGCCGGATGGCCAGTTCCCGTTCATACATCCCGCTCACCCGGTTGACGGTCGTGATAACGGCTCCCAAGCCGCCTTCGACCGTGCTGCCACCTGCTGCCGTTGTATATTCCCCGGTCGTCGCCACGGCGGTGCGGTAAATCCGCAGGTTGGCTCCGGTTGGCACTTTGGGTGCCACATTCAGCGCCGCATTGGTTCCACCTTCACTGTCGGGATTGCCTTCCACCAGACACTCAAACCGTTTGGTTTCATCCCGATAGTCCCGCTTGCGATAGGAAGCGTACAAACTCGTGTCGTTTTTCCAATAAGGGTCAATATAAGTTGTTCCGCTGCCGGACAAAATCATGGCGTGGAACCCTTGCGGCACCACGTCAAACCGGACAATCGCGGTCGGGTCGTCAATTCCCTGTCCGCTGTAGGTTTTCATCCGGGGATATTTCACCTGGAGCCCCGGCTCCATAATCGGCGATTCCACCACCCGAAACCGGGCGAATTTGCCATCCGCCATGGGCAGCGTCAGCACGAGGGGTGCCGTTTTTTCCGCCGCCGTAAACTCCATCGGAGCCCGGCTGAGGGCGGCCTGCAAAGCTTCCGGGTTGAGTTGCAGCGTTCGATACGCCTGCGGTTTGACGTTCCGCACGGCGGTTTGGCTCGTCCGGGCCAGCATCAGGGTTTCGTCCACTTCCTGCCAGATGCCATCCGTGGAGCTTTTCAAATCCATCGGTTTCGCGGGGTTGGTAAAACCAGCCTTGAGCCGGGCGGCTCCGGCAAACCCGGTACCGGAATTTCGCCAAAAAGCGGAGCTGTTGGGGGTTCCGAACCAAATCAGTCCGGCCACCATGACAACCGTCAGCAGTAGCCAAAATCGGGTCAATCGTAACATTCCTTCATACCTCTCTATCTTGTTGAATCTGTGATGGTTTTCCTCTTTTTTGCCCGATTGGGTCCGGGTCTTGTTGCGTCACTCAGGAGCAATCAATGCCACACCACCACCAAACAGGAAGGGGCAGGTATTTGGGTGGAAATCGGTGACGGATTTTTTTGGAATATAAACGGAGGATGTTCACTTGTAGGAGATGTTTCCGGTTTCTGTCAAATGGATTTCCCCGGTTGATGAAAAAGAATCCCCGGTTTCCTTGGGAACCCTGGCGACCCGGATGGAAAGGCGGGATTTGGTTGAACCTTACCTTTCGGTCCCGACTTGAAACCTGACCCTGTGCGCGGCGGCAGGATCCGTTTTGTTCCCAGCCGGCCATTCCATTCTGCCCTCAAAACCAAAGAAGCAATGTCAGTTTGGCAAATGGAGGGATTGGGGTTTTTGCATGAGCGCCACAGTGCCAGCCGCCAACCCAAACCCAATCACAGGACCGGCTCCAAACCCAATCAGCGGTGCGGGAGTAATTTCCCAAACCGAGCCGGCCAACAGAAATCCATAATAGACCGCGAGCGCCACAAGCGACTGGTCAATCTTTGCCAGACGCCACGCAAACACCACCAGAAACGTCAAAGCGGCGACCACAACCGCCAAACCAGCCAGCGGCGAATGCTCCCACGCAAGGCGAAATACCCCTTCAACATAATTGACCGGGGTCAACGGGTCAGGCCAGCGGGTGGCCAGCCAGATAGCCGGGGCAAGGGGCACGCACCACATAGCCCGACGCAACCAGGACATCCGTGCCGCCAGGACCACAACCACGGTGGCCCCGCTCAATGCAACCACCTGGGCCAAGTCAGGTTGAAGGGCCAAAACGAAGGCAGTCATTTTCAACCACAGGAATCCGACACCTTTCCACTTCTCTCCCCAGCGATGTGCCTGGGCCACCACAACCAATGCCAGCGGAAGCACCACTGGTGCCACATAGAGTGTCACCGGTCCCAACCTGACCCAGCGTTCCGGCCCCGCTGCGGTGCCCAACAGCGGAAAGGCACAGAGCACCATGACCACTCCCGGAATCAGAACCACGGCAAACCGGCTGAGACTGACGCGGACCGTTTGCAGCCCCCCTGCCAGTGCGAGCATAACCACCAGCGAAATACCGTGCAGCAGCCATACCCCGCGACCAACATCCGCCAGGGTCAGTACCAGAAAACCTGCGGCAAGAGCCGGAAGTGCAGCCAACATAAGAGCCAGAGCCAAAGAACGCATCTTTTTTTAATCCGTCAGTCCCAGTTTCTGGTGTAACGGAACCAGGCACATACAATATGGAGGTATCAACTTGAAACCGGTCAAACATGGTGGAATCTCACCAGGAAACCCGGATGAATTAATCAGTACGGCGGGTTATGCCCCATGCCGTGAAACCCAGCCACAAGGCCATCATTGGCCAAAATCCGCCCACCAACCAAACCACCAACGCCAGAATCACGCCCCCCGGCTGGAACTGAAAGGAGCGCAGAAAAAAAATCATAATCCCAACGGCCAGAAGGGTTTGAATCCCGTTGAAGCCAATCGTTGCCAGCCATAACCGACTGATATTTTCCTGATTGGTTTCATCATTGGCATGACGCTGATACCCCCACCTCAGGAGGAGCCCCCCAGCCACCATCACGAGAATCAAGAACCAGCTCAACGAAACCAGGGTCTGCCCCAAACCGGTGCCTTCTTCGACCATGGGCAAATTCCTGACAACCAAAGCCACCGCCCCCGCATTTACCAAGGCCGTGAACCAAAGCAAAACCGACTTGCTCATGAAAAAACGGGCAAAATGGCGGGTTCCAGCCTGCGGTTCGGCTGCAAGCTGTTGGGCTATCCTGAACGGATTCCAAAATCCGTACCCTTGAAAGGCTGCCTCCTCTGCGGCAAATGCTTCCTGTTCGCGGGCTTGATTTTCCTGAATCTGAAGATTGAGGCTACGGAAATACGTCTCTTTTTCGGTCTGGTTGGCAAACGCAGGATTCGCCCCCGCTGAGGAAGTTTCCTTTTTACCAGTTTGTGGTTGGTTCTCCATGGTGCTGCACCTCTTTTTCAAACCTTGCTGTTCTCGATTGCAAAACCCCAGACCCTGGCCCCTGGCTCCTGAGCTTTAATTTCCCCAACAATTCCCGCACGGCGGTTTCCAGTTGGGTGTCTTTTCCGGCAGGCGATTCCCTCAGTTGGTTGACAGTTAAAATAACCGACTTCCAAAAAAGTAATTCCACTTGGCTTTGAAATTTATACCTTCTGTTTCACACCAGAGGCGCAGCGCAGGCAAAGTGACACCACATTTTTTGGAGGTCTGTAGAACTTCTGAATGCACTGCGTTTGTGGTGGTGAAGGTACAAATCTGTGACGAGTGGATTACAAATATCCGATTTCACGCCGCTGTTTGACAAGCAAAAAGAGGAAAAAGGGGGCTCCCAGCGCAGCGGTCAAAATCCCCAGCCGGATTTCGGTCGGGGCCGTCACGGTGCGGGCAAAAAGGTCCGTCACAATCAGAAATACGGCTCCGGTCAGCGCACAGGCAGGGATTAAAACCCGGTGGTCCGGTCCCACCAGCAACCGCACCACATGCGGAATAATCAGTCCGACAAAACCGACCAGCCCGCTGACCGCCACCGCGCCACCGGTCAGGAGCGCGGCTCCCGCCAGCAATATCTGTTTCACGGTTTGGACCTCAACTCCCAGCGAAGCGGCAGTTTCCTCATTGAGCAACAGCAGGTTCAGGTCTTTGGCAAAGAACACCGCCAAACCCAAGCCAATCAGGAAACAGGGCGTCAGAATGGCCACATGGTCCCAGGTGCGGCTTTCCAATCCGCCCATCATCCATAAGATGATTTCCGACGAAACTTCCCACCGCACCGAATGCAGGGTAATGACAAACGATGTGGCCGCCCCCATGAGCGAATTCACCGCCAGACCGGTTAAAATCAAGGTCGCAATCGGGGTTTTGCCCCGCTCCGTGGCCAGGGCGTAAACCGTAAAAGCGCACATTGAGGCTCCGGCAAAGGCCAGCACCGGCAGGAAGAAAATGGATTTTGAAGCCAGCCCCAGGGCAATTGCGGTGACCGCGCCGAGCGCACCGCCACTGCTGGTGCCAATAATGTCGGGCGAGGCCAGCGGGTTCTGAAAAAGCCCCTGCATCTGGGCACCGGCCACAGCCAGCGACGCCCCTACCAGCAAAGCGGTCAGCACGCGCGGCGTGCGCAACAGCCAGACAATCGTGTGGTCCGGCTGACTGATTCCATCCAAAGTTCCCCACCAGCCTCCCGACAGATGAAAAGCCAGCACGCGGAGCACGGTGCCTGGGGTAACCTGAGTGCTGCCCACGGAAATTCCAATCACCACAACCAATGCCAAACCGATGCCAGCGCAGCCAAAAAACCACCAGTTGTTCCATTTATGGTGTGACATATTCAGAAAATTTGGCAGGGTTCTCAATGGGTTGGATGCAATCCTGCCGCCAACGCCTGCACACATTTCACGATATGATGGGAAACCGTCAATTGAATGCGAGGGTCAAGCGTCATGATATGGTTCAGTTTGGCAGCTTTGGTCTGGGCCAGAGCCGGGTTTTCGAGCAACTTCCGTTTGACGGCTGCTTCCTCACCGGGCCGGGCTCCGACCACAATGAAATCCGGATTCCATTCAAGCACGGTTTCCGGGCTGATGGTGGGAAAACCCTCCAATCCTTTTTCGGCTGCCAGATTGATGCCTCCCGCCAGTCGCACACAGTCGTCGAAAACAGTATTTTTAGCAGCACTGGCACCGCCCTGACTGTAAGCCAGAACCCTCGGTTTTGCTTCTGCGGCCAGCGGAGCCAACTGCTTCAAATCAGCCTCCATTTTCTTGACCAAACCATCGGCCCCGCTTTCCTCTCCGACCGCATAGCCAATTTCGCGGATGGTTTGCTTAATGCCCTCAATCGAGTCAAATGATTCAAACTTGAAGACCGGAGCTCCCGAAGCCGCCAGCAGTTTCAAGGCTTCCGCCCGGCTGTAGCTCGCCACAAAAATCAAATCCGGCTGCAATTTCAGCACCCGTTCGGGGTCTGCCGGAACATGCACCGGCATGGCTTGCGAGGCTTCGACACAGTTGCTGTAGAGTGGATTCAGGGAAATCTCGTGAAGGGCCGCAATTCTCGATTTCGGACAAATCTCCAACAGGATTTCATCCGTGCTGAGCGTCAGCGAAACAATCCGTTCCGGTTTTTTGGGAATGACCAGGGTACTGCCATCTCTGGCAGTCAGGGTCCGGGGAAATCCGTCCGTCTGCTTGAGGGGACCGGATTCAATCACTTTTGAGGTTGGCCGCCGCTCCAGGTAAACCACAACCGCCGCCAGCACCCCCAAAAACAGGACAGCAATAATAAAACGACGCATAACTTGAGTTTTGAGTTCTGAGTTCCGAGTTCTGAGTTCTGAGTTCTGAGTTCCGCCTTCAGGCGGCAGTTTGGAGTTCAGCGTTTACGCGGCGGTTTGGAGTTCAGCCTTCAGGCTGCTTTCCGTTATTTCCTGAACAAATCCGCCTGCTGGCGGAAGCAACCACAGCAACCTGAAGGCTGAACTCCAAACTGCCACCTGAAGGTGGAACTCCAAACTGCCACCTGAAGGTGGAACTCAAAACTATTTTCCGGTTGGCTGGTTTGACGGGACCTGAGCAGGAGGAGTGGCCGTCAGGTCACTGTAATCCTCCGCCGGTCCCGGCGGGTACGGACAATGCCGGCAATCACAATTGCAGCAATATCCCCGCTTGAGCAGGTAATGTGCCGTGAAAACATACAGGCCGTCCTCGATATAGTAATCAACATCTTCAACCAGTTGTGCCATAAGGAGTTTTGGAAAAAAGAAACAATCAGTGTTTTGCGGGTTCCGGAACCCGCTAAAACTGCAATTTCACCCCGCCCAGGCCGACGGCGCGCGGTGTGCGGAAACCGTCTTCGAAATAGCGTTGGTGAAACACGTTATCCACCTTGGTGTAGAACCGGAGGCTCATCCGGTCCGAGAGCGGCAAGGTATAACTCGCTCCAATGTCCGCCTTTTTGTACCCTGTAAAGGTAAAGAGCACCGGGGTGAACGTGTTGGGCGAAAACACAACCTCGTCGTAATTGCTGATGCCAGTGAAGTCAAAGTTGAAATTCCACCGGGAAACGGCGTAATTCACTCCGACACTGACCTGATGGTCCGGAATTCCCTGCTGCCGCCGGGACACATTGGCCGGGGCAATCGTGGTGTCCGACCGCAGGGTGGCAGCGGTGGGAATAAAGTCCGAACGGGTGTAGGTGTAGCCCAAGCGGAAATCCAGTCCCCGGCACGGTGACGCCACGGCTTCGAATTCCGCTCCCCGTGCAAGCCCGCCTCTGGCATTGACTTCCTTGAGGAAAGCGGTTGAGACAATCACTTCCTGCAAGCGGGTGTAGAAATACGTTCCGCTCAACCGGACTTTGCCACCGGCCAACGTCTGGTCAATGCCGCCGTCCACACTTAACGCCCGTTCCGGGCGAATCTGCGGATTGCCAATCCGCAACGGTCCATTTTGGGTCACGATGCTCGAAAAACGTTCCGACAGCGAAGGAGCCCGGAAACTGTTTCCGACATGCGCCCGGATTTTGGTCTGGGACCGGGCAAAGTAATAACTCACCGAACCGTCACCCGTGTAGGCGCTCGGTGTTTTCAGCCCCTTGAGTTCCGGCACGCTCTGCGGATTGTCCACGTTGAAATACTGCGCCCTGAACCCAACCCCGAATTGCAGGCGACGGTCGAGAAATGAAGCCTGGTCATTGAGGAAAAAAGCGGTTGAGTTTTGCCGGTCCGTGGTGGGCGCGCCGACAATGCCAAAGGCTGCCGAGGCAAATTCCTGGGTAAAGGATTCGCGTTCATGTTCAAGCCCTGCGGTCAGCAGGTTGTTCCGCCCCAATTGAAAGGCATGGCGGGTCTCAATCACATTGTCGAGTCCGTCAAAGCGGGAGGTTTCAAACGGGAAATCAAACAATCCCAAACCGTCCAACACCGGGTTCTGCCGGGGGCCGTTGCGAAAATTCCGCTTGGCGCTGGTGCCCTGGTATGAAACCGAGTAACTCCAGATGGAATTGACCCGCTGTTTGAAAGCCGCCCAACCCGCCAGAAAACTTGAGGTCCGCCGGGCGTCCGGGTCATCCAGGTCACTCAGAAACGTGGTCACAGGTCCCTTTCCACTCTCGTATCCAAACGGATTTCCGGTTGGACCCAATGGAATCGGACTGGAATTGGTATCCAGGCGGGGCGTGTCGCTGGAGGAAAAATTCCCGCTGATGCTGATGTCGGGCGTGAAATTGTAGGCCAAGCGGGTTGTCACCGCTGTGTTGCGAAAAACATCATGCCCATCCACGCCCTGATTGACATCCGTGCGCGAAAAACCCAGGCTGTAGCTCAGTTTTTCCTTCAGTCCGCCCGCAACAGTGAACCGTTCCCGGAACTGGGCCAGGGTGCCACCTTCAAAGCTGGCATTTCCATGCACCCCGCCCGCCCCGGTTTGGGAAACCACATTGATGACGCCGCCCGTGGCTGCCGTTCCGTAAAGCGGCCCGGCGGAACCCCGCAGCACTTCAATCCGGTCCACATTGTTGACAAAAAAGTCCGAAACCGAGCTATTGAAGTCGCCTCGGAACCCGGAAGCGTCCCGAATCCGCAACCCGTCAATCAGAATTGAAGTGTCGGCAGTGCGCAACCCTCGAAAACGGAGCGTGGTAAACGCACCCGGCCCGCCCCGTTGGTTGACCCGCAGTCCGGGCACTGTGCGCAATGTGTCTGCCAGTGAAGATTCATTCCGCTGGTCAATTTCCTGCCGGTCAAGCACCGTCAAAGCCCGCGCATGCTCCACCGTGGTCAAAGGAGTTCCGGTGGCAGTGACCACGATTTCTTCGCTGACGCCAGAGATGGAAAGTTCAAAATTGCAAGTGGCGGTTTCTTTGAAAGAGACGTTTTGGACGGCTGCCCGGAAATTGGCCGCCGCGACGTTGACCAGATATTCACCCTCGGTCACCGCCGGAAAAGAATACGAGCCATCGGCTCCGGTCACAGTCTGAAGCTTGGTTTGGCCACTGCGGGAAGTCAGACCGACCGCCGCACCTGCCACCGGAGCACCGGAACTGTCTTTGACCTGTCCGGAAAGTCCGCCCGTCTGGGCCCACAAAAATGGATGAGGAAAAAAAATGAAGGAAACGATAAACAGGACGAACGTGAAGCACGTCCGCCGAGGGGAGACAAACATGGAGAGCCTCCTTTCTTGCCCATCGCAAGAATGAGTGTGACATCAAAAGGCCGGTCTCCTGGCTTGTCGTTTCAAACAGGACTGAGGACTGAGGACTGAGGACTGAGTTTTATCTTCCGTATACCAAAATCATCTCTCACGGGTAATCCGGTCAATTTCTCAGTCCTCAGTCCTCAGTCCTCAGTCCTCAGCTTTCCTGCTGGCCTTCCCATTTCCCGTGGAAACAGTGGCATGGTGTGTTCTGCACCGGTGCAGGTTTTCCGACTTACAGTTGCGAGGGCAGCAGCGGATTTGCACCGCTTTCCCGTTCACCTTTGGACGTTGGGGGTTAATTAAAAGAACATGTGCTTGTTTCGGGTTCAGGGTCTAGGGTCTAGGGTCTAGGGTCTAGGGTCTAGGGTCTAGGGTCTAGGGTTTTTGAATATCAGGAGATTTGCATCTCTGAAGGAGGTTTCAATTGTTCATTGTCCATTGTCCATTCAAAAAACCCTAGACCCCAGACCCCAGACCCCAGACCCCAGACCCCAGACCCCAGGCCCCAGACCCCAGACCCCCGACCCCAGACCCTGCTTTTACGCTGATTTCGCCAAAGCGACTTCCTGGCCAC
>JAIBAN010000033.1 GCA_019695185.1 Blastocatellia bacterium | reverse complement strand
TTTCAGCCAGTTCCATCGAAACCCGCAATGGGCGGTCGCCGCTCGCGCTGGCTGGTGTTGAAACCAATCACTGGGATTGGTTGGATTTTGGGATCAGTCCCAACAATTAATGCATCAGTGCCGAAAATTGAAAACCTGTCTTACTCAGGCTTGTGTTTTCCAAAAAGGAAAAACGGATTCATGGCAAAATCCAAGTTTTCCAATTCTCAATTCTCAATTCTCAATTACAATCGTTTCAGCAGTGAAATTTGCCCCGCATGGTAAATATTGTGCTGAATGACACCATGCAGCGTCACGTAAATCGAAACCCCGCCGCCGGTTTCGCGCTCGCGGACATCACCCAGACGGGTACGAAGCTGTTCGTCATCAGTCAGTTTGGCAACTTCGGCCAGGAGCGCACGATGGCGTTCCCGCAACAATTCGCGCACATCAGCCCAGGCTGCTTCGGTTGGTTCCCCCACCTCCGGCCAGTCGCCCTCGTCCGGCAGGCCGACTTCACCTGATTCCAGGCGTTTCCGGACGGCTCCCATCCAGGCAGCAACATGCAAAACAATCTCCCAGATGCTGTGGCCATCCGCGATGGGTTTGGCGGCGGCTTTGGCGGCGGTAATGCCGTCCAAGGTACTCAGGAGTGATGGCCCATACCAGGCATCCCCTTCAAACGTGCCCTGTAGTTGTTTGGTAATGCGTTTTAATTCGGACATATCCCTCCGAAGAATTGAGAATTGAGAATGAAACCCAGGGTCTAGGGTCTAGGGTTCAGGGTTTTTGAAGATCGAGAAAATCAGAGTTGGAACAACAGCTTCATTCTCAATTCTCAATTCTCAATTCCTATGGTTTTCGCTGCCGGACTGCTTCAAAAAGCAGTAAAGCCGTGGCAACGGTGATATTGAGTGATTCGACTGCTCCTGCCATGGGAATAAACACCGCAGCATCAGCAGTGGCGGCGACATCTTCCGGCAAACCGTTCCCTTCCGAACCAAGCCACAAGACAGTCGGCTGCTTCCAGTCATATTCCGAAAAATGCAATGGAGCTTTGGCAGCCGCAGTCACCACCTTTATACCTTGCCCGCGCAGGGCCTGAACTATTTCCTGGTGGGCAATATGAGTGGCAATCGGAAGCCGGAAGGCAGACCCGGCACTGGCCCGAAGTGCCTTTGGTTGAAAGGGGTCGGCGGTCTGGCGGCTGGTAATCAAGCCGGTCACGCCGGCGGCTTCGGCTGTCCGGACCAACGCACCCAGATTGCCGGGGTCTTGCAGTCCATCGGCCAGGACCAGCAACTGCGGAGCAGGTTCCAGCACATCCTCCAAACTGGCATAAGGGCGTGAGGCCAGCAGGGCGATTCCCTGCGGGGTTTCCACCCCTGTGATGCCGGCCATCAGTTTTTCCGGAACCACGGCTCCCCGACAATGAAGGGCCTGCAAGGTTTCCAGCAGGCTTTTCCCTTTTTCGGTTTCGGAAAACTCATAGGTAAACATGACGGTTTCAATCCGCAGCCGGGAGTCAATGGCTTCTTGCACCAGTCGCGCACCTTCAACAAAAATCAAATGGCGTTCACGACCGTCCCGCACGGAAATCATCCGTTTGACCAGCGGATTTTGGCGACTTGAAATTGTATCAATTAACATAAAAGTCTTGGGAGTCCTGGGAGTCTTGGGAGTCTTGGGAGTCTGAAGAAGTAAACAATGCCAACTAAACAGTGACTGGATTTTTTCTTGTCACTTGTCACCTGTCACCTGTCACTTGGTTTTGACTCCCAAGACTCTCTAAGACTCCCAAGAGTGTATTTGTCATCCCGATAAAACATATTGAAGGTGTCAAAGGGGATTATCCGCCCGTCCGGATGGACGATATGGACACAGGATTTTTTAACGGACCGGACATCAAAATTGTACGGGTCAAGAAATTGCATAATCAAAACACGAAAGACGTTTTCGTAGCCCAGCGTTTCCGGAGCCTGGACCAAAGGCAGGCAACAGAGCAACTGTTTCAACGAGAGGCTGGACGACTCCGGCGAATGAGCGGTTGAAAAGAGCTTGAAAACCTGGTCTTTGACCGAAGGGTCCTGCTCGTACACAATCGTGTTGCGACCGTCCTGGAGCAAAATATTCGGGTCAATCATGCTTGTGAGCGGAACGATTTGCCCATTCAGTTTCAAACCATAGGCCATCGCCAGACAATCCGGATGACATGGCACCGGAATCATATCCGCCGGGGTCAGCCAGGAACATTGTTTCAGAATCTGTTGCCGAACTTCGCCGAGCGTCAGCCGGTCACGGGCCGGGTTGAAATCCTCCAGCCGTCCGGCGACCTGCACCGGCTGGAAGGTCACGCCGCGCACACAAGGCTGTGCCACGGCAAAATCCAGGATGTCTCCGATTTCCTGGTCATTAACCCCTTTTTTGAGCGTCACCACGAGGGTGGTGGAAATATTGTAACGGTTCAGCCGTTCCAGGGCACGCTTGCGCACTTCGCGCAAATCAAGCCCGCGCAAATCTTTCAAGGGGTCTGCCTGGAGTGAGTCAAATTGCAGGTAGATTTCGAAATCCGGCATGTATCCGGCCAGTTGTCGGGTGAATTCCTCGTCCTGCGCTATCCGGACCCCGTTGGTGTTGACCATCACATGTTTGATGGGCCGGACTTTGGCCATGTCCAGCACGGCAAAAAAATCAGGATGGATAGTCGGCTCGCCGCCGCTGATTTGTACAATGTCGGGCTGGCCTTCATTGCGCACCACCGCATCCAGCATGAACTCAATCTGTTCCAGCGAGCGGTGGGTTTGTCGTTTCGGCGAAGATTCCGAATAACAAATCGGACACTGCAAATTGCAATGGTCAGTGATTTCGACCAGGGTCAGGCAACTGTGCTGTTCGTGGTCGGGGCAAAGTCCGCAATCATAGGGGCAGCCACGCTCAATCGGGGTGTTGAATTTGAGCGGCATTTGGCCCGGCTTCAAATAGTTGCGGGCCAGTTTGTAGTATTCAACATCGGTTGAAACCAAAACCGTTTGATGTTTGTGCTCCGGGCAATATTTATGCAGGTAAACGCAATCGTTTTGGAAAACCACCTTCGCTTCGACTTTGCGCAGACAGGTGGAACAGACACTGTTGGTCAATTCATAAAACAAGTAGGGCCGGTCAGCCATGGGATAGAGACTCCTCAGGAACTGGTTGTGATGAGCCAAGCTGTCGTACTGCCCACACACAATACAGAGCCGCCAGCAGGCTGGCAATTTGAATTGCGCTCAATCCCGCATAGGTAAACGGGCGCGGTTTGATGAATTCCACCAGAAACCGAAAGCCGAAATAGGCAGCCATAAAAACCCGGAACAACCAGCCGTTGGGTTTGGCCTGTTTCAGGGTTGGCCATAAACACAGCCCCAACAGGACGAAAAAAGCAATTTCGTAAAGCTGTGTGGGATGGCGCAGCATGTTATCTCCAAAATTGACTCCCCAGGGCAGACTTGTCTGAATGCCAAAGGTGTCGTCATCCATCCCGGAGAGGAAACAGCCAATCCGTCCGATACTTGCCCCAACCAGCAACGGATACACGTAATTGTCACCGGTTGAATGGGTGACGCCAATCAGCTTTTTGACAAATTCCACTCCCAGCCAACCACCGATAAAGCCTCCGACAATGGTTTTTCCCTGCAACCAGAAAATCCATTGAGTGCGGTGTTCCCAATACAGATGGGGTGTTTCAAGCCAGGAAAGGATTTTTGACCCAAACAAAGCGCCAAAAATACAGCCGACCAGAATCCACATACTTTGTTCCAACGGAACAAAGGCTGCCGTTTGACGTTTTCTGAGCCGCACATACACTTGGAACCCAATCGAATAAGCCAACAGCTCAAACAAAAGATGCGGATGAATGCGAATTCCGAAAAAGTGAAAAAAGTAAGGAAATTCCATGTACGAGTCCCGCCTTTAGGCGGCAGTTCTGAGTTCCGCGTTTACGCGGCGATTCGGAGTTCCGCATTTATGCGGCTGTTCGGATGCCAGCCTTCAGGTTGTTCACTGGCAATCAAAAGAAGAAAAACAGCCGCCTGAAGGCGGAACGAACAATCGCAACCTGAAGGCTGTACTCCAAACTGCGGAATGAACAACCAGTTTGTGATATATAGTTCCGTCACCTTACTCGAACCAAAGAGGCTGATTCAAATTATGTACTGCCCTAAATGCGGCTCCCAAAATAATGACGATATCAAATTTTGTCGTAGCTGTGGGACCAATATCGGTCTGGTCACCCAGGCATTGACCGGTCAAATGACCGCCACTTCCAACCCAGGACCACTTCCGCTTGACCAAAAGCAGATTTCCAAAGGGTTTCGGGAGCTTTTCATGGGTTTGGGGTTTGCCGCCATAGCCATTTTCTCATTCGCCGTGCGGGGGATGGGATGGGGCATCTGGATGTTTATACCGGCATTCGCCATGATGGGCAAAGGAATGTCCTTGCTGGCACCGCTTTTTCTTTCAGGGAAAATCGGCATTCATATCGGACAAGCCCAGCCCCAGCCGCTCCCGCAAACCCGCAACACCAATGAACTGCCCCCGCTCCCCAATTACGAGGCGCTGCCGCCGCCCAGCGTGACCGAGTCCACCACCCGTCATTTGGATGCCAAACCGGTGGAACGCCGCCCCCGCGAACGGGAGTTTTAATTCAGAACTGAGGACTGAGGGCCGAGTCAAAATCATCAACCACACAACTTTGCGGTGAAAACTCAGTCCTCAGTCCTCAGTCCTCAGTCCTGGGTTGGGTCCTCGGCCCTCAGTTCTCTTTCTTCACATATTTTCTGCGCAGGAAATAGAGTCCACCGCCACTCAGCAAGGCCAGGGCCACAATTCCCAACTGTACCTGGGCGGATTCCTCTTGGAAGCTGGCCACTGCCACCACCGAAGCCATCCCCATCGGCAGCACAGAAATCAGAATGACGCCCGGCCATCCACCCGGCACCCGAAAGGGTCGTGGCAGGTCCGGACGTTTCCGGCGCAGCACCAGTAACGCCACAAACTCCAGTGACAACCCGGCAGCGTAGAGCAAAATGTCAATCACCACCAGTTTTCCAAATGACAGAGCGCAAAAGAGGGCGGTCAAACCGGCTGAAGCCAACAGGGCCACCAACGGTACCTCTGACTTGAGTGAGGTTTTGGCCAAAGGCTGCGGCAGCCACCCGTCACAGGCCATGCGGTAAGGCAGGCGCGAGGTATACAAAAGCTGACTGTTAAAGAGCGCCCAGCTTGAAACCAAAGCGGCGGCGGCAATTACGATTCCCAACCAGTTTCCCGCCAGCATCCGGCCAATCACCGGCCAACCGGCAGATTCGGTCCAGACGGCAGCATCCTGGGTGACAGCCAATCCAGCCGACAACGGCAGTACATACGCCAGCACGATAAGCGGCAGGGCCAGGGCCAAAGCTTTGGGATAGGCCCGTTGCGGACGCTCCACCTCTCCGGCAAAGGTTGAAACGTTGTCCCAACCGCAGTAATTCCAGAGAACCACCGAAAAACCGACACTCAGGGTTTTCATATCGGGTGCCTGGGAAAGCCCGTTGCCAATCGCAGTCCAGACGGTTCCAATGGCTCCGCTGCGGGAAAGACTCAAAAAGGTCAGCAGGCCAAAAGGCACCAGCACGAGCAAAATGCTCACAACGGCGTTGTTTCCCACCGCCCGCGCGCCCAGCAGGTTGACGGCCAAGGCGCATAAAATGACGGCAACGGCGATTCCCCACCGCAGCCAAAAGACCGACCACGAACAATTCCCGTTTTCATCCAATGCCAGTCTGGGGATGAAAAACGCCAGATAGTTCACAAACAGGACCGGATAAATCGCCATATCCACGGCGGTGTAACAAATCGTCCACCAGCCTTCCTGCACACCCCAAAAATTGCCCATGGCGGTGCGTACCCAATGGTAATAACCGCCTTCCTCCGGCATCGCGCTGGCCAGTTCGGCCACCATGAGTGCCGTCGGCAACCCCCAAACCAGCGGCGTGACCAGGACCAACGTCATGGCCCAGCCCGGATTCATTTCCTGGACCAGGGATTCAAGCCCGTAAGCCCCACCTGAGACCGTGAAAAAAATCAAGCCCACCAACTGAAGCGTGGTGAGCTTTCGCGGGTGTCGTGATTCAGTTGTCATTTTTTAGTGTTCTTGACTACCTCCCTTTGAAAAATTAGGACTGAGGACTGAGGACTGAGGACTGAGGACTGAGCTTATTTTCAGTGAAAGCCCGCCCTACAACGAAATTTGAGGTCGCCAAGAATACAGCAAATCCGATGTGAATCAAGCAATTCTGGTGAAGCCCGGCGAATGCGGTTCTTCACGCCTTTTTCGCGCTTCAACCCAAATTTTTGGAGAGTAATCACAATTTTTTGGATAACGTTCCGAACCAGTGCTAGCGTCTGCCCGTCACACACCACATTTCATTTCCGGCGGAGCTCTTTTTTGTGAACAAACTCCCTCCGGCACTGGTCTTTTTGCGAATTCTGGTGGCCTTACTGCTCTTCATTCATGGAGCCACGCGCCTTTATTTGGGTGGGGTTACCCCCTTTGGTGAATACCTTTCCGGTCGAGGCTTCCCTGCCGGAGTGGCTATCGCCTGGGCGATTACCATTTTCGAACTGACCGGCACCCTGGTTTTGGCGGCGGGGCGATTCGTGATTCCCCTGGCCGCCGGGTTTATCTGGAATCTGGCCTGGGGAATCGTTTTGGTTCACGCTTCGGCGGGTTGGTTTGTCGTCGGCGCGGGCCGCAACGGAATGGAATACAGCATCCTGCTGATTGGCTGCCTGATAACGTTGATTCTGACCGAACTTCAACGGAAATCATCCAAAGTTTGACCCATTTCACAAAATCAGTTTGAACATCAGGACCGCCACAGCCAGCAGCAGCAGCACCAGCAGGCCAATTCCAATTCCCAAGAGCACCTGGTCCTGTTTGCGGGCGCGCTCGACCGCATCCGCATAGGGAATCAGGGTAAATGAAACCATCGTGTAGAGCGGCAGATACATATCGGGAAACAAGGTCGCCAGAATGGTATCAAGCCGTTTTTTCAGCAAAAAGAACGGAGAGGCAACCTTGTGCCGCATTTCCAGAAAGTTTTCGATGGCCAAATAGGAAAGGGCATCCGTGTTGCGTTTGCGGCGGCGCTCATATGCCTGGAAAGCTGATTGCAGGTCCTGCCCGTAAAAATTCAGACAGTCGTTGAGCACTGAGCAATCCTCAAACGAAGCATTCATTCCCTGCCCGTAAAACGGCACAACCGCATGGGCGGCATCCCCAACCAAAACGAAACGGTTCAGGTAATGCCAGGGCTGGCAGCGAACGGTCACCATGGCTCCGGTTGGGTTGTGAAAAAAGTCATCCGTGAGCGTCGGCATGAGTGGCAAGGCATCGGGAAACTCACGAGTAAAGAAACGGCGCACGTCCTCCGGCGTTTTCAGTTCGGCAAAACTGTTGATTCCTTCATGCGGCAGAAACAGCGTGCAGGTGAACGTGCCATCCAGGTTTGGCAGCGCAATCATCATAAAATCGTGGCGCGGCCAGATATGCAGGCAGTTTTTATCCAGCATGAAACTCCCGTCCGGCAGGGCCGGAATCGTCAACTCCTTGTAGCCGTGCGGCAAAAACTCCTGGCTGTAATCCATTCGTTCCAAACCGACCACCATCGAACCCCGCACCCCGGAAAAAGCTCCGTCTGCTCCAACCACAACTTCCGCCGGAATGTTTTTGACTTCCTTGGTTTTCTGGTCTTCGAGCCTGACTGTGGTCCGCAGCAAATCCGCGCCGACGCATCTGTGATTAAAAAAGACCTCGACATCCGCATTGCTTTCAACCAAATCAAGCAAGGCGCAATTCAGATAATGCCGGGAAATCGAGTAAATCACTTCCTGGTCGTTTTTGCCGTAGGGTTGGAAGGTTAAATCGCCCTCAACCGAGTGCATCATCCGTCCGCGCATCGGAATCGCCAGTTTCATCAATTCCCCGGCCAGCCCGACTTCTTCCAGCGCATTGATGCCCCGGCGGGACAGCGCCAGATTGATGGAGCGTCCGCGCGGCACATCGTGCTTGCGCATATCGTCATTCCGTTCGTAGAGCGTGACCGCTTTACCCTGTTTGGCGAGATACGCCGCCACCAGACATCCGGCCAGCCCGGACCCGACAACTGTAAATTTGCTCATCGAAACCCTCTTTGTTGAATTGAGAATTGAGAATTGAGAATTAAAAAGCAATCTGGAGATATTTGATTTGGTGGCGTTTCAACCTGTAACACCGCTTGAAGAATAAAGGGGGTGCTCCTGGCTCTCAATTCTCAATTCTCAATTCTCAATTCTCAATTATTGCCTGCCATTTCTGCACAAATCGCCAGACTTCATGAAACGTGTTATAGAGCGGCACCGGCGCAACCCGAATGACATTTGGTTCGCGGAAGTCACCGATGACATGTTGTTCTTCCAGTTTTTGATAGATTTCGCGCCCGCGTTCAAACACCCGCAGCGAAATCTGACAGCCCCGCGCCTGTAGGTCACGGGGTGTAATGACGGAGAATTTCGGACTCGTCATCCCATCCAAAAGAAACAGCAGATAGGCCGACAGGGCTTCCGATTTACGGCGCAGGTTTTCAATTCCAGCCTTGTGAAAGACATCCAGCGAAGCTTTCAAAGCCGCCATTGAAAGAATCGGCAGATTGCTCAACTGCCATCCGGCGGCACCGGGCTGCAATTCAAGCTGAGGACGCATTTCAAACCGGATTTTCGGGTCGGTGCTCCACCATCCGGCAAAGCGCGGCAGGTCGGGGCGCATCCGGTGCCGTTCGTGGACGAAACAGCCCGCCACGCCTCCCGGCCCTGAATTGAGGTATTTGTAGGAACACCAGACAGCAAAATCCACCTTCCACTCGTGCAACCTGAGCGGGACATTGCCCGCCGTGTGCGCCAGGTCAAAACCGACCTCGCAACCCTGCCGGTGGGCAGCTTCGGTGATGGCCGGGAGGTCAAAAAACTGCCCGGTCAGGTAATTCACCCCGGCAAACATCACCAGGGCAATTTCTTTTCCGTGGGTTTCAATCAAGGCCAGCAGGTCCTCGGTGCGGAGCGTGTCTTCACCCGGACGCGGCTGGGCCTCGATAATGGCCTCCTGCGGGTCGAAACCATGAAACCGGACCTGACTTTGGACGGCATACTGGTCCGAGGGAAATGCGCCGGTTTCCATCAGAATTTTGAAGCGCTCCCTGGTTGGCCGGTAAAACGACACCATGAGCAAATGCTGATTGACCGTCAGGCCATTCATAATGGCGATTTCCTCCGGCAAGGCCCCCACCAGTTCGGCCATTGGCCCCAACAGAGTTTCCTCAAACGACACCCAGGGCAACCGTTCCTTGAAATGCCCGTGGACTCCCAACTCTGCCCAGTCATCCAGTTCCGCCACCACGGCGGCTTTGGTGCCTTTGGGTTGGAGTCCAAGTGAATTGCCACAGAAATAAATCAACGGGTCGGCGGCAGTTCCGAGCGGCGGGAAATGAAACTGTTCCCGAAATCCGGCTAACGGGTCTTCGCGGTCAAGCTGCAAAGCGAATGATTCAGTGTTTTGAAAATGTATCATGGATGATTTCTATTTTTTCACTGCAGAGGCGCAAGGGGGCGCAGAGGCAACGCAGAGAAAAACAATAAAGAACTCTGCGAAAACTCTGCGCCTCTGCGGTGAAATGAAAAAACATGACGAATGCAACCAGTTCGATTTAATCCCAAAACTGCGGTTCTTTTTTGATTCCCAGAAATTCGGCGGCGGTTCCGTACAGCAGTTTCTTTTTAGTGGATTCGTCCAGGTCCTCCATTGAACGAATCAGGTTGCCCGGCACGGCTTCCCCCAACGGAAACGGATAATCCGACCCAAGCACCACCCGGTTGTCACCAAAGGTTTTAAGCAAAAACCGGAGTGCGTCCGGGTCATGCACCAGTGAATCCACGTAAATCTGCGGCAGATAGGTTCGGGGCGGTTGTGTGATATGAATCTGGCACAAATCCGGACGGGCTTCCCAGCCCTTGTGAATCCGGCCCAAGGTAAACGGAAATGCCCCGCCCCCATGCGCAAAACAAACCCGCAGTTGCGGCAACCGCTCAAACACGCCGCCAAAAATCATCGAGCAAATAGCCAGCGAGCCTTCGGCGGGCATTCCGACCAGCCACGGCAGAAAATACTGCGGCATCCGTTCGCGTCCGACCATATCCCAGGGATGAATAAACACCGCCACATTGTTTTTTGAAGCCTCCTGAAAAATCGGGAACAGTTCCGGCTGGTCCAGATTCCAGTCGTTGACGTGGCTTCCAATTTGCACGCCCTGCAATCCCAAATCGCGGACACACCGCTTCATTTCGCGGATGGCCAGTTCCGGGTCCTGCATGGGAATGGTACCCAACCCCAGAAACCGGTCCGGCCATTGCCGGACAATGCCAGCAATGTGGTCATTGAGATACCGGGAGAGGTCATAGGCATCCTGGGGCTTGGCCCAATAGCTGAACATGACCGGGACGGTTGACAGTACCTGCATTGTGACACCGGCCTGGTCACAGTCCTTGACCCGAATTTGCGGGTCCCAGCAATTGCCCTCAATCGCCCGGAAAAACCGGTCGTCAATCATGATTTTGGCCTGGCAGGGTCCCACGTGCTCCAGCCTGGGCCAGCCGCCATAGCCGTAACGGGCCTTCAGGTCAGGCCAGTTTTCGGGAAGAATGTGGGTGTGGAGGTCAATGACTTTCATAATAGGACTGAGGACTGAGGACTGAGGACTGAGATTTAAACCCTTGATTCAAGGCAAAGTCTGGCTATTTGCCCTACTTTTTTCTACGACTCAGTCCTCAGTCCTCAGTCCTCGTTACTTTGGTGGTGAAGGTGGTTCCATTATCGCGCCGCAATGTTTGCAGGTCCGGGCTTCCTGGTTTGCCCAGAAAGCGTCAAAAACGGGTTTGAGCTGGGTCACAATGTCGGTCACATGAACCGCCACATTGTGCAACACTGCCCCACAACCTTCGCAGTACCACTGAAACTGGTCCTGTTCGTCTTCGCGGCGGATGCGCTCAATCACCAGGCCAATCGTATTTGGCCCTCGTTGCGGAGAGTGCGGCACCATGGGCGGCAGCAAGAAAATCTCGCCTTCCCGAATCGGCAAATCGCGGTGCTCACCGTCCTCGACGATTTTGAGCGTCATGTCGCCTTCCATCTGGTAGAAAAACTCTTCACCTGGGTCAATATGGTAATCCTTCCGGCTGTTGGGACCGCCCACCACCGTCACCATAAATTCCCGGTCCTTCCAAATTTGGGCATTGCCCACCGGCGGTTTGAGCAGATGGCGATGCTCATCAATCCATTGTTTGAAATTCAACGTGGCAAGTTTGGCCATAAGATTCCTTTGGAGAATTGAGAATTGAGAATTGAGAATTACTGTTCTGCCCCTTGTGCTCAAGCACTTTTGACTTTCCCTGAAGCTCGTCCAAGAAAAAACAAATCACTTTTTGTTTTCAAGCCTGGGGGACAATTCTCAATTCTCAATTCTCAATTCTCAATTCTCAATTCTGTCTTTCAGCGGTGCCAGCACCCTGGCTAAATCCAGTTCAAAACCGGGCAGGACAGATTCGCCGGAAAGTTTTTCGGGATTTTCCAAACATTCGACAGTCTGTCCGGAACGATAGATGTGAACCTGTTTCCGGTCCGGGTCAATCAGCCAGCCCAAGGCAAGGCCGTTTTCCGTGTATTCCTGCATTTTGTCCTGCAAGGCTCTGACATCATCAGTTGGTGAACACAATTCAATGGCGAAATCCGGACAAAGCGGCAGAGGTCCCAGGCACTCTGCGTCGGTTAAAGCATTGATGCGTTTTTGCTGTACCCAAGCCGCATCCGGTGAGCGTTTGGCTCCATTGGGCAGCTTAAACAAAGTGGAGGAATCGAATGTTTTTCCGGTTCCATCCGCCAAAGCCCAGGTTCCCAACAAAATAATCAAAAGTGAGTTGCGGTTTCCGGTTTCTCCTCCGGTTGGCGGCATAAGTTCAATCTCTCCGTTGGCATTTTGTTCGATGCTCAGGTCGGGGTTGGTGCGGCACAGTTCGGCAAATTCCTCATCGGTGGCAAAACCAGAGGAATGCAGCCGGAGCGCGACCGGACCCGCTGAGGCCCGAACCCGAATGGAAAAATCGAAATCATTTTGAATCAATGAATTGACTGGAGTAGTCACGTGCAACCTCCTTACTCCTGGCCCTCCGGGTCAAGCGCCACCGCCTTGATTTCTATCACTAACTGCGGATGGGGCAACTGATGAACCGCCACGGTGGTGCGGGTCGGGCCTGTTTCGGCATCAAAATAGGTGTTGTAAACCTCGTTGTAGCCGGGATAATCCTTCATATCCACCAAAAAGGTGGTGACCTCCACCAGATGCTCCAAATCCGCCCCGGCGCACTGCAATATGACCCGGATGTTTTCAATCACGGCTTTGGTTTGCGCCCGAATGTCAAGATCCACCGAACCGTCCGGATTGACGGTTGCACCTTCGATGGTATTGTCAGGCCGCCGCGACGAGGTACCTGAAACAAAAAGAAAACCACCTGCCCGACGCAGATGCGGGTAATGTGCCAGGGCTTTGGCCCGTTCGTTCAAAACGAATGCTTGTCCGTTCATAATTTTCAAAAAGGTGGAAATTTCGCCGAGATGGAGTGGAGAAAACCGGAAACCCAACATATCCTGAGTCCGTTCAAACGCGCAACATTTTCCCATTTGCGATTTTCCATTTGCGCTGTGACACCTTTCGATTGGATAGGCCAGGAGCAATCGTTGTTTCAGTGGCACATGGTAGATGGCACATCGCAAATGAAATAATTGCAAATGAAATGAGGCTTCGAAAACAGTATGTTTTGTCCAAGCTGTGGTACCGAGGAACGTCAGGCCAGTCAATTTTGCCGGGCTTGCGGCTCAGATATGCGAACGGTTCGAAATATCCTGCAAAAAACGGATTCCGTGACGGATTCGGCAGCCACCGCCCGTGACGAAATCGGGCGGGCCGTCGCAGCCAAAATCCGTGAAATCAATCATGTTGACGACTTGAAAAGCCTGGCCGAAGATGTGCTGCCCGAATTGGAAAAATTCCTTGAGTCACCTGAAGAACGTCGCCTGCGTCGCTTTCGGGTCGGCACCATGATGGCCTTGATTGGGATGGGAGCAACCCTGTTCCTTTTGTTTTTGGGAGTCGCCGTTGGTGAAAACAAAATTCCCTGGCCGATAGGCATTGTGCCCTTTTTTATTGGAATCGGCATCATCCTGAACGGATTGTTTTTTACGTTGCCGCCCAAGACGGTATCGGATTATCGCCCACATGCCAAAGAACCAAATCTGTTGGACCAGCCGACTTCTTTTACCACAGCCCAGTTGCGGCAGAATGCCGCCATGCAAAACATGCTGCCGCCACCGTCCGTGACGGAAAACACCACTGAAATGCTCAAGGAAAAACAGCCGGTGGAGTTGTTGCGGGGGAGGGATACCAATTAGGACTGAGGACTGAGGACCAATCTCAAGGACTGAGGACTGAGGACTGAGGACTGAGGACTGAGAAAATACTTGTTCAGATAAGTTGTCCCTGTCGGTCCTTTTTGAATGATGCCTTTTTGTACTCTGGACGACACCAAACCTTCAAATATGAGGTGGCTCAGTCCTCAGTCCTCAGTCCTCAGTCCTTGAGATTGGTCCTCAGTCCTCAGTCCTTCAATAAAGTTTTGTCATCTGCACGCCGCTGTAGAAATGCTTCAGAATCTGGTCGTAGCTGTACCCTTCCACCGCCAGACCATAGGCCCCGACCTGACACATGCCGACACCATGTCCCCAGCCACGTCCGCGAATCCGGAAGGATTTGACCCGGCCATGCTCGTCCAGACTGCGCTCAACGACAAAGAGATTCTCGCGCACGCCCAGCACCGAGCGGATATGAATGCCGTCAACCGTGGCACTCCGGTCGCGCCCGACAATCCGCAATTGGGCGACGCGATGGGACACGCCGAGGCTGACCGGTTGCAGGTCCAGCACCTCTCCGACAAACACATTGGCTTTCGCAATCTGGGCTTTGACTTCTTCAGGTGTCAACGCCACATCCCACCAGGAAAACTGGGAAAACCGGTCGCTGGTTGCACCGTTCAAAACCGGCGCGATTTCCAGGTAATCCACCCGTCCACGACTGTCGAGGTGGTAATTGACGGCTTCGCCGCCGATGAGTTCCGTGCGGGAGGTGGGGAACCATTCACCGCCCAGTTTCCGGAACAGATACAGGCGGGGACTGAGTGGAAAACTGAAATCCTCTTTCCCCTTGCCACCCCGCAACGTCAACCGGTCACCGGAAAATGGACGGGCATTCCCGTTTTCGAGTTTGGGAACGCTCCGCAGCACTGCCGCCCGTGCCAAAATCGCCAAAGCCGTGGCGTGTGTCAGCGTCGTGCGCGGGCGCAAGGTACCGTCACTAAAGGGCCGGATTATCCCTTCCCGCACCAGATAGGCCACATCCGCCCGGAAATTTTCCGGAATCGAAGCCTGTTCGCTGCCCAGCAGATAACGGGCGTCTTCTTCGGTCAACAGGGTGGAAGGCGATTCGCTGCCCCAGAGTGCTTCGGTCACCAACCGGGCAAAACCGCCCAGTTCGGTCACGGTCCGGGGTGGCGCGGAGACCGGTTTCTGCCGTGCCAGCAGGGACAGTTTGTCTCCCCATTGTTCGCACTCGCGGGAATTCACGGTTGAAGTCAGATAGGAAGCTGAAACCCGTTCCGGCAATTGAAATCCGGCAATGGTCAGGAGCGCTAGTTCACGGGTCAGCGAACGGCCTTCGGCGTCGGTGATGGCTTCGGTTTTGCGTTCCGTTTCAATCCAGCGGTCGTTGCGACGCACGCGGTCCTGCGGAGCTGTAACCACACTTTTCAGATACGGAACCGGTTTTCCAAAAACAAATTCGGAGTTTTCGGTCCGCCCACCGGAGGTCGAGGTATAGAGCGCGTTGATGGGTTCGCCATTGTAAGTGGCCACTACGCCACGGGTTTCGGCTACCGCCTGGTCGGTCATGGCATGCTCGGTCGAGCGTCCGCCATAAACCTGGGAAAGCGCGGTTGGCAATAAATCAAACCCTTCTTCGGAGAAATTTCCCCGGTTCCGGACAGCGTAGGTCCGGGCCGCGACCGCCTGGGCTTTGAGTGCCTCCAGTTGCGGAAAGGCGTTTGGCGACAACTCGTTGGGAACCACGCCCCGAACGTATTCCTCCATCGGCAGGACATTGACCACCGTTATCCGTTGGCGGCGATTGAGAAAAATTTCCAGCTTTCCCCGATAGGTGGAGCCCAAATACTTGAGCGGTGCCCGGTCACCATCCAGTGCCGTAAACGTCATGATTTGCGCATCGCGGGCAATTTCATCCCCGTCCCGGTCCACGGCGCGCAGTTGCCAGCGTGGCGTGTTCTTGTTTCGCCCGTTGAGGGCGGCTGGCTGGTCCCGTTCCACCCAGGGCTTGCGGTAACCGGCATTGAGCACCCGCACCATCATGGTCTGTGCTTCGGAAGACGTGGAATATTCTCCGACGCTCACCACATATTGCTGGTTCTCGCGGTCGAAACGGGTCACCACCGGTTCGTCAAACTTGCGTCGCAGCTTTTTGGCGGTTTCGTCGGCCTCAGCCGATTTTTTGAAACTGGCCACCTGTACGCGATACGTCTTTCCCCGTTGCCGCCGCGACTCGCCGGTGTTGAGTTGGACTGTGATTTTATTGTCGGCAACTTCCGCCACTGAGCCGTTTTGCACATCCACCCGCGCCAGTGGACCGTCACAGGTAATGGAAACAAAATCGGCATTGGTCGCCAGTCCAATCCGAATTTCCGGTCCCAAGCCTCTATTCGAGGACTGCGGACTGAGGACTGAAGACTGCGGACGCTTCTCAGGACTGGAGACTGGGGACTGCGAACGCTTCTCAGGGCTGAGAACCGGTGGCTTGGTTGGATGGGTTTCTTCCGAAGAATAGGCCGCCGGAACCTTGAATGCAGTTCTGGCCACCCCATCGCGGACGGTTGGCGTGTTTTTGGCTGGCGGTGCCGGATTGACCCGGCGTTTACGTGTTGCTTCCTGTGCCCAAGTGGTCGGACACATCAGGTTGAGACAAAAAAACAACAGAAAGAGGCGGGTTCCCCAAAGGGTTCTGCCTTTTGCTGTTTGCCTTTTGCCTTTTGCCTTGCTGGTTTGTTCCCCCCTGGCTCGCCCAATGAAAACTTCTGGGGTGCTCATGCTCTTTTTTAGTTTGAAGGACGGTATGTCAGTGAAAACCTGAAACGGACCATCGGTTGCGACGACTGCGCCGGATTGAGCGTCACCCCGCGCGGCACATCAAGTGGACTGACACTGGTCAGCAGACTCTGAATGGCATTGTCGAGGGCCGGGCTTCCGGTTGAACGCTCTCGCTCAATTTCGGTGATGCGCCCATCTTGCCGGACTGTAAAGGAATACGCAACTGTTGCCGTCGAATTCATAGTCTGGGCAAAGACCGGGAGCGACAGATTGAGCCGCAAAACCTGCTCCACCGAACGGATGTATTCCGGCGGGACATACAAAAATGGTTTAACCAAAGCCAGACTGCCAGCCACCGGAACACCTGAAACCACCTGTTTGAAGGAAGACCCGCCGCCGGTTCCGGATGCTTCGGGCGGTGCGTTTTTGAGGCGGGTGAATTCACTCAGCGTGGTCGGGTCAAATCGTTTGCTGGTAGGCTGGTTGGGACTTTCGGCCTGATTCACAGCCGCCCGAATGTCACTTGAAAACGGTGCCAGGTCGGGTGGAACCTGATGCCCCCGAAGGCTGCTGGCACGGGGCAGGTCTTCGGGTGTCTGGGCCTGGCACAACTGGCTGCCACCGGCTATTCCAAGCAAAAGAAGGCTTCCCAATCTGAGAGCAATTTTTTTCTTCCTTACCGCAGAGACGCGGAGGAGTCGTTGAGAGTGCGCAGAGAATACCAAAGAAAAACTCTGCGAAAACTCTGCGAAAACTCTGCGAAAACTCTGCGCCTCTGCGGTGAATGGGTTTGGAAAAAAATTCATAATTCCTGCAATGCCTGCGCATGAAACGCCCGCCGTAAATGGTTCAAATTCCGAATGGGATAGGTCCGGTTGGCCAGCAGAATGTAAATCCGCTCCAGAACCGGGTCAATCCACAGACTTGTCCCGGCAAAGCCGGTATGTCCGAAAGCCTGGGACGGAAGGGCCGGGCCGGCAGTCGAATCCTTCGTACTGGCCAGCATCCAGCTCCAGGAACGGTCTTCTTCCAACCCAGGTGTCCGGTTTTGAGTAAAAAGATTGAAGGAAACCTGCTTGAGCAACTGACTGCCCGGCAAAAACTGGGAAGCCAGCCGAAAGGTCTCCGGGACGGTCGAAAAAAGTCCGGCATGGCCGGCGGCACCATTCAAAAACCAGGCATTGCCGTCATGCACAACGCCTTGAATTTCAGTTGTACGCCAACCTTGGTAGGCAGCCACTTTTTCCGCTTCAACCGGTGACCATTCGATTTTGCGGCATAAATCGCGTTCGTGCTGATTGCCGGTTTCAGTCGGAGCAATCCGGTCGTGCCATTCCGGAGGCGGATTGAAACCGGTCCGGTTCAACCCCAAAGGCCGGGTAACTTCCTGGGCAAACAGGCTTGGCAATGACTGGCCGGCGATGCGTTCCAGGAGTTTCCCTAACGTTATAAACCCCAAATCGCTGTACACTACCCGGCTTCCTGTCGGATAGCTGAGTGGCGTTTGGGCAATGACCCGGACCACGTCGGCAGGCGCGGCAGCCAGAATGTAAAAGGGTCGCCAGGCGGGAAATCCGCTGGAATGCGTGGCCAAATGCCAAAGCCGGATGTCGTGCTTGTCGGCCAGGGCGAATTCCGGCAGGTAATGGGCTACTTTTTGTTCAAGGTCGAGTTCCCCACGTTCGGCCAGCAGAGCGGTGAGCAAACCCGTGACAAGTGGTTTGGTGAGCGAGGCCACATCATAGATTTCAGCCACGGTGCCGGCGCTTCCCGTGATTTTCAAAGTACCCCGTTCGGCCACACCATACGACGCCCCATGAATTTCGCCCTGTTCGCAGGCCGTTGTCAAAAGTTGCTGCAAAGACACGGTTTCTCCAGGTTGCAAAGGATTGAAGGTGCAACCTAAAGCCTGTACTCTCAACAATTCAAGCGGAATCAGAAACTTTTCTGGAATTTATGGGAGCAAATTCCGGATTCCTGTCGTAAGGGTTCCTATCCAACAACTCCTTCAAAATTTTGAAGCTAAAAAATCAAGACGTGAGCCATGAAACCAACCTGCCATAATTAGTTTGGGGCTTTTCTCCTTCTTCCTGTACCATCTCGATTTTTCAAGGCGTCTTGCCTGAGGGATGCGGTATGTCTTATTTCGAAACCATCAAACTTGCTCTGACGGCGATTGCAGCACATAAACTTCGGTCGTTTCTGACCCTGCTGGGGGTCATTGTGGGTGTCGCCACCGTGATTGTCGTGGTGTCGCTGATTGAAGGGTTTAATTCCTACGTTGACGAAAAAATCTCAGACCTCGGCCCCAATGCGATTGTGTTGCGCAAATACAGCATTGACGATTTCAGCAGTCTGGATACGTTTCAACGGGCGCAACGGCGCAACAAAGACATCAAACGCGCCGACCTGGAAGCCATTCAGGAAAAAATGCAAACCGCCAGCCTGATTGGTGCCCAGACCGGTGGCGGAGTCGAACTCAAGCGCGGTGATGAAACCCTGACCGGGGTGGCCATTGCCGGACGCACCGCCACCATGATGGAAATCCAGCGACTTGAAGCCCAGCAAGGGAGTTATTTCACCAGCCTTGATGAGGAACATAAACGGCAGGTCTGTTTTATCGGGTCAGAAGTCGCCGACCGACTGTTCCCCAAATCAACTCAGGTCATTGGTGAGGAAATCAAGATTGACAGCCGGGTTTTTACCGTGGTCGGAATTTCCAAGTCACTTGGTTCTGCTTTTGGCAACTCGCGGGACAAATTTGTGGATATTCCGCTTTCGACATACCAGAAAATCTACGGCTCACGGCGCTCGATTGCGGTTTATGTCCAGGTGGCTGACCCGAAAAAAATTCCCGAAGCAGTGGACGAACTGCGGGCGCTGATGCGGGCCCGGCGACACGTCAATTTCAGTGACCCGGATAATTTCGGCATCATCACAACCGAAATGATTTCCAACTTGCGCCAAAGAATTTTCGGAACCATTCAAATGACGGCCATTGGCGTGACCTCGATTGCATTGGTGGTGGGCGGCATCGTGATTATGAACATCATGTTGGTGGCCGTGACCGAACGGACCCGCGAAATCGGCATCCGGAAAGCTCTGGGGGCACATAAACGGCATATCATCAACCAGTTTCTGGCGGAATCATTCTTTCTGGCCCTGATTGGCGGAGCCATCGGCATCACGATTGCCTATTTGATTGCCGTGGCTCTGGCAACCTTTACGCCTTTACCCACCCGGTTACCACTGATTGCCGTGGGTATGGCACTGGCCGTCTCAGGCGGGGTCGGCATTCTTTCCGGGGTTTACCCGGCCTGGCGGGCTGCATCACTCGACCCGGTGCGGGCGATGAGAGCGGAATAGCTTATAGCTTATAGCTTTCAGCTTTCAGCTTGTACCCAAAGGTGATTATGAAAGATTTCCATGAGTTGAAAGTATGGAAGAAGTCACATGAGCTCACTCTGGCTGTGTATCAAGTAACAACCAAATTTCCTAAAGACGAAACCTACGGGCTTATCAGTCAAGTTCGCCGTGCCGCCGCTAGCTTTCAGCTTTCAGCTTGTACCCAAAGGTGATTATGAAAGATTTCCATGAGTTGAAAGTATGGAAGAAGTCACATGAGCTCACTCTGGCTGTGTATCAAGTAACAACCAAATTTCCTAAAGACGAAACCTACGGGCTTATCAGTCAAGTTCGCCGTGCCGCCGCTTCAGTACCGGCAAATATTGCAGAAGGTTGTGGGCGAGGCGGGGATGCTGAACTGGCACGCTTTTTGAGAATCGCAATGGGTTCAGCCAGTGAACTTGAATACCACTTGCTCCTGGCGCATGACCTCCGGTTTCTGGCAACTGGGGAATTTCAATGTCTTACGGCCCAAGTGGTCGAAGTGAAACGGATGTTAGCAACTTTCATTCAAAAGCTGACGGCTGACCGCTGAAAGCTGAAAGCGTTTGGGTATGCACCAATTTCTCAGTAATCTGGCGATGGGATTTGACACCTTGCGGCAGCACAAGCTCCGCACGTTTTTGACGATTTTGGGTGTTGTGGTGGGAACTTCGACCGTGATTGTGATTTCGGCCTTTGTGTCGGGCATCAACGTTCAGGTCACCAAGGAAATTGAGCAGTGGGGTACCAACTCGATTTACATTTATAAATTTGACCCTGGTTTCAATTTCAATCCAACCCGTGAAGAACGGATGCGCAAACCGATGAGCAAGGAGGATGCGGTGGCCATCCGGGATTCGTGTCCTTCGGTCAAAGAAGTCTCTTTGTTCATTTCACCGATTGATTTTACGGACCAGAACGGACGCTTGGCCCGGCGGATTCCCATCCGCTACAAAGACATCGAAATGAACAACAGCACCTTGCAGGGCACTTGGCCGGCCTACGAACGGATGGGCGTGGCGAACATCGGCGAAGGGCGGTTTTTCACCGAAGAGGAAAACAACCGTTCGGCCAACGTCTGTGTGATTGGCATGGATGTGGCCGAAACCCTGTTTCCAACCACCAATGCCATGGAAAAAGAAGTTCTGATTGACAATTACCCGTTTCGGGTGATTGGTGTGCTGGCCAAACGGGACAATTTTCTGGCCGGTGAAGACGACGCCAACAACGAAAACAAATCGGTGTATGTGCCCTATGAAACCATCCACAAAATGTTCCCGCATCTGAAGGACCATTTTATTATGTGTATGGCCTACAACGGCAAAATTGAACCGGCAGTGGATGAAATCTCCGCTGTCTTGCGGCGGCGGCGCGGTGTTCCATTTAACGCCCAAAACAATTTTGGCATCAGCACGGCGGATAACATCCTGGACCAGTTCAGTAAAATCACCGGCGGCGTGTTCCTGATTATGATTGCAATTTCGAGCGTCGGCCTGCTGATTGGCGGCATCGGGGTGATGAACATCATGCTCGTTTCAGTCACCGAACGAACCAAGGAAATCGGTATCCGCAAAGCCATCGGTGCCCGCCAACGGGACATCATCCAGCAATTTCTCATCGAAGCCATCACACTCACCGGTATCGGGGGCCTGCTTGGCATTTTTATCGGTTGGCTGCTCTCACTGGGGGTTGCCATGATTTTGCCTTCCTATGTGCCGCCCACGGCTCCGGTGGTGGGGCTGGTTGTTTCCATTGCGACTGGTTTGATTTTCGGCCTTTGGCCTGCGGTCAAAGCCTCAAAACTGGATCCGATTGATGCGTTGCGGTATGAATAATTGAGAATTGAGAATTGAGAATTGAGAATTTTCAAACCCAGACAAAAAGTTTGGCCGATTTATGAAATTGGCTTTTTGCAAAGAGTGTGAAATATTCAATTGCAGAATTCTCAACTCTCAATTCTCAATTCTCAACTCTCAATTCTCAATTCTCAATTCTCAGATGACCATCCGCCCTGAAGATTTCTCTCGCTTCCGCTGTCCGGCCTGCCTCCAGCCCGTGACCTTGACGGCTGACCGGCAATGGCTGGAATGCTCCCAATGCGAACGCCTTTTCCCCATCAAAGATGAAATTCCCCAGATGATGCTGGAAGAAGCCCGCCCCAAAGCAGAGGTGTACCCATCGTGACAGGGCTGGATGCGCCAGTCAGGACGCTTCCGCCTCCGAAGCGTGTGCTGCTGGTCCGGTTGCGTTCCATTGGCGATACCGTTCTGATGACTCCGGTCCTTGAAGCACTCAAATCCTGGTCGCCCGCAGTTTCCCTTACCGTGGTGACGGAACCGCTTTCCGCACCGGTTCTGGAGGCCCATCCCTTGATTGACAAACTGTTGGTCGTGCATCGGACGCGCCGGTTCTGGAGCGACACTCTGGCTCGTGCCCGCTTGATTTGGGAACTGCGCCAGGACCGCTACGATTGGGCTGTGAATCTGCATGGGGGGACTACGGCGGCTTGGCTCTGTCGGCTTTCAGGAGCACCACGCCGGATTGGCTATGGATTGCCAAACACCCGGTTTTTGCTGACGGATTCGCCTGTTTCCCCCCAGGAAGTCTGGCAAAAAGCCGAAATCCACTGTGTCGAGCAGCAACTGGGCCTCCTGAAAGCCTGCGGTGTTCCGCTTTCCGACACACCGGCGCTTTCGTTGCAGGTGACCTTGGCGGCACAACACAATCTGGCCCGGCGGTTGGCTCAGGAAGGCATAACCCGGCCTTTTGCAGTCATCCACCCGGCAGCGGCGTTTGCCAGCAAACAATGGCAAGCCGAAGGATTTGGACAGGTTGTGACCGATTTACACCACCGGGGGCTGCATCCGGTGGTGATGGTGGCTCCATTTGAGGCGGAGGTGGGCAGGGCTGTCCGCAAGGCCGTTCCCTCCTCCATCGCCTGTACTGTCTGGCATGATTTGCCCTTGGCCGAAGTGATGGCCCTGATTTCCACAGCCGCCCTGTTTGTCGGAAATGACAGCGGACCAGCCCACCTTGCGGCTGGATTTGGAGTTCCGCTGGTGGTGATTTTCGGTTCTTCAAACGAGACGGTTTGGCATCCCTGGACCACTGCTCCATTTCGGGTTGTGCGCAAAAAATTGCCCTGTGTCCCATGCGCCGGTTACACCTGCCATGCTTTTCCCGAACCGGAATGTATCAAACGGGTTACGACCGATGAGGTTTTGTTGGCGATTGATGCAGTTTGGCGGGAATCCCGCCCAGAGTCTGCCATCCCGTTTTGAGAAAAATCCCCCACTTGTTTTGGTTTTTTCCCCTCTTTGCCTCCTACAAAACCGGTTAAAACCACGATTTTCACACAGAAAAGTCCGTTTGCCAGTGTGCGGACCACTGGAATGCTTTTTGCTCTGGAGAAAGACAAAGCGTGGTTCGCATCACCAGGGAGGGCAAATCCATGACACTGAATCGCCTTTTGAAATCGAAATGGATGTATCGGCTCTTTGTCTGTATTACAAGTTTGATTCTGATTGTGCTCCCGCTGATTTCCGTGTTTCCGCACGCTCCCGCGAAACAGGGTTCACCCAGAGTGGTCAAGGGTCAATAGGCCATCGGACATGGTGAAAAAACTGTGATTTTCATCATTTACCAAGCATGCTTGACGCTTCACTGAACCGGCGGAATCTGTTCAATTGCAGTAAAGACCGGCAAGCCCTTTGCCCGGATCAGGTCCCGTTCGCGGTTTGCCCCCGGTGATTCACCAATCAAGAGCAGGGCGTCACAGCCTCCGACCACAGCCAGGGAAATGGCCATAATTGCCTCGTATCGGTCGGTTTCTTCAGGCAGGCAGGCAACCACCGGCAAAGCCGCATTGACCCCAATGAGGGGAATATGTCCCCGCTCAAAAACAGCGGCAGCAGCCTGATTCATGGCCAGCAGGTTTTTTTCCCGCACTTCGGCAGTCGGGGCCGAATAAGGTCCGGCAACAGCAATCAGCATATGAGTTTTGAATTTTGAATTTTGAATTTTCAGTTTGAACTCAAGGTTTCACAAACAGATTCTGCCGGATTTGCAGCCGAATCACCACCCCAACACTGCCCCAACCATTCAAAACTCAAAACTAAAAACTAAAAACTCAAAGCTTTTAGAACTGCTTCCCTTGAAAGACCCTCCGTTGGTTCGGTATTTTTACCGGAAACAAGAATCTCATCAAATATCCCAATCAGCCAGGATTCATAAAAGTCGGAAACGGACCTTCCCGACACAGTGGCCGTGACCATGGTCGGAAAATCCCCGCAACCCAATCCGTTCCCCCGTGGAGCATTGCTGTGGCCAAGACAATTGACGAACAATTAACTGACCTTGAAGATGAAATTCGGAAACTCAAAATCGAATTCGACATCTATTTCAACGGAGGCACCAAACGCCCGCCTTATGATTCGAAAAACCGGGTCGAGGCCATAATCAAACGAATTGGCGATGACCGGACCATGCGCTTTGGAACCCGCTTTCGCTATAACCAGATTGTGTCGCGCTACACGGCGTTTCGGGAACTGTGGCGACGGCACTTACAGGAACGGGAAGAAGGCCGCGACGCCCGCTCCCAATATGAGGCAGCCGCCAATGAACGGGCCCGGACCATTGCCGACCGCGTGGCCCAGGCGGAAGCCATTCAGGACCAGGCTTTCGACCTGGACCTCGACAATGCCTTCAGCAATATCCACACTGAACAGCCACGAGCCGTTTTCAAACCAACCAAAGTGACTTTTGCCGACCCCAAACAGGAGGAGGAAGGCATCCGCCGCCTCTATCAAAGTGTCATTGCCGCCAAGATTCAATGCGGCGAATCAATTGACAACACGTCGTTTGAGCAGTTTCAGAAGATGATTATCTTTAACACCAACAAACTGAAAGCCCAGCGTCAGGCGGAAGAAATCAGTTTCTCGGTGGATGTCGAGGACGGCAAAGTCAAATTCAAAGCCCAGTAACAACTTCCGCCAGTGTGTTGTTATTTTTTGCACCATACTGGCGGAACACTCCAGCCGACCAGCCCCTGGCCTTTCCCTTCAGCTTCATTTTTTTCCATTCAATCCACAGAAAAGTCCGGAAAATCAGCTAGCCGGATTCCCCCTTGCCGTTTAGAATTTGAGCACCTCGCCTTTCGAATCACTCACGCAATCATTCAGAAATACAATTGAAACACTGCTGCAACGACCATGAAAGCTTGAGTCCTTACTGTTGGTGGTTCCCTGGGGAAAATCACCCTCATGTTCGGCCAGAAAGGATGAACAAAAATGAACCCGAAACACCCATTGTCTCTCTGTGCTTTGGCAAGCCTGCTTGTCACACTCTCTTCGGTGAATCCGACTGCCGCCCGGCCATCCGCCCAAGTTGCCCTGGGACTGATTCAAGAAACACCCGCAACACCAGCCTTTGAACCCAGTCAATTGATGAACAGCCTTGAAACCCTCAACCGCGAACTGTTCACAATCAACCAACAACTTACGGAAAACACGTCTGCCGGGCAGCCCTCGTTCAGTCATCGGCAGTTGAAATATGAAGAATATCGCAATCGCCACATTGCTGTGGCCAGCCAGTTGAAAGGATGCGGCGACCAACTCAAGGTGTTCTATGAACAGGTTGATTCAATGTACCGCACGATGCCCAAAGACCCGCGCTACACCACGGTCCACAACCGGTATTATGCAGCCCTTCAGCTCTACAATGCCTGCCTGGAAACCTTCAAAAAAATTCAACCTCCGGAGGAGGTTCAATATTTTGCTCCGGTTTTCGTCAACACGCATGTGCGGGAAAAAGTCAAAGCGGTCAGCGCCTCCAACAAGTTGTGCTTGCCGCCCTCGGAACTGGAAAATGCCAACCGTCTGCTTTTTGTCGGACGTTATGACGAGGTTGACCTCTATCTCGTCATCATGGGTGAACAATCCTATTATTTGATTGCTGAAATGCCGGATTCCAGCGGGCCAGCCACCGGCCCAAACGCGGCTGTTCCCCAACAAATGGTGCTGATGTGCTCAGATGACTTTGCTTCGGCTTCCATCGGAGACGCCTTCGCCTTCAACCACCTTGACCAAATCCTCAAGTTGAATCTGCATCAAGCCCAGCTTCCCGAAGACCAATTCAACCGCCTCATGAATCTCTTTGCAATTGCCAAAAGTTACGTCAAACCCAACTGACCGAGCTTTTCCGCCTTTGCTTCATGAAACCCGAACGTGCGCTCCTCTCACAGAGCGCACTTTTTCTGTGGGCACATAAATTTTGCATCCCTGCCGATTGACCTCGCGTTATACTGGACACACTCAGCCTCACGTGGATTCAGTACGGTCACCGAAAAAAGCATGTACCTGACGGGAGAGGCTTTCATGCCTGACCAAAAGCTCATTCTCCGCAATATCACTTTGCCCACCCGCTGTGAAATCTGTCATCAGGCAGACCGATTCAACCCGGAAACCGGGAGATGCACCAGATGTCAGCAGATTTCCACGGCTGTTCCCCAATCAAAAGACGCTATCCAGAGCACTTCAATCCCTCCCAGTCATGTGATTACCGGGCCACGACTCATGCTGGCAGCAGGTATTTGCCTGCTCATTGGATTTGGCTCTTGCACTGCTGGCATAGGTTTTTCAGGTCAACCCGGCGAGGATTTTTTGGAGTGGGTTACCATCGTTTCTTATGGTTTCGGATTCTTTGGTTTTTTAGCCGGAATGGGGCAGGCTGTCATCGAACAGACTTCACAAGCGTTGCCCCCTCCGGAATCTCAACGCGACACCAAACCAATGACCAAACATCAGCGCAAGCCCTAAACCCATGTCAGAACCTAAAATCATTCTCCGCAATATCACTTTGCCCACCCGCTGTGAAATCTGTCATCAGGCAGACCGATTCAACCCGGAAACCGGCATCTGCCAGCGGTGTCAATCGGTTTTTGAGGAGCACCAACGGACTGCCGCCGCAGTGCCGAACTTTCCCCAGGCGACTTTCTCACTGACTCCCTGGGGTGTGGTTGGGCGGATTTTTCTGGCTTCCGGACTTGGCTTCCTGATTTCCTTTGCCAGTTGCGGATTTGGCAGTGCTTCCAGGTTTGAAGGCATGTTTTATGTTGGAATTCTGGCTTTGCTCCTGGGGCTGGCAGCCTTTGGCATTGGAGTCATTGCCTCTGCCTTTTTAATGTTGGTAGCAATCTGCAAAAGCATTGGAGATGCCTGGGCAAGCCGCCATGACAACAGCGGGAAATAATCCCAAACGCACCTCTGCCATCACGCTCCGGCAGGAAAAAAACCCCACCCGCTGCGAGATTTGCCACCAATCGGATGTGTTCAATCGGGAAACCGGCTTTTGCCAGCGGTGCCAACCCGTGTTGGCAACGTTGCCGGAAATGATGCTGCCACCAACTCCGCTTCAGCCACAGGGCTCTCTCCGCTGGCGCTTTATCGTGAGTGGTTGTTTGATTTTGGCTGGGTTTTGTTTCCTGATTGCTGCTGGGTTATGCTCCAACAATACCGTTGAGGGTCTGCCTTTTTTTGGGTTTTTGGTTTTTGTGTTGGGAACGGTGTGCTTGTTTGTGGCAGCCAACTATTTCGAGACGAGACCACGGGATAAATAGCCGTGTTTCAACTGTTTCACGCTTGCCAAAGAGCCCGCCCAGGACCACAATCCCTCTATCCTTTCCTGATTATTTCCTGACCGTTTTTGCTTCAACTGAAACGAGGTTTTTATGACGGACTGCAAGCTTGTCATTCGCCACCAGAGCCGGCCCGTGCGGTGCGAAATCTGCCATCAGGCGGACCAGTTTGAGGCAGAGACGGGAATCTGTCAGCGTTGTGCGGAGCTACCGGAAAACCTGGTTTCCCTGACACCTGAACACACGCGGCGGAGCGTTTCCAAACATCCGCTGGCAACCTCTCCGACCAGTTTGATTGGAGCCACCACCGCCTTCTTTCTGGGAACCGGCGCAACCGCCCTTCTTTCCGCTGGGGTGGGGATTCTTGGATTGCGGCTGGTCTGGACGGAAAACCCCTGGCTGATGGCGCTTGGAGGCTTCCTGATGAGTCTGGCGGCTCTGGTTGGCTTTGTCTCCGCCAGCGGCTTTATTTTCACGCTCTTCTTTGGAATGATGACGATGGCCAATGCCACCTCCAGCGGAGTGGTCCGGTTGGCTCATCTGAACCGGGAAAAACATTTACCGTCGTGAAGGCTTATCCGGCTGGCTGAACGGTTTCCGCCGTTACCCGTAACAAACTGGTCACATACCCGTAGGAATCCTTCTCCTCGCCAACTGAAAAAACGCCCTGGACTTTGACCGGACGTGAAATATCTTCAATTTTGAGGTTGGGATTGGCACAGCGGACCAAAATCATGTGTTGCAGTTGAGGCGGTGCGCCAAAACAGCAACCGTTGGCGGATTGGGTCAACAGAAACTCGGTTTTGCCATCGGGGCTGTAGAGCGGCATGGCAAACCCCATCACCTCGACCTTTTTCCCATCCAGGATTTGTAACGTGTTTGGCGGCGGCGGGACTGGTTTTCCCGGCGTAAAGTCATATTTGGCATCTTTAATGTAGGCAAACCCAACCTTCGTGACACCGCCCTCCACCTGCAAGTCATTCATTCCGACAGGTGATTTGGCCGCTGACTGCGGGCGCTGCCAGACGCTGACAACCACAATCGCAATAAAACACACAATCATGCCGAGCATGATGTACTTTTCACCAAGTGCTTTTTTGAAAGGGTGCTTCATAACATCATTTGCGATTTGCGATTTGCGATTTGCGATTTGCCATTGGAAGAGGCAAGCGAAAGTCCAGTGAAAATCGCAAATCGCAAATCGCAAATGGCTTTAGTTGACCAGTTTCCGCACGCTGGCATTCGTCAGGCGATAGAGGCTTTCGGCCTGCCCGTACTGATTTTTCACCAATCCGGCTTCGAGTTTCCCCGTGACCGCCACCGGAAAATCACTGGCCGAGTCAATTTCCCTGCCCGGAGCCAGCGTCACAAAAATCATCTGGTCAATGCCGGGGCCATCCATAAAACAGCAGGAAAGCGGAACTTCAATCAGCACAAATCGCTTCAGTTTCCCTTCACCGAGTCCGAGCGGCACCATAAAACCGTTGACTTCGACGACTTTCCCATTCAGTTCCACGGCCTTGGCCGGAAACTGCACTTGCTGCTGGGCGACTTTGACCCCGGCCAAATCACGGATTCGCAAGGCAGTGCCTTCTCCGGCTGGGTTTGCGGCGGGGGTTGTGCCTGCCAGACACAGCAGCAACGTCAGGGAACAGACCAGGGACCGCACAAAACGAATAGTCACACGGTGCATTGAAAACCTCCTCAAACCGATGGAGTTTTGAGTTTTGAGTTCTGAGTTCCGCCTTCAGGCGGCGGTTTGGATGACAACCTTCAGGTTGGCTGTTTGAAAGCCCAGCCGCGTAAACGCAGAACCCAAAACTCAAAACTCAAAACTCACTTTCTCTTGTGGTTACGTGGTCAAATTGGCTGAAACATTGGTGCGATAGGCCATCACAGCCGGAAGCAATCCCATCAGGGCTCCGAGCGCGACCGCGACCGCCACAATCAGAATTTCCCCCGGCACTTTATTCAAAAAAGCCAATTGGGTTAGCGGAATGTCAGTCCGAATCAATTGCCAGGGTGCCAACGTGATGCCACTGATACCGTAGGCCATTTTTTGCAATCCAAGCAAGGTGAGATGCCCCAAACCGATTCCGGCGATTCCACCCACGGCGGAAATGGCGGCAGCTTCCCACAAAAGCCAGGAAAAAATCGTCCGGCGACGGGCTCCCAGGGCACGCATGACGGCGATTTCGCGGCGGCGTTCGTTGAGTGTGTTGTAAATCGAAACCAGAATCGAAATGCCGGCTACAATTCCCACCAGTGCCGAAACCGTCAGGAGCACCATGTTGATGGGAGCCACAATCCGGGCAAAAAGGTTGCGCGCCTCCAAGGCCGGAAAAGCTGCCTGTGCCACCGGTCCTTTATTGATTTCCCGGTGCATTTGAAACATGAAGGGGGGTGTTTTGAGCTTGAGAATCACTGCCGTGACTTCGGAAATCTGTTTGTGTCCGTGGTCTGGCGTCTCTTCCTGGCGGGCCGGGTGGGATTCGGATTTTTTTGTTTGCGTGTTCTGTGACTCAGGCCGGGGTTCGGGATGTGTGGGTGTCAGGGGAACCGGTGCTCCGGCGGTTTGTTCGGGCACATTGGCCAGCGCATCCATCAGGTCGGCTCCACCAATCGGCTGGTTGGGGTCGGGCTGATGGATTTCATCAACACTGCCCAGGGAAATGAAAATTACCCGGTCCAGCGGAGTCCCGGTTGGTTTCAGAATGCCGACCACGGTGAATTTATGCTGTTCGTGTTCTTCGGAAGCCTGGGTATCCTGCACCCCGTGTTTCGCCAGAAATTGCTGATTGAGCGCCAAATCCGTGACGGCAGCCCCGATGACCGCTTCGTAATCCTGGGAAAACAGCCGTCCTCCCGCCAGTTGGGCCTTCCCCCCGCCACGCAGTTCCAGCCGGGTGAAGTATTCCGGTTCGGTCCCAACCAGCCGGAACCCGTGATAGTTGTCTCCCAGGGCAAATGGAATGGCGTAATGAACCCGCCAGTCCTGTTTGAGTTGTTGATAATAGCCGTAGGGAATGTTTCCGGTTGGAACGTCCAGGTGGTAAACCGTGTTGAGAACCAATTGCAGCGGCGACCCTTTGGCACCAACCACCAGTTCATACGAAGCCGCAACATTGTTGAAGGTATCTTCAGCCTGCTGTCGCAAACAGGTAATGGCAATCACCAAGCCGACCCCCAGGGCAATCGAAAAGCTGGTGAGGGCGGTTGCCAGCGCGCGTTGTCGCAGATTCTTGTAAATGACCCGAACGGTTCTCATGGGCAAATGCCTACAGTTGATTGATGTCTTTGAGTTCCACCACACGGGGAAACCGGGCCGCCACGGCGCGGTCATGGGTCACCACCAGCAGGGCGGCGTTTTGCTCCCGGCACAAATCAATCATAAGCTGGAGCGCCGTTTCACGATTCCCGGCGTCAAGCGCACTGGTTGGTTCGTCGGCCAGCACCAGCACAGGCTGGTTGGCCAGAGCACGGGCAATTCCGACCCGTTGTTGCTGCCCGGCGGACAGTTCGCGGGGGTAAAAATGCAGCCGTTCTGCCAAACCGACTTGTTGAAGCAAGCCTTTGGCACGGGCCGGACCGCCCCCGCGACCGGCAAACATAATACCCAGTTCCAGATTTTCCTGGGCGGTAAACCCTGGCAGTAAATGAAACGACTGGAAAATGTAGCCGATTTTCTCTGCCCGAAACCGGTCGCGGGCTGCCTCCGAAAGGTTATTCAGGATGACCCCGGCCAACTCGATTTTCCCGCTGGTCGGGGTCAGAATCCCTGCAATCAAATGCAACAGGGTGGTTTTCCCCTGCCCGCTTTCCCCAATCAGCGCCACTTGCTCACCGGCGGCCAGGGAAAATTCAGGAATGTTCAACACCTGAACCGTGCCGCCGTCGCGCCCCTGATACTGCATGGTGAGATTGGAAAGATGCAGCATACAATGTTCCAAGGACTGAGGACTGAGGACTGAGGACTGAGGTTTTGAACCAAACTGAAAGGGAAGTTGGTTTCTCAGTCCTCAGTCCTCAGTCCTCAGTCCTAAAAATTGAACTTCACCCGCACCGCATAGGTGCGCGGCGGAATGACATGGGTTCCCCCAAAAGTTGACAGAAAATTGTAAAGCCCGCGTTCATTGGTGAAATTGAGCAGATGGGCCTGCAATTCGATTTTATGAACGTCGTTGCGAAAGATTTCATAACCAGCAGACAGGTTCCATACCGAACGCCCCTTCACCCGTTGCGGGTCGGAGCCGACATCCACAAACTGCAATCCGAAGGCCAAATCCGGATTGGCGGCAATTTCATCCAAGCCTTCGACTTCCGTCACCAGCCCGCTATCGTACCGGTTTTGTAAACCGACCCACCAGCCTTGCTTCCGTTGATTGTACTGCACGCCCACCTGTGACGAGATTTTCTGGTCATGGTCAATCCGAAACGGACCTTCGTTGACCACTGCCGCCACTTCGGGGTCAAGGAACAGCCCACCGGTGAAGGGCGGAATAAAAACGGCCTTGGCCGTGCCGATGCTCCAATAGCCGGAAAAACCGTGGTGCTCCGGCACATCAAGCCGGAAATCCGCTCCGCGCAATTTTGCAGCCGCAAAAGCAACCGGAAAATTGATGCCGGTGTTCAGAAACTGGGAGTTGTCCGAAGCCTGTTTGGCGTCTTTGGTCCAGTAACTGAAATCAACCCGGAACCAGTTTTTTACCCGTTGCTGGATGCCAACCTCATAGGCATGCTGCCGCTCGGCCTTGACCGGCTCCAACGCCTTGCCGGTTGCCTCCACCACAAAGGGAGGAACCAGGGATGCCCCCTGGGTCGAACTGGCCAGCAACAGGTTTTCACTGAAGGGCGGGAAAAAAAGGCGATTGTAGGAAGCCCGGAATACCGTCCCCGTCCGGGCAAGGTAATAATTCAACCCGACGCGTGGCTGGAACGCATCTTCTTTGATGACAAAGCGGTAATTGTCATAGCGGACCCCGCCGCTCAGGGTCAGACCGCGCCACGTCACCGCATCCTGAACGAAAAACGCATATTGTTTGCCTGTCCGCCGGTCATTGAAGAAAAAGCGGTTTCCACCTCTGGTCAGGTCATAGGGCAATAAGTTCGGATTGTAGGCTTCCGCATCATCTGAAGGCGGATTGTAGTCCGCCGAGGTAACCGCAAAATTAAAGTTTTCACTCACCGGAAAGGCGAAAAAATTCAGTCCTGCTTTGAAATGGTTATGAACGGAACCAGCAATTTCGTCATAGCTCACCGTGGCCTGGATTCCATAATTCCCCAAATGGCGGTCCTGCTGCGAGGAAATCGGCGTGCTGAAGGGGCTGTTTTCCAAAAGCTGGGCCGCACTGGTCCGGAAGTAGGGGGAAACATCCGTCGAGACTTTGGGGCTCCAGGTATGCTGCCAGGACAGATTGACCGAAGCATCCTTGTTGAGCGCGTCTTGCGCCTGACCGGCAGCATGCTGGGAGAAAAGATTGGGAATATCCCGCTCCGTGCGACCACTGCTCAGGCTGAGGCGGAAAAAGTCCTTTTGTGTCGGAGCATAGTCAAACCGCACAAAGGCCCGCTGGGTGTTGCCGGTGTTGTGCAGGTTGGCAAAATTGGGCGGGTCGGAAAAACGGTTGCTGCGTGAAGCCCCCAGACTGGCAAAATAACCAAACTTGCTGCTCAGGGAACCACCAAACTGGAGTCCGATTTCGCCAGTGCTGAAACGGGCTCCCCCCAAGGTCACATCGCCAAAGAAGGAGCGCCCGGTGCCCAGAGCCGAGCGGGTCGTCAGATTGACCACAGCAGCGTTGCGTCCGCCGAATTCCGGCATCATGCCGCCCGTAATGATTTCCATTGACTCGACGTTATTCGGGTCGAAACTGTTGGAATAGGTCAATGTGGTCTGGTCGGAAAGCTGCACGCCATCCACCACATAGGTAATTTGCCCATGTGAGCCGCGAAAGTGGAAGCGTCCGTTTTCATCGGCCATAAATCCAGGGGCGGAAAGAATCAGACTTTCCATACCCCGGAGCGAAGTCGCCGCCGGAAACCGCTTGATGAGCGATTTGTCAATATCCACGTTGGTTGAGGCGGAATCAGTTTCCAGCAGGCTTTCCGATTCGGCACTAACGGTCACGATATCCGAAGTCGTCCCCACCGCCAGTGTCAACGTGATTTCCAGCGTGTTGGCGGAACGAATATCAAGACTCTGTGAGGTCTGGGTAAAACCGGAGGCTTCGGCCCTGATGGTGTAAGGATTGTAAGGAAGGTTGAAAAACGAATAGGTTCCATCACTGTCAGAAGCGGTCTGCTTTTGAAAACCACTGATTGGATTGCTCAGTGTGACGGTCGCTCCGGCTATTGGCGCACCTGATGAGTCAATCACTTTTCCGTGAATGTTTCCCGCCAGACTGCCAGGGCCAAAAGCCCAAACCGGGGCTGAAACTCCCAAAATAAAAAACAGAAATACACCGCAGAGACTGCTGCACAAGCGCAGTTCCGCTGGTACAACCAACGATTTCATAAGAAAATCCCCTCGATTTCCCCATCTCAGCAGCATGGGGAACATCCGAATCGCCTTGTGGCATCAATTCCAAGCGGGCTGATGACGCACCTATGATGGTTGGCACCACCTTACCGGCACAACATAGCCACATCAGAAGGACGAAGAATGAGGGAATCAATCGGAGGGGCGCGGGCGGGAGTCCGGCGGTAACAGCCTTGCAGGATGGTGGCACCAACCGGCACGTAAGCTAGGGGCAGCACCTGGACCGAAAGCGTATGGTCAGGTCGGGCCGCCTGAACACTGTACAGCAAAGACCCAACCGTACAAAGCAAACAGTTTTCCGGTTGCAGTCGCTCACTTCCAGCCTGCGAGCTGAACTCGTCTGGCAGCAGGGAGGAAGCTCCCTGGTCTGTCTGGACCGTCACCGGCGCATTCTCAGCCAAAACCAGGGCAACAGGATTTGGCCCCACCCCAATGTGGCTGAAAACGTGTGACTGCACTCCCACCCATTGGGTGACAAACAAGGCCAGCACACACGCCATCCGTAGCGTGGGTGTCAAACCGGCCTTGATTGAAAATGGGCGAGATGTCATGGCCTGCATTACCTGATTTGCTTCTTTTTTGAGAAAGCCGCAAATCTGGTTTTCCAAGATAATGATAGGATGGGAAACTCTGGAAAACAGGCTAATGTAGTGGCCTTCCCCGCGCTTGTCAACGCAAGAAAACCAAACCTTCCCCAACATGATTTGCATAACAGGGCAAGTTTCCCTACACTTGCGGGTTTTTGAAAATCAGGGTTCGGAGGTCCAGGGTCCAAAATCTTTTTAATTGAGAATTGAGAATTGAGAATTGAGAGCCAATTCAAAACCTTGATTTTTCTGGTATTCAAGAACCCTGAACCCTAAACCCTGAACCCCAGACCCTGGACCCTAAATCTAAGGAGTATTCCCAACCGCATGGCACAATCCCCCGCGATTACCCCTGAAATCATTGCAAACCACGGACTGACCCCAGGCGAATACGACAAAATCGTGACTCTGCTCGGAAGGGCTCCGAATCTGGTCGAACTTGGTATTTTCTCGGTCATGTGGTCAGAGCACTGCTCCTATAAATCTTCCCGAATGTACCTCAAAGACCTGCCAACCACCGGCAAACGGGTCGTCCAGGGGCCGGGCGAAAATGCCGGAATCCTTGATATTGGCGAAGAATGGTGTATTGCCTTCAAAATCGAATCACACAACCATCCGTCTTTTATTGAGCCGTTTCAGGGGGCTGCGACCGGGGTCGGCGGCATCTTGCGGGATATTTTCACAATGGGCGCACGGCCCGTGGCGCTGCTCAATTCACTGCGCTTCGGCAAACTGGATGACCCGAAATATGGAGCCCGCAATCGGGCGATTCTCGATGGGGTGGTGCGCGGCATTGCCCATTACGGAAATTCGTTTGGCTGTCCGACGGTCGGCGGCGAGGTCTATTTTGCCGATTGCTACACGCCGAATCCGCTTGTGAATGCGTTTGCTCTGGGCATTCTGCGCAAAGACCATATTTTTCTGGGCCGGGCCAGTGGAGTGGGCAATCCGGTCCTCTACGTCGGAGCCAAAACCGGGCGGGACGGCATCCACGGAGCCACCATGGCCTCGGCGGAATTCGACGACACGGCGCTTTCCAAACGTCCCACGGTACAGGTGGGCGACCCGTTTTGTGAGAAACTGCTGCTCGAAGCCTGTCTGGAAGCCATGCGGACCGGCTGCGTGGTGGGCATTCAGGACATGGGCGCAGCGGGCCTCACCTCATCCAGTTGCGAAATGGGTGCGCGAGCCGGAACCGGCATCGAATTTGATACGGCCCTCGTGCCCCAACGCGAAACCGGCATGACGCCCTATGAAATCATGCTGTCCGAATCGCAGGAACGCATGCTGCTGGTGGCCGACAAAGGCCGCGAACGGGAAGTTCAGGAAATTTTTGCCCGGTGGGAACTGTCCGCCGTCGTGATTGGGACTGTAATTGAGGAAGGCGTGCTGCGGGTTCGGCATCACGGGGAAGTTGTGGCGGAAATCCCCAACAAGTACCTGACCGATGAAGCCCCGCGCTACGAACGACCGGCCACACCTCCCGCCGGTTGGGAACCAGACCTGGGGCTGCGCCTGGCCCAGGCTCAGGCCCGCCTTGCCGAAGCCCTGCCGGCGGCGGCCCGCGAACTGGCACCGGAACAGGTGGCCAGCACCCTGAAGGGTCTTTTGACTTCGGCCAATTTGTCCTCCCGTGAATGGATTTACCAGCAATATGACCATATGGTGCGGACCAACACCCTGGTTTTCCCCGGTGCGGATGCCGCCGTCATTCGGGTCAAGGAAACCCGCAAAGGTCTGGCCATTTCGCTGGATGGAAACGGTCGTTACTGTCAGGTGGACCCCTATCGCGGAGCCGAACTGGCCGTGGCCGAAAGCTGCCGCAATCTGGTGGCCACGGGTGCCACACCAATTGGCCTCACCAATTGCCTGAATTTTGCCTCGCCGGAACGCCCGGAGGTCATGTGGTCCCTGCGGGAAGTGATTTCCGGCATGGGTGCCGCCGCCCGCGAATTTGAAACCCCGGTGGTGAGCGGAAACGTCAGCCTGTACAACGAGACGGAAGGAAGTGGCATCTATCCGACTCCAGTCATTGGAAACGTCGGCTTGATTGACGATACCCGTTACCTTCTTTCACCAAACTTGATTCGTGCGCAACATGCAGTGGTCCTGCTGGGCGCTACCTTTGAGGAGTTGGGGGCCACTCACTACCTTGAATTTGCCACCGGTAGTTTGCTGGGACCCGTTCCTCAACTTGACTACGGACGCGAAAAGGCGCTCTATGAAGTGGTCCACCAGGCAATTCGGGCCAGCTTGCTGAGCGGTGCGCATGACCTTGGCGACGGCGGGTTGCTGGTGGCCCTGGCGGAACTGACCTTTTCGACGCATGGCCGTCCAGCCCTGGGAGCCCGGATCACCCTGCCCAGGGAAGGAAAACTGGCTGGGCTCTCCACTGCCGGACTGCTTTTCGGTGAAAGCCCGTCACGGATGCTCGTCACAACCACCGCAGCCAATCTGGCAGCCCTGCTCGAACTGGCCGAACAGCATCACATTCCGGCTCAGATGCTGGGCACCTTGGAAGGCGAACGGCTGCACGTCACATTGGATGGAACTCCGGTGCTTGACGAACCGGTGGCCGAACTGGAATCCGCCTGGCGCTCGGCGCTCGGCACAGCTATCAATATGTAACGAAACGTGGTGACCACGGTGCAGCGCCGCGTTTCCACTCCTGACAGGAGACGCGGCGATGTCCACCTTGACTGTTTCCCCACAACAATCCACCCGTTCAGCACAGCCTTATTCATGTCTTCCCTTTGGGGGCCGGTTCCTTCTGACCATTGTTTGTCTGTTCAGCCTGACGTTTTCAACTGCCGCACTGGCCCAATCCGGGCGTTCCCGTTCCAGTGCGCCGCCCCCAACCAAAGCCAATCAAACCGAAACCAGCCAGTCGGATGGGCTCAAAAGCCCGCCTCAATTACCCAGACAGGATGAGGAACCGCTGCAAAGCACGCCCGGCACGGAACTGGGTCAGGATGACACGCTCAAGATTGAAGCCACGCTGGTCAGCCTCCCCGTAGTGGTGAGTGACAGCAACGGCCATTACCTGCCCTTTCTCAAGAAAAACCAGTTTCGGCTCACTGAAGACGGTGTGAAACAGGACATTTCATTTTTTGCACCGGAGCGGGTTCCCTTTCACGTGGCGGTTGTGCTGGATGTCAGCGGCAGCACCACCCTGAGCGTCCAGGACATGCAGGAAGCCGCCGATACCTTTGTTGACCAGCTTCGGGAAGACGACCAGGTGGCGATTTTCACGTTTGCCGGTGATTTGGACCTGCTTTGTGATTTTACCAATGACCGGAACAAACTTCATTTTGCCATTGCACGGGTTCGTTCCGGCGGCAGTACCCGGCTTTATGAAGCAGTCCATCGGGTTGTCACGGAATTCATGCGCAACATCGAAGGCCGCAAGGCCATGATTTTGCTCACGGACGGCGAAGACACTTCCAGCAGACGGGTTCGCCCGGAACAGGCCATTCGCGCCGTTGAAGAAGCTGATATTTTGACCTATGTGATTCGGTATCCATCCAGCGATACAACCGTCATCACCCCCAATGGTGCGCCCAACCGGTTCCCGTTTCCAATTCCGCTGCCCAACCCGTGGCCGCGTTCGCCGCAACCGCGCCGCAATCCCCCCACCAGCCGTTGGCCGTTTCCGTTTCTGACGGGAACGAACCTGCCACCATTCCAGTGGCAAGGCGGAGGCCGGAACCCATCCGGGCAATATCCGCCCCAGCAAATGCCGCCGCCACAGTCTTCCCAGGCCACGTTTCTTTATGACTTGACCAGGGCTACCGGCGGGGAACTCTACGATTACGATACGATTGGCTCGTTGCCAAGCCTGTTTTCGAGAATTGCCGAAGAACTCCGGCATGTGTATGTCGTGGGCTATTACCCGACCAATCCCCTTAATAACGGGGGCTATCGCCGGGTGCGGGTTTCGGTTTCCGAACCAGGAGCCAAAGTCAGGGCCCGTGAAGGATATACGGCCCATGCGCCACAACCTTGAGAGTGTGGAACCTGATTTCCGTGCATTCAAACCCACGGCTCCAATCACTGGCCGCTGACGCGACCTTTTGTTCAGACTAAAACAAATTGCAAACATAGAGTGGCCTGGATAATATGCGGACTTTTGCCGATCCAGGCCATTTTTGTCGGTTGGCGGTTCCTGGTGGTTCACTGTCATTCCGGTTGAGAGTGACAACCCCTCCACATTACATCCATCATCGCCGGCCCGACAGTTTCCAAAGGAAGTTTCCACACGGTTATGATCACACTTGAATGGACCAACGAAGGCGTGCGCATGGTTGACCAGCGCCTGCTGCCGGTTGAAGAACTGTACCCGGTTTTTGCCACCTATGAAGATGTTGCCGAGGCCATCCGCGTGATGGTGGTACGCGGGGCTCCGGCCATCGGCGTGGCGGCGGCCATGGGCATTGCCCTTGGCGTTCGTGACAGTCGGGCCACCGACCTTGGCGCACTTGAACAGGATTTCGATACCATCTGCCAGGTTATCGGAGCCACCCGGCCCACGGCGGTCAATCTGTTCTGGGCCATTGAACGAATGAAAAACCGGTTTGCCGAACTGCGCCGCGCCGGAGTCTCAGCGGGTGAAATCCGGGAAGCCCTGGTGGCCGAAGCCCAGGCCATGCACACCGAAGACATTGAAATCAACCGCCAGATGGGCCGGAACGGGGCGGATTTGATTCCCGACGGGGCAACGGTCCTGACCCACTGCAATGCCGGTGCATTGGCCACTGCCGGTTATGGAACCGCCTTGGGGGTGATTCGGGCTGCCGTTGAACAGGGGAAGAAAATCGAGGTTTTTGCCGATGAAACCCGCCCCTTTCTGCAAGGCGCACGACTGACCGCCTGGGAACTGATGAAAGACAATATCCCTGTGACCCTGATTACCGACAACATGGCCGGGCATTTCATGAAAAAGGGCCGCATCACCTGTGCTATCGTCGGAGCCGACCGGATTGCCGGAAACGGCGATACGGCCAACAAGATTGGCACCTATATGGTGGCGTCCCTGGCCGCCCGCCACAACCTGCCCTTTTACGTCGCAGCTCCGATTTCCACCCTGGACCTGTCGCTGGCCAGCGGCGAGCAGATTCCGATTGAAGACCGCACACCGGATGAAGTAACCCATATTGGCGGCAAACGGATTGCCCCGGAAGGCGTCCGGGTTGCCAATCCGGCCTTTGACGTGACCCCCAACGAACTGGTCACCGCCATTATCACCGAGCGTGGTGTCGCCCGCCCGAATTACACCCAGAGCCTGCGGGCACTGGTCACGAAAGCCCAAACCTCTTAGGGTTCAGGGTTCAGGGTTCAGGGTTCAGGGTTCAGGGTTATTGAATATCAGAAGTTTGAGGTTTTGAGTCAGCTTTCAAAACTCAGAACTCAATTCACAACTGAAACCCCTTGAGAACCCTGAACCCTGAACCCTGAACCCTGAATCCTGAACCCTGAATTATGTCATTCACCCTCGATCAAAAAGTCGGACAGTTTCTCTTCGTCGGCATTCCCGGCAAAACCATTGACCCGGAAACACAACAGTTGCTGAAAACCGTTCAGCCGGGCGGTGTCATTTTGTTTGCCCGTAACCTGGAAAGCCCGCAACAGATGGCCGAATTGACTACCGATATTCGGCGGTTTGTCAAAATCACCCCACTCATCGGCATTGACCAGGAAGGCGGACGGGTGGACCGGTTGCGGACCATCACCGAGCCGATGCCTTCAGCCCAGGAAATCCGGGCGACCGGTGATGCCAAGTTTGCCTATGACCTGGGCCATATCACCGCCGACATGCTGCGCCTGTTGGGCGTTAACATTAATTTTGCGCCGGTGCTTGATTTGGCTGTAGTGGAAGACCAGGACAACGCCTTGCAGGACCGTTGGTTTGGCAGTCATCCGCTCAAGGTCGGTCGGCTGGCCGGTGCCTATATGGAGGGGTTGCAAAACCACGGGATTCTGGGCTGTGGCAAGCATTTTCCCGGCCTGGGCGACTCCAACGTTGACTCACATCATAAACTGCCGGTCGTGCAACGCTCCGAGGCCCAATTGATGGCGGAGGATTTGCGGGTCTATATTGACCTGTTCGGCAGCCTCAACACCAAACTGCAAAGCGTGATGGTAGCCCATGCGGCCTATCCCACGTTTGACGGAAACGCCGGCATTCCGGCCTCGCTTTCCCCCAACATCGTGACGGACCTGCTGCGCAAAAAACTGGAGTTCCAGGGCCTTGCCATTTCCGACGACCTGGAAATGGGTGCCATCACCACCACCCGCACTTTTCGGGATGCGGTGGTTCAGGCCATGGTCGCAGGCGAAGATATGCTGCTGGTGTGCAACACTCCGGCCCGCATCATCGAGGCCCACGAAGCACTGGTCAAGGCTGTCAGTGAAGGCAAGCTGTCCAAAAACCGGATGGAAACCTCCATCAACCGGATTGCGAAAATCAAAGCCCGTGCCACGGCTGCCCCGATTTTCGATTCCATTGCCTTTCAACGGGCGGTGGACCGCCTGATTGCCCTCAAACATACCATTTCCGTCCAGTTGGCGCGGGAAAACCACAGCTAAAGGACTGAGGACTGAGGACTGAGGACTGAGTTTTGAAACAATCCTGTCGTTCAGCTTGCTGGGCTGAACATCTTTGGAGCCTAGCCAATTCCCTGTTTTGGATTTTACCTCAGTCCTCAGTCCTCAGTCCTCAGTCCTACATTGGACCCTATGAAAAATCGCCTCCACCTTTGCTTCGCCCTTTTGCTGACGACCTGCTTCTGGTTTGGCTGTAGCAGTTGCCGCCGGGGCGCTCCTCCGGCCAATCTGCTGGTCATGGCGACCGAAAAAGCACCGATAGCCAACGGACTTGACCCCCGCGTTGGAAACGATGGGGTTTCAGCCCGGCTCCATCAGTTGATTTTCAACACCCTGGTCAATAAAAACGACCGGCTGGAAATCGTTCCGGAACTGGCGACCTTTGAGGTCAGCCCTGACGCCAAGGTGTTTACCTTTCACCTCAAGCCGGGTGTGACGTTCCATAACGGACAACCGCTGACGGCAGCGGATGTGAAATATACCTTTGACTCCCTGCGTGACCCGAATTTCACCTCGCCGAAAAAAGGTGATTTCATCAAGGTTGAATCCATCGAAGCTCCCAGCGCGGACACCGTTATCTTCAAGTGCGCGGCTCCAAATGCCCCCATGCTGGTCAGTCTGGTCGCCATCGGCATCATTCCGAAAGACAGCGGAGCCACCGCCGCCAAAAGTCCGATTGGCAGCGGCCCGTTCAAAGTCACCGAATACAACGAAGACCGCGACCTGACCCTGGAGGCGAATAAAACCTTTTTTGGTGGCGCACCCAAGCTGGAAAAGCTCAAAGTCCGGTTCATTCCCGACAATGCCGTGCGGGAACTTGAAATCAAGCAGGGCGGTGTCCAGTTTATGCTCAACGCCGACCTTTCGGCAGATGCGGCAGAAAAACTGGCCCAGGATCCAAAACTCAAAGTGCAACAGGCCAAAGGGTCCAATCTGGCGTATCTGGGGGTCAATTGTGACGACCCAATTCTGAAAAATGTGAAGGTCCGGCAGGCGCTTTCCCATGCGGTCAACCGCGACGACATTATCAAAAACGTGTATCGCGGCGGGGCACGGCCTGCTTACGGGCCATTGCCTCCGGAACAGTGGGCCTATCCGGAGGACTTGCCCAAGCTCGATTATAATCCGGCCAAAGCCAAACAATTGCTCGATGAAGCCGGGTTTCCCGACCCTGACGGGGACGGACCACAGATGCGCGCCATCAAACTGGAGATTAAAACCTCGCCCAATGCGCTTTCCCGTCAGATTGCCACCGTATTGCAGGAACAGTACAAACTGGTGGGGATTGATTTGGAGGTCAAATCCTTCGAATTCCAGACGCTGATGGCGGATGTCCGGTCCGGCAACTTTCAGCTCTACTATCTGATTGCAGTCGGAGCCAACCAACATCCTGACTTTTTAAGCTACACGTTTGATTCGGCCCGGATTCCCACCAAGGAAAAGGGCTATAGCGAAGGGGCCAACCGCAGCCACTACCACAATCAGGAAGTTGACGGCTGGCTGCGTCAGGCTTCGGAAACGCTTGATAAAGCCGAACAAAAACGGCTCTATGGCCTGGCCCAAAGGAAAATCGCCGAGGAAGTGCCCCAGGTGTTCCTCTGGTATCCCAACAATGTGGCTGTCATGAGCAGCCGGATTGAAAACGTCAACCTGGAGCTTTCCGGAAGCTATTTCTTTTTGCGCGAAGTCACACTCAAACCATAGGTTTTGAGTTCCGCCTTCAGGCGGCAGTTTTGAGTTCCACCTTCAGGTGGAATCTGACCCAATTCAAACATTGTAAACAAAAGGTGAAACCGCATGACCGAACGAATCAATCATCAATGGCGACTGGCCGCACGCCCGGTCGGAACTTTCAAACCTTCCGATTTTACCTGGGTTGAACAACCGGTTCCGGAGCTTCAGGACGGCGAAGTGCTGGTGCGCAACCAGTATCTTTCACTTGACCCGACCAATCGCGCCTGGGCCAGCTTTGACACCTATCTGCCGGCAGTGGAAATCAATGAAGTCATGCGCGGCGGCGGCATTGGCGTAGTGGAAGAGTCCCGCAACGACAAATTTCCGGTGGGAACCCACGTTCAGGGCATGTTTGGCTGGCAGGAATACGTCGTGCTCAAGAGCAAAGAGGTGCAGGTTTTACCGGTCAATCCGGCAATTCCCATCACGGCTTATTTTGGTTTGTTCGGCCATATCGGCCTGACGGCCTACTATGGTTTGCTTGACATCGGACTTCCCAAAGCAGGTGAAACGCTGGTCGTCTCGACTGCTGCCGGAGCAGTCGGGTCACTGGTCGGGCAAATCGGTAAAATTGTCGGATGCCGCGTGGTCGGGCTCACCGGCAGCGACGAGAAATGCGAATGGATTACCAAGACACTCGGCTTTGACGCGGCCATCAATTACAAAACCGAAAAAGTCGCCAAAGCCCTGAAGACCCATTGTCCCAACGGGATTGATATTTATTTTGACAACGTGGGCGGAGAGATTCTGGATACGGTGCTGGGTCAAATCAATCTCAAGGCCCGAATTGTGCTGTGCGGTCTGATTTCCCAATACAATGCCACCGAACCGGTTCCCGGACCTTACAATTTTGTCCAGCTTTTGATGAAACGCGCCCGGATTGAGGGGTTCATTGTCCTCGATTACCTGAACCGGACTGACGAAGCCATGGCCAAGCTGGGAGCCTGGTTCCTTGAAGGCAAAATCAAATACCGGGTGGACGTGGTGGAAGGACTGGAACAGGCTCCGCTAGCCGTCAATCGGCTGTTCGATGGGTCCAACCAAGGCAAGCTGATTGTCAAAGTTTCAGAATAAATGTGCGGCAGCCATGGGCAATGGTGCATGGTAAATGGTGAAAAAACAGGGTAAACACCATTTACCATTTACCATTTACCATTTACCATGCGCGGCAGACACGACAATAAAATGAAATCCATTCACTGGGGAATCCAATTAAAGTTCGACGAGGAGAACGAGGCCGTGATTGATTCGGGCAGTTTACGCAAACCGGCCAACCAGGGTAAACCACAGGCTGACCCGGCTTCGCAGCAAAGCCTGCTCGCCATCGGCCAGGAACATTTCGCCAAAGGCGAAATTGACGGTGCCATTGAATCGTTTGAACGGGCGATTGCGGCCCATCCGCAGGATGCCTCCGAAGCGTGGTTTCAGTTGGGCATTGCCTGTATGAGCCACGGAGACCTTAATCGCGCCGTTGAAGCCTACCGCCAGGCAATTCTCACGCGTGCAACCGCTTTTCCCGAAGCCCATTTGAATCTGGGCATGGCGTTGGCTCAGTCCCACCAAGTTGAAGCAGGACTCGTGGAAGTTGACCGGGCCCTGGCCGGACGCCCCGACTTTGCCTCTGCCCATTACAGCCGGGGTATTTTGCTCAAACAATTGAACCGGCTTGACGAAGCCACGATTGCTTTTGAAGAAGCCAGCCGCCGCGACCCCCGCCAACCCTGGCCTTACGTCCATTTGGGCAGCATTCAATACACGCTGGGCCATCCGGAAACCGCCATTGCCGCCTTTGCGCAGGCGCTTGTGTGTGACCCAGGGCTGGTTTCAGCCCGCACTGCCCTGGGAACAATTCAACTTGAAGCGGGAAATATCAGGGAAGCTGAAACCTGCTACAACGAAGTGGTCAAACAGGAACCTGAATCCTCCGAAGCCTGGCTGGGACTGGGCCGGATTGCCCGCCACAACAAGGATTTGGAACGCAGCGCCACCTGTTTTCTGAAAGCGATTGCCGCCAATGACAGCAACGCCATCCTCCATCATGACCTGGGGCAGGTCTTTTATGAGATGGGTGATTTGAACCGGGCTGAATCGGAACTCCAGTTGGCCATCGAATGTGACCCGAATTTTATTCAAGCCTATATTGACCTGGGGCTGGTGCTGCGCGATGTAGGCAAACTGGACGAATCCATCCAGTATTTCCGCGAAGCCCTGGCCGTGGACCCGGAATCCTTGCGGGCGCGGCATAATCTGGGCGTGGCCCTCTTTGAACGAGGCAAGTTTTTTGTCGCCAGCCGCAACAATGAACCTTTTGAAATCTTGCAGGAAACCCTCAAACGCGCGACCGTGCCGTATCCGCTGGCCCATTTCAATCTGGGCAATCTGTATTATGTCCGCAACGAATTTGACCGGGCATCCGAAGCCTATCGGCAGGCCGTCACCCTGAAGCCGGATTTCGCGGTGGCCCATCGCAATCTGGCCAATGCCCTGGCCCGCCGGGGAGCCCTTGAACTGGCCCGGTCCCACTATCAGAAAGCCATTGACAACGGCGATACCGACGTGGCGACCTATCACAATTTCGGGGTCACCCTGCTCCGCAAGGGAATGTTTGAAGAAGCCGCCAAAGCCTTTGAAAAAGCCACCGAACAGCGTTCCACCGATGGCGAATGCTGGCGCGGGCTGGGGCTCGCCCGGTTTGCCGCCGAATCCTATGATGCTGCCCGCAAGGCGTTTTTAACCGCCCTCCATGTGCGGGGCGGGAAATACCCGGAAGCACGCCATGACCTGGGCCGGGTGCAGCTCAAAGTCGGGGAAAATGAAACGGCGGTGCAAACGATTGAACAGGCCATTGCCGAAATGGGCGGACCGTTTCCGCGCGCCTATTTTCATTTGAGCAAAGCCTTTACTGCCATTGGTGATTTTGCGGCTGCCCGCAAAGCCATGACCACTTCCATCACTCAACACGGCGACCCATTTCCTGACGGTTATTACGAACTGGGCCTGCTGCTCATGCGCTTTGGTGATGCAACCAGCGCGGTGCAGGCATTCCGGACCGCCATTGAGCAACGCCAGGGCACTTACCCGGAAGCGTTTCACCGGCTGGGCCGGGCGCTCTCACAACAGGGAAACCCGACGGCAGCCATCACTGCCTATCGCACGGCCATCGAACAACGTCAGGGCGATTTTCCCGAAGCGCATCAGGACCTGGGCCGGATTCTCTATCGGACCGGCGATTTGAATGCCGCCAACGAAGCCTACAGCGCGGCAGTCCGCAAAACCGGAAAACTCTCAACCATGCCGCCGGATGGCCCGAAATCCGCCGTCGAATCAGCAGCCATTGAGCCGGGCGACGATTTTGCGATTCGGCTGCGGCAGGCACCACCGATGTATGATATTGGATAATTGAGAATTAAGAATTGAGAATTGAGAATTGGGTTTAAGGGCAATTCTCGCCACGCCTCCTGGTTTTCCTGAGAGCAGGAATAACCGTATCAAACCATTTTCGATTGTTTTTTAATTCTCAATTCCCAATTCTCAATTCTCAATTAGAGGATAGTTTTATGGCACTCGAAACTTTATGCGTTCAAACCAAAGGCACAGCCCGCTGGGTGGTGCAGGCACTCAAGGAAAAAGGCCCGATGAATGTCGCGGATTTGGCGGCCTTTACCGGTTTTAAGGAAAAAGAGGTCACCGGCGCGCTGGATGACCTCATCCAACTGCGACTCGTCAAAAAGCACGAGGGCAACACGTTTCGCTATTCCTGCCTGGATGAAATGAAGCAAATCGAACGGATTCCCTTCCGGACCGAAGGCGCGCAGAAAATCCAACAAACCTCCTGCACCGATTGCTGGAAAAAATGGCTGGGACAGCAAACCGTTCTGATGAATCACTTCGGACTGAATCCGATTGACCCCCAGGCGCAAAAATTCCTGTTGGCGGCAATGGATTCATTTTTCTTTGGCGATGGAAATCCGCCCATGATGGTTGATACGTCGTTGCAAGGAAAGATTCAGCATAGTTAAAAACAATAGTCTTGGGAGTCTTGGGAGTCTTGGGAGTCTTGGGAGTCAGGAATCTGTCAGCACTTCGTCACCCTGTCACCCTGTCACCCTGTCACCCTGTCAGGGTTTTGACTCCCAAGACTCCCAAGACTCCCAAGACTTTGCCATGGCCAAACCTTTTTCCGCAGCTCCCCGAAAAAAATCACGTCGCCTTCTCCCTTCCCTGTTTTTTGGTTTTCTCTTGATAGCCGGAGGTTTGTCCTTTTGGGTGTATGCCAACCTCACCACGCCGTTGGCCCATAACGCCGCTGAGAAAATCATCACCCTGGAACCCGGATTGGGAACCCGTGGCATTCTGGTCCGCCTTTCCAGCGAAGGAATTCTTTCCAACCGCTTCCCGTTACTGGCCTATCTCGCCTTGAAACGGGAAGGACGGCCCCTTCAGGCCGGGGATTACAAATTTGAATCACCGATTACGCCGCTTCAGGTGCTTGACAAACTGCAACGCGGGCAAGTCGTCATGGAGCAATTGACGATTCCCGAAGGACTGAACGTGTTTGAGGTCGCGGAAATCCTGGAAGAACGCGAGTCCGGCCAAACCTCAACCGGTCTTTCGCCGGAAGCCGCCTTACGACAAACGGAACTGATTTCCGACCTCGACCCCAAGGCCACCAATTTGGAAGGCTATCTCTTTCCCGATACCTACACCTTCACCCGGCGCACCACCGATGCCCAGCTTGTTGGATTGATGGTCAAACATTTCCACGAGGTTTTTACTCCGGAAATGCGGGCACAGGCCACCAAACTGGGTTTAACGGTCCGCCAGGCGGTGACTCTTGCCTCCGTTATCGAAAAAGAAGCCAAAGTGGACGAAGACCGGCCTTTGATTTCGAGCGTCATCCATAACCGTTTGAAAAAAGGAATGCGCCTCGAATGCGACCCGACGTTTATGTATGGCGCAATGGTTGATAAAACCTGGGATGGCAATGTCAACAATCCAGCCCACCGGCGTTCGACTTCCCCCTACAACACCTATTTCGTGACTGGACTTCCACCGGGTCCGATTGCCTCGCCCGGACGCAAATCGTTGCAGGCAGCCCTGTACCCGGCCACGACCGAATATTTGTTTTTTGTTCTGGGCGAAGGCGGCAAGCATCGCTTTTCCCGCACCCAGGCTGAACATGAGACGGCTGTGGCTGAATATCGGCGGCTGGTGGCGCAAGGAAAGATTGGGAAATAGAGGAATTTTTGAGTTCTGGGTTTTGAGTTCTGAGTTTTGAGTTTTGGGTGTTAGGTGTTGGCCTAATCTGTTTTCAGTCTGGGTTACAGAGTATCAATCAATTCTCTCCAAACGAGTTTGAGGCCCTGTAATAACCAATAAAGCCCCAAACCCAGAGCACAAGCCAAGGAAAACACACCGGCCAAGCCCCCAGCCAGATATAACAAAACCCCCATGTCCTTCCAAATAGGACTCACCATCAAAAACTCTCCAATAGTACAACCTGCCACACAAATCAGAGACGAAACAAACAACCAAATAAAAGCTCGGCGGACACCAGGATGAGGTTGAAGAGGAACCCAAACCGGCTTTTCCAGGGCCTCTTGCGGTAATTCCACCGCCACGGTCTGACACCGTGTACAAATCCCGGACTGCCGGTCAAACCTGTCCGCCTGATGGCAGATTTCACACCGAGCCGGCAGGTTTTCTTTGCGGACAACCAGTTTTTGTTCTGTCATTGTTGATCCCGATTCCCTTGGAGAAATTGTTTTTTATATTGCGCCCAGTGCCAACTGGCAGAAGCCCATAGCCCTCCCCAAATCGAAGCCAAAAGAAAAATCAGCACAGCCCCAATACAAAACATCAAACCTGATATTTCATCAGCCAATCCGGGAAGCTCTCCACCATGACTGCGGTCCGGAAACCGACAATAGTGGTCACCAACCAGAGCCAACACGCCGCCCACCAGCAATGCTCCCAGTGCCAGTGGTCGAAAAACTCGAATTCTCCAGCGAAGAGCAGCCGCACGGGGAACATCCGCTGGTGATTCATTCGTGACTGGGCTGGCTGACGCAACTCCCTGGCAACGCTCACAAATTCCCGTTTCGGGTTTGAAAAGGTCCGTCTGATGGCAGATTTCGCACCGGACCGGCAGGGTTTCTTTGCGGAGAATCAGACTTGATTTTCGAGACATGGCGCAACCCTCAAGACCTACAGGTTTCGTTGGCGATTCGTCCAATCATCAAACCAATCGAAAAAGGCCCCTGCAATCAAAATAATCGTTGTGAATACAGCGACCGTTACCACAATCAGAGTTACAAACATCGAAAAGGCTCCTAAAAAAACCAGAACCTCAAAATTTTGGAAATAGACATTCAGACCAAAAGCACAAACGGAAACCAGCAGGGTGCATCCGGCAAACAGAAAGAGCCGTCGAACAACGACCAATCCGGAATAAAAAGTTGAAGAGGAAGTCCTCACCGACGGAAATTCAGAATGAACCACCGGATGGGTCACCCGCACCCACTGACACCGGTCACAAACTCCCGTTTCCGGGTTGAAAAGGTCTACCTGATGGCAGATTTCGCACCGAACCGGCAGGGTTTCCCGCCGGATTGTGATTTTGGAATCGTCCATTTGCGCTTCTCCCGGCTTGTGCTAACGTTTGTTTCATCACACGCGTCTAACGTCGGTCGAATTGAAAAAATTCATAATTCAATCCAAACAACTTAAAACAAACAATTCAAAACGTTTTCAAAGGAGTTCCGCGTTGAAAAGCTCGTCCCGGTTTTGGAGTGCGGCCAGCTTGTGTCTGGTGCTGGCCGCTGTGATTGGAACCCAATTGCCTGCCGTTCATGGCCAGGAACCGGCTGCCCCCGGAAAAATCCCTGTGGCACCACCGCCTGCTCCGGTGGCAGTGGCCCGGCCTGCCACTCCTTTGCAGACCCTGGCGGAGTCCATTGCCCAGCGTCCGGCATTGGCTGCCGGACGGGTTGGAATTCGGGTGCAATCGCTTTCAACCGGTCAGATTCTGGCCGATGTGGATGGCATGAAAGTGTTCCAACCGGCTTCGAATATGAAGCTCTACAGCACGGCGGCGGCACTGGATAAACTTGGCCCGGATTTTCGCATCCGGACTTCCGTTTACGCAGCACCGCCGGATGCCAACGGTATTGTGCAAGGTGATTTGATTCTCTACGGACGCGGCGACCCCAATCTTTCCAGCCGTTTCAACGAAAAGAAGAACGACCCAACGTTGACCCCGCTGGAAAAAATGGCGGATGCAGTGGCGGCGGCAGGCGTCAAGCGCATCACCGGCGACCTGGTGGGAGACGAAAGCTATTTCCGGGCGGCTCCGCTGGGGAACGGATGGGAATGGAACGACCTGCAATGGTATTACGGCACGGCGGTGAGTGCCCTCTCTTCGAACGACAACCAGATTCGGCTCTCGCTGGTGCCCGGAAAATCCGCTGGCGACACCTGTCAAATCACGGTTTTTCCACCGACGCCGACGGTGACCATCATCAATCGGACGGTGACCTACAGCGGCAAGGGCGAGCGTAAGGTCGGGATTCATCGCGGGCTGGCTGACAATGTGTTTGAGGTCTGGGGCAGTTTTCCGGTCGGTGATGAAGGCTTTTCCGCCAATCTGGCCATCCATGACCCGGCGCTGTTTACTGCTTCGCTGTTCAAACAAATGCTGGTCAAACGCGGTGTCCAGATTGACGGACAAATCAAGCGGGCCGATGCCAACTGGCGCGAGCAGCAGCCGATTGACTTCAACAAAGTGAAGGAACTGACCGGCTGGGATTCGCTGGCTCTGGCGGAGATGATTAAAGTCGTCAACAAACACAGCCAGAACCTGCATGCCGAACTGATGCTCCGGCAGGTGGGCAAACAATTTGGCCCGAAAGACAAAGACGCCGACGAAGCCGGTTGTTTGATGGTTGAGGACCTGTTGAAACGGGCCGGATGCAACACCTCGGTGCTGCGCCTGCGGGATGGTTCGGGACTTTCCCGACTGGATTACATTTCGCCCGAATCAACCGTGAAGCTGCTCACCTACATGCACAAGCACGCCTATGCTGCAGCCTATCTTGACTCGCTGCCGATTGCGGGCGTGGACGGCACCCTCAGCGGGCGCATGGGCAAGACCAAAGCGGAAAACAACCTCCGGGCTAAAACCGGGACCCTGGATGATGTCAGTTCGCTGTCGGGCTATGTGACGGCTTCCAATGGCGACATTCTGGTGTTCAGCATTATTTCGAACAACCTCACGCAAAGCCGGACGGATGGCGTAGCCGCCGGTAACCTGCTCGGTGAAGCCTTGGCCAATTACGGTTTGCCGGAAAAAGGGGAGAAAGTGGCGGAAACAGTTCGGAAATAATCTTGGGAGTCCAAAGCATGACAGGATGACAGGGTGACAGGGTGATGAAAGATTCTTGACTCCCAAGACTCCCAAGACTCCCAAGACTCCCAAGACTGTCATTCCCCTTCCATGGTTTCAACGGTTTCAAGCACGGCCTTGGGGTCCACTTTTCCTTTGAAGAAAATCACCGGTCCCGGCACGCCCTCCAGATGGTCGTCGGTGACTTTCAGCCGGTCGGAAACCGCCAGTATCAAGTTTTTCATTCCCGCCCGTTTCACCTTATCGAATTTGCGCCGCAGGTAATCCGGATGCCAAAACCCGACGATTTCCACATGAGCCACCCGGCTGTCGGGATGCCGGACGGCAAAATCAGGCACGAAAACCGTTCCTTTGAGGTCAATGATTTCGACTTCGCGTTCCAGTGACCAGGGTGTTTTCAGTTTGTTCCAGCGTTCGACAAACGAGGCTTCAAGCAGGCTGTCAAATTCGGGTGGTTTCGGATAATGCGACACCAAGGGTGCGTCTGAAGTTACCGTGTAGCGAGCCGACTTCCCTTTGACAAAGAGGTTGGCTTCCAGTTCCCATTTTGAAATATTGAGCAGTGCGGGAAGGAATGCCGCCATTTTGACGCCATACTTCTGATTTTGCCGGAGAATGCTGGCTGGTCCATCCACATACACCCGGTAACCATCATCCAGGTTGCCCTCGACGGCATACATCAGCCCATAAAACTTGATACGGTGAAATAACCTCCGGTACTCGCCGGGAACGTTGCGGTGCGCGGTAATCACCAACTGATTGGCGTAATAAAGAAGCCCTTGGGCCTGGGCCAGATTGTACCGCTCAACCAGCATTTTCGGCGTCAGTTCCGGAAGACTCACCAGTATCTGATTTTCCGGCAAATCAGCGTAGAGCATTTCCGGTATAACTTCCGCCGCCAGCTCATACCTGGCCGCCAGTTCCCGTACAATCACACCAACTGCACGCGGGCCGTGCCCTGTCCCGGCGGCCTGGGTAAAAGCTTCGCGCCGGAGGATTTCGGGTTCAATGGGAGCCATGATGGTGAAATCAGCCTTTTCCAATGCCAGATGCGCCAAAGCCCGCACCAACCGGTAGTCGGGGGAATCACCCTCCAGCACTTTGAGCGCGTCCTGTAACTCTCCCCGCCTCTTTTGCAGGTGGGCGGTGATGACCTCCAGCACTTTTTCCGCCCAGGCTTCGCGCTGGCCTTTCAGAAAAGTCGGATAGGCAACACCACCCCGGTTCACAAATTGAAGAAGGTCACTCGTAAGCATTTCAACAAGTTCCAAGTTTTGAGTTCCGCCTTCAGGCGGCTGTCTCAAAAAACGAAAAAGGAAAAAATCAGGAATCCTTACCTTTTACCTTTTTACCTTTTACCTTTACTTATTGGCCGCCTGAAGGCGGAACTCAGAACAGCCGCCTCAAGGCGGAACTCAAAACTGTAAAGGCTCTTGCCGCCGCCGGGCAGCATGTTCTTCGCGGGTGCGGCGGGTGACAACCTGATAGAGAACGGCCTGTTTTCCCTCTGAGCGGCGCAAAATCCGCCCTAATCGTTGAATGAATTCACGTTGCACGGCGCTGCCCGACAAAATCACGCCAATTGCGGCATCAGGTACGTCCACGCCCTCGTTGAGCGCCTTGCTGGTTGCCAGCACCCGATATTCCCCGCTTTTGAAGGATTCAAGGATGGATTGCCGTTCTTTGACCGGTGTCTGGTGGGTGATGGAAGGAACCAGAAACCGCTTCGAAAGCTCGTATACGGTGGCGTTGTCTTCGGTAAAAATCACCGTTTTGGCCGTTGCATGTTCGGCCAGAATCATTTCCAGCGCCCGCAGTTTGGCAGGTGCGGCGTTGGAAAGCCGCCGGACCTCCTGGTGTGCCCGCATGGCCTGACGGCCTTCGGGAGTTCGGGCGGAAAGCATGACAAAGCGTTGCCAGCCGTCCAGACTGCGCAGGGAAACCCCGATTTTTTGCAGATATTCGTCCCGGCGGAGGCGGGCGGCTTCATAATCAGCCCGTTCCAGCGCGGAAAGCTCAACATATATCTGCCGGACCACGTAAGGTGCCAGCACGTCCCCGGCCAGTTCGACGGCTTCGCGGCGATACACCACTGGACCAATCAACCGGTCCAAATCAGCATGGCGGAAATCGCCCCGCTCCGGCGTGGCAGTCAAACCCAGCCGAAAGGGAGCCAGACAAAACTCGGCAATGTTCCGGTAAAAGCCAGCGGGTAAATGGTGAACTTCATCAGCAATCAAAATTCCAAAGCGATTCCCCAGCCGGTCCATGTGCCGGGCGGCGGAATCGTAGGTGGCCACCATCAATTCATTCGAATCATGATAGCCACCGCCCAGAAGTCCCACTTCCGTATCGGGAAACGCCGCCCGGAGCAGCCCAAACCACTGGTGCATGAGGTCAATCGTCGGAACAATCACCAGACCGCTCCGCCCGGCCCAGGCCAAAGCCAGCACGCCAACCAGACTCTTTCCGGCTCCGGTGGGAAGCACCACCACACCCCGTCCGTCATTGGTTTTCCAACGCTCCAGCGCTTCCTGCTGGTGCGGATACAGGTCAAATTCAAGCGCCTGATTCAGCGAAAACCGGCTGTAACGGGGAGCCTGGTTTCTGCTGATTTTCCCCTTCAACCGCTTTACAATTTCCTGATACTGCTCACAGGAGGACCGGAAGGCATCCACCCGTGCATCGAACTCAAAAAAGCGGTCCAATCCGGCAGGCAGGTCCGAAAATCCTTCCAACACCAGGGTTCCACGGTCAAAACGAAGGACTTTTTCCATAGGGTTCAGGGTTCAGGGTTCAGGGTTTGCAAAGCGAAAGCCACGGCAAGCCATTCTCAAGCTATTGATTTTGAGCTGGTTTTCAAGGAGAACCTGGGTTGTCAGGCTTTTCAAAACCCTGAACCCTGAACCTTGAACCCTGAACCCTGGATTCCAATTCCGCGAAAAGAGATAGCCAACTTTGACAGGCTCAAGTATAAAAGGGCCGCACCATCAAACCACATTTCATTTTTCATCAACCACAACTCAGGAGACCTTATGGCATTCGAACTTCCTGCACTGCCTTACGCCAAAGATGCGTTGGCACCGCATATTTCGGCTAACACGTTTGATTTCCACCATGGGAAACACCACAAAGCCTATGTTGACAACATGAACAAAATGATTGACGGCACGCCGCACGCCGACAAATCGCTGGACGAAATCATTGTGGCTGCGTGGACGGACAAAAACGCCGGACTGTTCAACAATTCGGCCCAGGTGTGGAACCACACGTTTTTCTGGAACAGCATGACGCCCGGCGGTGGTGGTGCTCCGACCGGAGACTTGGCCGACCGTATCAACAGTGCGTTCGGCAGCCTGGACGGCTTCAAAGATGCGTTCAAACAAGCCGGTATCACCCAATTCGGCAGCGGCTGGGCATGGCTCGTGCTTGACAACGGTGATTTGAAAGTCACCAAAACTCCCAATGCAGAGCTGCCTCTGACCGGCGGTCAAATCGCATTGCTGACCTGTGACGTTTGGGAACATGCCTATTACCTGGACTACCAGAATCGCCGTCCGGATTTCCTGCAAACCTACCTTGACCATCTGGTCAACTGGGAATTTGCAGCCGCCAATCTGGCCAAGGCGTTGGCGTAATATTTGGAAAACAGCGTTTCGACAGCCATTTGGTTTTCAGCCCAAAGGCTGTTCTCGCAACGAAAGAAAAAGAGGTGAGGAGCTTTCCAGTTCCTCACCTCTTCTCTTTTTCCCAAAAGTAAAATTCTTAACGGCGGCGGCCATGATGACGGGCGGCCTGCTTGCGGGAAACCGGGCGCGTGCTGTAGCGCGATTTGCCACCGGCTTTCTGCACCACCGGCACCACCAAAACCTGACCTTTTTTGAGTTCGGCGTGGGAACTCATCCGGTTTTTCTTGGCCACATCCTTGACCGACACACCGTAACGGGAAGCCACCCGCGCCAAGGTATCGCCCCGGCGGACTTTGTAACTCACCATGACAGTCTTGTACGAAGGAGTAGCCCGACGGGCGGCGGCAACCTGCACATCATCCCCTTCGTCCTCATCGTCATCAGCAGCGGCAGGCCGTTTCATCCGTTGTTCCGCCGGGAGTTGGGCGAAAGCAACTTCAAACTGGCTGCGGCTGCCATGCGGCAGTTTAAGGTCAAAGGAGTTGGGCGGAGTCACACCCCGTTTGAGTTCGGGATTGAGCGAACGAACCGTATCAACCGGAACATTGAGCAGGTTGGCAACCACACCCAAATCAACCTGGTCGTTAAGGGTGAAGGTGTCATATTTCCAGGTTGGTTCGGGAGTGACGTTAAACCCGTATTTCTTTTGCTCTTTGGCAACGGCCAAAACCGCCAGAATGGCCGGCACATAGTTCTTGGTTTCATTCGGCAACAGATTGCGCGAATGCAGTTCCCAGAAATCCGCATAACCGCATTTGGCAATCGCCCGTTCAACGTTCATTTCACCGCTGTTGTAGGCAGCCATGGCAAGCAGCCAGTCACCGGCAAAGTAGTTGTTCAGGAACTTCAAATAGCGGGCCGCTGCACGGGTGGCTTTTTCTGGGGCGACACGTTCGTCAATCCAACCGTTTTGCTGTAACCCGAAACGCTGCCCGGTGGCCGGAATAAACTGCCAGATGCCTTTGGCGGCAGCCCAGGACAGAGCTGACGGTTGCCAGACCGATTCCACCTGTGCCAGCCAAATCAGGTCACGGGGCACGCCTTCTTCGGCAAAAATCCGCTCTGCCATTTCACGATATCTGCCGGAACGGGCCAAGCCATGTTCCATGGTCGTACGGCCTCGGCCAGTCGTGTAGAAGTTGATGAATTTGAAAACTTCGGGGGTCACGGTGAATTTGAAATCGAAGCGGGAGGTGTCGAGCTTGCCGTCGGATTTGACGTTTTCCTTGTTGATGTCAATCGAAGCCAGTTCATCCAAGGGCGACGGGGTCTCATCGGATTGGGCAACTTCCTGTGTGGCCCCAAACTGCAACATGTGAATCCGATTGACCAGTTCGAAGTAAAACACCTGCACATCCTGGTTGTTGCGGACTTCGGCAGGGGCGGCGAGCAAGGTGTCTACAGCCTGGTCAAAGAGCAGGCGGGCATCGTCGTGTTTGCCGTCCTTAAACAGGGTTTCGCCTTGCTTATACTGTTGCCTGGCTTTCGCAATATACCCTTGGGCCGGATCGGAAACAGTGGAAACTGCTGGAGGGGCTTGTTTTACCGGAGCTGGTGTTTGCGCGTAAGCCGCAGGTGTCAGACAGGTAACCGCACCGACAGCAGACAGAGTAAGAAAAAGACGAGTCTTAAAGGACATAGACTGCGGAAGTCTCCTTCGCTTTCAGAAATTTCCAAGTATAAATTGCACCGTTTTTGAAGAGAAACAGGCAAAAACTCATTTTGATTATGCGCCGGCGAGAAATGAGAAGAGACGCCAGATGAGTGCCTTGAGCCGTTTATACCACCCGGCGAAAAGCCCTGTCAATTTTTATAACCTTTATTTCCTGAGGAGGGTTCTTCCGGCATTGCCAGCCTTGGACTTCCGCTGTGACTTGAATTGTGTTTGTGTGGCCTTACAGACGCTGACACCCTGGATTTCGGTTGCCTGGACCAGTTTGTTACCGGAAAAAATCACCGGTTTCCCAGGGCCTTCCGCTGGGCTATTTTCAAATTTTCCTGATACTCTGGCCGGGTACGGAAACCCAACACGTTTCTTTCAATTTGACTTTGGGCAACTCTGCGCCCTGATTTTTCCCCATTATGTCCAAAATCCGTTTACTTTCAGATATTGTGGCCAACCAAATCGCAGCGGGCGAAGTGGTTGAACGACCTGCCTCCGTAGCCAAGGAACTGCTGGAAAACTCGCTTGACGCAGGCGGGATGCGGCTCGAAATCGAGATCGAACAAGGTGGGAAAAACCTGCTCCGGGTCCGTGACGACGGCGAAGGGATGACCCGCGATGACACTCTGTTGGCCTTTGAACGGCATGCCACCAGCAAAATCCGCACCGTCACTGATTTGAACTCCATCACCACCTTTGGTTTTCGCGGCGAAGCGCTGGCCTCAATTGCTTCCGTAGCCCGCATTACGCTCTGTTCCAAATTGCGGGATGAAATTGCCGGAACGGAACTTGAAATCGAAGGTGGGCGCATTAAACACGTGCGTGATTCAGCTTGGCCGGGAGGAACGGAAATCACCATTCGGGACCTGTTCTTCAACATTCCGGCCCGCCGTAAATTCCTGAAATCAGAGGCCACCGAGAGCTTTCACATCACCAACCTCGTCACGCATTATGCGCTGGCCAATCCGGACAAATCCTTCATCCTGAAAAACAACGGGCGCGAAACCATCAACGTTTCCCCGGTCACGGACCTCGGTGACCGGGCCTATCAGCTTTTTGGTGAAAAACTGTTGGGTGAATTGGTCAAGGTTGACTATGAGCACAACGGAATGACCGTGCGGGGATATGTCTCGCGTCCGCAGGAACAACGTGCCTCCCGTGACGCTCAATACCTGTTTGTGAATGGCCGTTATGTCAAAGACCGATTGATTGGACGGGCCGTCACCGAAGCCTATCGCAACATTCTGCCACCTGGGTTTTTCCCTTCGGTGATGCTCTTTGTCGAGCTTTCACCCGAAGAAGTGGATGTCAACGTCCATCCGCAAAAAACCGAGGTCCGCTTCCGGCATTCCTCACTGGTGCATGACACGGTACGGGACGGAGTCAAACTGGCGCTGGGGGTGGTCAAACCGTTTGCTCATTTTCCCGGCTTGCAGGAACCACTTCACCCGCCGGCTTCCCTGCCCCTCGAAGGGGGTTCCTCCCCTCTCCAACCGGAACCCGAAACGGGCCAGCCAGCGGCTCCGGCTACTGACTTCAAAGCCGCATTTGCAGCCCTGGACCGGAACTTCAAGGCCGAATTTCAGCCAGCCGAGCGTCTTTCTGCGGAGCATCATCCCCAGCCCTCAGTCCTTAGCTCTCAGCCCTTGCCTGAGCCCAGGCTTGGCCCGGCCCAAAGCTCCCCTTCGCCGCCACAGGAAACTCAACCGGCTCCGTTTTTTTTGACCCAGCCCAAAATTGACCCCTCGGTTGCCGAGGTGGCGGAACGGTTTGTCCGGGCCGCCGGAAGCGGAGCCAAAGCCGGACGGGGAGTCTGCGCCGGTTATCGCCGGGCCCGGTCGGAAGTTCGGGATTTTATTCCTGAAAGCCGGGAATTACGGTCCGATGTCAGGATTCTGGGACAAATGCACGACAGCTATATCATTGCCACCGATGCACGAGGGTTGCTTCTGATTGACCAGCACGTGGCCCATGAACGGGTTCTGTTTGAGCAACATCTCCGCCGGCTCATGAATCGGACGGTTGTTTCCCAGGCTTTGCTCATTCCCGAAACACTTGATTTGACACCGGCTCAGGGAGCTGCTTTTGCAGCGGTCAATGCTGACCTTGAAGCCAACGGTTTTGACGTTATGCAGCTTTCTGCCCGGACGATTGCCCTGCGGGCGCTTCCGGCGGAACTTGATGCAGAGGAAGCCCGCACGCTCCTGCTGGAGCTGTTGGATGTGGTCGAGGCGGAAAACCGGTCCCTCGCGCTGGAGTATTTTCAGCGTGAGATTGCTGCCGGATTGGCCTGCCGGGCGGCCATCAAAGTCAATATGATACTCAACATGGAAAAAATGACCTGGTTGATTGACGAATTGATGAAAACCGAAAATCCTACCAATTGCCCGCATGGTCGCCCGGTTTTGCTCCGGTTTGACATGCATGAAATAGAACGAGGGTTTAAGCGGATTTGAAAGAGCTGCTGGCTTTCAGCAATCAGCTTTCAGCTTTTCACGGTTTCAGTTAAATCATTTCCCGATTCGGTCACTTGAAAACAGCGGACCACGGACCGCTGTCCAGTCGTTGACAAGTCTGCGCTCACTTGGTAGCTTTGCGGCTTTGTTTTCGGCACATTCAAAAAACTTTTCGGCAACTATACTTTCAAAGTGTTTTTGCAGCGGCAGGTACTTCGGATGGCTTCTGATTTACAGGACGGGAATTCCCGTCGGCGGAGTCTGGTGCGCTCCTTTTTTTTGCTTTCAATTCTGGTTTTAACCGGTTTGGGTTCGGGCTGTGTGACGTCACGGGTGAATCTGCCGGTTGAGCTTCCGGTTCAAAAACCGTTGACTTCGGCTGATTTGGTCACCCGCATCAACAGTCTTCAGGAAATCACCCAAATTAAATCCTCGGTTTCACTCCAGTTTGCCGATTATAAAGAGTCGGGATTGGGCAAAGGCAAGGTGTATCCCACTGCGGAAGGAAAGCTGGTGCTGCAACGACCACAGAATATTCGGTTGATTGTGGACGCCACCTTGATTGGCCGAATTGCGGATATGGGCTCAGACGGAGAGCGTTTTGCGGTGGCTGTGTTTTACCCGACTGACAAACGGAGCTTCATTCGGGGCTCGAACAATCGGCAATACGCCTCTGAAACCGAAAAGCTGGTCAACGACCCTTCGGCCAAGGATGTCAGCACCTTTTCCAAGTTGCGGCCCCAGCATCTGGCCCTGCCGCTGCTCGTGCCACCAATTCCGGTCAACCATGCCGAATACAGTTCGTTTGTGATTGAGTCCCGGCAGGACGAAGCGGATTTGGTGAGAAAAAGTGACGGCAGCCTGTCAATGGAGGTTCCGGCCAAACGTGTCATGCGGACGTACTATGTGCTCTATGTCACCCACCGATTGCCGGACGGACGCATGGTTCCTTCGCATTGTTACTGGTTTGACCGAACCCGTCCCGGAACCCCATTCGTCCGGCTCCAGTTGTTTGAAGAAAACGGCACCCTCAACACCGAAGCCGAATATGATGGATTCTCCGGACCGAACGGACAGCCGCAACCCATGCCCCGTTCCGTTAAAATTTCCCGTCCCCACGACGGCTATGCCTTGCGTGTGGTCTATCGGCAGGCTGAAGTCAACTCCGAGCAGATGACAGCCGATGTTTTCACTGTGCAGAACGATGAAAACCTGCATGTGCTCGACCTGGATGCCCAGGCCAACCAAGTCCGGGCCAAAGCCTCGGAAAATTAACAACAGGGTCCAGGGCCTCTTGAATTGAGAATTGAGAATTGAGAATTGAGAATTGAGAATCTTTTTTGACTCCCAAGACTCCCAAGACTCCCAAGACTCTCAAGACTCCCAAGACTCTCAAGACTGCAACACCCTGAACCCTGAACCCAATATAAAGTATGGACAGTCTCGTCGTCGCTAACGTCAAACAACGCCCCACCCGGACCGCCGTCAGTATCATCGGGGTGGCTTTGGGGGTGGTCCTGGTCATGATGTTTGCCGGTCTTGTCAACGGTATGCAAAATGACCGCAAGACCCGTGAGTCAAGCGTCGGCGCGGACCTCATGTTTTACCGTGATTTCAGCCTGACCACGACTTCCCTGACCCTTCCGACACAGTATGTGCCAAAGTTGCAGGAGGTTCCGGGAGTGGGACTGGTGTCTCCCGTGGGGCAGTATCTGAAAGAAACCAAGACCGGAATCGGCTTTGAAATTCTGGAAGGAATTGATTTTCCGACCTACTCCCAGATGTCGGGCATTCACATCCAGCAGGGCCAGCCTCTGACCGAAGACCTGGATGTCATTGTGGATGAAGTTTATGCCCGGCAGAAAAAAGTTACGGTTGGCAGCACGGTGGACATTTTCAGCCGCAAGTTCCGGATTGCCGGTATTTTTTCCCCGCCCAGCGGTTCCCGTATCAAAATCAAGCTTTCGAGCCTGCAACAAATCCTTTCCTCACCTGACCGCTGTACCATGATTTATCTCAAGTGCGCCAAAGGTGAATCCACCGCGACCGTTGCCGCTCGTATCAATCAGGCACTGCCCGACAACAAGCTGATGCCGCTTGAAGACCTGAAACAGCTTTACGAAAAAGGCATCCCGGCTTTCAATACCTTTCTCAAAGTGGTCATCGGACTGGCTGTCATTGTCAGCCTGCTGGTTATTTTGCTGGCCATGTACACCACCATCATGGAACGCACCAGAGAAATCGGAATCCTGAAATCCATGGGGGCATCCAAGGGATTTATTGTCCGGGTCATCGAACAGGAAGCACTTTTGATTTGCATTTCCGGAGTTTTGCTTGGGTATGCCGCCGCATTTATGCTTAAAATCGGCATCATGCGGTTTACCTCGCTCCAGGTTGAACTGGAACCCCGGTGGATGCTCTATGCCGCCCTGATTGGTATTGGAAGCGGCCTGCTGGGTGCACTCTATCCGGCAGTACGAGCCGCCAACCAGGACGCCGTCAAAGCACTCAGCTATGAATAAAGTTTTGAGTTTTGAGTTTTGCATGAACTCAACTTCACACCAGCTTTCAAAACTCAAAACGAACAACTCAAAACTCAAAATTTTTTATGAAGACCATCGTCCAAGCTCTCAATGTCGCCATGACCTACCGGGTCGGAAAGATTGATGTTCCTGCCCTGCGCGGAGTCAATCTCGAAATTCAGGAAGGCGAGTTTGTCTCGATTATGGGTCAGTCGGGTTCGGGAAAATCAACTCTGCTGCACATTCTCGGCGGCCTGCTCAAGCCAACCAGCGGCAACGTGGTGATTGATGGCGAAGACCTGGCTTCCGTCACTGATGCCCAGCGGACGGACATCCGGCGGCGCAAAATCGGTATCGTGTTTCAGCGTTTCAATCTGTTTCCGACCCTGACGGCTGAAGGCAACATCAAACTGGCTGAATATATTCGCCACAGCGGTTCCGTCCGCGACCATGCCGAAGAGGAAAAGCGCCGCCGTCATATCTTGAAACTGCTCAAGCTTGAAGACCGGCTGCACCACAAACCGATTGAACTGTCCGGCGGCGAACAGCAACGGGTGGCTTTGGCCCGCGCCATTATCAATCACCCGGCAATTCTGCTGGCGGACGAACCGACCGGTAACCTGGACAGTGAAAATTCGCAAATTGTGCTCGATATGCTGACCCGGTTGAATACGGAACTGGGTCAGACCGTCATCATGATTACCCACAACGCCGAGGCTGCCGAGGTGGGCCAACGGTTGATTCGGATGAAAGACGGCAAGGTTCTTGACAGCCGGGTGTTGCGCCACAATTTTGAAACCACTGAGGAGATTGTCTCGGCCAGAAAATGAAAAGCAAGGGGGCAGGTCATCTGCCATTTTCAGATTGACGCTTTGACACCATTCGCAGGAAGGGAAACATCATGGGCCATATCATCGGATTTTTTCGCGCCATTTGGTTCTGGCATTATGAACGGGGAACCTGGCAGTACGACGTGATGTGTGTTGCCATTCTGGCCTTTATCTTTTTCATCCCAACCTCGTTTTTTGATGAACGAAAACCACGCGCAACGAAATCCCCTGCGGCTTCATCCACCGGGGCAGTCCCCAACCTGAACAGCAAGCCGGTTCTCATCACTGCCGATGACATCAAGAATGTGCCTCCGGCAGACACGTTGCAGAAATCCCTGGAAAGCGCGGGACTGCGCAACCTCGGTCGGCCTGTGACCGTGCGGCACTTTGAAGTGCTCACCGACAGCCGAAGTGGTACCATTGTGGGGTATCGGGTTTGGTTTGATTAAGTGACCATTGGAAGTTTTTTTCGGAACTATGAAACATAGTTTGATTTTGATTCTTTTGTTATTGATGTCAGGGTCGGCTCCCTTGTCAAATTGCGGCGAGGGGAAACTCAACTCGATTCTTAAGAAAATTGAAACTTCCAACCGTAACCTGACAAGCCTACAAGCTACCATTACCCACCGCCGTACCAACGGAAACCTCAACATCAAAGACCTGGAACAGGTTGGAACATTGCTCTATAAACCAAGCGTACAGCCCAAAATCCGAATTGACTACTCCCGGCCTCAGAAAAAGGTACTGGCATTGGATGGGGACGACGCTCTCCTGTGGGAAGTTGAGCAAGGTTTGGTCTATGAAACCTCACAAACTGCCAAGAGGCGGAGAGTTTTCGACTTTTTGATGGTTTTGCAGGCTGCGGTCCGACTTCGGGAACAGTTCAAAATCGCGTTTGCCGGAAACGATGTTGTTGACAATCAACCAGTTACTCACCTAACTCTGACACCCAGAGATGCTGAAATCAAAATGGTCCGCATTGAAGTTTGGATTGAACATCAGACGTGGCTCCCCGTTAAACAGGTTTTTTACGAAAAGAACCAGGATTATACCGAAGTCAAGATCAGCAATTTGAAGGTTAATTCAGATATTTCAGACAATCGATTCAAGGTCAACTACGGCAATGCCAAAAAGATAAACACCTGAATCAATAATTTTGTCTTCAGGACTCAAAGCGCGCTGTCACTTGAACCCACATTAAGCAGAAATTCAAAGTCTTTTGAGGAATTATGAAACGTTATTCGGTTTTGATTCTTGTTTTTATGATGCTAGGGCTGGTGGCCCCAGCCATGCTCACCAATTGTACCGTGGCCCAGGCCAGCGGCGGAGAAGAACAACTCAATTCGGTCCTCACCAAAATTGAAACCACCAGCCGCAGCCTGACCAGCCTGCAAGCTGAAATTGTCCACCAACGAACCAACGGCCAGCTCAATATTAAAGACCCTGAACAGGCAGGCACCCTGCTTTACAAACCCGGAACCCAACGCAAAGTCCGGATTGACTATTCCCGCCCGCAAAAGAAAGTGCTTTCCGTGGATGGAAACAAGGCTCTCCTCTGGGAAATCGAACAGGGAACGGTTTTTGAAACCGGCCTTTCGCAGATTGCCAAAAAAAGCGGCGGCTTTGACCTGCTGACGGTTTTGAATGCAGCCGCTCAGTTGCGTGAACGGTTCAATATCTCCCTGGTCGGCAATGAAACAGTGGATGGCCAGGCAGCAACCCACCTGACCCTCACGCCCAAAACCGCCGAAATCAAATTTGCCCGGATTGAAGTCTGGATTGACCATAAAACCTGGCTTCCGGCCAAACAGGTGTTTTTTGAAAAGAACCGGGACTACACGGAAGTCAGATTGACGCGGTTGCGGGTCAATCCGGGGATTTCCGACAATCAGTTCAAGGTCAACTACGGCAACGCGAAAAAGGTCAGCACCTAAGCAGTATCTGTAATTGCCCGTCTGTGATTGGATAAAGTCAAAAATGAAAGCCCGCCGGGAAACTGGCGGGCTTTCGTTTTGTGCCTTTGTCCAAATGGGAAATACCTTATTTATCCTTGAGCAGTTCCTCCAGGATGATGGTGAACTGTTCTTCCCCGTCCCGGGGGTCAAACCCGATTTCGCGGAAGCGCAGTTTGCCGTCCCGGCCAAAAAAGACCGTGTGGGGAATGCCTCGGACTTCATATTGTTGGCCTACCGTTTGGGCCAAAAACACGGGAAATCCGGGCTTCTGTTTTTCTACAAAAGCACGGGCGGCGTCCTGGTCTTCTTCAACGTTGATGGACAGAAACTCGACGTTTTGGGATTTGAACTTATCATAGAGGGCGACGAGGTGCGGAAACTCCGCACGACAGGGCCCTCACCAACTGGCCCAAAAATTCATGAGGACCACTTTTCCCCGGAGCGAGGAAAGTTTGACTTTGGTCCCGGCCAGATTGGCCACCTCGAAGTCTTTGGGTTCTTCGGTGATGAATTTTTTGCGCAGGCCAACCCGGATGCGTTCCTTTTTGGCGGCCAGGGCCGCCGTCATTAACGACTGGCCATTGATTTTCGGGTTTTTCTTTTCAAGCCCCTGCAAAGCCAGCGCAGCTTTCCCGCCCAGATTGAGGTTTCCGGCCAGATTTGCCAGAGAGGTATTGGCAGGAACCCCGCCAGTTTCGGCTATGACATCGGCGTAAGCTTGCGCAGCTTCCGTTGGTTTACCAAGTTTTTCCAGCGTCTCTCCCAGTTGGAATCTGGCAGCGACCGAGGAATTGGCGGCAATCGCTTCCCGCAGGGTGGTTTCAGCCTTTGGAAGGTTGCCCAGTTCCGCCTGGACCTGACCTAGCACATAGAGGTAATTTCCCCGGCGCTGGTCAAAGGCCTCCCGCTGTTCGGCTGCGCCGAAATCCTCGTTCCAGGACGCTTCGTCGTAACTTTTCGGTCGTTTGGCCGGGCTGAAAGACGTGGTTGCCGCCGTCAGCATTTCAGCATATTTGAGCACCCGCCGGGCATCGCTCTTGTGCTCCAGCATCGTCCGGGCCACCAGTTCATAGACCCCGATATCTTCCGGGTCCAGTTTCACAATCTTTGGTGCCAGCAGTTCCAGTTTGGCAATGTCCTTGGCCTGGGCATAGGCGTTTGCCAGTTGTTCCGCCCAGTACAGCCGTAATTCGTCATCCAGCGGCTCTTTGTCCAATGCCTCAAGAGCAGCTATCCGGGGCGCAAGGTCCGGTATTTTGGCGGCTTCGGCAATCTGCCGAAAGGCCACGTTTCGCTGCCCGGCCAGAATATAGCGACGCATCAGCCCGGTGAGATTGGGGGCTGCCGTATAGGCAAACCCGCTGTATTTCCCCCAATCGGGATATTTGCTTTTCAGTTCCTCATCAAAAGGTTTGGCCTTATCCCCGCGTTTGAGCAGGTTTCGATAAGAATTGGCGGCAAATTGTAAAAATGCAGGAGACCGGTCCGCACGGGCAATCAGCGCCTCCAATTCTTTTTCAACCTGTTGGACTGTTTCTGGTGCATTGGCGGCTTTTCCCAACTGTGCCCGCCACATCTGGGTGTAGGCCGAATACAGCGCCGGATCCCCTTGCACCAGTTTTTGATTCAGGCTGATGACCTGGTCAAACTGTTTTCCGGCCAGCAGAAACCAGGAAAGACGCTCGACCAGTGCGGAATTCTCCGGCTCCAGTTCAAGTGCCTTGCGATAAGCCGCCAGGGCTGCCGGTTTATCACCTTTGGCTTCCAGCAACTGTCCGGCTGCAAATTGCCCCCAGGACCAGTCCGGAGCCAGGTCAGCCGCTTTTTGCAGCAGACGGGACCGTTCTTCTTCCTTAACTACAATCGCCAGAAAAGCTCCCTGCACCAATACCAATGGATACAGTGGGTTTTCCGGCTCGGCCATCATTTTGGCACGATATTCTTCGACCAGTGCAACCGGGTCAGAACTTTGGACCATGCGAGCCCGGACATAGATCAAATGGGCCGGCAGGGCGTTGGACGATACCTCGCGCGCCTTGCGGGCCACGGCAACAGCTTCATCCAGTTTTCCTTGGTTAATCAGTTCATCCACCTGTTGGATGAGCAGTTTGGTTTCTGTTGGAAGAGGATTTTTGATGACAATCCGAGGCGGTGGGTTTTTCGGAGTCTGTGCAGAGATGGGGATGTTCCCACCAAAGGCACCGACCAACGCCACTCCCCACAGAATCAGGGTGAGTCGTGATCGTTTCATTCGGGCTCCCTTTCTAAAAGAGTACAGTGAAAGGTGTCTGGCACATGGTAAGCAAGAGCCGCTTCCAACCATGTGCCATTTACCAAAAAACGCCTGCGTCACCCTGGTTCGGGTTATGAAGGTCGTTCGACGATAAAACGGGCCAGGGCAACCAATATTTCCTTCTGGCGTCCGAGCGGTTCCACCAGGGCAACTGCTTCATCAACCAATGCCTGGGCTTTGACACGTGAAGCCTCCAACCCGAAAAGCGCCGGATAAGTGGCTTTCCCGGCGGCAACATCCTTGCCGGGTGTTTTTCCCAACGCCTCAGCCGTGGAAGTTACATCCAAAATGTCATCGGCAATCTGAAACGCCAATCCGATACACTCGGCATAACGGCGCAAGGTGGCAATTTCCGCTTCGCTGGCTCCGGCCATCAACCCGCCAGACACCACCGCAGCCCGAATCAAGGCCCCGGTTTTCGACCGGTGAATATAGGCCAGCGTTTCCGCATCAACGGCCTTGCCTTCGGCGGCGATGTCGGCCATCTGGCCGCCAATCATCCCTTCAACCGTGCCGCCGCCCTGGGCCAGTTCCACGATGACCTGCACTTTTCGTTCGAGCAAAACGGGCGGAACCTCAAGTTCAGCCAGAACCTGAAACGCGCGGGTCAACAGCGCATCACCGGCCAGAATCGCCACGGCATCACCAAATTTTCTATGGCAGGTGGGCATGCCGCGCCGTAAATCGTCGTTGTCCATGGCAGGCAAATCGTCATGGATGAGCGAATAGGTATGCAGCATTTCAAATGCACACCCGACGGGCAGCAGGTACTCCCGATTCCCTTCCAGGGCTTCTCCGGCAGCCAGCACCAAAATCGGGCGCAGACGCTTGCCTCCGGCAAACAGGCTGTAGCGCATGGCTTCATGCAAAAGAGACGGAGGGGTTCCAACCGTTGGCAGCAGGCGGTCCAAACAGGCGTTGATTTCTTCTGAACGGGTGGCGAAATATTGTTTCAGTGAAAACGTCATAACAGGGGTAAACATAAAGATAGTGAGTGATATGGACTGAGGACTGAGGACTGAGGACTGAGCAATTTAACCAGAGATGAGAACTCAGTGGATTAAAATCCTGCTGAGAAACAGAAAACGACCCTTAATCATCAGTCCTGATTTTGGCCCTCAGTCCTCAGTCCTCAGTCCTCAGTCCTTTCAAGAAGCGGAATTATCATTTTTTACAGTGTCATGTCCATCTTGAAACTTATGAATTCAAGGATGTGCGAGGAAATATCCATCCGCCTGAGCGAAATCGTGGAACTGACAATCGCGGATGGAAAATCGCCAAATGTTCTTATTCCCATTTTCGCCCGGCCCGGCGGGCCAGCAACTGAGCCAGTTCCAGACCTCCGGCAAAGCCATTGGCGGAAAACGTAATGGTGTGTTTCGGGCTTTTCACCGTGTAGACCAAATGTGTCAGCACGCGTGTTTTGCTTTTTTCGGCCTGCAACGACGTGACATCACTCCAGGGAATCGAGATTTGCCGCCAGACTCCCTGATATTCGATTCCATGAGCGGTAATTGTGATATTGACCCTGGAAAAGCTCCAGCCGGTGAACATCAGAAACAAGCCGATAAAAATTACCGGCAGGACCCACACCAGCATTTGGGCAACAGCCAAACCAATTCCGGTCAGTACCAGCAGCAGCCCGATGACGAGCAGTACAAACCGATTGCGTTGTTGCAGCGGGAATTCACGTGTCCCCAGATGTGAGGTTTCCGAAGGTGCATTTCCGACGAAATCTTCCAGTGGCGCTGCCGCCGACACCGGGGCAGCCGGATACTTGGCCAGAATGGGGGTCCCGGCGTGGGCAGAAGGCAGGGCCACCGGATTGGGTTCCGGAAGAACCGCCGCCGGGGCCGGGGCTGGGGCCGGAGCTGAAGGGACCTGGGGTGCGGCCACCACCGGAGCCGCAACTGCCTTTGGTTGAACCGGCGGCGGCTGACTGACCCGCACAATAAAATCAAACCGCAACTGCGGGCCACCCACCCCAAATTCAACCACGTCACCGCTGAAGAGTTTCTCGCGGGTCACCCGTCGCCCGCGCACATAGGTGCCATTGGTACTGTTGGAATCCTGGATGTAGAGGTCTTTGCCGTCGTACTGCAATTCGGCATGGCGGGCCGATGCCCTGGTGTCATGGGTTCCCAGTTGGACCGTGTTTGACGGTGCCCGGCCAATTGAGGCAGGCCAGGTGCGACAGGACACACTTTCCCCGGCGCGCCGTCCGGAAAGATGGGTGATGGTGACTTCGACCAAATCCACGACCCTTATTCGTCCTCATCATTGGAATCGGAATCAGCAAACGGCACAGCCGTGCGGGAGCCGTCCGGACCTTTTAACAAAATTTCGATCCGCCGTTCGGCGGTATCCAATCGTTCGCGGCAGGAACGGGAAAGTTTGACCCCGCGCTCAAAAAGCTCCAGGGCCTGGTCAAGGGGAACGTCTCCGGATTCAAGCTGCCGGACGACGGCTTCCAGTTCCTCCAAAGATTGTTCAAACGTGGGGACGGCTGCGGCTGACGGTTCGCTCATTTTCACCTGAAATCAACCCGTTTGGACAGAAATAACCTTCCTGTCGGACAGGTTGAACAGAAATTTGTAATTTTTGATGTGCATGCAAGTATGCCACTTGGCCCGGTTCTCTGCCATTCGTTTTTTTAGGAAGTGTGACTCCCGGTGGCAAAACCTCCAGCACCTGGCTGTGGTTGGGGCAAAGCCAGCACCTGACTTCCGGTAGCAACCAGCACCCAGTTCCGGAACAATTCAAAATCGCGGATGGTGTCACAACTGTAACGCCAGATGAAGGCTCCGGTCTTCAGGTCAAAGGTAAGCAGATTTGATTCGACATGAGCAAAACTGTCCGGGGCGAATTTTTTCTGAGCGGTGACTTCGGTCAACACATAGACAATTTCATCCCGCACTTTCATGGCGGTGGCAGAGCCTGTCTTTTCAACTTTGGTTGCCCATAGTTGTTTTCCAGTTACAAGGTCCAGGCATTCCAGTTTATCCGCCAGACCATGAAACAACAGGGCCTGATTCCCAACCTGGCATACATCAGCCAAATCCCAGTTGCTGCCCCACTTGGAATCGGCTTGCCATTTAATAGCACCCGTCGTCGGGTCCAGTGCCAGAGTCATCCCTTTGTAATCTTTGACCAGAAATGCCTCCGGCCAGACACCAATTGGCAAATCAAAAGCAGTCTTGTGGTTGAACTGCCATTTTTGCTGGCCGGTTTGCAGGTCGAAAGCCTGAATCAGCCCCTGGGGTTCATCCTTGTTTCCGACCTCCCCGATATGAAAATAGGTCGTCTCACTCACCAAAAAGTGGTCAAATCTGGTACTTTTGACTGCAAGCGGGACTTCCCGTTCGGATGCCGTCCGGGAATCAAACACAAACAGCGAATAGGCTCCTTTTTCCGTGCGGGAAACCACCACCGCCGTTCCATTGTCGGTAAACCAGGGTTTTTCAATGGTTGTGCCGGGATGCCGGGCCGCCCAGGCGGCAGGTTTGGTTGAAAATTGATAAAGCTGTTTCCCGTCCTGCGTCCGCACCGCCGTATAATCGAACCCGCTCTCCTGCGTTCCAAACTGACCGATGACGACACCTTGCTTGAGCAAAGGCTGGGTGCAGCACGAAGCAACCCGCCACAATTCGCGCCCGGTCCTGGGTTCCAGCCCGCAACAGGTCAACGTATAGGCTTCTCCCTGTTGCGTGGAAGCCGACACCAGCACCAGGCCATCCTGCTGCCGTACCATCTGAAGTTTATGCGTGGAAGGAAACTCAAAGCGCCAGCGCTCCTGGCGGGTTTCCCCATCGAGCGCCATGATTTTGGGCACAGAATCAGAAGAAACCAGCAACAGGTTTTCAGTTTTCAGCGCGACAACCTCTGTGTATGAAAGGATCCAGTCGGGTTTTACTCCAGAGGGTGGATGTTCAACACTGGGAACGCAGCCAAACAACAAAAGGCCAAGACCAAACACAAAAGCGAAACAAAGTTTTTTCAGCAAAGGAAATGCCTCCTCAATCTGAACCAACCGAATAACCTTTGACCATTTGAATCGTCAATTCGGTCGCGTCAGCGACCATTGACTGTAGTCGTGGGTCTCAACCCACGGGCGGTGGGAAATCATGCCCGTTTGTTCCCGTGGGTTGAAACCCACAGCTACAGTCAACCGCCGCGAAGCAGCGCAACAGCCTGGCTCGGGATTGGATTAATTTTTTTCCTTAGCTTTGATTTTGGCTTTTGGCACGGCTTTGGTTTTGGCTTGTGGCACGGCTTTGGTTTTGGCCGGGGATTCGGGCTTCAGCTTGGTGGTTTTGGCTTTGGCCGGAGCCGGTTCACTCAATGGTTTGAAGGTAAAAACCAGTTCCCCGTTCTTTGCATCAATGACGGCTTCGCCGCCGTGTTCCAGTTCGCCAAAAAGGATTTCATCCGCCAGCCGTTCCTTGACATGGGTCTGAATCACCCGCGCCATCGGACGCGCCCCAAAGAGCTTGTCATAGCCTTTTTCGGCCAGCCAGTGCCGGGCCGCCGGACGCAGTTTGAGCGTGACCTGCTTTTCCGTCAGTTGGTCGCCCAATTCGCGGATAAATTTGTCCACCACCTGCTCGATGATGGCGAAACCGAGTTGTTCAAACACAATCCAGGCATCAAGCCGGTTGCGGAATTCCGGACTGAAGGTCTTTTCGATGGCTTCCCGGCTTTTGTTTTTGGTGGAAGCGTTCTCCGAAAAACCAATGGTTTCCGAAGTCATTTCCCGCGCGCCGGCGTTGGTCGTCAAAATCAGGATGACATTGCGGAAGTCGGCTTTCTTCCCGTTGTTGTCGGTCAGGGTGGCGTGGTCCATCACCTGAAGCAGAATATTGAACAGGTCCGGATGGGCTTTTTCGATTTCGTCAAGCACCAGCACCGTATAGGGTGTTTTGTTGATGGCATCCGTCAACAGTCCGCCCTGGTCAAACCCGACATACCCCGGAGGCGCACCAATCAGACGCGAAACGGTGTGTTTCTCCATGTATTCGCTCATGTCGAACCGCAGAAACTCGACCCCCAGCGCCCGTGCCAGTTGCTTGGCCAGTTCGGTCTTGCCGACTCCGGTTGGCCCTGAAAACAGAAAAGAACCAATGGGCTTGGTCGGATTCCCCAAACCCGAACGGGAGAGCTTGATGGCCTTCACCAGTTTTTCCACCGCATGGTCCTGTCCGTAAATCACACCTTTCAATTCTTTTTCCAGGTTGCGGAGGCGATCCTTGTCATTGGTGGAAACCGTTTTGGGTGGAATTTTCGCCATCTTTGAGATGATGATTTCCACATCGTGCGCCGTGATGGTCTGGGGGCGCTTGTTTTCCGGCAGGAGCTTGACAGCAGCACCGGCTTCGTCAATCACGTCAATGGCTTTGTCCGGCAGGCAACGGTCGTTGATGTGTTTGGCAGCCAGCTCCGCCGCACTGTGCAGGGCTTCTTCCGTATAGGTGATGCCGTGATGCTCTTCGTAGTATTTCTTGAGCCCCTGCAAAATCTGAAAGGTTTCCGCCACGGTCGGCTCGCCGATTTCGATTTTCTGAAACCGTCGCCCCAACGCCCGGTCCCGTTCAAACGATGCCTTGTATTCGGGATAGGTCGTCGAACCAATGCACCGCAGTTCCCCTGCCGCCAAAGCCGGTTTGAGGATGTTTGAGGCGTCCATCATGCCGCCTTCGACCGCGCCCGCTTTGACAATCGTGTGAATTTCATCAATCACCAGAATGGACCTGGGCCGTTTTTTGAGGGCATTGATGACGGCCTTGAAGCGAAGCTCAAACTCTCCGCGATATTTGGTGCCTGCCAGGAGCGACCCCATATCCAGCAAGAACACCTCAGCTTCGCGCAGAATATCCGGCACGTTGTTTTCGTGGATGTTGCGGGCCAACCCTTCGGCAATCGCGGTTTTCCCGACGCCGGGGTCACCGACATAGACCGGATTGTTTTTCTTGCGGCGGCACAGAATCTGAATCGTCCGTTCAAGTTCAGGCTGCCGCCCAATCAAAGGGTCAATTTTGCCTTCGGCGGCGCGCTCGTTGAGGTTGGTGGTAAATGCCTTGAGCGGGTCGGTCAACGGGTCGAAATCCTCATCATCCTCCAGCGGGGTGCTTTCCGGCGTGACAGGCATCAATTGTTCCGATTCAGCAATTTTGCCGACGCCATGCGAAAGGTACTTGAGCACATCCAGTCGGGCGACTCCTTGCTTTTTGAGCAGGAAAACCGCAAACGATTGCTCTTCCCGGAACATCGCAGCCAGAATGTTGCCGCCGTTGATTTCCGGTTGTCCTGACCCTTGCGCCTGCCTGAGCGCATATTCAATCACCCGCCGAAAGGCCGGGGTTTCCTCTGGTGCCAGTTCTTTTTCCTCCGGCAGCGGCGTGACGTTTTCCTTGAAAAACTGTCGACCTGTGCGGCTGGAAGCACTCAAGGGGTGAGCTTGAATTGAATCTGGCCGGTTTTGAACCAGGATTGAACCTGTTGGTTTAATTTGAGCGTGGCGAGCGCCGCCAGTGCCTGGGACCCATGAG
>JAIBAN010000122.1 GCA_019695185.1 Blastocatellia bacterium | reverse complement strand
AAGGTTTCCAGCAAACTGGCCATGGCTGCCTCCAAGGGTGAAAAATGGGGAAAACGCCTTTCTACCAGATTTTGCCCGGCCAGCCGATCCCTTTGATGCGGAAATATTTAGTTCCCGTTTACCCTGCAGTATCCTCCACGTCCCAAACCGAAGCCAGGACCCGGTTGGAGCCAGCCAGCAGAAACGCACGGGACAACGACAGGGACCCTTGTCCCCGTAAGACCTTGCCGGCCCCCCCGCGACAGACACTGAGTACCACCAAATCGGCGGCCATGTCGAGTTCCGCCACGTCAGCCTGGGTCAGGAACCCGTCTTGCGGGTGGCCCTGGCGGTCTATCAGTGACAGGACCAGACTGGAAAGCTGCGGGTATTTCGGAATGTTGAGCCCGTGAGCCGCCACATGCAGCACCCGCACCCGTTTGAGGCGGTCACCGAGCAGGGCATTCCGCGAGGCATCAAACCCAACGATTTTCACTGCTTTCCCTTGGGTCAGCCGGTCAATCATTGTTGCTTCGGAACCCGTGGCGGGCAATCGAACCAGTTCTGCTCCCCGGAGCATGGATTGTGCCAGCGCCAGTTGGGTTCCTTCGCCTTTGCGCGGTTCGGCCAGTTTGCCCAGCCGTTCATCCTGGTAGGAATAAATTGGATCCGCCACCACTGCAACTTGATTTGGTTCAAATCCTTTCAAGGTTTCCGCCCGCTGGCGCAACCGGCACAAGGCTGAGGCCGAAGGAATATTCACCACCTCATATTGGGTAATCAGTGGTGTTGGAGTGTTTTTTCTCGGCAGGGGCAGGGCTGCAAAAGGAACCAGACTCAATTCGTCGGGGCGGATCAACGCCAGCCGTTTGACACCGACCGGAAGTTGAATTTTTTCGAGCAAAAGGGCTGATAACCGACGGGCAGCAACCTGAAAGCTTTTCGCCGAGGTGTCAATTTCTTCCGCCTGGGCGGGTGTGGCACTGGCAAATTTGGGCAACGGGGCTTTGAGCGAGGAAACAGCTTTGACAATTTCGCTCCGGTCAGGCAAGGCAAACGAAGTCAAACCGGATTCAGTGACCACCCAGGCATAGGAGGTTGACGTTCCCAGGGAAAAGGCAACCAGGGCGGTTTCCGGGTCCAGTGCGTTTTTTCGGATTTCAGCAAAGTCCGGATAGGAAACAGTGGCAAAATCATCCTGGCGATGGCGGGCCCGGAGGCGCTCCCGTTCGCGCAAGGCGTTGGCCAATTCGCGCTCGATGGTGTTGCGTTCGGTGGCTTTTTCAGCAAACCGGGTCGCCAGTTGGGACCGTTTTTCCGCCAGTTCCTGAATTTTAGCTTCGATTTTGTTCAGTTCGGCCAATTCAGCGGAGTTGTGGCCGGGGGAATCTGTGCGGTTTTGTTTGGCTGCCAATGCTTCAAGGATGCCCCGGCTCAGTCTTTTTTCGTTGACCAAAAACGCCTGCCGGTCAAACCCGGCGGTTGGTGCGACCGCATGCCGCTGCATAAGAATGTCAATCAGATTGTCGTAATGTGCCTGGGTGGTGGCGAAAAACTGAATCCGTTCCGTCAGATTGGCAGTCAGGGTTGAACGGTTAATCAACTCCACGCTTTCTTTGCTGAGAGTTTCCGCTTTTTCCAGTTGGCCGGTTGCCGCCAGCCGTTTGGATTCCAGCAGCCGAGCCTCTGCCATGCCGCCGGGGTCATTTCGTTTTTGATAGATTTGAAAAGCCTGTTCCAGAAAGGTCGCCGCTTTGTCATGTTTTTTCTGTTGCAGGGAAAGCCGGCCAATCAGCAACAGGGTGTCCGCCTCTAAACTGGTCAGTTTTTTGGTTTGGACTTCCGGCAACAAAACTGTTTCCAGGTCGCGGAGGGCAAGGTCGGCTTCATTAAGGAACGAGCGGCAATAGGCTTGATTCAGGGTAAGGATATGAGAAAGATTCGGATTCGGTTTTTTCTCAAGCGCTTTTCGGCCTAAATCATAGAAGTTAGCGGCCATTTGGTATTGTCCATTTTTCATATAAATGGTCGCCAAAATACTTAAAGCCCGAACTTCAATCCAAACATTTTGTTTATTTCGGGCATTAGCCAGGATTGTTGAAGAAACCAGCTCTTGAGCGCTGTCAATGTCGCCATCCAGATAATAATGATTTACTTGGTTGTTTAAAACAGAAAACCAGAGTTCTGTTTCTGGCTGAAGTTCAGAGTAGGTGCGAGCTGTTTCGTGATAGTAAGTTGCGGTTTTGTAATCTGCTTCCAAATCATACAATAAGCCTAAACTGGACCAGACAAGAATTGTATTTGGATCCTCAGGGTTGGCTACCAAAACCGACAAACTGTTTTGCAGGTCAGAACGGGCTTCAGCCATCTCACCGGATTGTTCTTTCAAGTGGGCAATATGGGTCAAAGTGAGTGCTGCCCGATAGTCATCGTGAAACCTCCGATACATTTGTTCGACCTTTTCCAAGTTCAAAAGAGCTTCCGAAAGGCTTCCCTCACTTTCCAGCAATAAAGCTATTTCCCTTAAAACTATCAATTGCCCAGCTTCATCATTGGCGTTTTTAAGTAATTCCAAAGCCTTAAGGAGATGTTCATGTGCTTTGGATCCATGGTTTTGTTTTTTTTCAAGTTCAGCAAGTTTTTTTCGACTGTATCCTGCCAAACGCAAATTACCAACATTTTGAGCAGCTATCTCTGCATTTTGAAAAGCGGCTACAGTTTGCTCCCTTTTGGCATTTTGGTATTGCAATAAAGCACCCATCTCAGCTTGACATTTACTTGGTGTTTCGAATTGAACTGAAAGAGAAAACACCCCTTTAGTAATTTGTGACCTGCCTAGAAAAACCTGCGCCAACAAGGTTTGATTGGTGTCGGCAACCCAATAGGCTTCTTCTTTTCCCCACGCTCCGTTCGGACTATCCACAACTAATAATTCTTTCCCTGCCTCATCTGTGATTTTCAGTTCCAAATCAATGCCTCGTTGTTCAGCACAGATGGAAATTCCCTGGCCTGCCTCCAGACGGATTACAAATTTTTGAGATTGATTTGAGGTCAAAGTGAGATCAAGGCTCTGCCCAACGGCAATTTGAGTTTTTTGTGAGGTGGGGGATTGACCCGCCCAAATGAAAGGCAATGCCAGAAAGCCAACCCAAATCAGCCCTCCAAACCCACTCAAAAAAATTTTTTTTGAGCACCGCATCTTTTCACCGCTCTCGTGGAAATAAGTAAGTAGAGACCTTCCAACAGGGTCAAAAAACCGAGTCGGTCAGGTCACCCAAACACGCCCGATTTCGGAAAAAACCATGGTTCTTTCGGCAGAACCAATTTTTTTCACGCACTTGGTAAACGGCTTCGGGAACTCATTGGCAGGAGGGAAGCCGCCCGCAAACCCGCTCGCCTGAGAACGAGCAGAAAGAAAAGGACAAAATGATTTTAGCACGTGTTGAACGCTTCGCCATAGCTTTGTTTTTTGTGATGATGACAGCTCTTTGCACTTTTTTGATGTCTTCCCCGGTCATGGCACAAGGTTATTCGGTCGTGATGACTTCAGAAGGGGCTGATGAAGCCCGCGCGGTGACGATTGGCGGCAGCGCAGCCTGGGTGGTGGGCCGAACCAGTTTGACCTCGCTGACGAATGTGGCGAACCCTCAAACTGCCCTGGCGGGAGGGAAAGACGGCTTTATTTCAAAGGTCAATTCCTCCGGGGTCGTGGTCTGGTCAACTTATCTGGGGGGCAGTGGCAACGATACGATTAACGCGGTGGCGTACTCCAACGGCTATGTGTATGTGGCGGGAACCACGGCTTCAACCGATTTTCCCACGACGGTGGCACCCTCACCTTGGCCAAGCGGGAAAAACAGTTTTGTAAGTGTGATTAACGTCAGCACGGGAACGCTGACCTATTCAACGGTTTTTGGCGGGGACTACGATGATGGAAGTTATGGAATTGCCCTGGCCAGTGATGGGCGGATTTGCGTGGTTGGTGAAAAAGGCACGTCCAGCGGAACGGTGGGCCTCTTTACCGTGTTCCCGGCGGTGGGCGGGTCGAGCGCGGTTCGTTCGACTGAGTTGACGGGTTCCGCTTATGCCATCGTCCGAAATTCCGAAGGGGATATGATTGTCACGGGCAAAAGCGGAGTAGTGAACGGGTATTACAGCCTCGTGATTGTAGGTGACACCCAAACCGACCCCAGCACCTATATGACCTACAGTATGGATTTCATTGGATATGCACTGGCTTTGTCCAGTACAGATATACTTTGGATTGGCGGAGCGAAATTAGCTTTGGATAATGCCCGCCCACAATTCGGACCACGTGAGGGAGATGAAGGTGCAGCAGTTATTCTTGGGTCACCAATTGGCAGGGGCGGCAGTAATCTGAAATGGGACCATGCAATTACCATCCAACCAAAAGTAGCCACAACGATTACCCTTCCGTATGCAGTCCGGTCCATTTCGCTCAACCCCAACGGCGGAGCCTGGGTGTCAGGTCCGAACAATAGTTCCGGCGGATTTGTCAAACGCATCAATGCCGATTACACCGTGACGGATTTGACGGGGGTTTCGGCGCAGGGGCGGGGCATGGTTAAACTCAACAACGGGTTTGTGGTGGTAGGGTCCAACAACAGCGGGACCTCCAATTCGTTTGCCGAATATCGTCCCTAAGTTCATTTGAAATTGCCCGTTTGCACTTTGTGATTGGTTTCGCAGGGCAGCCATATCTGCAACCTCCATCTCAAAGCGGGGAATTGGCAACCGGGCAATTGCAAATGAATGGATTGGTTATTTCAGGGGGAGAGAAACCACAAAGGTGGAGCCTTTCCCCGGTTCGCTGGTCACCGAAATGTCTCCCTGATGGGCTTTGACAACGGCTTTGACAAGGCTTAGGCCCAGGCCCAGGCCGCGTTCGGACCGGCTGGCATCAGACCGGTACAGTCGTTCCCAAATCCGAGGGATTTCCTCCGGGGCAATCCCAATACCGCTGTCCCGGAGGGTGATAATGGTGGAGTCGCCTTGATTGTGGGCCGAAAGCGTCACCTTGCCGCCTTCCGGGGTATATTTCACTGCATTGTCAAGCAGGTTGGCCAAGACCTGTCGGAGTCGGTTCCGGTCTGCCGCCGCCATCAATCCTTCCGGAATCTCGGTTGTGATGGCAATGGATTTTTCCTCTGCCACAAACTGATACAACTCGGCTATTTCGGCCACCAGTTCCGCCAGATTCAGGGGTTGGACCGACAGCTTCATGGTACCGGTTTCGGCTTCGGAAATGTCCATGAGCGTGCGCAACATGGACAGCATGTGTTCAGATTCTTCCAAAGCATCGGCCAGGGCTTCGCGGTGGTCGGTGGGATTATTGGATTGCAAGGCCATTTCAGCCATGCCCCGCAGTCGGGTCATGGGGGTGCGCAGGTCATGGGCGACGTTGTCGAGGCTGTCGCGCATTCCTTTGAGCAAACCGTCAATCCGGTCCAGCATTTGATTGAAGTCCAGCACCAATTCGCCGATTTCATCTTCCACAGGTGAAACCGGCACCCGTTTGTCGGTTTTGCCCGTCGTGATGATGGTCCGCACGGCCTCAACCAGTTCCCGTAAAGGGCGTAAAGCCCGCGAAGCCACAAAAAAGCCGCCGAGCATGGCAAAGGCAAACATGGGGATGGTGGTCAGCCAGAAGACCCGGCGAAACGTGGCCAGGGTATTGAGCCTTCCAGCCGTCCCAGCCCCAACCTGAAGCACACAAAAATCACTGAGCCGGACTGAGGCGATTTCCAGTTGGTCTTCTCCGGCGGAAACCGTGAGCCATTCGGGTTCCGTGCGAGGCGGATAATTTTCCAGCAACGTCACCGGAACCCTACGCCATTGTGGAGGAACCCGTGCAAAAATGGTTCGGTTCACCGGGTCGGCAAAGCGAATCAGAAAGAGGTTCTGTCGTTCTTCCTGTTCCCGATTCAAGAGGCGAATCAAATCTGTCACCGAATGGGATTTTTCATATTCGGCCCGGTACACATCGAGTTGCAGTAAAATTTTTTCCTGGTCGCTTTGCTGGATGGAACTTGTCAGGAGCAGGTAGGAAAAGAAAAACAGAATTGCCATCCCCAACACAAAAGCCAGCCCATACCACAGCGTCAGCCGGTACCCCAGCGTGTGCCGAAGCCTTCCCAAATGCACTTTCAGGTTTTGCAGGAAGCGGTTTTCCGTCATAGCCTTGTTGAAGGTGGAACAAAGGGATGCTGCCGCACCGTGAACCGGCGTTAACTCTCGGTTTTGAGAACGTACCCCACCCCGCGCAATGTATGGAGCAGTTTGCGCTCAAAATCCTTGTCAATTTTGTTCCGGACCCGGCAGACCAGCACATCCACCACATTGGTTTGGGGGTCGAAGTCATAATTCCAGACATGTTCCAGAATCATGGTTTTCGAAACAATTTTTCCCGCATTGCGCATCAGGTATTCAAGCAGGGCAAACTCGCGCGGTTGCAGCTCGATTTTCCGTCCGGCGCGGGAAACTTCCCGAGTCAGGAGGTTGATGGAAAGGTCCTCATACTTCAAGGCGGTGGTTTCGCTGGTTCCCAGCGACCGGCGTAACAGCGCCTGAATCCGCGCCAGGAGTTCGGCAAAGGCAAAGGGTTTGGTCAGGTAATCGTCACTGCCGGTTTGCAGTCCCCTCACCCGGTCTTCGACGGAACGTTTGGCACTCAGAATCATGACCGGCGTTTGCAGATGATTCCGGCGCAACTCCCCAATCAGGCTCAACCCATCAAGTTTGGGGAGCATGACATCCACAATCATCACATCATACGGTTCGTTCAACGCCAAATGCAGCCCGTCCTCGCCGTTGGTGGCATGGTCCACGGCAAAACCGGCTTCCTGTAACCCTTTCACAATAAACGAAGCGATTTTTTTGTCATCTTCAACCACCAGTATGCGCATGATTCCCCCAGGACATTTGCGATTTGCGATTTGCGATTGAGGGCAAAATTTACAACCTTGCATTACAGCCGAATCAAATCGCAAATCGCAAATGGCAAATCGCAAATGCTGTTATTGGCCCAGAATCATAGCAAACATGAGCGGGGCGACAATGGAGGCATCTGATTCGATAATGAATTTTGGGGTTTCCGGGGCCAGTTTGCCCCAGGTAATTTTCTCGTTCGGAACCGCGCCCGAATAGGAGCCATAACTGGTGGTGGAGTCGCTGATTTGACAGAAATAGCCCCACACCGGAACGCCTGTTCGTTGTAAATCCTGGTGGAGCATCGGCACGACGCAAATCGGGAAATCACCGGCAATCCCGCCCCCGATTTGGAAAAAGCCGATGGAATGTTCCCGTGACACCTCGGTGTACCACTCAGCCAGTTCAATCATGTATTCAATGCCGGTGCGAACCGTCTGCACATGTTTGATGTCGCCGGCAATACAATGCCCGGCATACATATTGCCCATGGTGGAATCCTCCCAGCCGGGCACTACCATGGGCAGATTTTTTTCCATGGCGGCCAACATCCAGGAGTCCTTCGGGTCAATCTGGTAATACCTTTCGAGAACCCCCGATTTGAGAATGCGATACATGAACTGATGGGGAAAATAGCGTTCTCCGGCCCGGTCCGCGCGGGTCCATTCATCCACCAGGGCGGTTTCCAGGCGGCGCATGGCTTCCATTTCGGGAATACAGGTGTCGGTGACCCGGTTCATGTGGCGGGCCAGCAAGGCGGCTTCATCCGCTGGAGTCAGGTCACGATAGTGCGGCACCCGTTCATAAAATTCGTGGGCCACCAGGTTAAAGAGGTCTTCCTCCAGATTGGCCCCGGTGCAGGAAATGGCATGCACCTTGTCCTGGCGAATCATTTCAGCCAGGGAAAGCCCCAACTCGGCGGTGCTCATGGCTCCGGCCAGGGTGACGAGCATCTTTCCATTGGCACTGAGATGATGGGCATAGCCCTCGGCGGCATCAACCAATGCGGCAGCATTAAAATGCCGAAAATGATGTTTGAGAAAAGCGGAAATGGTCCCTTTGGTGGTGGGCGGCATGAATGACATTCCTTTCAAAAAGATGTAACCAAAAAAAGAAAGCCACCCGAAGCGTCTACGGTCAAATTCACCATTGGAAGCATGAATTCGCCGCCATCGAACGCTCGGATGGCTTGATAAGAAACAGGTACAAGTGCGTGAAAACACCTTACCAATCGTAATTTTCTTTGGCAACCTCTTTTGGCGGATGGCGGTATCCTGGCACCAACTTCAATTCGCCATTGACAGGCAGGCAAATCTCAATCACTTTTTGCAACGTTCCAGCCAGATTCCCAACACGCCACCTGAGCCATCACATACGACACCCTCGCCTTTTGGTGTTGCTTCAGTAATTCCTATGCCACATGAAACAGGAACCAGGGTTTTCCCGATTCGGTACCAGGATGACCAACCGCTGATTGCTGAATTTGGTGGTCCGTTGAGCCAGCCGGGGTATGCCCAGGTTATTTGCGGTGATGACGGCGAAGCCCTGCTCCCCGTGGAAGTTGCCGAACGGGGCAAATTCGAGCGGTATCATGCCTGGTTTGAATGTTCGGTAGGGCTCATGATTGTAACGTCGGAACTCCAACGGGATGGAAAAAACATTGAAAAGCTCTGGCGTATCACTGAAGTTACCGAAACTGACTGCGTCACCGAGTTTATCGAAAAAAGCCGGAGTGGCCGTTTTTTTCAGAACCCCTCGTTTGATTGGGCCGCCTTGGCTGCCGAAGCCAAGGTTTTGACCTATTACGATGCCTCGATGTATTCGATTGCGCTGCCTGACGAGGATATTGCCTTTGACGAAACGATTTGAAAGCGAGTGTTTGGGCATACCGTTAAGCAAGAGATGCGGAAGCGATTGAGCCGGAAAGGACAGGCTTTTGCAGTGCTCAAAAAAAGAAACAGCCGCAAAAAATGACAGGTTGAAATGTTACGAATGCCAGATTGGGAGGGCAAAAAAAGAACCGGGGCTGGTGTGACCCCGGTCCCTTCCCCAAGACGTGGAACAAATCGCATTATCCGCCAATGGCCTGTTGGCGGGTGAAGACCGGGTAATCCGTATAGCCCTCACTCAAATGGTTTGAGAATTGATAAAAAGTGGCCGGGTTGGCTTCCGCCAAGGGGGCACCGGTCCGGAAGCGCTCAACCAGGTCGGGATTGGCAATAAAGGGAACTCCATACGCCACCAAATCGGCTGCGCGGCTGCCCACCGCCTCGGTTCCGGTCCGGAAATCATAGCCCGCGTTGACCATCAGATTTCCTTTGAAAACCTGCCGCATGAAGGGTGTCACCACAACCTCGTGGGTGCGCTCCAGGCGATGGTGCGGGGGAGCCTCCAGCACGTGCAGATAGGCCAGACCAAAGCGGTTTAACGCCTGTGCGGCAAAGGTAAAGGTTTCCACCGGGTGGGAATCGGTGATGTCGTTAAAAGCATTGGTGGGAGAAAGCCGGACGCCCACCCGGTCGCCGCCCCAGACATCCGTGACGGTTTTCACCACTTCGAGTAAAAACCGGGTTCGATTTTCAACGGACCCACCATATTCATCCAGCCGGTGGTTGGTTCCGCTGCGCAGAAACTCATCAATCAGATAACCATTGGCGGCATGCACTTCAACCCCGTCAAACCCTGCCAGCTTGGCATTTTCAGCCGCCTGATGGTATTGCTCCACAATCTCCGTGATGTCGGCTGGGGTCAATGCACGAGGGACCGCGTATGGTTCTTTGCCCTTGGGTGTATGGGCTTGCCCCCGGATTGCAATCGGGGAAGGGGCAACTGGTTGTTTGCCGTCCATAAAAGAAGGGTGAGCGGCCCTTCCAACATGCCACAATTGGAGAAAAATTCTGCCTCCAGCCTGATGAACCGCCTGGGTGATTTTTGCCCAGCCCGCCACTTGGTCAGGACGATGGATGCCTGGGGTATGAGGATAGCCATAGCTCAGTTCGGAAATCTGGGTGGCCTCTGAAATAATCAAACCGGCGCTGGCCCGCTGAACATAATATTCCGCCATCACTTCATTGGGGGTTCGGTTGTCTACTGCCCGGCATCGGGTCAGCGGGGCCATCACAATCCGGTTGGGCAATTCAAGCGGACCAAGGTGCAGGGGTGAAAAAAGAGTGGGTCCAGGTACATGTGACATGAATGGGTTCTCCCAAATTTGTAAACCAGGGTTTTGAATTTTTAGACCGGTCTATTTTGCAATATCCAAACCGCCAATCAGACCGCCGGTCCCGGCCTGTCAGCGAGTCAGTATCCGTTCAAACAAATATTTGATAAGGCTATCCACCGGGGCTGGGCTTTTGAGCACCTTCGCCTTGAGCAACGCCCCTTCATAGGCCGCCAGACAAAATGCAGCCAACTCTTCGACATCCGCCGCCGGGTCCAGTTCCCCGGCTGCCTGCGCCTCGCGCAGACAGCCGGCCAACCGTTGGTTCCAGCGGCCAAACACCTCCGCCAGACGTTGCCGCAACGGTTCGCTTTGGTCCGCCAATTCCTGCCCCAGGTTTCCCAGCAAACAACCTTTGCGGCATTCCTGCTGGGCCAACTGGTCGCGTCCCTCGGTAAAGTAGCGGCGAAACCGTTCCAGCGGGGTTCGGTGCGGGTCTTCCAGCAATTCCTTGAGGCGCGCTTCGTAATCTGTGGCCGCCCGTTCAATTAAACACAGCCCGAAATCCTCTTTGCTGGCGAAATAATGGTAAAAGGAACCTTTCGGAACTCCGGCCCGCTTGAGCACCGCATCAATCCCGGTATGATGGAACCCTTGTTCCGCAATCAGGGTGAGGCCGGTTTCAAGTAAGAGGTTTTTGGTGCTTTCCTTTTTCATGGGGAAAAAATAGACCGGTCGTCTAGCTCTGTCAATCTTTTTTTCCTGTTCAAATTCAGGGAAAGCAGGCGGTGGGTGGTTTTTCCCAACCGGGACCGCTCTTTAGTGGAAAAAAATCCAATTCCTGGGCAGGGCTCCACACCTTGAGGAAACCAGGGCCGAGGATTCAGGGAAGAAAAGAAATTGCTCAGATTGGCACAGAGATTGCCCTTCCTGGGTATATGGAACCTTAATTTACCCAAAGGAGTCTGTGTATGCGTTCCACTCAACGAATGACCAACCGGAATTTTACCAAACCTGTAGACCATGACGGCGGTCGCCATCGTGAACCTAAAAGCCTGCCTGACCATACCCGGTGTGAGACCTGCGGTTCTGTCTATTCAGGTCGTCATTGGGCAGCACCAGCTTTGCCGGAAAGAGTTGAGTTTCAACTCAACCCCAATTCATTTCATCTGACCCTTTGTCCTGCCTGTCAACAACAAAAGGAGGGAATTGCGGGTGGTTTTGTACATTTGGAAGGGACATTTCTGGAACAACATCGGGAAGAAATAGTCCGATTGTTGCAAAAAGAGGCCAAAAGAGCATATCGGCAAAATCGGTTGGCACGTATTCTTGAATGGAAAGATGAATCCAACGGGAAAGTCTTTCTTTCCACGACAACCGAACATTTAGCCCAAAGACTGGGCCATGCCTTGGAAAAAGCCTTCAAGGGGCAGGTAAGATATGATTTTTCCCTGGAAAACAAACTGGCACATGTCTGGTGGACCCGCGATTAAGGCTTCAAACTCAGGAGTGATGTCTGGGTGGCCGGGAAACTGGTTTCGCAAGTGGTACAAAGTTAAGTTGAACTGGAGGTAAATCACTCCAAGCTGTAAATTCGGGTTCCGGGTTTGCCCCCCTTTTTCCTGAATGCAGATGCCGACGTTGCCCCAGCAACGTTTGCACCCGGCAAACCCGGAACCCGAAACCCGAACAACTGAACTCCCTCTCTTGGCGTGGGCACACATCGTCAGTCGTGGTTGATTTAATGCAGTTATAGTGGATCCAAAAGTTAGAAAAAAATGAGCTTATTACAGATTGATTTTGCTTGCGTTTTACAAGGAGAAAAATTCGATCCGAAACCGTTTTTATCCTGGAAGCAAATTGAGATAATTGAAGTCAATTATTTTGGAGACATGGGCAAAACCGGAAGATATAAGAATAAACCCTATGATTTTGGATACATACGGTTTACAAATCAAAAGATGGAGCTTCATGAATTTATTCGTGTTGTAACCAACCGCAAAACTAAATCACTTATTAAAAATGCAGATCGAAAGGTACTACACGTTTTTATACAATTTTCAAATCAATGCAATTGGGAGATTTCACCAGAGGAAATGTCCAAGATCAGCACATTAGGTTTTACCTTAACAATTTCGTGTGAAAAAACGGACCCTTTGGAAAGCATATAACTGAAGTGCCCCCTTGGTACTGTCCCTGTCTGCGCCCGCCCTGGTGGCCAGTCCGGCATCTCCAGCCCGGATCAAAACCGAAAAAAGCTGCACCTGCTGACAGAGACCATCGCCCTCTGGCGTGGGCAGACGGAAACGGCACAGCCTTATCTCCCAAGGGGCTGCAAGGGCTGATTATACCTGGCTGGAAAAACACCGCCCCGAAATTCCCGATGTTGAGCAGGCAACAGGCGGGAAATCCGATTGGCAACGGGCGGCTGAAGAAAGCCGTTGCTCAGGTGGTTGGCTTCCGGCACAAGCAGGTGGGCAGGTGGTGGAGTCCGCTTGGCAGCACAGCTTTGGCGCTTTTGAAAGTGGTTCGAGCTCAAATCCGAACGGGGGCAATGATAGGGCTACCACCCCGTTTTTTTCATGACAACAGGGCACTGTACATATTATTGCAAGAAAAATTTTCTCGGACCGCAACTTTTTGATGGTCAGCGGGAAATAAGTACATGACAATAAAAAAAGCTGTTTATTCCGTCACGCCCTGACTTCAATCACAGTCATGGATTTGGAACTCCTCAACCGAGCCCGTAAGGGAGACCGGATGGCGTTTGGCGAACTTTATGACCGCCATCATGCCGTCGTGTGGCGTTTTGTTGTCCATCGCATGAATTCCAACCCCCAGGCTGAGGATATTGTCCATGACACGTTTATGGAGTTACTCAAACATCTGGACCGGTATAATCCTGAAAGGGGGGCCGCCTTTGACACTTTTTTATGCAGTATTGCCGACAAGTTGATTCTCAAACACCGTCGCAAGCTGGAACGGGAAGTCCCTTTTGAAACCCTGGAACAACCGGAGCCCCCGGTTTTCAACAGCCCTTCCGGTCACTTTGAACAGCAGGCCAATCAAACCCTTGATGTCCAGAAGGCCACCGAAACCCTACCGGAACGGCAACGGGAAGTGTTGCGACTGAAAGATGCTGAGGAATTTTCATTGCAGGAAATCGTCGAAACCGTCGGAACCACGCTTCCGGCAGTCAAGGCTTTGTTATTTCGGGCTCGGGAAGGGGTCAAGCGGTTTCTCAATCCGGCCCACCAAAAGAAGGATGTTTGAACCAGAACACACAACATTGGAAAAATGAGGGTTGCTTCCTCGGCGAAACCGGGGACTCAGCCAATTTGCAGGAAAATTCAAGCCAATGAGCTGTCTGAGTCTGGAGACGGACGGCATGTAACAGGAAAGAAAAATGGTAAACTTGATTGCTGTTTTCCGAACCTGAAATTTGTCACTTCAAACTCGTTGCACAGTGGGGTTTCAAGAAAGGCAGTGGCAGAATGGAAGAACCGTCGGACACATCACATTCCACGGCCGGCACCGGTACCACCAAAGGCCGCCAAGGCAACTTTGAGGGGTCGCCGGAGCTGTATCGCAGCCAAACCTTTCCTCCCGAAATGGTGGACCAGGGATGGACTGCCGGCCCGGAAGCCTGGAATCCACCCCCTCGGTTGCGGGCCCGTTTGATGGCCTCATTCGACCACCGGCAACACCATCGTTTTTCTTCAAAGTTGAGGCGCTTGGTTTCAGAAGGAGTGCGAATTCCTTTACCGCTAGCCGTAACCATTGCGGGGCTGATACTTGGATATGGCTTTTGGGTGGTTTTCCGTACCCCTCAGACCATCGTGTTGAACACGTCATATGCCAAACCGGGCCCGGCGGTGGTCTTCCCAGCCCCAGAAAAGCTGGCCCGGCAGGAACCTCCCTTGTCCAAACCCTCGGAGGGGGGGGCACTTTCAAGGAATTTGGAAAAAACCCCGGTTTTTCGCGGAGCAGAGCGATCAGTTCAACCTGTGGCACGGCTGGACCGGGTGTGGCTATCGCCGGGAAGTTTACGGCTTGAAGTTGACGGGGTTGAAGTGGCCACTTCAACCAATGATAACTCCGGAACCGCATTTTGGATTCAGGCTGGCCAAGCGGGTGGTTTTATCCTGACCTTGTTCCCCACCACAGGTTCCGGACCAAACCCTCAAGGTATGCTTGAAAAAGGGGAAATGCACTTCGAATTCACGGGTCTGAGTTATCATTTGAAATGCGGGCGACAATTGGTTACGGAGCCAGTCGGGGTCTGGGTCCAACATATCGGGGCATTGCCTGAACCCAGCGGGATTACATTGGGTTGTGCGCCCACCCCGGACCATGCGGTGGAATTGTTGCACAAAGGGACCAAGGAATGAGGCTGTCCGTCCTCGACCACTCTTGGGGTCAGCGTCCACGTTCACATGGTTTCCAACTCAGTTTGTCTGTACCACAACACGATAAACTGCTTTCCGGTTTGAACCTCATCGAAGGCTGTTCCCGGATTGATTTGGCTCACCTTTCCTCCTGAATTTCCTGCACTGATACCCGATTGACAGTGGGTTGTGGTTTTGGAAAACAGACCCTGTTCTCAATCTCAACCACTGGAACCGGCGATTTTCCGTTTTTGCGACTGGTGCCGGAATGAGATCGGTGGGGTTCGCGGGGTCCCAACCCTGGCTCCCGGTTCGAGGTTCACAAGCCGATCTGTGGTGGATATTGCTTGGAATGGTAATTTTGGGTTGCCTCCAGCCGGTATTTTGAGATGCGGGAAATCGCTGGTTTTGCCCGGTTAGACCTGATTTCGTCCCGTTTGGCCTTTTGCAATTGCTGAAACCTCGGGAATGCGCACACCATCGCCCTACTCAACCCATAATTATCAAAGACAACAGGGGATCTATGGAACAGTTGCGTCGTTGGTGGAGGCAGGACTGGTGTTTCTGGTTTTTGTTCGGACTGCTGAAATTGGGCATTCATTTGACTGCTATCAAAGGGTACGGCTTCTTCCGGGATGAATTTTACTACCTTGCCTGTGGCGAACATCTGGCATTTGGGTATGTTGACCATCCTCCCCTGGTCGCCTTGCTGACCAAACTGGTGCGGGTCGGTCTGGGTGAATCGATCTATGCCATTCGCCTGTTACCAATCAGTGCCGGAATTGCAGTGGTGTGCCTGACCGGTTATCTGGCTCGTGAATTGGGTGCCAAACGGTTTGGACAGGCCCTGGCCATGACTGCCGTGTTGGTTGCTCCAATCTATTTGGGTATTCACGGTTTTTTATCCATGAATGCCTTTGACCATGTGTTTTGGGGTTGGTCCTGCCTCCTGTTGACCCGGATTATCAAACATGACAACCCCAGGCTTTGGATTCCATTTGGCCTGGTGGTTGGTTTCGGACTGGAAAACAAAATTTCACTTTTATTTTTGGGGTTTGGGGTTTTCGTCGGTTTGGTGCTGACGCCCGAAAGACGTTTTTTTAAGGATTACCGGCTGTGGTTGGCTGGGGGGCTGGCAGGGCTTCTGTTCCTGCCCCATGTAATCTGGCAACAGCTTCATGGCTGGCCGACGCTCGAATTCATGCGGAATGCTCAGGCTTACAAGCATTATGCATATAAACCCTGGGAATTTTTGTGGGGGGCGTTGCTGGAAGCCAATCCCTTTTCCCTGCCATTACTCGCGGGCGGACTTTTCTTTTATTTTGTTTCCCGCAATGGCAAATCTTTCCGGCTGTTGGGCTGGGCATTTGTTTCCATCCTGGGGTTGTTTCTGGTGCAGAAAGCCAAAACCTATTATCTGGCCCCGGCGCTTCCCCTTCTTTTTGCTGCTGGCGGAACGATGATGGAAATCTGGGTCCATGAAACCCGATGGATTTGGCTGCAACCTGCCTGCCTTGTGTGGTTGGTCACCGGTGGGATTTTGGTGGCCCCGCTGGCCCTGCCGATCCTGCCCGAAACACAATTTATTGCTTATGCCCAAAGGTTGGGAATCCAGGGAGTCAAATCGGAAAATCACAAGATGGGGAAGCTCCCGCAACATTTCGCAGATATGCATGGGTGGGAGGAGCTGGCAACTACGGTGGGGCAGGTTTATCAATCCCTTTCGCCTGCCGAGCAATTGGAATGCGGAATTTATGCCCAGAACTATGGGGAGGCTGGGGCAATTGATTTTTTTGGAAAAAAATACGGCCTTCCCCCGGCTATATCGGGCCATAACAACTATTACCTCTGGGGGCCGGGAAAGCGGTCAAATCAGGTTCTGATTATTGTGGGGGGAAAGAAGGAAAGTCACGAACAAGTCTTTGCTCAGGTTGAACAGGCGGGAACAGTCGTGTCTGAGTACAGTATGCCTTATGAAAACAATCTGCCGGTTTATATTGCCCGCCAACCAAAACTGGACCTGAAATCCGTTTGGTCCAGAGTTAAACACTTCGACTAAATCAGCCAGGTGGAATACCAGATGCGTCCCTGGATTGGAACTGCCTGGGAATCCAGCCGGATTTTGCTGGGGTGCCACAGCGGGCATTTTTCCCTTCCTTCTTTTCGCCTGGAGGAAGTCCTGTGGCTGGCTGAGACCTCTGGGGTGGCGACCCTGCTGTGGCTGACCGGCACGTACCTGGAACCCGACCAAGCCCCGGCTGGGTTGGTCCGGAACCTGGTTTCCCGGATTCCCGCCGTTCGCCGGAACTGCCTTGCTGCGCTATGTGACACGCTGGCGGATGGCCTGACCGGCACAAACGCTGGTTGGACCTATGATTCGACCCTGGGCTGGATAAACCACAGTCGGTACAGTCAGCGAAATCCACAGAGTCACCTGAGCTTGCTGAAACCGGAGGATTTCTCCGCAATCCGGAAATTCTTTGCCTGAGCGCCCCATTCCATTGGAATTTCTGTTCAGCCTCCGGCAGTCTTAATGGCCTGAGTTTGAACTGCCCGGAGGTGTTCAACCATGATTGAATCCATTCCCCGTTCCTTGAAGGATCGTTGGGAACTGCTGGCCGAACTGGTCAAACAGTGGCGGCATCCTCTGACTGTCGGTGATGGTTTTCCGGAAGAACTGCTCCGGAACACCGAACAACGACTGGGTTGCCGCCTGCCTTTGGCACTTCGCTCCTGGTATCTGCTTGCCGGGAACCGGAAAGACCTTTGGTCACACAATGACGAATTGGTTCCACCCGACCAGCTTGAGATCAAAGACTTTCTCACCATTTACATTGAGAATCAGGCGGTGGTTGAGTGGGGCATTCGCCGTGCAGACCTCGACCGGGACGACCCGCCCGTGTTTGTTTCTGATATTGAGGAACAAGGTTTGTGGCACCGGCAGAACCCAACTGTTTCCGAGTTTGCCCTTCAGATGTTTGTGTTTCAGCTCAAATGGTCAAACCGGAACCGCTGTTATGCCAACGGTCCAGGGAAGGCCGCAACGCACCAGGTGATTGAGCGGCATTACCCTCGGCTACCTTTTCCGGACTGGCATTGGCCGGACTGGCCGACTCGGTTTTATGGCAACGAAGAGGTTGTGATCGAGTCCAACGGCGGGTCAGAAGGCGGCTGGATTTGGGTCTGCTCCCGCACGGAACCAGCCTTCCGTACTTTGGAATGTCTGGTTTTTCCCACCGGGCTGCAATGGGCAAGTACATCGGATGAATGGCCGACTGGTTGGGTGAGCAGTGAATCAGTTTTCTAGTCTGATATCTTGACATCCTCCCCGCAATGAATTGCGGGGATTCCCTGGGTGAAGGCCCGTGCCGTGCCGCCAAGGAATGGGTAACCTACTCAGGTAGGATTCCCAGGTTCGCCCTTCACCGGCCCGGCTAACGCCAAGCCTCCGGGCACAGTCACGGCAAGCCCTGCCGCGAGCCAGAGATTGATTCCTCTGGCGAGAATATTGCGAGCGGCGTTGTGGTCACGGTGGAGTTCGGTTTGACAGTGGGGGCACGTATG
>JAIBAN010000032.1 GCA_019695185.1 Blastocatellia bacterium | reverse complement strand
TTCGCCGCCTGAGTAAGGATTATGAACGCCGCGCCGCTACCAGTGAGGCCCTCGTTTATTTGGCTATGATTGACCTCATGGTCAAGCGTTTGGCACGGTGCAAGTGATTTTCCGGACAGGTTCTTACCAAGAGAGTTACCAAGAGACCTGACAGACTCTGGAAATGAATTGATTTGAGCGGGTAAGCAGTACCTCTCTGAAAAGGGCAGGCAGGGCCCGCCAGGACCGACTGGGAAGGTTAGAAGGGAGCTGTCCACCAAACAACCAAGGGACGGGCGGTTTTGACGTTCGTACGGTTGGGCAGAAGTCACGGTGGGAGTACCCATCATCACCCTGGTGGTTCACCAACAGACCCCGCCGGGACTGGTTCTGAACAACACTCAAAGTCAATTGTATTTTTTCCGCCTTTTCCGGTTTCTGACAGGAGACAACGGGCAAAAGCGGATGTCAAAGCGGTCGGGACAGGGGCAGGCGAAACCCGGAAAGTCGGATAAACGTCGCTCAAGGGGCGCAAGGCAAACTCACTAAAACGTACAACTCCATCATGATCAATTTTTTACAGGCTTTCTTGAAGGTCCAAGAATGACCGGTTTCCCCTCCCTTTGAGCAGCCAACTCTTCATATACCAGCTTCACCGCTGAAAAAATTTCATCTGCGGTGGGATCCTTCTTTTTGAATTTGAGTTGGAGTGAAAAGGAAGCTTGGGTTTCAGTACGATTCTTCCAAATAAAGGGTTTTTGAACCGTTTTCCGGGTTTTGGCGGTGGCAGGCGGGGTTCGCCCACCTGATGCCAAAGAATGAATGGCCTCCAACCGTTGTTCCACAGGCATCTGCAACAACCGGTGGAGGGTATTGAGGGAAATCTGCGGGATGGCCAGACAACGGTTGAGCACGTCTTCTCCGAGGTTCATACAAACGGTTTTATACCCAATCGTTCCCAGTGGGATATTAAGCAGTTGGGCAGCGGCTTCCTGCGTGCCGGCCTGCTGCACCACCTCGAACAAAGCCCGGACCTCATCCACCGGATGCAGGGTTTCCCGTTGCAGGTTTTCAATCAGGGCAACCAGCCGCAGGTCGTCATTGGTGACCCGGTCACAAATTGTCACTGTGGCACTTTGCCAGCCAAGTTTTTGTAAAGCCAAAAGCCTTCGTTGCCCGGCAATCAAGGTAAAGCGACCCACCCCGTCCGGACGACAGACCAGATTTTGCAGCAGGCCGTATTTCCTGATGTTTTCCGCCAACTGGTCAATCGCCACATCGTCAATTACGGTGCGGGGCTGAAACGGGTTGGGCTGAATGAGGCGGAGTTCCACTTCCTGCGAAGTTTGGGGTTTATCCTGTAAAAGGGAAGCCAGTGCGGACTTACGTTCCGGGGAAAAACTGGGGGGGATGACACGGGATTTGGCCATAGCGGAGGATCCTTAAAAATGACAGGGCACTGGTAACGTTGCAAACCAAACCCTCACATCCGGTTTATGGGTTCATTCACATCTTTGAAGTCTGCTGCGGGCAGGGTGGAAACAATTGGTCAACTACCTGTTCCATATCACGGTTGGCAGGGCAGTTTCGGTCATGCACCATGAGCGGGACACGATAAGTGCCGGCAGCCGAAACCTTGGTGAAATCCCGGATGGCTGGAAGGGGGGGATAGCCAAAAGCCTCGCATAGTTCATGGGTTTCCCGTAAATGGTGTTGTGAAATAATCGTTTGCCCTTTGTACATGGTCGGGACCACCCCCAAAACCTGAAGTTTTGGGAGGTCCAGGTTCAGCCGCCGTTTTTGAGCCTTGGCAATCTCAACCTGAACCTCGCCAAATGCCACGACTGCCTTGGCTTCAGTTTGCACCGGGATTATGAGGGAATCCACCGCAAACAATATCTGGACGGTAATTTCCGAGATGGAAGGGGGGCAATCAAATATGAGGAAGTCGAATTCCGTTTGAATATCCCGCAGAAATCCCCGGAGGCGGCCCTTGTCTTCCGAATCCATCAACTCCAGTTCGCCCCGTTTCAGGTCACGGTTGGCAATTCCGACAAACAGATTTTCATAGCCGGTCGGCAGGACCTTCGGCTTTTGGGTTTCATTTCCTGAATAAACCGAGTGCCAAAAGGAATCGGTTTCCGGTCTGATTGCCGGCTCCATGCCCATAAAAACTCCCAGCGTTCCTTGCGGGTCTGCATCCACAATCAGGGTCTTCTTTCCCCGCCGGGAAAGTTCATAACCAAAATCGCGGACAAAAGTGGTTTTGCCAACTCCTCCCGCCTGATTGAAAACGGCGATTTTATGAGCAATTTTCGTTGTGGCATTTCGCATGGATGGCACCTCAAGTGTATTTTCAGTCCTGCCTCTGGCGCGGGGTTTTCCCAGTTCCCAGCCGCGGGATTGATTGGGCAAGGTGATTTTTTCGAGCGAATCAAGCGGTATCAACCATTGATTTCCAGGTTTGACGGCATCCGGAATGGCTTGATTGAGACACATTTTTCTTAAAGTTGAGGCACCGAGAGAAAGCTTTTGGGCAACTTGGGAAATGGTGAGGTAATTGCGTTTCATCGGAATCTCAAAAAGGGAATGACATTGGCACATTCAGAAATGTTCTTATAGCGCTCTTGCTATAAAAAATCAATGAATTCTCAATCAGCAATCCGATGTAAACCCTCCAGCAACCTCAAAAATCGTTGGAATCTGCTCACATAAACCGTAACCCAACAGGGCGTTTGGAAAAAAAGAAACAACCAGCCAGTGTCAGGTAGCGGATTTGATAGTGTGCTGACGTTGCGCTGAAACAGGCCAGCAAACCGACCATGCTGCCTATTGCCACCCACGGTTACTTTTTAGCGGAAACCAACGAAACCAGCCCTTCGGATGGCGCAGCCCAGCGGTTACTGACCAGGGAGCAGGATGCTCCGACTGACGCTGATACCATCCGGAAAGCCCCCCCTTTGTTACAGTCCTGGCTGTTTTTTTGCCGGGGCCAATGAAGGGAAAAGCGCCACCGATGATGGGGGAACCATGACCGCCTTTGATACGACCGGGCTGGATTTGGGGGCACTCGGCTGGTGGTGTGGTCGGCCTGAGACAGGGAACTGATGATGGAATATTACACACGGCTCAAAGCTGGTGCCGGGCGAAGCGAAGTGCTCCGGCAGGTGCAACGCAAAATGCTTAACAATCCCAAACGGTCATCCCCATATGATTGGGCCAGTTTCATTCAATCGGAAGAATGGGCAAATCTCGATGGCAGGCGGTACGCTGCCACCCTGAGCAGGGCTGCCAGAAAACCTGTAAACCCGGATTGGCGCTCATTTCCGGGGTTTCACCTTAAAGGTGGTGGAAACGCCCTCTCCGCTGTTTCCCGCTGCATCGGTGGCCACAACCTTGATTTTTCCTTGCCCGATTTTTTGATTTGGCAGCATGACGGAAAAGGTCTGGGCCGCGCCAGCCACCCCGGTGGCCAACGGCGTTGGGAACGTCAGGCCGTCATCCGCCGAAAGCAGAATCTGATGGGAACTGACCCCCACATTGTCGCCTGAAATCCAGGTAACGGAAACAGCGGCTCCGCCGGTCAGCTTTTTGGTGGTACTATTGGGAGCCACCACGGTGACGGTGGGTTTAACCGTGTCCCTGGCCTGAATGACAAAGCCGGCATCGGAATCATCCATCCCGGTATTGCCTTCGGCATCGCGGGCGGTGACCCGAATCCGAGCGGCCTTGGAAACGGTCGCTGCCGGCAGGTCAAAATCAAAGGACTGAATATTTCCAGCCAATCCAACCGCAATCGGAATCCCAAACCTGACCCCGTTATCAGTTGACAGTTCAACCGTTTGGGCGGTCACTCCGCTGTTATCCGTCGAATTCCAGGAAATGGCCAGTTTGTCCCCGACGGTCAGGCTTTCGCCACCGTTTGGAGCCAGCACCTTGACCAGCGGAGGGGTGCGGTCGCCGGTACCGTCATCCGGAGTCACCGTCAGTTCCGGCGCGGCGGGACCCTCGCCAGTGCTCAAGAGGCTTGTCAGGACATAGAAATAGGCGGTTTTCCCATTGGCCGGAACGGGCCGGTCCGAAAAAGAAGAAGCGGTCACATCCAGCGTGCCCAGCCGGTTGCCATCAGTGCGCTCCACCGGAGAGGTTTTTGAACGATACAGATTGTAGCCCTTCAAAACCACCGCCGGGTTGGGCAAGGGGGCTTCCCAACTCAATTGGACCAGCGGCCCGTTGGCCAGGGCTCTAAAGTTCTGTGGGGGCGAAAGCGCAGGTACCACGATTTTGAAATCGGTGGCATTGATTGCCCGCCCTTCATTGAGGGAATCATCCGTTGCCGTGATTTGCAGCCGGGCGGTGGGGGTTTCATTGCCAAAAGGGACGGTCCAGGAGAAAGTCCGGGCGGTTCCGGCCAATCCCGTGGCGACCAGGAGCGGAAACGTTCTGCCGCTGTCGAGCGAAAGCGCAATGGATTGGGAAATGATGGTTCCGGTTTCGCTGACTTCCCACGAAATGGCGGTCTGGCGGGCACTCTCGTAGGATTCCCCTCCTTTGGGTGCCACAATCGTGATGGCAGGCGGAGTGGTGTCACCAAATTTGACGCCAAAATTCCGGGCCAGCACGTCCACATTGGGGACGCCCCACCCAGTGGCAGCATCATATCCCGGTAAGGCCCGGAACCCTCCCGCTCCAAACGGAGCACAGGGCTGCCGGGGCCCGGTGACATTATCGCCAGCCACAATATCCCGAAAGACGGCTGGTTCTCCCTTTTTGAATTGGTTCATGCCCAGCCGGTACAATTCACGGTTGGGTGACCCTTGCACCGAGCCTTTGGACTGGTTTATCAGAGCCATGATTCCCACCCAAAGCGGAGAAGAAACGCTGGTTCCGCTGACAAGTCCCAAAAATCCCTGTTGCACCGTGAGGGTATAGGGGCTGCCGGCCAAGGCGGAAACGTCCGGCACCACCCGGAAATTTCCAAACGGGACTCCGCCGTTTGCACCCGTGGCCGCCAGTTGGTGGATTGGCTTGGGCACAATTTTGCTGATGCCGCCCCCGCTGCCGCCGCTCGGTTCAAAAAAAGGTGTGTCCTGGCAATCAAACCGGACCCCCGGCGGGTCGTTCCAAACCTGTTCCTGGACGATGGTGGTCACGTCCCCGTTTGCGTTGAATTGCGCCACAATTTCAGTCCCCCCGACGGCGGTCACGCCATCATAGGCCGCCGGAGTGGAAACGGCCTGCACGCCGGGTTGAAACAGGCATTCGGACCCTTCATCCCCCGAAGCGGCAAAAAAGGCGATTCCCTGCGCGGATGCCTGCCAAAACAGGTTCTGCTCTCCCGTGGTATGCCCAAACGACTCACAAGCCCCAAAACTTTCGTTCACAATCGGAATTTGGGCGCTGTTGACCAGAAATTGTTCCGCCGTGAGGACCGGGGCAAAATCGAGGGTGGGAATGAGTACCAAATTGATTTCGGCTCTGGGGGCCACCGCATAAATTGACTGCACATCCAGCAGGGCCTCCAGTTCCTCGCCGCTTCCGCGTTTCACACCGGGATGGGACAGTCCCGGCGGCAGCAACCGCTTCAGGTCCACCGGGGGAAGGCCGAACAGGGAGCCATACTTTGCCACGTCCGAGCTGAGAATATCCGAACTCATAATGACGGCGGTTCGCTGGTTTTGCCCCTGAATTCCGGCGTTGAGCACGGGTTGAAAATTATAGGCCAACGCCAGGTCTTTCGGAGCCATAAACTGTGGCAACCCAGGTGCCTGTCCGTGAGGCTGAAACCGCTCACGTTTGTTCAAGAGGTATTTTTCCAGCCCTGCCTGCTCTTCCGAATTCAGTTTTCGGTGGAGTGGCGGCCCAGGAATCCGGGCCGGATAGGCATTGTTGAGGCCCACCAGATTGAGCGTGAACGGGGCAAGTTCAGGCGGCAGCACCGGCAAATTGATATTGGCATAAAACGGACGGTTTTCCCTGGTGTCAAGAAAGCGGCCCAGTTGCGTTTGAAAAGCTTTTTCCACCGTTGCCACCGTGCCGGAAAAGGAAATTGAAAGCCGGTTGGGCCAGGCAGCGGCCACGTCGAACCCACTTGATTGAAGCCATGCCACCGCCCGGTCAAATTCCGCCGGCGAACGGCCAAACCGGTCGCCAAATTCCGTTGGCGTCAGCCACTGGTGAAAACGAGGTGATTGCGGTGAATAGAGGTCCTCAACCAACTGGCGCAGTTCTCCCTCCTGGCGTGGTTCAAACAGCAGCACCAGGGGAATTTTTTCGGTGGCTGCCAGCTTGCCTAAAACCGGGCTGTGGTTGACCAATTCGGGAATCTGCCCAATCGGTTGTTTTTTTTGAATTTGGGTGGGATAAACAGGTTTTTGGGCCAGCACCACTGTCTGGATGGGTGTGGTGGGAAAGAGTGTGAAGGCAACGGCCAAGCACACAACCGTCATACATACCAGATACCTGCTTGACATGGTTCAACTCTCTTTTTGACCAAGGTAATGAAAGAGTGCATTCCGGGCGGTGAGAGCGTCCATCTTAGGAGTTTGGAAAGAAAGAAACAACCAACAGGTCTCGGAATCGGCTTTGGCGTATGAAAACCCTGGGCCGTTATTTCTGTTTTGGAAGATTCCAATCCAAAGCGTGAACCTTTCCCAACCCGAAACCCAGTTCCAGCTTCCCGGAAACGGTATCATTTTTCTTTCCCATTCTTTTGAACAGTCTGCTGGATGAAAAGAGACAGGAGGACGGATAGGCAGTCACCCCCTCCGTGTCAACTCCACTTTGGAAAGTTTGTCTTGAGTCACGGAAAGTGAGTTTACGAGGGGTCTTCCGGTGCGGGATTTTGCTGCCAATCTAGGAATCCGCACCGGATTGGTCACCGTAACAGGGTTCATGAATACCTATGCCGGGCTGCCTTGTTTCACTCGCTGGGCAGGGGGGGCTTTCTGCCCTTCCGTTTGGTCAATGTGTGGTTTGACAAACCCCCCAGTGGTACCGTCACAATGCCTATCGAACCTGGAATGGAGTGGCATTCCGGTGGGTATTTCCAAACCGTGTGGAGCTGGGCTTTTCCAGTCAAACCAAGGCCAACCCCGGCATAAACCTGGGCTTACCCCACAGGTGCCGGCAAACAGTCTGTAGGAGTTGCCTAGTCCTGGCCGCACCAATAATGTGGGGCGCACGACCCCATACCGAAAGGAGATGATTATGGCGAAAATAACTGGGATTGGTGGTGTCTTTTTCAAGAGCAGGGGTGATCGGGCTGCGTTGGTTGCCTGGTATCAAAAACATTTGGGCCTACCACTGGCAGATTTTGGCGGTGCTGTTCTCCGCTGGCCGGATGACAAGGCTGAAGACCAGGGCCTGACGGTGTGGCATGTTGCCGACAAGGACAGCAAATGGTTCAGCCCAAGTGATTCCGCTTTCATGATCAACTACCGGGTTGATCATCTTGATGAAATGATCGAGCAATTGCGCGCTGACGGAGTGGAAGTCATCAAGGGCCCGGAATCACACGAGAATGGAAAATTCGCCTGGATCATGGATCCAGAGGGAAACAAGGTTGAACTCTGGGAGCCAAAACTCTGGGACGACAAAAACAAAGAGGGCTAACCGCCAGCACCGCAGCCACTCGTCCGGTCCTGATTCAGACCTGGGGCTGTTCTCCAAGTGAAATCAAACCAGGAAATCTCCATGAGGGATACCAAGACCTTAATTACCGCCCTGGAAAATTCACCGGGCATCATCATTCCCTTGATTCGTGAGGTACCAGCCGAGTACCTGAAACGTCGTCCCAACCCAAAGAAATGGTCGGTCCACGAACATGCCTGCCATCTTTCCATGTCTGATGGCCCATTTCTCGCCCGGCTCGATTTGATGTTGGCTGAACCGGCTCCCTATATCAGGTCCCTGCTGCCTTCACCGGAAGAGGAAGCAGGCGCACTCCTGAGTGTGGATTTGGACGAGTCCCTCGCCGGGTATGTGCAGGAGCGAACCGGGTTGGTCCAACGGTTGAAAGAGCTTTCAGTGGAGGACTGGCAGCGAACGGCAGAGCATGAAGCCTACCATCATTATTCGGTCTGGATCATGTTCCGCCATTTGCTGACCCACGAAATGCTCCATGCCTACCGGATTGAAGAATTGCTGCTCAAAAAGGACTGGGAATAGGTCAGTCCTCTGGGCGGCCACACCCAACGGGATTGTTGCACCAAACCAGGTGACCCAGCCCCAGGTATCTCAAGCCGGGTGCTTTACCTGGACCCTGGCCAAGCCTGGCGGCGGCCTTGTACTGCGGAGGGTTGCAACCGGAACTTGGATTCCTGACGATTCGATCCGCCTTGGGACAATGCCCCATGCTCGTGTTTGTGTGCGAGGGGAACCTGGTTGGCACAGTGGCTGGGGTGAAATACCTTGTTGGGACGAACGTATGAGAGGAAGAAAAGCATGGAAAAAGAATGGAGAACTCACCCAAAATTGAAAGGAAAATTGCTTGAGGATTATCCCGATGACCTCCAGGTGATTGTCCATGATGGAGGCCCCAGGCTAACCATCAATCCTCCGGAACTGGTGTGGGTCCGGGTGATGGGAGTGCAGGAGGATTTATTTTTCGGCGTGGTTTTGAACCAACCGCATCACCTCCAGCTTGTCGAAAAAAACAGCCCCATCATGTTTCTCGTCTCGGACCACGCTCCCTATCCAATCCAGGTTCGAGCTTCATACCTTCAGGAACGACCGGACTGGATGGTTCATCCTTGCAGCAAATGTGGCAATAATGAATTGTTGGATGCGCCATCGGATTTGATCAAAGTTATTTTTCCAAACCTTCCCTCCGACTCGGAGTTGGAAATGTTCAGTACCTTTTGCGGGCTTTGTGGAGGCGTTCAGGTGGTTGAAAATCAAAAATTACCTGGGGAAATGTAGCCAGCGGTTTCCTCCCGGTAAATCAACCGCCCCCCTATGGCCAATGCCTTGGATGTCTGGTGACCATCACAACCTGGTTGCCTGGTTTTGCCGTAAAGCCGGTTGGCTCACTGCCAGTCGGGGTTTGTGATCAAAATGTTTGCTCGGAAGCCTGTGTAAACAACCTCCCCCTAAAGGGCTAACTATTACCCACATCTTTTTTGGGATATGGAAAAACTGATAGATTGCAGGCACTTTTGCAAGAGGTGTCTGAAATCAATGGCGGAGAAGAAAACAGAAGGAAGCTGGAGTCACGCGGAATTTGAAGGGAATGAGCTTGGTGATCGGCGGTTAAATGAGCGAGTGAAGCGACTGGCCGAAGACTTTTCCGGTCAACCGTTGGCCTCAATCAATCAAGCGAGTGAGGATTGGGCCGACACCAAAGCCGCCTCTCGGTTTTTTGCCAACGAACGGGTGAGGGGGGAAGAGATTCTCCAGGCACACCGGAAACGGGTTGAAGCGCGGATGCGCGGACATCAGGTAGTGCTGGCCATCCAGGACACGACGGAATTGGATGATCCAGCCCATCGCAAGACGAGCGGGCTCGGACCAATTGGGAATTACCGGGAAGGGGCAGCCGGCATCATGATGCAGACGACCTTGGCCCTGACGGTGCAGGGAATTCCGTTGGGGGTGTTGGCGCAGCAACGGTGGGTGCGGGATGAAGTGCCGCGCCAGGAGGCCGACGAACACAAACGGCAACCGCTCAGCGCGAAGGAAAGTTCCAAATGGTTGGCGGCGCTTGAGACGACGATGGAGCGTGTGCCCCAAGGGGTGCAGGTCATCACAGTCGGTGACCGGGAAGCCGACCTGTTTGAATTTCTGTTGACCGCGCAACAACTGCAAGCTGGCTACGTGGTGCGAGCCGTCCAAGACCGGCGACTGGTGGGGCAGTCGGCATGTTTATGGGAGGAACTCCAGCAGCAGGCCGTGGCTGGTGAGCTGACGGTGGAAGTCGCGGCCCGGCCAGGGCAACCGGCCCGCCAGGCGAGACTTGCCGTGAGGTACGCTCCGGTCACGGTGCGTCCGCCCCAACGTCCGGTGGAATTGCGGATGGCCGGGTGGAAAGCGGTGGCGGTGTGGGCGGTCTGGGCGACGGAAATCAACCCTCCGGCGGAGGCAACACCCTTGGAATGGATGTTATTGACCAATGTGCCGGTGCTGAGTTTCCCGCACGCGGTTGAGCGGATTGAGTGGTATTGTCTGCGCTGGCAGATTGAAATTTTTCATAAGATTCTGAAATCCGGTTGCCGGGTCGAAGCCTGTCGCTTGATGACCGCCGAGCGCTTGATGCGGTATCTGACCCTGATGTGTGTGGTGGCCTGGCGGCTGTTTTGGTTGACGCATCTCAATCGGCAACAGCCGGAAGCACCCTGCACCACCATCTGAGCGGAACACGAATGGCTGGCGTTGGATTGCCGGGTTCAGAAAACCACCCAACTCCCACCACAACCACCCACCGTGCGGCAATCCGTCAGATGGATTGCACAATTGGGTGGGTTTTTAGCTCGTAAGGGGGATGGCGAACCGGATGTCACGACCATCTGGCGGGGTTGGCAACGGCTAACCGATATTGCGGAAACTTGGCTCGTCCTGCGTCCGCCAAAACTTATGGGTAATAGTTAGGCCTGAAGCCCGAGGTTTCCACGCCGAATTTTTGATGAACTATCCGGAAGAAGACATTGCACGTGATTTCCACCGCAAGCTGGTGCGGCGTTTCACGGACCAATCACCAACCGTTGAAGGGGCCGGTGTTCATTGGCATTGCACGGTTGGAAAGAATCAGCGGGCATGCCGCATCAACTGCTTTGACCTGCCGGATGGTTGTGACTACTTCACTTCGTTCAAGCAGGATGCGGTCACTGTCGCCTATGCACGACATCCATCAAGCGAAGAGGCCCTGGCAGCAATCGCCGAGTGGCTTGACCGGGTGGACCTGGCCACACTCTATGACCGCTATCCGTTCATTGACGCAACCAAACGCAGCCTGGAGAGGATTCGGGATGAGGTGAACACCGCCGAACCAGAACTTGAAAAGTGCATTGAGGCAAAACTAGCCCAGCAGATTGGCGACATCTGCCACAATTTTCCCTCCACTCCCACATACAGTCGGGCCGTGGCTGGGTTTCGTCATAGGTTCTGGCTTCGGTTGAATGAAGATCAATGCAGACGAAACCCATTCCGGCGGCAGGTTTTTTCGCTGCCGCAAAAAACGGTTCCGAGTACAAGCAGGGGCTTGTCTTTGCTTTGTCTTTCAGGGCAAGCTAAAGACTGAAAGGTAAACTCCATTTTCGCCAGGCAAGGAGCCATTTGTGTGTCGCAACATAAAACCCCTGTTTAATTTTGAGCCGCCGGTTACCGAAGCAGAAATCCGCGCGGCGGCACTCCAGTATGTGCGCAAGGTGAGTGGCTTTAACCAGCCCGCAAAAACGAACGAAGCCGCTTTTCAAAAGGCGGTGGACGAAATTGCGGCTGTTTCCCGCATCCTGCTGGATTCACTGACCACCACCAGTCCGCCGCGGGACCGGGAAACCGAGGCTGCCAAGGCACGGGAACGTTCGGCCAAACGGTTTGATCAATCTTGAAGCAGCGGCAACCGAATCTCTCACAGGTACCGAAAGAGCATTCCAACTCCCCTCGGAACCCACCAGAGGGAGCGTCAGCAAACCTGTTGTGCCGCGTTCAACCCGCAGGTAATTGGATTTTCCTGAACCAAGCAATTTGGATTGCTTCCCTGGGAAAACGCCGTTTTAATCAGATTACTGGTTCCGGTTTCAGGGAAGGGGATGGCGGTGGCAAACTCACCAGTTCAGCCCAGCGGGCAAGCAGCAGGTCCGTATACAAAGCTGGCTCCAACCTGTAGGAGCCAAGGGCAAACGCATCATTCATTTCTACCAGTGCGGTTTCCCCGCTCAACAACACCCCAAAATCAAGTGCATAGGCAGCGGGACTCTCCCCTGTGGCGTGAAAGGTCCGGACAGCTTCCCACACGGTGGTTTCATTCACCTGAAAAGCCGGGTTTCCCTCATACAAGCGGATTCCAAGCACTTCACCATGCAAAACAAACACCCTGTATTCAGAACGCCATTTGACTGGTTCAGCGCAATACACCTCGCAATACCGGCTGACCAAATAGGTGTCACTGAGGTCGTTCCAACCATGCACAACCCGGCCTTCAAAGCGCTTGAGTTTGCCTTTGGGTTTGATGAAAAAAGGATCCACGTGCGCAGCTTCATAAACCCGGTTCCGGACCTCACCCAAGGTGTCTTCCCAGATGCGGCGGTGCAGCCAGGGTTTCAGCACCGGAGGGTAATCAATCGGCACGGGGGCCGGGATTCCAAGTTGTTTTAGGGTACTTTGGATGACGGGGAGACTGCCGGCAACAAAAGTGGTGGGATGCAAGTGAAGTCGCCCGCGCAGAAGGGCTTTCTCCCGAAAGCGGGTAACATGCAATCCGCGTCGGGTCAGTTCGGCGGTCAGGACCCCGGTCTCCGGATCCAGCCCAAAGTGGTCCATTTCCTGTATCAAAGCCTTTTCAATAACGGTCACCATCCAACTATACCAAAAAGGATGGTGGGTTTGACAGGAATCTGAAACAAACCTATATACCAAACCTGATGTATGAGGTGATTAAGGTACAATCCACACCTGGCCGTATTTCCTTGAGTGAGGAGAAAACCAGCAGGAAAAATTGGTTCAGGTCATTTCGGATTGGGGTGGCCAGCCACCTGGGCTGCCCGTGCCTGCTCCGCCAGCGCAAATTAAGACTCGGACCGAAAGTCAAGGCTGTCCGTGGTTGGGCAAAGAGTGTTCCCCAGGGCATGTGTTGCCAAACCGAGAACCGCTTCACCAGGTATTTCTGTTCCAATCAATGTGAGGTTATCCCGGCCCTTGAAAGGGTCAACCACTCAATCTCACCTTTCGACTCCGGCCCATACCCCCTGTGCCTGCCTTCACGCCGGGAACGCCGGGCCAAAACCGAAAAACCCACAATTGTGAAATGATGCCATCCAACATCCGGAGTCAGGTGGTCCGAGGGATTGTCAGAATCTCTCTCAAAAAACTGCTTGACTCCGTACCTAACTCCAGGGTGTAGCCTCTGAGTGGGGCAGACAGCCCGCATACTTACCCTGGAGGCTGGTTATGAAAACATTACATCGCTACTGTTTGATTTTCTTTTGGCTGCTGATTTTGGGCGGGGTTGTGACGGCTCAGGACGACCCAAGCATTGGCAAAACCGCACCTGAACCAATTCTGGTGGTGGATGAAGCACCCGGAGGTCCGCACAAAGCACAAGCCATGCCCTCCGGGTTCATGACACTCATGAATCGGATGGGGTCTGGAACTTCATGGCAGCCCTCTTCAGGTCCCAACAACATGGTGCATGGCCGGCTGGGAGGCTGGCATGTCATGTACCATTACGAGGCGAAACTGGGCCTCAACCACCAGGGTGGCCCGCGCGGCGTAACCAAATTTGAGTCCCAAAACTGGTTTATGCCGATGGCCATGCGGCAAATTGGAAGGGGAACTCTGACGCTGCGGGGGATGTTCAGTCTGGAGCCATTCACCTTTTCCGGAGCCGGTTCCCCTCAACTTTTTCAAACCGGTGAGGTTTACCGGGGAAAATCCATCGTGGATGCCCAGCATCCGCATGACGTGATGATGGAGTTGGCGGCCCTGTATGAAGTTCCGGTGCGGGAATCCGGTTCCGTTTTTGCGTATGTGGGCTGGCCGGGAGAACCAGCCCTGGGGCCGGTTGCTTTTATGCACCGGGCCTCGGCTGCGGAAAATCCGGCTGCTCCGCTGAGTCACCATTTGCAGGATTCCACTCATATTTCACAGGGGGTTTTGACGCTGGGTGCCTCCTTTCGCGGTTTTCGCCTGGAAGGGTCGGTTTTTAACGGGAAGGAACCTGATGAAAAGCGCAAGGATATTGAGGTCGGGGCCTGGAACTCGCGCTCGGTGCGGGTTTCGTATGCACCCAACCAAAACTGGGTGGCCCAGGTTTCCTACGGACTGCTTAAAAACCCTGAGCGACTGCATGCCGGTGACACCCGCCGAATCACGGCTTCAGTCCAATACAACCGGCCTCTGCCACGGGGAAACTGGGCTTCCACGGTGGTGTGGGGCAGAAACCGGGAGGAACATCGTACCAGTGGCGAAGTGTTTCGGTTAAACAGTTATCTGGTTGAATCCACCCTGAATTTTCTGGACCGGAACTATGTTTATACCCGGCTGGAACTGGTGGACAAAAAAGACCTGTTACGACCCGAAGAAGCCCATCAACTTGGGTACGGTCAGACGGTTCACCATCCACAGTTTCGGATTGGGGGATATACCCTGGGCTATTCCAGGGAAATTCGCAACACGGCCAAATATTCCCTGGCGGTGGGCGGAGACCTCACCTGGTATTCCAAACCGGGCGTGCTTGATTCCCTCTATGGACAAAATCCGGTTTCCTCCAAGTTTTTCTTTCGAATCCGACCAGCCCGGATGGGGAACCAGCATGACCATTGAATCTGAGAGGGGCGGGTAACGGGTAACGGGTTTTCCGTGGTTGGGCTTTGAACACAACCGGCAAGGTTCAAATTGGGGGAAAAGGCTGAAAAAGACCCCGGATTTGAAACCCGAACCTTTGATTACGGCTGGGGTCTCCCTGGGTCAAGGCCCCAACCATTTCAGCCTGGGCAGGAGAAGTGGTTACTCAACCCTTGGTCGGGCCAGGGGCTTTTATTGCAGTCCCAACTCCGCCCGTGCCTGGAGCAGACAATCAGGGCAAATGCCATGCGACACTTCGGTTCCGTGCTCCTGTGCCAGATAGGTTTCAATCCGGTGCCAATGGCCAGCCTGGTCACGGTATTTTTTACAATACATACACAACGGCAGGAGCTGTTCCAGGCTTTGAATCCGGGTCTGAAAGGTACATATGCGTTCGGCTACCCGGATTCTGGTTTGCAACATCAGGGGGTCCACAGGCTTGGTCAGAAAATCATCCACCCCGGTATTCATTGCTTCATCAAACTTGGCAGAGGAAGTATGAACTCCAGTGAGCAGAATGAAATAAGGGTATCCTGAACCCGGATGGGTCCGGATGCGGCGGCAAAGGGCGAGGCCGTCAATCTCAGGCATTTCCCAGTCACACAAAATAACCCGCAAATCCTGGTCGAGGTAAAGCTGAAATGCCGCTTCCCCACCGCTTGCCTCAACTGGCTCATGTCCCATGATTTCAAGCCTTTTTACCAGGATACAACGGGATATCGGTTCATCATCCACCACAAGGACCTTCATCCGGAACCTCCCTTTGGTTTGAGTTGGGTTTCAACTCTGGTTATTTCTTTTTCGATCAATTTCACCAGTATTCCATCTTTTTGCTGGTTTGCGCCCGCCGTCAGTTCCAATTGTTCGCAGAAATGGTTCAGGCGGCACAACCCCAGGCTGGCAGACATTCCTTTGAGGTAATGCGCTTTTTGTTTTACCACCACCGCATCTTCAACTTCGGAGGCTTGTCGCAAGTCCTCAAGACAGCGAGGGGCCTCAGCAAAAAACATGGAAAAAAGCTGGTTGATGAAATTGGAGTCACCTTTACCCAGCAAACTGAATTGTTCCAGCACCTGCGAATCCAGCACAGGGAATTCGGCTCCGTTGGTAATGGCCGATTCCTGGGGGGGGAGTTTGGGCTGGGTGGCAGCCGGCTTGACCAGCCAGCGCTGTAACAAGGTAGCCAAATCCTGCAATATGACTGGCTTGGCTAAAAAATCATCCATTCCGGCTGCCAGACAGCGTTCCCGGTTTTCCCCAAATGCAGTGGCCGACACGGCCACAATGGGAATATGGCGGCCACTGCCGGCCCGGCCTTCCTGTTCTCTGATTGCCTGAGTGGTTTGAATTCCATCCTGAATCGGCATTTGACAGTCCATTAAAATCAAATCATAGGCGGGGCCGGAAGCCCATGCCTGATAGGCGTCCCTGCCGTTGACCGCTACCTCTCCTGCAAGTCCCAGTTGTTTCAGATAGGTAAGCATGAGTTTTTGGTTGATAGGGTTGTCTTCTGCCACCAGGATCCGGCAGGAATTATCCCAGACGGGAAGGCCCTGACCGTTCTCTGCACCGTGCAGTTTTGCGGCGGCAATGGGTTCAGGTGCCAAAGCGCGGCGCACGGTTTTTTCCAATTGGGATGGTTTGAGCGGCTTTCTTATTGAGAAATGGCGGGAAGCCGGTGCCGCAATCGGGTTTTCCGGCTGTGTGTACTCGGTTAAATAGACCAGCGGGATGGTGGTATCAGTGGTTGTCGCCCTCCAGGCATCCACAAAATCCGCAGCCGTTCCATCAACCATTTGGGAATCCACCACAACCAGGCTGACATCTGCTTTTGTGAGCTTTTTCCCCAAACCCAGGTCAACCCCTTCCACAATGGACCTTCTGGTGACGACTTGCATTCCCAGGCGGGTCAGGGTTGATTCGACGGTGGTTTGGACGAACGGACTGGCGGTCAGACACACTGCCCGGATTTCTTTGGCAGGCAAAGGAGCCCCAACCTCACTTCCAGTCACTTCGGTTTCAAGGGGAAAACGAAACCAAAACGACGCACCTACACCCAGTTTGCTTTCGACCCCGATTTGACCGCCCATCAGGTCCACCAGTTGTTTACAAATCGCCAGCCCCAGACCGGTTCCGCCAAATTTTCGGGTGGTGGTCAAATCAGCCTGGGAAAATGGCTGAAACAGTCGTTGTTGTTGTTCCGGAGTGAGGCCCAGACCTGTATCGCTGACCAAAAACCGTAAATGGCGGCCAGCAGCGGGAGAACCTTCCACCCGGAGGGTTATTGTAAAGCCGCCTTGCTCGGTAAATTTGATGGCATTGTCAACGATATTGAGCAGAATTTGCCGCAACCGGGTAGGGTCGTTCCGGATTTGGCAAGGTATATCCGGGCCAATCACACAGCCTGCTTCCAGGTGTTTTTGGTGCAACCGGTCCGCTATCAGATCAAGGGTATCTTCAACCACCTGGACGGGGTTGAAATCAATCCGCTCCAGTTCCACTTTTCCGGCCTCCAGCTTGGAAAACCCCAGAATATCATTGATGACGACCAGCAGGGACTCGCCGGATTTCCGAATCAGGGAAACAAATTCAATTTGCTCCTCCGTCAACCGGGTTTGCAAAAGCAGGTTGGTGAACCCAATGACACCATTGAGTGGGGTTCGGATTTCATGACTCATCATCGCCAAAAAGGCTGATTTGGTTTGGCTCCCCTCCACGGCCACCTCACTGGCCTGGAGGAGTTGGGCCTCATAGGCTTTGTGGGTCGAAACATCCGTCACTGTGCCCAGGTATCCGATGGGTTGCCCCTGTTGGTTCAACATGGGTTCCGCCCGGCCAGAAACCCAGACAACCTGGCCGTCATTTTTCAAGAAACGGTATTCCGAACTGAAAACCCGACTGGTGGCATTGACCTCCTCCCATTGTGAAATGATTCTTTCCCGGTCCTCTGGATGGAGCGCTCTGGCCCAGCCTTTACCCAGTGCCTCCTCCTGGGTGAGACTGGTCAGGGATTGCCAAGCCTCATTCACAAACAGGCAATTTCCTTCCTGGTCAGTCTGAAAAATGCCGACCGGTGCCAGCATGGAGAGGGTCCTGAATTTCAGTTCCCGGTCCTGTAACTCGGTTTGTCCCTGCTGGAATTTTTTTTCATTCTGGTAAACAAACTTGATGAAAAAGGAACCGATGATAAGAAAACTGGTCAGCACCACTGTAATCAGAATTGCCACACCGGTTTCCGGCTCAAACCAACCCCACCGCCCTGCCTGCAGTCTGCCCCAGCCCAGCAGAGGATAGACCAGAAAAGCCGTGGGGAGGAGCCAGCGGGCAATTCTTCCGGACATGCAGTCCAACACCAGATAGGCTGGAAACCCCTCATTGGGATAGAGCGTCAGGCAGCCAATTGCCAGAGCCAGCAATGCGATGGTGGTGTTGATGGCAATGCCGTCCCCTTTGCCGGATTCATAAAGCGAGCCAATGTGATAAAGGTACGCCAGCAAAATTGCCGTCAGCGGAAAAAACGTCAGCAGCGCCATGAATTGGGTGACCCGTCCTGACCGCTGTTTCTGCCACACTGAGGCACTCAACCCGATGACACAAAACAAAACCCCGAGGGTGGTTTGCAGGACCGGCAGCTTGATCGCTGAACGCAACTCAGGATGCACCAGCCAGGACAGCCAATTGACGGCTCCCCAACCTGTCAACCCGCTATGATCCAGCAGGGTTCCAATCCCCCAGGCACCCACCATACCCAGCGCCACCCCTCCGGTCTTCACCCAGAAAGGGGCAATCCGCTGCCGCACTGGGTGGCTCAAAAGCACCAGTACCAAGCCACAAATGAAAAGCCAGAGGGCGGTGTTGGGAGCCATCCGGGGCAACCCTCTCACCCAATATGTGAGGCCGGGCCGATTGGTCCCCCAACCCCCCAACGTGATGGCCGTTATACCCACAATCAAGCAGCCGCACAAACAGGGGACCCATCCCTTGTGCAGCCATTCCCTGAGCATCATGACCGGTGCGAGAACTTTCATGGACACCTCTTGGGAGGGGAGAGGTACCTTCAGTTTGAAGGAAATTGGTGAAGGGGAAGGATACGGGACAGGTGGCAGCAGTATAAAGGCAAATCACAATCCTGGAAACAATGAAAGCGAATGAAGGTTGGTGACAGGGTGGGAACCCCGATTGCCCTGCGACAGGTCCGAAGCGAAAGGTGACAGGTCAGTGTAATCCGAGGACTGGCCTTGTGTTTTTTGTCCTGGTCGTCTGCCCCTAATCCCTGAAGGAGCACTTTCACCCGGTTTCGACGGACACATGTTAGGGTTTCGGATTTCGGCAGGTTTTGGTCGAACTTTGGTTTGGTAAGTTGGAACCTTCAATCCAGCAAGAAGGGTTTCACCCTCCGAACCCGGAACCCGGAACCCGAACTAACGGCCTGGGTTGATGTACCGCTTGACGGCTTGCCGCAATCAAAGAAAACAAACTGAGCCAACAGGCCATAGTTCTGCGGCTCTCAATTTCGTCCACCTCTTCCATTCTGGCGGTCAGGGCGATAAAGTTCGTCTTCAAAATCACCTCAATCAGTCCTTTGCCCTTCCCGCTCCAAACCGAACCCGGTGCGTGTAAACCAGCTTATGGTCAAAAAAAACAAGAACTGGAAATGGTGTTTCCTCAGTTCACTTCCGGTCATGGCGTTGCTTGTGCCAGCCTCAGTGTGGGCGCAGATAGTTCAGGTGTCCCCTCCAACTCCGTCAGCCCAGACGGGTCCGCCCACTGTGCCATCCCCTTTGCCCCATCTTTCCAGGGAGGAAGCCGTCAGGCTGGCGTTGCAGCAGGCTTCGGGTTTTCAGCAGGCACAGTTGGCCGAAGCTGCGGCGGCTGAGGATGTCAAACAGGCCAAGGCCGGTTTTCTGCCGAAAGTGACGCATTCCTCCAGTTACATTTACACTTCGCCGGCTGTGGGAAACCCGCCGGATGCGCCCCGTGCTCCCAGCTATATTGCCGCCAATTCGATTCATGAATTTGTCGGGTTTGTCGGGGCTGCGGGCGAATTGGATGTGGCCGGGCGCTTGCGCACCACGCTCAAACGAAACCGCGCATTGCTGGCGGCTGCCGGGGCCGGAACTGAAGCCGCCCGGCGGGACCTGGTACGGGCTACCGAAGAGGCGTATTACACGCTGGCTCTGGCCGTGGGAAACCGGCGGCTGGCGGAACAAAACCTGGAAGCCGCTGAGGCGTTTGAACGAATTACCGACCTTCTGGTCAAGGGTGGGGAAGCCGCCCCGGTGGATTTAGTCCGGGCCGGATTACAAACGGCTTCCCGCCGCAGCGAGGTGGAAACCGCCAGGGCAAATGAAACCGGGGCTGCCGACGGTTTGCGCATCCTGGTGGGGTTTGACTTTGGGGTTTCGTTCGAAGTCGGAAACATCCTTGAGATGATTCCCATCACGGGTGAACTGGACCGGTTTACCGCTGACCTGATTGAGCAACGTCCGGAATTGAAACAATTGGAAGCCGAGCGGCAGGCGGCGGAACGTGACATACGGTTGGCGCGGGCGGAACGGTTGCCCCAACTGACCTATTTCATCAACGGAGGTTTTGATGCTGCGTCGTTGCATGCCGACCTGCTCGGACCGGCCAGCGGAGCCTCTGCCACCTTCAGCCTGACTATTCCGCTGTTTGACTGGGGCGTGAGCAAAAGCCACGAACAACAGGCCCGCCTCCGGGCCAAAGCCCTGGAATCAGCCAAAACAGTGGCCCTCAAAGCCTTTGCCCAGCAATTTTATGCAGCTCTGGCGCAGGCCAGAAGTGCGGGAAAACGAATTGGTTGGGGAGTCACCGGGGTCACGGATGCCGAGCGGAATGTCGCAACCTCGATTGCCCGTTACCGAGCCGGGGAAGGGTCCATCCTGGAAGTGACGGATGCGCAAACGACATTGGTCACCCAGCGAACCGCATTGTATCAGGCGATTTTTGATTACCAGACGGCCCGCGCCCGGCTGGCGCAAACGGCGGGAAACTAATTCGAAAAAAGGACTGAGAACTGAGGACACAATCCAGGACTGAGGACTGAGGACTGAGGACTGAGCCTTTTTTCATTCAACATGGTGAACTGCCGGGTTATGAAGTCTGAAATGTGAAAACAGGAAACATCGCGTCCTGAGCGAATGATTTCCAAGAAAATTTGAGGGATAAGGAGTTTTGATTGATATGTCCCAAAGAAACTGGAAACACAAACCCTTACGGTGGCGGGTCAGTGTGGTTTTGGGTGGAATTCTGGTCCTGACTGCCATTCCATTGATTGCCCTCAAAATTTTTGGCCCTGGCGGTGGGGAATCCGGGGACCTGAACAATGAAACCGTCGTGGTCAGTGTCCATACGGTCAAAGCCGAAAAACAACCGATTGCCGCCCAGATTTCCGCCATCGGAAATATTTTTCCCAAGACGCAGGCCACCATCAGCGCCAAACTGTCGGGCCAGATAACCCACCTCGACCTGCTCAAAAACCGGACGGTTCAACAGGGCGACCGGCTGTTGTCAATTGAAGCCCGTGACGTGCAGTCCCAGCGGGAGGAAGCCCAGGCAGCCCTGGAAGAGGCCCGCTTGACCTTGCAGGGGTTGACCAAAGGCGGCATTCCCCAAACCGCCGAGCAGAATGAAAAAGCCCTCCGCGATGCCCGTGCCAATCTGGTGACAGCCCGCACCCTGGTTGAGCGGCGCAAGGAACTGGCCGCCAAAGGCGGAATTGCCCAAAAAGACCTGGAGGCGGCCCAACTTTCCCTGACACTGGCCGAAAATGATCTGCGGTTGGCCGAACGCACGGTTGCCCTGCGGTCCGAAGCTCTGACGCCGAATGACAAGGCTCTGGCTGAAATTCATATCAAACAGGCGGAAAAGAAACTTGCCACCCTGGAAACCCAGCTTGGCTATGCGGAGGTGCTGGCCCCGTTTTCCGGAGTCGTCACCGAGCAATTCCAGTTTCAAGGTGAATTTGCCACCTCCGGAGGAAAACTGCTGACGCTGGCCGATGCCAGGGAGGTCATTGTCAAAGTCCCCTTTGCCGACACGGTGGCCGCCCAGTTGAAGGTGGGGAATCCAGCCGTGGTTGAACCACTGGACCGGAGCGGCACCAACCTGGAAGGCAAAATCTCGCTCATCAGTCAGGACAGTGATTTGCAAAGCCGAACCGTTGAGGTCTGGGTCACTCTGAAAAACGATGCCGGTCAGTTGCGGCTGGGCAGTGCCGCCAAAGTGACGGTCACCACCACTCAGGCTCAGGAAGCCATTGTGGTTCCCCTGTCGGCAGTCACCCTGCGGGCCACCAATCAAAATGAAGGAACGGTCATGGTGGTGGATAACCAATCCATTGCTCATGAAACCAAAGTGACGGTGGGAATTCACACGCTTGAAAAATGCCAGATTACCACCGGTTTACAGGGCGGAGAAACCGTGGTTTCGGAGGGGAATTATTCCCTTCCCGACGGAACCAAAGTCCAGTCCGAAACGCTGCCGGCCCCAACGACAGGCAAACCGGAACCAGCCGAAAAGGAAGAAAAACCATGAACCCGGCCCGATTTGCCGCCACGCATTGGCGGGCAGTCCTCGTGATGGTGACGGTTCTTTGTGCCGGGGGGCTGTTTGCCGCCACGCAGATTCCCACTTCGATTTTTCCCCAGACTGACTTTCCCCGGATTGTCATCATCGTGGATAACGGCGAAGTTCCGGCCACCAAAATGCTGGTTTCCGTGACCCGACCGATTGAGGAATCCATGCGCGGCATTCCCGGTGTGCTGCGGGTTCATTCAACGACCGCACGGGGTTCGGTCGCCATCAATCTTTTTTTTGACTGGAAGGTGGATGTGGTGCAGACCCTGCAACTGGTGCAGGCCCGCCTTTCCCAGCTTGCCACCAGCCTGCCTCCAACGGCGACGGTCCGGCAGGTGGAACGGCTGACGTTTGCCGTGTTTCCAGTCCTGGGCTACAGCCTGACCTCAGACCAGCGCGACCCGGCGACGTTGCGCGATTTGGCTTCCTACACCATTAAACCCCGGCTGGCAGGTCTGCCCGGAGTGGCCGGAGTGGGGATTGCCGGTGGCGCAGTGCGGGAATACCACGTCCAAATTGACCCCGAATTGTTGGCCGCCCATGACGTTTCCCTGCAACAGGTTTCGGATGCAGTCAAAAACTCGAACGTCGTGGCCTCTCCGGGTTTGATTGAGGAGAACCACCAACTGGAACTGGCTCTGGTCAGTGGTCAGGCGGAAACTCCGGCGGAACTTCAGGACATCGTGGTGGCCACCGTGGACAATGCACCGGTGCGGTTGGGGCAGGTGGCGACCATTGCCGAAGGGGTGGCTCCAAACTATGTGCTGGTGACGGCGGATGGCCGTCCGGCGGTGCTGCTCAACATCACCCGTCAGCCGGATGCCAACACGGTTGAGGTGGATGAGGCCGTGCGGGCCGAGCTTGAAACCCTGCAAAGTCAACTTCCCAAAGATGTCAGAATCGCTCCCTTTTATGACCAGTCTCTGCTTGTGCGCGACTCGGTGCGTTCCGTGCGGGATGCGATTTTGATTGGACTCCTGCTTTCGGTGGCCATTCTGTATGGGTTCTTGCGCAATTGGGGAACGACTTTGGTGGCGGTGGTTGTGATTCCCGTCACCATGCTCGCAACGGTGCTGGTGATGCGGCTGGGTGGCCTCAGTTTTGATTTGATGACCCTGGGGGGAATGGCTGCGGCCATTGGGCTGGTGATTGACGACGCCATTGTGGTGGTGGAAAACATTCACAGCCACCTGATGGGAGGCCAGTCGCGCCTTGAAGCCATTTCCGAGGCTACCGCCGAAATCGCCATTCCCATCATTGGGTCCACCATCACCCCGGTGGTGGTTTTTCTGCCCTTGACCTTACTTTCCGGTGTGGTCGGGGTGTTTTTCCGGTCACTGGCCTTGACGATGGCCGTGGCTTTGCTGACCTCGCTGGTTTTGGCCTTAACCCTGACACCGGCCCTGGCAGACAAATTCATCAAGACTCCGACGGGTGCGCCTCCGCTGGAAAACCGTCCTCCGGTACTGAACCTGCTGCACCTGCAATTGGGGTTGTATGAACGGCTGTTGCTGATGGCTTTGCGCCATCCCCAGGTGGTGCTGGTCATTGCTGCCGGTACCCTGGTGGGTTCCCTCCTGGTTTATAACAATTTAGGGTCGGAGTTTTTGCCGAGTTTTGACGAAGGGGCTTTTGTGCTGGATTATGCCGCCCCGCCGGGGGCTTCACTGAGTGAAACCAACCGGATGTTGAACAAGGTGGAAACCCTGCTCAGGGAAACCCCGGAAGTGGAAAGCTATTCCCGGCGAACGGGTGTTGAACTGGGCCTGACCATCACCGAACCCAATGTGGGGGATTTTCTGGTCAAACTCAAATCCCGTCACAAGCGTTCCACCGATGACATCACCAATGAGTTACGCCAGAAAATCGAATCCTCCGAGCCATCGCTCAGGGTCGAGTTTTTAGGGATTTTAAGCGATTTGATTGGCGATTTGACCAGTTCCCCGGCTCCGGTGGAAATCAAACTGTTTAGCGACAACACCCAGGAGTTGCACCAAAAAGCCAGTGAAGTGGCGGCGGCCATCAAGAAAGTTCCAGGCGTGGTGGATATTTTTAACGGAGTCGTGGTGAGCGGCCCGGCGGTTACCTTCAAGGTCAATCCTCTGGAAGCCGCCCGTTTCGGTGTCACCGCCACCGATATTGCCAATGCCGTCACAACGGCCATGACGGGTGACCCGGCTTCGACCATGCTCCAGCAAGGCCGACTGATTACCGTGCGGGTCGTGCTGCCGCCTTCGGCCAAAAGCTCGCTGGAGGTTATCCGGGCCTTGCCGATTCGGTCGGCTGCCGGGACCCTGTTCCGCCTTGACCAGGTTGCCACGGTGGAGTTTGACCCCGGTCAAACCGAGATTGAACGGGAAGGGTTACGACAAATGGTAGCCGTTCGCGCCCGCCTGACCGGTACCAATTTGGGGGTCGCCATTGCCGCGATTAAAAAACAACTGGCTGGCACCGTGCGATTCCCGCCCGGAATGACCATCGAGTATGGCGGGCTGTACCACGAACAGGAAAAAAGTTTTCGGGAACTGGTCTGGGTGTTGATTCTGGCGGTCACTCTGGTGTTTTTGGTGCTGCTGATGGAATTTCGTTCATTTACTCATCCTGTTTCCATTCTGGCCGGAGCGGTTTTGGCCTTGAGCGGAGTCTTGCTGGCTCTGTGGCTGACCCATACCACCCTCAATGTGGTGTCGTTGATGGGAATGATTATGGTGGTGGGAATTGTCTCAAAAAACGGCATCCTGCTGCTTGATACGGTGGACGACCAGGTGGAACAGGGGAAAAGCCTGCCCCAGGCGTTGCTGATTTCAGGCCGCCGCCGGTTTCGCCCGGTCTTGATGACTTCCCTGGCAACCATGCTCGGCATGCTTCCTTTAGCTTTGGCTTTTGGTTCCGGCGCAGAACTGTTACAGCCATTGGCCATTGCAGTCATTGGAGGATTAACCGTGGCCCTCCTCTTGTCGCTGGTGGTTACCCCAACCGTCCATGTTCTGCTGGCCGGAATCGGCTCTTTCAGGGCAGGAAAGTAAATGCCAGCCTTCCTGCCCAAACTGAAGAAAGTGAATATCTTGCGGAAATAGCTATTTTCTGAATAATAGGTAACCCCAAGCAAAAAAAGCCTTTTGCTCTCCACATTCCATTCATTTCTGACCAAAACCAATATGTCTCTGCCTGTCCTGCAAAATCCTTTGGGTTTTTCTGAAGAAATCCTTGCCTCAATGGCTCAGTCCAGTGCGAAACTGAGACGGCTCAATCCGACCTTTCCCGAACGGGTGCTCCGGTATCTGGTGGACGGTGATGAGGAAACGGTTTTACATGAGTTGGCAAACCCGCCGAAGAAAAAAGTCTTTGACTACTATTCTTTGGAGTTGGAAAAAAAAGCGCCGTTTTTTTTCCAACTCCAACAAGTTGACGCAGGGTTTTTGTATCGGGTCATCCGTTTTTTTTCAGCACTGAATGAGTGCATTGAATTTACTACGAACAAGACCTTGCCGTTTGGCCCGCAGGATTGGTTGAATCCTTTTCTGGACTTAGCAGATGAAAGTTACGGAGATCAGCGGGAGATTCCCTGGTTGACAATGGAGCTGTTGGAACAAGCCCTCGAATTGGCAGGTCAGCCATCCGAATCGTTATTCCAGAAAGCCTTTTTGGACCCCTCGCTCCAATATTGGGAGCTGAATTTTTTTGAAAGGCTCAACTTTATCAAAGGACTTGACGCAGCTTGCCAAAAGTACGCAAGTCTGGTTCGGGCTGGATTAACCCAAGGGGATACAAAACTGATTCTCAGAGGAATTCAGTTCTTTCAGAAATGGAATCTTCCGGTTGAACCGTTTCTGGAGGAATTGGTACGGCTGTCGGTTCATTCATCCAAAACGGTTCGGGAATCCACTCTGGCCTTGTTACTGAAAGCGCCTGACCAGAGCGTGACCTTGCTGGAACCGATGCTCCAGAGCAAAAAAGCGAGTGAGCGAAACCTGGCGGTCCTGTTGCTTTGGAACCTCAAACGGGCAGCCATTTTACCGTTACTCAAATGCCATATGGAAATTGAAACCAACGCCAATGTGCTCCAAACCATTGAAGACGTGTTTCAAACCTCAGGAGCCTTGCAGGCCACTCCACCTGAATTGGAATTGCCCCCGATTCCAGCAGTCAACCCCGTGGCACCCCTTTCAACCGAGGTCTTTCAGGCTTTTCAGGAAATGGCTCAGAACTATAATTTGGTTTCAACAACATATTATGAAAAACACCAAATACAACTCGAACAATTGGGTGCCAACCCGCCCCCCCAAATTGACCTCACCCGCCTCTCTGAATTTTTTCAACTATTAGAACAGGGAGAAATCAGAGCCTGTGTGGATGAAACAACTTTGGAGAAATGCAAAAGTCAAGATTTTGCTTACTGCGAAGGGTTAATGCTGCCTTACTTTAGGAAGGTTGACGAAATTGCCAAGCCTTTTCTCACCTTTTTGAACCACCCTGACATTCAATTGATTCACATGGTGCGGTTTCTGGCTTTGATTGGTCAGGTGAACCCGGTTACAAGTGATTCGCTTGATTGGTGGGCTCTTTCATGGTTATTCCAAGTCAGGAATGGTTTTCCTCAACAACTTTCCCTGCGTGAAACAGTGGCGGTGATTGCCGCGCTGGGGCTCAGTCCGAGGCAAATCATTGAACAGACGTTCAGCGTCTGGGGTTGGGAAAGACTGGGGCTGAATGATGCTCACGCTGATAAAATCTGGCCCTATTTTGCCGAAAACCCTGAAACCCTGGTTGCTGCCTTTGAACCCCAAAGCCGGACTGATGTCATGGATTTCTATCAGGCCAAGGCTGACCGCGAAGGCGCATTTAACCTGCTCAGGATTTTTCCCACTCCCCCCAAAGCGGTCCAGCCCTTATTGTGGGACATTGCTCTGGGCGAAGGTAAAACCGAACGGGCAAACGCCCAATTTTGCCTGCGGAATCTGCCCCACAAGGAAAAACGCATCCGGGAAGGGTTAAAGAATCGTTCTGCTGCGATTCGTTCGGCGGCGGCCTTGTGGCTGGCTGATTTGAATGACCGAGGCAGTATCCCCGCTTTGCAGGAAGCCATCAAAACTGAAAAAAATGAGGTCGCGCTGGGGGCGCTCCTGACGGCCCTGGAACGATTGGGCGAACCGTTGGACCACTATCTGGACCGGACAAAACTCCTGAAGGAAGCCCAGGCCGGGTTGAAAAAGGGAATCCCCAAGGACTTGGCCTGGTTTCCCTTCAATGTCATGCCCAAAGTCCATTGGGCGGATTCCGGCCAGGAGATTGACCCTGATATTTTGCGCTGGTGGATTGTGCAAAGTTATAAACTCAAGACCTCTGAGGCAGGGCCGATTTTGCGCCGGTATGTGGCCATGATGCGCTCAAACGACCGGGTGAATTTGGGCAGATTTGTCTTTGAAAGCTGGCTGGGACGGGATGTCACCCCGATTTACACCCAACAGGAAGCTGAAGCCATGGCTCGGGCAACAGTGAACAAGTGGACAAGCCCCTGGTACCAACAACATCCTGAAGAAGTCGAACAAGGTTTTAGACGATTGGTCCGGGAACACCTCAATAGAACCGTGGGCGCAGCCAGTGAAAAGGGGATTTTGGCCATTCCCAGCACCTGCTCAGGCGGGGAAATCATTCCCCAGGTGGCACAGTACCTCAAGGAATGGGGCGGGACCAAATTCGCGCAGTCAAAAAGCCTGTTGGCGATGATTTCCTGGATGGATGACCCCTTGGCGATACAGTTGATTTTATCGGTGGCCAATCGGTTCAAAACCAAAGCACTCCAAGCCGATGCTGAGAAATATGCGCAGGCCATTGCGGAACGAAACCATTGGACGGTTGACGAAATGGCAGACCGGACCATTCCCACCTTGGGTTTGAATGAGCAGGGCAGACTGGAGCTTGATTACGGCAATCGGTTGTTTTTCGTCACACTGGAGGCTGAGTTTAACCCAATTCTGCGCAATCAATCCGGGGAGAAATTGAAAAGCCTGCCTGACCCCCGCAAGGACGATGACGAAACACTTGCCAGAGAAGCCAAAAAAACCTTGAGCGAGTTAAAAAAACAATTGAAATCCACGGTTACGCTGCTCCAGGAACGGCTGTATGAAGCCCTGTGTCTGCGGCGCACCTGGAAATTCGGTGACTGGCACAGGTATCTGCACAATCATCCAATCATGGGAAAATTGGTTACCCGTCTGATTTGGATAGTTGAAAGCGACAAAGGCTCCAATTTGACCTTTCGTCCGTTGGAGGACGGCACCTTGACCGATGCGGAAGACAATCAGGTTGAGGTGGCACCCGACAATCAGGTGGTGCTGGCTCATGCAGCGGTGCTCCCGCTTGAAACCGTCGAGTTGTGGTTACAGCACTGTGCCGACTACGATGTGGATTTGCTGTTCCCGCAAATGAGCCGCAAACAGTTTGAACTCCCTGAAACCCTCCGGGAAGAAACGGAATTAAAGGATTTTGTTGGATTCTTAATCGAATCCCTGAAACTGCGGGGCAAGGCCACGGCTTTGGGATACAGCCGGGGTGAGGCTGAGGACGGCGGCTGGTTTACCACCTACGTGAAAAGATTTCCAGGATTGAAATTGGAGGCTGTGATTGAATTTACCGGCAACACATTGCCGGAGGAGCCCCGGACGGTGGCCCTCCAAACCGTCTTTTTCCAAAAACTGCCCGAAGCCGGTCGGCAAAATTCCTATTTTTCCCAGGCGAAATTGAAATTGGGTGACATTCCTCCGGTCCTGTTGTGTGAAGTCTGGAATGATGCCCGCACGATTGCCGACCAGGGAACCGGTTTTGACCCCGAATGGGTGAAGAAATCTGAATACTGAAACCACAAGTTTCAGTCAGGGTTTTCCGCCAATTTCGGTAATCTGCACTTGGACAATTTTCCAGCCACCGGCTTCTTTCACATAAATGTCGGTATAGCGGTAATGGGTGGTAAAGACTTTCCCATCATAGCGCCCGGTGAGTTTGGTGGTTCCGGTCAACAAGGCGACGGTTCCGTAAACCCGTACTTCAAAATCCTCAACCTGGTATGGGTCAATCTGGAGCTTTTCAGCCGTCAGGTTGTCAATAAACTGTTGTTTCGCGGAGACATTTCCCTGACTGTCAATATGCCGAAAGGCGTCTGACATATTGGCTGCGATGGCCGAACGGTCCTTGTGAACAATGGCTTTATCCCAGGCATCGGCCTGGGATGTCAGTCTGGAAACCAGCGGATTGGGTTTGTGCGGCGATTTTTGCCCCAGCCCCCAATCAGAAAAAGCAGGAAGCAACATCAACAGAAGACTCAATCCAAATAGTGGAAATTTCATAGGCAATGAAAACTCAGGGCAGGTTGTTGTCAAAAAAACGAATGTGAATAAGCAGGCGGGAGCCTCCCCAGCCGTGGACGGACATACGCGAAGGGGCAATCATACCCCACTTTGAATCCCGTCGTCTGCCTTATCCAGTAAGGCTGAACGATTGGCGGGGTTCTCCGGAAAACGGCAATGGAACAAAGCGTGGCTAGAGGATTTCCAAACCAAATGGACCCTGCGGCCCTCTTAACCGTCAATAATATCTTCGGTTGAATATTTTAACCCAATCGGGTCAACGCCGCTGATTCAACCACATTCCATTTTTGATTTCTTCTGGCAGGTGTTTATGGCTTTTCCAAGACTGTGGTGGTTGGGTGGAATTGGTTTCATGGCTCTGGTGTTTGGGATTGGGTCAATTCCTGCGGCGAGGTCAATGGCTCAGGGCGGGCAACCTCAAACGATCAGAAATATTGAATTTGGCCGGGTGAACAATGTTCCGTTGCTGCTGGATTTGTACCTTCCCCAAAATCCTGCCGGGCCGTTGCCGGTGGTGGTCTGGATTCATGGGGGCGGCTGGACTTCCGGTGACAAATCCCTGGCAACCACCAGCGTGCAGGTTCAGCAAACCAGCCGGGGATATGCAGTGGCCAGCATCAATTACCGCCTGAGTGGAACGGCGAAATTCCCGGCCCAAATCGAGGATTGCAAAGCAGCCATCCGCTGGTTGCGGGCCAATGCCGGAAAATACGGGTTGAACCCTGACCGGATTGGTGTGTGGGGCAGCTCCGCCGGTGGCCATTTGGTGGCCCTCCTGGGGACTTCCGGCGGGGTTGCCGAACTGGAAGGAACGGCAGGAAATCTTGACCAAAGCAGCCGGGTGCAGGCGGTGGTTGACTGGTTTGGGCCAGGGAATCTGGCAACCATGGCAAGCCAGTCTTTGCCCTGTTCGGTGATTGACCATAACAGCGCCAACTCGCCGGAAAGCCAGTTGGTTGGCTGTGCCCTCCCTTCCTGCCCGGATAAAGCGGCGGCGGCCAGTCCGGTGACCTATGTGACCCCGGATGAACCGCCTTTTTTACTCATGCACGGGACCATGGACTGCGTGGTTCCACCGGGCCAAAGCCAGGAATTGTTTGACCGGCTGAAAGCAGCCGGGGTTAATGCGACCCTGGTTTTTCTTCCTGGTGCCGGTCACGGAGGGCCTGAGTTTGTCACAACCGAAAGCCGAAACCGGGTTGAAACCTTTTTGGATGCCCATTTGAAAACCCCTGCCACGAGCACGGATTTTTCCCTTTCGGTGAACCAAACCGCAAAAACCGTCGAGCCGGGAGGAACCCTTGAAGTTGAGGTTGCCACGGTTCCCACAACGGGTTCCACAGGAACGGTGGCTTTGTCTGTGGCCCTCCAGCCCGCAACCAGCACCATCCAGGCAATTCTGGCTCAACCCACGGTTCCTTTGGGCGGAAAGACTGCTCTTTCCATCCAAACCAAACTGGAAACCCCACCTGCTGCCTATGCGGTTACCATCACCGGGCAGGTGGGGACCCTGACGCGGGTTGCAACGGTGACGCTCACGGTTTCACGCATTCCCCGTGACACGACGCCACCCACCGTGGAAGTGTTGGCCCCGGCCCAGGGAGTCGCTTATGTTTCTGCTGCCAATCTGGTGATTGATGTCTTGTGGCGTTCCAATGACAATACGGAAGTGATTTCCCATTCCTTGCGTTGGGCGGGAACCAGAAACGGGGCGCAGTTTGCGGAACTGGTCGCCAGTGGCCTGGCGGGAACCACCCAACAATTTCAAATGAAGGTGACCACAGGCGATGCGGTCGAGAACGGACAGTTTACGGTGGAAGCGGTGGATGGAGCCGGAAACCAGGGCCGGGGCCAATCAGGTCGGTTTTCCATCCAGCCGCCGGAGATGCCTGATACCGAAAAACCCGTGGTCACAGGTGTCACCCTGAATAAAACCAAGGTCAAACGGAAAACAGACCCGACCCTCACCATCAGTTGGCAATCAAGGGATAACCGAGGGGTGGTGCAACAGAACCTGACTTATGCCTCCAATGGGGTTGATTTCACCACTTCGGTCAGTTCCGGTTTGCCCGCCTCGGTGCAAAGTTTTACCTGGACGATTTCCAGCACACTGGCCAAAAGCAAAGTCGGGGTGGTGAAGGTTTCGGCTCTGGATGCGGCGGGCAACAGTGGCGAAGCCGTCAGTGCCAGATTCCAACTTAAATAAACGAAAGACCGGGCCGGAGCACCTGCACCGGCCTTTTTTCTTTCCTTCAATTGGAAGCTGGAAGTTTGGCCCCCAACTTGACCAGAGCAGGTATGGGAACCGGAAGGGGGGCCCCACGCAGCAACAAGGGAACCTGCGGGGCACAGCAGAATTCCGTCAGGTAGGCCCGGTCCCGCTGCATTTCCGGGTCACTGGCAATCCACTCCAGTGTATCCTGCAACACTTTGGCCATCTGGGGGTCGGCTGGAATGACCAGGCGGTAATGTGCCCATTTCCCATCCCGGCGGCATGACACCACGCCCGCTTTGCGCAGATAGGCCAGGTGGCGCGAGATTTTCGGCTGATTGGGGCCAATAATCACCACAAAAAAACAGACGCAGACTTCGGCATTTCCCATCAGGTTCAGTATTCTGAGCCGGGTCCGGTCAGCCAGCGCCTGAAAGAGCAGTTCGGGACGAGTGGATTTTGTCTTCGCTTCATTCATGGAAAACTCCCAAACATATACGTTAAAACATATCAAATATGTCTTGACGTATTTATTTTTTCGTTTATGATCTTTGTATACGTTTTAGCAAATATGACGCGGTTTGTGAAGCAGTAGCCCCAGAGTGTTTCCCGGCGGAATATTTGCCAAACAATCTTACGATTGGGGAGCAAACAAACCCATGTCAGCATCGGTAACCCGGCAACTTTCCTTTTTGGACCGTTACCTGACGCTTTGGATTTTTTCCGCCATGGCTCTGGGGGTGGCCCTTGGGTATTTCGTCCCGGACACCGAATCCTTCATCCACCGGTTTCAGGTTGGCACCACCAATTTGCCGATTGCGGTGGGGTTGATTTTAATGATGTACCCGCCTTTGGCCAAAGTCCGGTATGAAGAGTTGGGCGAGGTCTTCCGGGATTGGAAACTGCTGACCCTGTCACTGGTGCAAAACTGGATAATTGGTCCGGTGTTGATGTTTTTTCTGGCTATTTTTTTTCTGCGGGATGCACCGGAATATATGACCGGTTTGATACTGATTGGACTGGCGCGTTGCATCGCTATGGTCATTGTCTGGAATGATTTGGCCAAGGGCGATACGGAATGCGCCGCCGGGCTGGTGGCCTTTAACAGTATTTTCCAGGTCCTTTTTTATAGTCTGTATGCGTGGTTGTTTCTGACCCGGTTGTTGCCGGTATTCGGTTTGCAGGGGGTGGCGGTTACGGTCAGCATCGGCCAGATTGCGGAAAGTGTTTTTATTTACCTGGGGATTCCGTTTCTGGCTGGCATGGTGACACGGTTCGTTTTGGTCAAAGCCAAAGGGAAAGATTGGTACCACCACAATTTCATACCCCGGATTAGTCCGGTAACGCTGGTGGCCCTGCTCTTCACCATCGTGGTGATGTTCAGTTTGAAAGGCAAGTTGATTGTCCAACTGCCTTTGGATGTGGTCCGGATTGCCATTCCGCTTTTGATTTACTTTGTGGTGATGTTTGGCGTGAGTTTCTGGCTGGGCCGGAAACTGGGGACGGGATATGCCAAAACCGCCACGCTCTCGTTTACCGCTGCCGGCAACAATTTTGAATTGGCGATTGCCGTGGCCGTGGCGGTCTTCGGTTTGAATTCGGGAGCCGCCCTGGCTGCCGTGATTGGCCCCTTGGTTGAAGTTCCGGCCCTCATCGGGCTGGTGCATGTCGCCTGGTGGCTCAAACAAAAACAATTTGCTTTGCCAACCTCCGAACCGGAGGCAGCCCGTAACGGGTAACTCACGTTTCGGGCCGGGGTTTCAGGGTTCAGGAATAGACCATTTCCGAGGGAAGTGGCCGGGGAATCCTCGTGTCGAAATGCGGCTGGGCTTTCTCAAAGTTCCTCCTGGAACCAATCACTTGATGCTTTACCGGGTGGTGCTCACCTGTCAGGAAAGGAAATTTTTCTATGCAATCCATCGAACAAGCCGTGCAGTCCCGCTATGGAGCAGTTGCCACCAGCGGATTCTCCAGTGACCAGACCGGAATCAAAGCCGTGGCCGAAGCCTTTGGGTACAGCCCCGAAGAACTGACCTCGATTCCCGCCGAAGCCAACATGGGGCTTTCCTGTGGCAATCCGACCGCCTTTGCCAGCTTGCGGGAAGGTGAAACCGTGGTTGATTTGGGCTGCGGCGGCGGACTCGACATTTTTCTGGCGGCAGCCAAAGTTGGTCCCCAAGGAAAAGCCATCGGCATTGACATGACGCCCGAAATGATTGACCTGGCCCGTCGCAATGCGGCCAAAGGGGCGGATGGCAAGCCTTATGAGAACGTGGAATTTCATCTGGGCACGATTGACCGGCTTCCGTTGCCTGATGCTTCGGTGGACTGCATCATCAGCAATTGCGTCATCAATCTGGCCACCGACAAACCCGCTGTGTTTCGGGAAATGGCGCGGGTCCTCAAACCGGGTGGGCGATTGGCCGTGAGCGACATTGCGCTCAAACAGCCGCTTCCGGCAGAACTTGGGCAAAACCTGCTCGCCTATGTTGGTTGTGTGGCCGGGGCCATTCTGATTGACGATTATCGCACGCAATTGCAGGCAGCAGGGTTTGCGCATGTCCAGGTGATTGACAGCAGGAAAGACCTCAATGTGTATGCCCAGGCTGAAACCGCTTCCTGTTGTGCCCCCGCCCCGGCTGCCGGGGTCGTTTCCGGTGGCGGATGTTGCGCCCCAGCCCAGGTGGAACCCACCATTGACCAGGTTCTCCAGGGCCTGCTCCGCCGCTACAATGTCAATGACTTTGCCGCCAGTGTCCGCGTTTTTGCGGTGAAACCATAACCAGGAGCCACCATGTCAGAACCAAAACGGGTCTTGATTCTCTGTACCGGAAATTCCGCCCGCAGCCAAATGGCCGAGGGCCTGTTGCGCCACGACGGCGGAGCCGGGTTTGAAGTTCACAGTGCTGGCACCAAGCCGGGCTTTGTCCGGGCTGAAGCCATCCAGGCGCTGGCGGAAATTGGAATTGACATTTCCGGACACCGCTCCAAGTCGGTGGATGAATTTACCGGGCAGGAATTTGATGCCGTCCTGACGGTGTGCGACCACGCCAACGAGGTCTGTCCGGCTTTTCCCGGACAGACCGAGCGCCTCCATCACAGTTTTGAAGACCCGCCGGCTCCAGGCGTCGGAACCGATGCGGAACGGCTGGCGGTCTTTCGGCGGGTGCGGGATGAAATCCGTGCCTACCTGGCTGAATTCATCCGGGAAAGGTCCCGCTAAACCACCACCTAACCGCCCTCAGTGCAGAAAGGGAACCCACCATGCCCAACCTCATGTATCCGGCCACCGTGTTCTTGATGCTCTTTGGAGTCGTGGCAGCTTTCGATGGCCTGTACCTCCATTTGTGGAAGTACCGGCTCCATACCCGCGCAGAATCGCTGGTTGAACACCGCTGGCACACCTTGCGGGTGTTTCTCTTCCTTCCAGTGGTGTACGGATTGTTTTACCGTAATTCGGGCGGTTGGGCGTTGTGGCTGACGGTGATATTGGTCGGGATTGATTTTGGCGTTGCCCTGCTCGACGTATTGGAGGAAAACCAAAGCCGGGCCAGTTTGGGTGGTCTTTCCTCCACCGAGTATGCCATCCATGTGGTTACCATGACCCTGCACACGGTGGCGATTTCACTGGCTTTGGCTGCCAGACCTCTTGCCGCCTGGAGTCTGACGGCTCCCTTGGAAATTGGTCCGCAGGTTTCATTCTCCACCTGGGTGGCGCTCCAGATGTTGCCGGGGAATCTGCTGATTGGAATCCTTCACGTTTGGTTAATGCAGCCGAAATATCGGACTGCGCTCACTCAATTGCAGCCAAAGACTGTCTGAACCAGACTGGGGCAGGGAAGGCCCAACCTGGGAACCGGAAATTGCCGGACGCGTTTTGGGTTCCCAGGTTTCTGGGCGAATGGGTTCTCGAAAAATCAGAGTTTAGCTCAACAGGCTTTGGTGAAAAGGGTGTTCCGGACCCAGGCCATGGTCGTTGAGGAGGGTCAGTATCCGTTGTTTGAGTTCCGGGCTTTTGGCTGCAAACTTGCGCAGGATGGTACGGATATTGACGGTTGAAATACTTTCCGGGTGAATGTGCGGCAGGATTCCCACCAGTTCGGGCAAGGCACATTCGATGTCGCACCCCCGTTCCATCCCCTCGGTTAAGAAAAACCTGACTGCCAAACTGACTTTGTTGTAATCCCTGGATTGCCGCAGCGTTTGCAGGTTGGCCGGAATATTGGCGGCAAACCAGGCATGATAGTCTTTGATGGCCTGGGCCACTGCCTGCCTGCGTTTTTCCGCTTCTTCAGGCCGTAACCGGGTCACTTCCAGGTCATCCTCTGAACCGGTGGCCAGATAGTCATACTCGAATTTCCAATCGTAACAGGTATGGCATTCCGGACATTCCACCAACCCCCGGTTCGAAGTTGCCATGTGCGGGAAGTAAAACGGGTCGCCGACCCCACGTAATTTGCCTAAACCCGGTGGCATGGGTTCCGACTCCAGTTCGTTCATTTTCCAAAAAACTCTGATCCGGTCGGGGAAATTCCGGCAGATGGAACAGGTTTGGTAGGGTTCCGCCAAAGGTTTTGGTGATGGGTTCTCGTGGTTTTCCGTCATAATTTTTGACTTCCTTCGATGATGGTTCAATGGTCAGAGAGAAACCGAGAGGTGCGGGCTGGTCATTCCGAATATGCTCAATCCCCTTGGGCGGAATTGAACCGATGGCTATCATTTTCCTGGTTCCCGGTGTTTTTTCCCTTTGGGTCAACCCCAAAGGGAACCATGGTAATACCCCAACGGTTTTGACCAGGCAAGCTGTACAAAGTGAGGGAAAGAGGTGGAATTGTCTGCCCCTCCCTCAAAATACAACACTCCGCTGAAAGTTGGCTGTCTGGCCGGAATTGGTCCGGCGCGGGCGATGGCTCAAACCTGCAAAGGAAGGGAGCCTGGTTTGGGGGCAAAAGCAAAAGCGCATTCATCAGTCCTCACCTTGGGCCAGATTTTTGTTTGGTTCCAAAAACAAAATCTCTAAAAGGAGCGTAGCCAGACCGGTCCCCAGGTTCCCGGTTTTTCCAGCTTCACCTGGTTTTCCAACTCCCCGGATATTTTTGCACTCAATCGTCAAAGCCTTTCCCAGCTTTACCGGGGAAATAACCGGAAATCCGGTGTTTTTCGGTTTCCCAGGAATGAACCCCAAACCTGGAATGTGGTGTCCCCATCTGGTTCCCGATTTTGTTTGTTCTTCCCTGAAATTCATGGAAGCTGGGTTTGCGGCGGAGCCAGCCAACCCGTTCGCTGCAAAAAACAGCCATTGGCTGCAAACCTGAAAAGAAAGCAAACCGGGAAACGTATCCTGCCCGAAAAGCCATGAGGAGATCCCACGATGCCAAACCACATCCTTGCGCCGCCCTTGCCCAGGCTGCTTTTCGGGGCACTGTTGTTCCCCTTGTTGACCTGTTTGACTGTGCAGGCCGCTGGCAAGCCGACCTTTTCCTTTCACACGAACCAGGAAAAAACGAACGGACACCAACCTGGACAAGCTCCCTCATCACAGGAAATTGAAAGTCGCAGAGCCGACCTCCGGTTTTTAATGACCAAACTCCGGGAAATTCATAAGAACCCGTACCATGCTGTTTCGGCTGCCCAGCTTGAAGCGGCTGAGAAAACACTCTTTGACCGGATTCCCACGTTGGAACGCCACCAATTTATCGTCGAGTTGATGCGGATTGTGGCCATGATTGGCGATGGGCATACCGCGATGGCACCCCGGTTTGACCCGGCGATAGGTTTTCACCGGCTCCCACTTCTGTTTTATTCCTTCAAAGATGGGGTTTTTGTCCAGGCCGCCCAACCGGCCTATGCTCCCCTGGTCGGTGGGAAGGTTCTCAAATTCGGAAAAAAAACAATGGAGGAAGTGTTCCGGTCAGTTTCCGGTGTGACCCCACGGGACAACGACATGACCCTCAAAAACACGGTTCCCTTCTATTTGACGATTCCTGAGGTTCTGCATGGGCTCGGCCTGACAGATGACCCCACAAAAGTGGATATCACGGTGGAAAAGAATGGCCGCGAAATAACCATGGAAGTTCCCGGACTCGAATCGGGTCCGGGAGCCGGTCACGGATTCCCCTCCTTGTTAAACATACCCGAAAAATGGGTTGAGATGCGGGCGGAAACAGCCAAACCATCCATTTGGTCTTTTAAACCGGTCAAGGATGCTTATTGGTTTGAGTATGTGCCTGAATCCCGGTGTGTATACGTCCAGTATAATCAATCTCAGGATAAACCTGACGAATCCATCGAGGCTTTTGCCCGCCGGTTGTTTGACTTTGTCAACCGGAACGAAGTCGAGCGGATGATCTTGGATTTGCGCTGGAACAGCGGGGGAAACCTGTTTTTGAACAAGCCCCTCCTGCTGGGAATCATCAAAGCTGACAAAATCAACCAGCGAGGTCGCCTGTTTTCGCTAATTGGCCGAACAACGTTTTCTGCCGCACAGAATTTTGTGGGAGAACTGGAGCGCTATACCAACACGCTGTTTGTGGGAGAACCAACGGGAGCAAGTCCCAATCATTACGGTGACCATGTTCAAATCAACCTTCCCCGGAGCGGGATTTCGGTTTTTATTTCAACCCTCTGGCACCAGATGCTGGCCAGGGAGAACCGGCGCTGGACCCCGCCCCAAATTGCCGCTGAACTGACCTCGCAGGACTATCTGGCCAATCTGGACCCGGCACTCAAGGCAGCATTTGGGTACAACCTCCAAAAATCACTGGGGGACCGCATGTTCGAGGCCGTACAGGTCAATGATTGGGCCACTGCCGGCAAATATTTACAGGACTTCAAAGCCGATCCGGCCAATGCCTATGTGAGTGCGGAAGCACAGGTCAACACGCTCGGTTATCGGTTGCTGAACCAGGGCCGGGTGGAACCGGCGGTGGCTGTGTTCAAGTTGAATGTCGCCGCATTTCCCCAGTCCGCCAACGTTTATGACAGTCTGGGCGAGGCCCTGGCCAAACAGGGAAATCTGGCTGAAGCCATCAAAAACTATGAAAAAACGCTGGTGTTGAATCCTGACAATCCCAATGCCGTAACCATTTTGAGACAGTTGAAAAAGGCATTGGCGGAACATTCGGACACCCCACCGGCTTCGAAATAACTCCCTGTGGGAATCACTGCTAGAGCGAGGCAACTCGCAATCTGAAGGTGGATGATTGTTGTATCCGGTTCAAAAAAGGACCGTAGGGAACGTGGGGGCTGAGGCCGGGTATTCTGGGGGTGCCCCCTCCAGCCGCCCAACGTTCGGTGATTCCAGCCTAATCCACCAGCGACACGATTTGACCGGCTTGCAGTTCACCGCTCCTGACCACAGTCCCATACACACCAGCACAATTTCCGTTCAGGCGAACAATGGTTTTCATCACTTCCGCATCCCGGTTGACTGTGTCCGGATCAAGATTGACCATTGCACAGCGCTCATCCCTCAAGGTCACCCTGATGGCGGGGCCGCTGTTCACATCGCCAAACGTCAAAGTGCGGCCCACCCAACCGTCTTCGCTGAACGGCTCGGCCCCATTGGTTTCAATCACAAGGTTGGGCCGAAACCGACGCAAATCAAGGTTTTTCCCGTATTCACGGGCCACCCCATCAACAGTGCTGAGACTGATGACCGAAACCGCAGCCTCATCAAAAATGCCATGCTTGAGGTTCATCATCTCTACGTCACTGCCAAAAAGTGCGGAGATTTCCTCGCGCAGCTCCACCGAGCCAAGTTCCAATTCTCTGCCGTTTGGAGTCCGTACGTGGGTTGGAAGCCGCTCAAGGGTGGTGGAATCTGCTCCGCTGGGTTGATACATCAGCAACTGGGGCAGTTTTCCGGCTGTCAGCCAGGGAAACCCGCTTTTGTCTCCCATGCGCCGGAACGCGAAGCGGCGATCCCCCGCCAGGCCATGCCAGCCCAGATGTGCCGTCAGCAGAAGCTCGCCAGCCATGGATTTGACTGGATACCGATAAAGAGCCTTGATTTGCCCAATGTTCATAAAGTCCGTTACCACCTGAAGGTAAATCACACCAGGAGGTCGGTTCGGGTTCCGGGTTTCAGGTTTGCCGGGGGCGAACATTGGACGGGGAAGGTCGGCCTCTGAATCCAGAAAAATGGTCTTCAAACCCGGCACCCGGCACCCGAATCACTGAACTCCATATCCTGGTGTGAGCTACGAAGGAATTGTTGTTCATTGCCATGTCCATGGCAATTCTCAATCTGGGTATTGTTCCGGGACTCTATCATGGAATTGGCAAATCCGGGACCCGGTAACCAACAGGTTTCCTGTTGGGAAGCTGATGCCCCCAAGCTGCTCCAATACCCTTTCCGTTGTCCGGACTGCCTATCACCACGTTGTGGAATCAGGTTCCGGGCTCGAACTTCCTTTTCCTGGATTCGGAGGCCAGTGTCACCAAACCAAAATCCCCACTTGGCAGACCCGGCACCCAAATCATTGAACTCGACATGATGGTGTGAGCTACCGATAGGCGGCGAACTCTTGCCGGAAAAAAGCCTGTGGTCACCCAACCCCGGCATGATTTTGCGTTACCGCACCAAACGACAGGCAACAGGGTCAAACCCAAGGCAAACGGGTTCAAATTCCAAACCAATCGTTTTAACGCCATTCTCCCTGCAATTGAAAGGCAGCCCAATAAAAGGGAGCCTGCCACTTGGTACCGGTCAGCATCTTTTTCTGTGCAGCCTGCAAGGCGGCTGCCGGTCTCAGTTTATCTTTGAGCATTCCCCGATAAAATTCTGTCATAAAAGCGGCGGTCGCCTGGTCACTGACATTCCACGAACTGACCACCACCCGCCGGGCCCCGGCATACATCAACCCTCGTGTCAAACCAATCAGTCCCTCACCCTTAACCTCGGCTCCCAGTCCGGTTTGACAGGCACTGAGCGTCACCACTTCGGCGGGCCAATTGAGGTTGAACAGGTCTTCCAACCGGAGGAACCCATCCACTGGTTCGCCAGCTTCGTTGACCAGGGAAAGTAAAACGGCGGACAGTTCCGGGCGGGCCGCATTCACGTATCCATGAGTGGCCAAGTGAATATAGCGAAAACTGCTCAGGTCAGCCCCCATCGCAGCCGGTTTGCTGGCTTGAAAATCCAGCCGAACGGAAGCCGAGTTGCCTGAAATTGCCCGGATGGCCTCTGCTTCCAGCCGGGTGGCTGGCAGCCGGGGGATCCGCAGTTGGCGTTGTTTGATTGTGCCAGGTTCGGCTGGGGACGATGCCTCATCATCAAACTGGTCCAGGTAGCGAGTGGTGAACCCAGACCCGTCAGGGGTGGCAGGGGCAGCTTGAGCTTTTGTTTTCAGCCGCTCATCACTCGCTGAAAAAACCGGGTCAGCCAGAATTGCCACCTCATGGGCGACCTGGGAATGCCCCCCGGTTTCCCGCCGCAGTGCTTTGATGGTCGAAGCCGAAGGCAGCACCACAATTTCATGGCGGGACATGAGGGGGCTCTGGTTCACAGCCTGTTTGGCCAGGGCCTGTTGCCTGCGACGGGAAGTTGGTTTTAGCCTGTGGTTTCCTGCTTCATGGACCGCGCCATCCGGTTCCGGGAGGGCGGCAAAGGGCAGCATTTGCAACATGCCGTCAGCCACAATGACCAGTCGCTGGCGGTGTAATTGGGGAGCCACGGGGCCCAGCAACAGCCGGCTCAACCGAGCGGCAACCGCTGGGTATGCCTGGTCAGCCTGTTGCACCTGGGTGTGATATTCAGCTTCGGAATTGCCGGGTGTTTGTGCCTGAGCCGATTTCTTGAGTCCCGTTGCACGGGTTGTGAGCAGGTCATAGGCATGCCGGGCAAGCTGCGAGATGTCTTTTCCGGCGGGAAGTTCATAAACGGAAAACCCTGTCTGGGTGATAGCAAACAGATGACTCTTTTTTTCGCCCAAAACATATTCCAGCAGGAGTGTTTCGGGGTCCAGCAGGTCTTTTTGCAGTTCTTCCACCGTGATGGGGCGGGCCTGGGTCAACGCGGCGTATTTGGGGCTTTTTTGGCGGATTTCGGCCTGCAACTGGCGGTATTGCTCGGTGAGTGTTTGGAGTTCTGTTTCAGCCCGGTTTTTTTGTTCAGCAGTATGTTTTCCAGCCAACAACTTGGAAAGCCCCTCGAATTTGCCGGTAATCCGTTTTTTGAGGTTCTGTTCCTCATCCAGCAGGCGGGGGTCAACGCCCTGGCGCAGGTCAACCTGGGCTTCGTTCAGCAGGTCCAGCAAGGACCGGGCGCGGGCCTGTTCGCTGGCATTAAAAGCCAGCCGGTCAAACCCGGCTTGGGGGTCAGCCTCGTGCAACCCCAGCAGGATGTTCAGATATATCTGAAACTGCGCCTGGGCCGTGGCGAAATAGGAAGTGCGCAACTCCTGGCGACCCACGCGGGAACGAATAAACTCAATCAGTCCCAGCGCCTGTTCGATATGGGCTTTGGCAGCGGTCAACCGTCCCTGCTCCTGTTCGGTTTGCGCCAGGGTAGCCAATGCGTCGGCTGCCGCTCCCCGGTTGCCAATTTCCTGCCAGAGCTGAACGGATTGGTTGAGTGCTTCCAGCCCCTCGGTTTTTTTCCCGGTGCGATTCAGTCCGACCCCCAGCAGTTGCAGCGTCAACGCTTCCGAACCCCGGTTTCCCGTGGTCCGTGTGAGCGGGAGGGCCTGCTGGAGGTATTCCAGGGCTTTGGGCGTATCCCCCCGGTCCAACCAGTATTTTCCCAGATTGTTGAGGGTTCCGGCCTGTCCAAACGGGTCGGTCAGTTTTTTCCCCAACTCAAAAGCCTGGTTGAACGATTCCAGCCCCTTGCCCATGTCGCCCAGGGCGCAATAGGAATACCCCAGATTGTTGAGCACCTGACACTCGCGGGCCTGGCTGCCGGCAGCCTGACAAAGCGGGAGCGCTTGGGCAAAGAGTTCGATTGCTTTGCGGGTTTCGCCCAATCCCATGTAGGCATATCCGGTATTGGTCAGGACCATTGACTGGCCATCTTTGTTTCCGACCTCCTGAAACAGGTCCAGCGAGCGTCTCAAATAGTCGAGTGCTTTTTGAGGCTCACCGGAGGCATTGGTCACTTTCCCCAGATTGTTATAGAGATACCCGGCCAGAAATTTGCTTCCCGGTATCTTTGCATCACATAACTCCAGCCCCTGGGTCATATTGTCAACCGCCAGTTTGTATTCCGACAAATCGCTGTAGGTGACCCCGATGTTGTTATAGGTTTGGGCGAGGCTCAGTTGGCTGGCATAGGCTTTTTTGATGGGGATGGCCCGGCGGTAATACTCCAGAGCTTTCTGTTTTTCCCCCATCTTGTCATAGACCCCGGCAATATTGCCGATGAGGATGCTTTCGCTGGCATGGTCTCCGTAATCGGAGCACAGTTTGATGGCCTGTTCATAATAGGCAATGGCTTCCGGGTATTCACCGGTTTGGTGGCAGACCACCGCGATATTATTGAGGGTGGTGGCTTCGCCCATGGGGTCCTGGGCGGCTTTTTTCAACGGCAGCGCCGCCAGATTGATTTCCTTGGCTTTTTTCTTGTCCCCCAGCACCCGATGGCACGAAGCCAGCAGGTCAATCGTGTTTGCTTCACCAAACGGGTCGCCGACCCGGTGAAACGCCTCCCTGACTGTTTCCAGCAACTTCATGGCCTCCTGAATTGCGCCAGCGGATTCCTTTTCCATCAATTCGATTCCGGCCCGATATTGGTGCTGCGCCCACATGCGGTCCCGGTCGTTTGGCGTTGCCTGCCGCAGTTCCTGGGCCACGATGGTGTAGCGTCCGGGCTGGGCTTTCGGGTCGGCAGGACAAATCTCAATCCGATAGGTTCCCGGTGCAGTGGTGGCCAGCGTCAAATAGTCCGGTCCGATTGTCTCTTCAGAGCCACTCACATAGGGACCTTCCTTGCCGTCTGGGTCAATTACCCGGAGTGCGACATTGAGGTTCTGCTGGTGGACCTTGATATTGAGACATTGATTGCCTGCCAGCGTGAAAGGGTAAACATGCACTTCACCGGCTTTGAGTTCTCGCTCGACTGGTTTTCCAACCGTCAGAACCATTTCATTCCCGGCAGGTCTGGTTTGCGTCTCAGAAGCCTGAGCCAATGTCACACTGGCCCCGCCCCAGGTCAACCAAGCCACGACAAAGAGCAGCCTGAATGTCAAACTGTGACAGCTCGAATGTTGGAGTCCCCAATCTGTGTTCATAGGTGTGAAAGCTCCCTTCGCAACCAAAGCCGGGCGGAGGTCCATTCCCGGCCAACTGTGGCAGGAGAAATCCCCAGCGTTTCGGCGGTCTCCTCAATGGTCAGGCCGGCAAAAAAGCGGAGTTCCACAATCCGGGCCTGCTGGGGGTCCAACCGGGTCAGTTCAGTCAGTGCGTCATCCAGGCGGACCAAATCTATTGCCCGTTGTTGAAAAACCCCAAACATTTCATCCAGCACCAGGGGTGCCTCGCCGCTGCCTCGTTTCAGTGCCTGCCGTTTGCGGGCATGGTCCACCAATATCTGCCGCATCAGGTTTGCGGCAATCCCGAAGAAATGGGACCGTCCCTGCCAATTCACCTGTGGGCCGTCCACCAGCCGCATAAAGGCTTCGTTGACCAGGGCTGTTGGCTGCAAGGTATGGTTAGGTCGCTCACGACTCAGGTAGTGAGACGCCAACCGTCGCAGTTCGTCATAAATGGTGGTAATCAGTTCCGCCTGCGCCTGTTCATCGCCTGAATTCCAGGCCACCAGAAGCTGGGTCACCGACCGTGGTTCGGGAGCTTCCATAAGCTGAACGGTTCCCGGCAGAATTGTGGCTGCCGCCTGAAGGGTTCCTGACGGTTCCGTCAGAAAAGACCCGCAAAAATTTTTTTAGTTTGAGTGAAATGCAGGGGTTCCTGCGCATGTAGGGGTGCAATTTCTTTTGAGCAGACTCTAGCTCACTTTTTGGTTTTCAGAAATTGGTTTCCTGCCAAAAACGGAAAAACCCGCCAGGGAATGGTCAGGAACAACAAACCGTGAAAGGTTGAGGGAACGTAGATGGCATCCAGCGCAGACACCCAACCCTGCCCGCCGCACATGAAAAAGAGAACGTCCCGAATCCGCCTGCTTCCAGAACTGAAATTGAATCCTGGAGCCGGCCAGCAGTCCTCCGGACCTTGGAATCCACTGGTGAAGCAGTGTAGTGTTTCACCCTTCTCCCCATGGCAGCCTTTTGGTCGCCAACGCAGGCCAACCGGTGGCTTTGCAGCAATGGCAGGCAATGTGATGACACCCGAACGATGGCTCCAGATCAAAACCCTGTTTGATAAGGTGTTGGACCATCCCGCCCCCCAGCGGCAGGAGTTTCTGGACCAGACCTGTCGTGAAGATGATGATTTACGCCGGGAAATCGAGTCTTTGCTGGAATGCGCCAATCAGATTGAAGATGATTTTCTGGCACCTCTTGAATCCAATTCAGCAACCCGGACACCGACCGGCTTTGCCACCTCTGATGAAAAAACCATGCCCGGAAAAGCTGAACTTTCCTTGGGTGAGGTGATCCAAAATCGGTACCACATTGAACGGGAACTGGGAAGAGGCGGCTTTAGCATCGTCTATTTGGCACGGGAAACACTGTATCAAGCCGCTGGAGGCCCGCCCATATCCCGCCCGGTGGTCATCAAGTGTCTGCTGTCGGAAACCATCAAATCCGCCTGGCATCATCAGAAATTCCAACACGAAATCGAAGCCCTTTCCGTTATCGACCACCCTGGCGTGGTCGGATTGTTGGAAGTGGGCCGCCTGGCCAGCGGCCAGCCCTTTCTGGTGATGCCTTTTATCGACGGGAACACCCTTCGGACGGTCATAAAACCACCGGGAATGGAAGCTGCCAAAGCCATGCAGTTGATTCGGCATTTGTGCAACGCGCTGGCAGCCGTTCATGCCAAGGGAATCATTCACCGGGACCTGAAACCTGAAAACGTCATGCTGCTGACGGCTCAAACCGGAGAAACCCAGGCCAAACTGATTGATTTTGGAATTGCCAAACTGAGTGTTTCGCAAATTGGGGCAACCACCCAGCAACCGGTTGGAGCCGGTACCTTGAAATATATGGCCCCGGAACAAATGCTGGACGGGGTAACATCCCCCCAAAGTGATATTTTTGCTTTGGGAATCATCGTTTTTGAAATCCTGACCGGCCAAAGACCTTTCGATTCAAACGCTGCCACCCCATTTGCGGTCAGCCGGGAATTGTCCGAACAGCACCAGCGGGGGCCGCACCAATCCCTGGCAATGCTGCGACCGGACCTTCCGCCTGCCGTCAATGACGCAGTCAGCCGGGCTTTGGCTGTCTCGATGCAGGACCGCTGGGCCACCACGTTGGAGTTTCAAATCAATTTGGAAAAAGCATTTGCCAATGCGCTTCCAGAATCTGAATCACCCTTGCCTGCTCCGGTTGAAACTTCACAGACGCTCGGGGTGAATCCATTTGACACGAACCTTTCCCCCACGAACCCGGCGGCACCCCAATCCGGACTTGCATTGCATTGGCAGGGGTGGCTCGTGGGGTTCCTGGCCGTTGCCATGCTGGGCTTTGGGTTTTGGCGGCAAATGGCAGTACCGGACAGAAATGGTTCCGTCCCTTTGGTTCAACCGCCACCACCAACCGTCAGGCAGAATCAGGTCGGTTGGTCTTTGGTGGTTCAGAAAAAGATCCAGGGAAAACCGGCTGGAGCACCTTTTTCACTTTTTCAGGAACCGGTTTTCTCCCGTTCGGAGGATTTTCTGGTACGGCTCAACCTGACCGCCACCCAGGCTGGACACCTGTATGTTATCAACCAGGGGCCGGGAGAGATGGCTGCCACCGAATATGTCAAGGTGTTCCCCACTCCCACGGCAAACCAAAACCAATCTGAAATCCAAGCCCACCGTTTGGTTTCCATTCCTGAGAAATCCTGGCTGGAGTTCAAAGGGGGCACCGGGACCGAAATTTTTTGGCTGGTGTGGTCCAGGGAGCCCCAGCCGGAGCTGGAAAATCTGCCCGTGGGCAAGTTACGCCCTTCCGAAACCGAAAAAATGAGGGATTTTCTGTCTGGACAGGTGGGTGTGCCACCAGGATTGGGGCAGGTTTCCAATGGGCAAAACTTTCTGGAAATTTCGGGAAACCTGGGTGTGATACCGCTCAAAATAGAACGCAGGTAAAGAACCACCGCGCGGCTTGTAACAACCTTTCAGGAGTTTTCCAAATGCCTTCAAATTTCAGAGTCTCAGTACGTTGGTTCGTGGCATTTTGCATTGCCTTGGGGTTCCTGGCAGCACCCAAAATTTCAAACGGCCAAGGGGCTCAGATTCAGGAATCGGGCCTTCGGATTGTTGAAGACACAGGTCTGAGCCTGGTTTCAAAACGCCCAAAGGCCCGCAAACCCTCCCGGTTACGCCGCCGATATAAAATTTTGACACCTGCAGGAACCGGCGCTCCCGCTCACCCCTGGGTGGAGCTGGGGGTTACCATCTGGCGGCTGCGTCCGGCAACGGAAAAAGACGATGTGGCACTTCGGTTTTTGGACCAGGCCGACGAAGAAGCCAGCCCGGATGCCAAGCCAAAGGGTTTGACCGCCGAACGGCTGGACGGTACAACGCAGCTCCGTGAAGGTGACCGGGTTCGGTTGAGTATTGAAGCCGCCCAAAGCGGGTTTCTCTATATTATTGACCGCGAACAATACACTGACGGCACCCTGGGAGAACCGTACCTGATTTTTCCCAATACCCAGACCCACGGCGGTGACAACCGGGTCAAGGCGGGCAGCGTGATAGAAATTCCGGGCCAGACTGACCGCAATTCTTTCTATACCATTCGCCTCAAGCAAACAACCGGAGGTCGGACTCTCGCCGGGGATATGTTGACCTTGCTCATCACTCCCCAACCACTGACCGGGTTTGAAATCCCCCGCCGGGTTCTGAAACTGACCGCTGAACAAATGGCAGCCTGGGAAAAATGGAATGTCATGACGGAAAAGCTGGATTTGATTGAGGGTGGCGGCCAAACCTACACCAAGGCTGAAAAACAGGCCGGGACCGACCCTTTGCGGTTTTTGGACCAGGGCGACCCCTTGCCCCAAACCATATTCCGAGTGGCGGCCAAACCCGGCTCACCTTTTCTGGTGACCGTTCCTTTGGTTGTTTCAAAATTACGGTAGGAAGTGATGCTGCCATGCAGTGCTGTCACGTTTCTTTTTTTTCACCGCAGAGGCGCAGAGTTTTCGCAGAGTTTTTCTTTTCTTTCTGTGCGCATCCTCTGCGCCTTCTCTGCGCCTCTGCGGTGAAAAATCAGTACCAAAATATTTTAGGTTGAAAATTTTTCGTTGCTGGTGAGTGAATGCCACAGACTTTTCCGCATGGGGTGGATGCAGACGAACTTTTTCCCACACATCCTAATCTGCGGAGGTCGTTATGGTGCATCCCGGAAGATTTATCCCCTTTTTTCCCCGGTTGGTGGTCGTTTTTTTCTCGGTCTTCAGTTTGTGCCTGTTGGGGCATCCACCAACCCGCCGCACGGTTCAGGCAGACGCGCCTGTTTCCAAACTGAATTCACCGCCGGTTGAGGCAGCGGAAAGCACCCTCCGGTCACTATTCCCGGTTTCCTCCCAGCAAAGGGTGGTCCGCCCTGAAGGACTCTATGCCGATGACGGATTTACCCCTAATCCCAACGGCATGATTACGTGCGTTGCCGTGCAGGTAAACGGACAAATCCTGGTGGGCGGAGCGTTTTCTTCCATTTCCGGGCAGGCCCGCACTGGTTTGGCTCAACTGAACCCGAACGCAACGCTCGACACAGCCTTTAATCCCACAGTTTCAGGAGGACAGGTCAATGTTCTGCTGGCGCAACCGGATGGAAAAATACTGGTGGGCGGCACGTTCACCAGCCTGAACGGACAAACCCGCAACCGGATTGCCCGGTTGAATGCTGACGGGACGCTGGACACAGCCTTTAATCCCAATGCCAACAACACCGTTTTGACGCTGGCGCTCCAATCTGACGGAAAAATTCTGGCAGGCGGTGACTTGACCGCCATCGCAGGACAAACCCGCAACCGGATTGCCCGGTTGAATGCTGACGGGACACTTGACACGGCGTTCAATCCCAACGCCAACAGTACGGTCCAGGCTCTGGCCGTGCAGCCTGATGGAAGAATTCTGCTGGGCGGAGCCTTTACCAATCTGGGCGGTCAAACCCGTAACCGGATGGGCCGAGTCAACGCCGATGGCACTCTTGATACGCTTTTTGACCCGAATGCAAGTGATATTGTCACGGCCCTTGTCGTTCAACCCGATGGAAAAATCGTGGTGGGAGGCAATTTTCTCACCATCAGCGGACAAAGCCGCCGGTTTCTGGCCCGCTACAACAGTGATGGCAGCTTTGACAATCCTTTCAATTTGAATGTCAACGGGTCGGTCAGCAGCCTCGCCCTGCAAGCCGATGGCAAAATTGTGGTGGGCGGCTTCTTCACTGCGTTTGGCGGGATTGGACGGGTGGGCCTTGCCCGGCTTAACCCGGACGGGACGATTCAGTTGTCATTCTCGTGTTCTGTCAGCAACGGCGGTTGGGTGAATGCAGTGGCAGTGCAGGCGGATGGAAAAATTCTGGCGGGTGGAAATTTTACATCACTCGCTGCCGCCCCGGCCCAATTTCTCGGACGCGCCTACGCCACCGGCGATGGGGATGGGCCGTTCAATCCGAATCCGAACGGCGGGGTTTCAGCCCTTGCGATTCAACCAGACGGAAAAATCCTGGTGGGCGGTGATTTCACCATGATCGGCGGGCTGGCCCGCAACCGGATTGCCCGGCTCAACCCCGATGGAACGGCGGATGCAACGTTCAACCCAAATGCCAATGACACGGTGCTCAGTCTGGCGGTGCAGCCGGATGGAAAAATTGTGGCGGGCGGCAGATTCACCACCATGGGGGGGCAGGCGCGTGGCCGTATGGCCCGACTCAATCCGGACGGAACGCTGGATTCCCTGGATCCAAATGCCAACGGGGTGGTCGGGACTATCGCCATCCAATCGGACGGAAAAATCCTGATGGGTGGAAATTTCACCCAAATTTTTGGCGGTGTTCCTCACACGTTTCTGGCCCGGCTCAATAGTGACGGAACACGGGACGGGAGTTTCGTTCCCCAGCCAAACGGCTTCGTCACCACTCTGGCCATCCAGACGGACGGCAGAATCCTGGTCGGCGGAGCATTCACCACCATTTCCACCGTGACCCGTGTCCGGGTGGCCCGCCTGAATCCGGATGGAGTGGCTGACGCCGGGTTCAACCCCAATGCCAATGCCGAGGTGCGGGCACTGGCCATCCAGACAGACGGAAAAATCGTGATTGGCGGGGATTTCACCCAATTGAATGGCCAGGCGCGCAACCAGATTGGACGCCTCAATGCCGATGGAACAACTGATGGTGGTTTCAACCCGATTGCAAACGGCAGTGTGTTTTCAGTGGCTCTCCAAACCGACGGAAAAATCCTGATTGGGGGGGCTTTCACTGTCATGAGTGGGCAGACGCGCAACCGCTTCATCCGACTGGCGAGCGACGCCAATCTGGATGCCACTTTCATTCCGGATGCGAATAACACCATCAATTCCGTGGCCATGCAGCCGGATGGAAAAATTGTGGTGGTTGGCCAGTTCACCACCCTCAACGGCCAACCCCGCTCCGGCTTGGCGCGGCTGGCCAATGATACGGCGGCGCAGCAAAACCTCTCAGCCAATGTGACAGGAACGACGCTCACCTGGATGCGAAGCGGAGCGAGCCCCGAAGTGGACCGGGTCACCTTTGAACAATCCGCCGACGGCGTCAACTTTTCCCCTCTGGGGAATGGCACCCGCATTTCCGGAGGCTGGCAACTGACCGGGGTTTCGCTCGGTTTTTTTCAAAACCTCTTTATTCGGGCACGTGGATTTTATAACTGTTCCGGGGCAAACGGCACTGGATGCGTGGCCGAGTCCGTCCGTCAGTTCTATCAGGCTTTGCCGGTCCTTTCGATAACCCGGAACGGGATTCCCCAAGCCTGCAACAGCGCCACCGTGAGTTGGACCGTGACCTTTGCAGGCGCGGTCAGCGGGGTCACGACCTCCAATTTTACCCTGGCCAATTCGGGTTTGACAGGCCCGGCCCTGACCGGAATTTCAGGCAGTGGAACGACCCGAACCGTGACGGCCACGACCGGCACGAGCAGCGGAAGCCTGGGCCTCAATATGGCCAATGCCACCGGCATAACCCCCGGAGTTTCCTTTCTGCCCTTCACCGGCGAGGCTTACACAGTGCTGGCACCACCCACCGCAACCACCGGCGGTGCCGCCCAGATTTGCAGCGGCGGCGCTGTGTTTGGTTTGGGTGGCAATACACCGGGTCCGAATGAAAACGGGTCTTGGAGCATCGTCACACCCGGCATTACCGGGACCTTTTCAGTTGCCAATGACCCCAATGCCGTTTTCCGCCACACGGGTGGGAGCGCCAGTCCCTTTACCCTCCGCTGGACCGTCACCAACACGATTGCCGGTTGCACCAACCCGGCTGATTTTCAGGTTACACTGGTAAGCAGTGCGACCATTACCCCAGGCGGACCGACAACGTTCTGCCAGGGTGGAAACGTCCAGTTGACCGCGAGCATTCCAGGTGCGCTTTACCTGTGGAACACCGGGGCCACCACCCGCACCATAACCGCCGCCGCCAGCGGGACCTATTCCTGTCAGGTGACAGCGGGAGGATGCCAGTTTCTGACGCCTCCGGTGACAGTGACGGTGACGCCTGCGCCAACCGTGACGGCTGCGCACAATGCACCGGTTCTGCAAAACGGCCCGTTGGAATTGTATGCCACACCGGGCATTCCCGGCAGCTACACCTACAATTGGAACGGTCCCGGCGGCTTTACCTCAACCCAGCAAAACCCAATCCGGCTGGGTGCGACGCTGGCAATGAGCGGCACCTACACGGTGAACCTCACCAACCTGGTGACCGGATGCAGCGGAACTGCCTCCACGACGGTTGCGGTTCAGGCCAACGGAACAGTCTCGGTTGGTTTGACTGGAGTCACCTACACGGGCAGCACGCCGCCGGTCAACCCGGTGGATACGGGTTATGGAACATTTACCATCCAAACCCTGATGACAAACACCTCCGGGCAGACCCTGCAGGCACCGATGTATTGGGTGGTTCGCCAACTGAACAAAATTCCCGATGTTCCAAATGACCCTCGACCGTACTACCTGGATTCACGGGATGCCGGAACGCCAGCCGCTGTCAATGCCCGGCAAACGGTTTCGGGAACGCTCAATCCGGGACAAAATGTGCCAGTCCAGTTCCGCGTGGCAGTGGACCAGACCAACCGGGCCTCGTTTCAGTTTTACATTGATTTCTACGCAGCCACGAACGCCTCACCCATAGAAAAACCGCTTGGGAGCTTCGTTTACAATCTAGGGAGTCTGGGGAATCAAAATCCGGGTTTCGGGTTTCGGGTTTCGGGTTTCAATGAGGAAAATACTCAGTCCTCAGCCCTCAGTCCTCAGTCCTCATTTTTCGGCGGCAGTGGTTCGCAGGCCGGGGTGCGGGCAACGGTTGACCCCAAAGAACCGCGCCGGATGGCGGTGGTTGCCAATGACTACGCCACCGGAAATGTGCTGGTGAAATATACTGAGGATGGCGTTGGGTGGCGACAACTGGCCTTGAGCCGGACGGTGAACGGCAAAACCTATCAAACCGCTTTTGAACCCTCGGCTGCCTACGACCAGAACGGCAATTTGATGGTGGTGTATGTGGTGGCTGATTTCACCACCAATGCCAACGCGCTTGTGCTCTCCCAAAAACTGAACGACCGGTTGACCTTTTCACCTCCGGTGGCAATGGAATCCCACGGGGCGGCAGAATTTGTGGCCTTGGGGCGTCCCGTGCTGGCAGTGGCTGGCGGCAGGCCCTACGTTGCCTGGGAGGAACAAACGCTAGCGGGAACCACTCACTCCATCCAGCTTTATGATTTGGCGGCGCGGCGGCTGGTGGAAATTGCAGCAGGCAAGGTTTCTCACCCGACTCTGACGCTGACTTCCACCGGAAATCTGGCTGTCGGCTGGAATGACAGCGGCCAAAGCAAACTGATGTGTCGTTTCGGAGACGACTCTGCCAGTTTTGGACAGCCGGTGGTGGTTACCGCGACTCAAATCGGTTATGGCCGGAAAATCAATGCCCTGGCCGACACAGTGGCTACCCCGAATCTAACGTTGGTTTTTGACCCGACCCGAAAAAATACCCTGTATGCGACGTTTGCCGATGTCAACGGTTCAAATCTGGAAGTCTATTTCACCCGCTCCACTGATAACGGCCAAAGCTGGAGCACCCCTCAGCCGATGGGCGGAGGGGCTGCGGGCGACCGGTTCCTGCCATGTCTTTCAGCGGACTGGAGCGGATTCTTAGCCCTGGGATTTTATGACACACGCCACGACGCCAGCGGCGAAACAGCCCATGTTGACACCGCCCGCTCCACCGACGGAGGCATCACCTTTACTTTCCTGCAGACAACCGACATCCCTTCCAACACCTCGGCTGCCAATCCTTGGCGGACCTGGGCCGCCAATTACGGTGAACAAATGAGTGTGCTTTCACGGGGGAAAGAAGGCGTGCTGGTCTTTTGGACCGATACCCGCAGCGGGTCCGAAGACATTTTCTTTGCAGCCACCAGATAGGTTTTGAGTTCCGCCTTCAGGCCGCTCCTTCGCTTGGAGTCCAGGCTTCAGCCTGTCCTTTTGGTTGGGAAGAAAAGAGCCGCCTGAAGACGGAACTCAAAACAAATTCTTTCGCCTCTGAGTGAATTCACCAAGTCTTTGCGCATGTGGTGGGTGAAGCAACTCCCACCCTTAAAATCCTGCGGAGGTCGTTATGTTGAAGCCCGGAAATTCTTTGCCTTTGGTGCCTGTTCGGAACTTGATGAGCTTGCTGGCGCTGGTTGGTTTGTTCGCCTTGGGGCAGATTCTGGTGGTTCCAACCTCGGCTGCCCGGAAAATGATACCAAAACAACCGATGTTCTTTCAGACCAGGCAGATTGATGCGCCCCGACCTGCGGAACCAGAGGTCAACCGGGTTGGCTTCAATCCGGAAGGGCTTCCGACGGATACCGGGTTTACCCCGAATCCGAATGGGGCCGTGAATGTGGTGGCGGTGCAGCCGGATGGGAAAATCCTGGTGGGTGGGACTTTTGGTTCCATTGCCGGTCAATCGCGCGGCAATCTGGCCCGCTTAAACAGCAACGGGACCCTTGACACCATTTTTACCGCCAATGTCACCGGGACATCAGCGTCTGTCAACGCCATCCTGGTGCAGCCCGACGGGAAAATCCTGGTGGGAGGTTTTTATACCGGCATTGGAGGTCAATCCCGCACCGGTCTGGCCCGCCTCAACAGCGACGGGTCGGTGGACCTTTCGTTTAATCCCAATCCCAATAGTCAGGTGCTGACGCTCGCCCTCCAAGGCGATGGGAAAATCGTTTTGGGCGGCACATTCTCTTCGGTGGGAGGCCAAACCCGAAGAAATATCGCCCGGCTGAATCCGGACGGAACTCTGGACACCGGTTACAACCCCAATGCAAACAGTTTAGTCCTGTCGGTGGCGGTGCAGCCGGATGGAAAAGCTCTGGCAGGCGGTTTTTTCACCAATATCGGAGGACAATCCCGCATTGCAATCGCAAGGCTCAACAGTGACGGAACGGCGGACCCGGCCTTCAATCCGGGGGCTTCCGGCGGCGAGGTTGGGTGTCTGGCACTTCAGGCAGACGGGAAAATTCTGCTGGGTGGCAGCTTTACCGGCGTGGCGGGAAATACCCGGAATCGGCTGGCCCGGCTGGATTCAAACGGAGGAATAGACCCGACTTTCAATCCCAATGCCAATGGCACGGTGAACGCAATCGCCGTGCAGCCGGATGGAAAAGTGGTGGCAAGCGGGAGTTTTACCAGTGTTGGCGGACAAACCCGGAACCGGCTGGCACGGGTCAACCCGGATGGAACCCTGGACGGCCTGTTCAGCCTGGGAGCCGACAACACGGTGTTGACGTTGGGCTTGCAGGCCGATGGAAAAATTTTGGCCGGAGGCAATTTCTCCAACTTGGGAGGGGTGGCGGTCACCTGCCTGGGGCGGCTCAATTTGACCATTGAGCTGGACCCAGCCTTTATTCCTGCGCCCGACAACATCATTACCAGTCTGGCGGTGCAACCGGACGGGAAAATTCTGGTGGGCGGGGATTTCAACACCATCAGCGGACAACCCCGCAGCCGGATGGCCCGCTTCAATCCGGATGGAACTCTTGATGCCACGTTTCTGCCCAATCCGTCCGGCAGAGTCAGCGCCATCGTGGTCCAAACCGATGGAAAAATTCTGGTGGGTGGCAGTTTTGTCACCATTGCCGGTCAAAGCCGCAATTTCATCGCCCGCCTCAACGCGAACGGGACGATTGACGCCGCCTTTAATCCCAATGCCAATAATCAAGTCCTTTCGCTGGTTATCCAACCGGACGGAAAAATTCTGGTCGGAGGTTTGTTCAATCAAATTGGTGGTGAAGGCCACGCCAACATTGCCCGGCTCAACAGTAACGGCACGCCGGAAACCGCTTTCACCGCCAACACCGATAGCGCGGTCCAAACCATCGGTTTGCAGTCGGACGGAAAAATCCTGGTGGGGGGGCAATTCAATACGGTCAATGGTCAAACTGCCAGAGGTCTGGTGCGGCTCAACGGGGATGGAACCCTGGACCCCGCCTTTAATGCCGCTGCCAACGGCACCATTCGGACGCTGGTGGTCCAATCCGACGGAAAAATCCTGGCCGGGGGCACCTTTACTACTATTGGAGGTCTGGCCCGGACCAATCTGGTTCGCCTCAACAGTGATGGCACCGGGGACGCCGGATTGACCTTCACTCCCAATAATGATGTGCTGGGCATGACCGTCCAAACAGATGGTAAAATTCTGGTGGCTGGTTCATTTACCAACGTCAACGGACAGGCCCGCACCGGGTTGGTTCGGATTACCGGCACCGGTTCGCTGGACCCGGCTTTTGTGGCCAACACGGATGATTTTGTGCTGGCCGTGGCCCTGCAAACCGATGGAGGCATGGTGGCCGGCGGAGGATTCAACACACTGGCCGGACAGACCTGCTCCCGGCTCGGCAGGCTGGGAAATGACACGACCGCTTTCCAGGATGTGTCGGTCAATGCCACCGGGACCACGCTGACCTGGCTGCGCAGCGGTGCCAGCCCCGAAGTCGAACAGGTGACCTTTGAGCGGTCAAGCGATGGAATCACCTACACGGCACTGGGGAACGGAACCCGGATTTCAGGTGGCTGGCAATTGACCGGACTGGCCCTGTCAGTCAATCAAAATCTTTTTGTTCGGGTGCGGGGATTGGGAAGGAACTCGCGCAACTGTCTGACCGGAGCCATTTTCGATTCGGTCCGATTGTTTTATATCCCGCTCAAGGTTCTTTCCCTGGCCCGCCTTGGAAGTGCAGTCGTGTGCAACACGGGAGTTTCCGTCAGTTGGAATCTGGTTCTCGCCAATTCGGTAACCGGGTTATCCCTTTCCAATTTTACTCTGGCGAATTCGGGTCTGACCGGCCCGGCTTTGACCGGCATTACCGGCAGCGGGACAACCTACACGGTGACCGCCACGGTTGGAAGTGGTGCCGGAACTCTTGGCCTCAACCTGACGAACACAACCGGTGTTACACCGGGAATTGCCTTCCTGCCCTTTACCGGTGAGGTTTTCACGGTGTTTATTCCACCAGTCGCAACTGCCCCAGGTTCGTTCACCATGTGCAGCGGCAACGGCATTTTCGGATTGGGCGGCAACTCGCCTGGAGCCAATGAAACCGGCCAATGGAGTATCGTCACGCCGGGAATCAGCGGGAATTTCTTTTCCTCAACCACACCCAATGCGACATTCCAGCACACGGGTGGAACCACCTCTCCGTTCATCCTGCGCTGGACCGTCACCAACAGCATTTCCGGATGTTCCAGCAGCGCCAATGTGACGGTCACTCTGGCCACGACCGCCACTGTTGCCGCCAGCGGGCCGACCACCTTCTGTCAGGGCGGAGCCGTCACCCTCACGGCCAATGCTGCGGGTGGGGGAAGCACCTATCTGTGGAATACCGGGGCCACCACGCAAGCCATCACTGTTTCGGCCAGTGACTCATATTTCTGTCGGGTAACGGTGGGAGGGTGCAGTTTTCAGACGGTTCCGGTCATGGTTACAGTCGTTCCGGCTCCGACAGTGGCCGCTTCCTACAATGGACCGGTGTTGCTGAACGGCCCGCTCCAACTGCTGGCCACCCCCGGATTGGCCGGAACCTATACCTACAGTTGGACTGGTCCGGGCGGGTTTACTTCAACCCAACAAAACCCGGTCCGGCTGGGAGCAACCCAGGCCATGAGCGGAACCTATACCGTCACCATCACCAACCCAACCGGCGGCTGCACCGGCACCGCCAGCACGCAGGTGGCTATTCAGGCCACCAGCCTGGTTTCGCTCTCAGTGACGGGAACCAGCTACACGGGCAGCACGCCGCCCTCCAATCCGGTTGATACCAGTTACGGAACCTTTACCATCCAGGGCATGATGACCAACACTTCCGGCCAGACCTTGCAGGCTCCGTTGTACTGGCAGGTCCGCCAATTGGCCAAGATTCCGGAAATTCCCAACGACCCGCGCCCCTATTATCTTGATTCCCGCAACAGCGGGACGCCCGCCGGGGGCAGCGCCCAGCAATCGGTTTCCGCGCCCTTGGCTCCCGGAAATTCAATTCCGGTGGATTTCCGGATTGCGGTGGACCAGACCAACCGTGCCCAGTTCCAGTTTGTGGCCGATTTCTACGCTGCGACAAACACCTCTCCGGTGGCAAAACCGGTGGGCAGCTTTACCTTCAAACTGGGGAATCAAAATTCGGGTTTCGAAGAGCAAAATCCTCAGCCCTCAGTCCTCAGTCCTCAGTCCTTGTTTATTGGTGGAGCCGGTTTGCAGGCCGGGGTGCAGGCGGCGGTTGACCCGAACGAACCGCGCCGGATGGCAGTGGTGGCCAACGATTACGCCAGTGGAAACGTGGTGGTGAAATACACGGAGGACGGCGGCAGTTGGCGGCAGGTGAACCTGAGCCGGACGGTTGGCGGCAAGACGTACCACACCGCTTTTGAACCAGCAGCGGCTTATGACCAAAATGGAAACCTGATGGTGGTTTATGTGGTGGCTGATGTGGATAACAATGCAACTGCCTTGGTTCTTTCCCAAAAGCTGAACGACCGGGTGACGTTTGCGCCTCCGGTTGCCTTGGAAACTCATGGCGCAGCGGAATTTGTGGCCCTTGGTCGCCCGGTGATTGCCGTGGCCGGAGGGCGGCCCTACCTTGCCTGGGAAGACCAGACGGTTGCAGGCAACACTCACCACATCCGGTTTTACGATTTGGCGGCGCGAAGGCTGCTTGAAATAGCCGCCGGTCAGGTTTCCCATCCAACCCTGTGCGTCCCTTCCACGGGAGGTTTGATGATTGGATGGAATGATGATGGGCAGAGCCGCCTGATGTGCCGATTTGGGGCTGATTCCCTGAGTTTTGGGGCTCCGGTGGTGATTTCCCCCACGCAAATCGGGTCCGGCAGAAAAATCAGCGCTCTGGCTGACACGGTTGCCACTCCCAATCTGACCATCGCCGCCGACAACACCCGCCCCGGCACCTTTTTGGCTCTGTTTGCCGATGTCAAAAACGACCGCATGGAGGTCTGGTTCAGTCGTTCCACCAATTACGGGCAAAGCTGGACGACTCCCCAGGCCATCGCCGCTGCCGTTCAGGGGGAACGGTTCCTTCCCAGTCTTGCCGTAGATTCAGGCGGAACTGTCTCACTTGGTTTTTATGACACACGCCATGACCCCACCGGCGAAACAGCCCACGTTTACGTGGCTTGGTCAACCAATGGAGGAGTGGATTTTACTGCCCGGCAGGTGTCTGACCTGCCTTCCAATACCTCCGTTTCAAATCCGGGGCGCACCTGGGCCGCCAATTATGGGGAACATCTGGGGCTCATCCCCTCCGGCAAAGATGGCCTGCTGGTCTTTTGGACCGGCACACACACCGGCTCGGAGGATATTTACATGAACCTCACGAAACGGTAACAAAGCCGAACTCCGACGGTTCGGCTCATTGGGAAGGGGAACACAGGCCGGGAAAGGGTGCTGGCTGACGAAAGCGGTCCACCACAGATGGGAACATTTTGAATTTATCCTTTCACCGCAGAGGCGCGGAGTTTTCGCAGAGTTTTTCTGTTTTTTCCCCTACACATCCTCTGCGTCTTCTCTGCGCCTCTGCGGTGAGAATAAAATGGCAAAGTGTTCCAATGTTGTGTGGTCCGATTGAGTTCGATATGAGAGATGGTTGCCGGCAATACCGAATTTGGGGGCTTGGGACGCACACCCTTTGCTGATGGGACAAGCCACCGGTTTACTTGGCCGAAAGCGAGGGCTGGAACAAAAGCTGGTGAAGCTGAACTGGAACTTCCCTTTTTCCTTTATCACAGAGGGAGTACAATCCCCCAGCCCGGTACCTTGAGCCATTCCCCCAAAATCCGAGAACGGATTGGCAAACCCAAGCAGGTGAGCATATGTCCCGAATGAAATTGACCCTGGTGGTCCTGATGGCGTGGCTTGCAGGTTGGTCCATCTCACTGGCCAATCCCCAGCAGGTTTCTGATACAGCCTTCAAACCGGCAGTCAAATCTCCGGCTTTCCCGGAGCATAAAGGACCGGTGGTCCTCCTTGACGAAGCCCATTTTAACTTTCACACCGCTGATGGCCGCTATCAACCTTTTGCCGATTTGCTCCGCCGGGACGGATACGTGGTCACCCCATCCCGTTCAAAATTTCAAAAAAGTACGCTGGACCAAGGAAAAATACTGGTTATTGCCAATGCTCTGGCGGAACAGAACCAATCAGATTGGAGCTTGCCCAATCCCTCGGCTTTTACCAAAGCAGAGATTGAATCAGTTTGCTCCTGGGTGAACAATGGTGGTTCCTTGCTTCTGATTGCTGACCATATGCCCTTTGCCGGAGCGGCTACTGATTTGGGGGCAGCCCTGGGGGTTCGCTTTAGTAATGGATATGCCCTTGACCAAAAAGCCAAAGGAGGGACCCTGGTTTTCAGGCTGGCGGACGGTACCTTGAAAGACCATCCCATCCTGAGTGGCCGCTCAGAACATGAAAAGGTGGATGCGGTGGTTACTTTTACAGGCTCTGCCTTCCAGATTGTGGGACCGGCCCAACCATTGCTGGTTTTTGCTTCCACCGTCAATTGTCTGCTTCCGGAAAAGGCCTGGGAGTTTTCTGAAAAAACCCCTCGGATTCCGCTAGAGGGTTGGTACCAGGGAGCTGTTTTTCAGTTTGGCAAGGGGAAGGTTGCCGTTTTTGGCGAGGCAGCCATGTTTTCGGCTCAACTGGCCGGACCCAACAAAAATCCAATGGGGATGAATGCACCGCTCGCAGCTCAAAACCCTCAGTTTCTGTTGAATTTGGTTCACTGGCTTTCGGGGTTGCTTCCTGAAGCAGGAAAATCCGAACCCAAACCCTCAAGCCATCCCAAAGCACATCCATGAAGCCCTGAAAAAAGGAACAAACCTCCGCACGGCTACCCAGGAACGACGATTTCTGGTTGCCAAGAGCCAGCGGGCCATACCTGTCTCAATCTGAAACAAGACGGGAAACCCGAAAGTAAAAAAGTTGAGGGTCGCAAGCCTTCCCTCCGAATGGCACACAACGCCGCCGCCAACCGCCGGTTTTCTCAACGCCGGGAACCGTCTGGGGCACCACACTGGTTCTGAAATAGCAATCCAAGGCTTCCGTTCTCTACCCTTGGCCGTTCGGGTTTCATTGCTTGGTTCACGGTGTCACCTGCTCCGTTTCACTCCATCCTCCGCCCGCCGTGGGTGTGGCTGCTCCTGAAAATGTCGCTCCAGCGAACCTTGCACGATAGCCGCACGAAAGCTGACCGCTTCTTCATGCATCAAATGAAGATAGTGAGTGATGAGCATGATTCCGTTGCGGTGGCGTTGCCAACGAGCGTGATAAACCCAACCAGGGGAGCCACCGAAAGGGTCACGATGATAGGTGTTGCAAAGACAATCGAGTTTCGGATTTCGCTTGATGGGGTGAAAATAACCCGGACGACCGGTTCCTGGTGCGGCAGCTTGGTGTTGAGTTTCAACCGGCGGAACACACTTTCCAGGTCCACAATGGCGTCGTCCACCAGTTCCCCAATGGCGATGGCCATACCGCCCAGCCTCATGGTGTTGATGCTCAATCCGAAATAGTCCATCGTTGGCACCGCCGCGAGCAACGAAAGGGGAATTGCCGTCAGACTGATGCAGGTGGTCCGGAAATTCCACAAAAACAAAAATCGGCTTGAGAACATCAGCCTGTTGCTTGCAGCCAAGAATGCAACAGCTCGCACTAGAGAAAGATCAAACAACCATCGTCATTCGTTGAAGCCTGAACTCAGGCTTCTGTGGCTTGTTCTTCCGGGGGTTTCAGGTTTCGAAAGCTCCGATATAAAGCGATGTCATATATGATTTTCAGCCCTCCTGCCAAAAAGAAGGGCGTGCTCCACCAGGAATTGGTCAGCAACCATCCTGTCACGAACGGAGCCAGAGAACTTGAAGCCGTGCGGACAATCGACGTAATCCCGGCGGCGGCGGTCCGTTCATCCGGGGCAACCACAGCCATAATGTAGGACTGTCGCGTGGGCACATCCATTTGGGAGATAGTAAACCGGAGGAGCAGCACCAGCACTGCCCAACCCAGGCTCGGCATGAGGGGAACCAGCAGCAACAGCAGGTTTGATGGAATATGGGTGAACACCATTGTGTTGACCAGTCCAAAATGCCGGGCGAGGCGCGCTGCAAGCAGGGCGGACAACCCGGCCAGGAGGTTTCCTGCGAAGAAGATTCCGCCGAGCGTTCCCGGACCGGCCCCAAACCGGACCGTAAACCAATAGGCCAGCAGGCTTTGCACCAGTAGGCCCCCGGCAAAGGAGTCAACCATAAAGAGCATCGCCAGCCGGGCCACCACTGGCCGGGAACGGTGCAGGCCAAAGCGCGTGGTCGCCGCACTTTGAATGGGTTGAGTGACCTCAGCCGCAGCCGACAATCCGGCAAAGCTGCAACCCAGTACAATTCCCAACATTCCGTAGCCGATGAGGACCACCCGGTAGCTTTGGAGCGGGGAACTCCCTGCATTTTGCAACCAACCGGTCAGGCTTCCACCAGCCAAGGCTCCGGCCGCCGTTGCCATTGAGCCTACCAGGTTATACCAGGCAAGCAGCCGGGTCCGGTGCTCGTCTGTGATGGTTTGGGACAGAATGGCCTGTTCAATGGAAAGAAATGGGCCCACTTCGCCGCCACTTGGGCTGATGGTTCCAACCATAGCGGCGGCCAGCAACAACAGGAAATTCCCGGTGAACGCAAAAACCATGCCCGCCAGGACCATCAACCCGGACCCCAGCACGAGCATCCGGCGGCGTCCCAGACGGTCCGCCGCCAGTGTAATCCAGAGGGAAATTCCAGTATCCCCAACCAACGTCAAACTAAGCAACAAACCGATTTGCCAATCTGAAAACCCAAGGCTGGACAAATACAAGGTGAGGACCACCGACAGTGCGCCGTAGGCAAACAAACGCACCATGCGCGTTACAAAAAGAAGTTTTCCATCCAGCGTCAGAAACGAAAGCATGGCTGTCCGTCTTGGGAACGAAGGGTTGCAATGGGCTGGGCGGCGGGCAACCTGCCGCCCGAGCTGCTGAAGGCATCCTCACCTTGCAGGTCAGACTTCAGGCAGCCAGCGCACAGCACCAGGAATGAAAACAGGCTCAGTCCTCAGTTCTCAGTTCAGGTCAGCGCAAGCTGATTTCAATCCAGTTTGAACTTGAGGGCTGCCTGAGCCCGCCGATTGACAACCTCCCAGTTGATGTTTTTGAAAAATGCCTCCACATATTTGGCTGCCGCAGCCCCGTAATCCATCTGGTAGGCATGTTCATACAGATCCAACACCAGCAACGGCAGGCTGCCGGGAGGCTGGTGCATATGGTCCCAGGCCCAATAATTATGAAATTCCCCGGTGTGCAGGTTGGCCGCCAGCACTACCCAACCGGACCCACCACTCAGGGCCATTGCGGTTTTAGTGAATTCAGCTTCCCATTGTCCGACACTGCCAAACCAAGTGGTGAGCGTCTCAGTCACGGGTCCAGCCACTTTTCCGTCCCCGCCGAGGTTGCCAAAGTACAGTTCGTGCAGAACAACTGAACCGGTCCGAAGCAGTTCTTCCCGTTTCAGGTCACCATAGACAAAAGCAGGCAGGTCTTTTTCCTTGAGGGTCGTTTCCAGCCGCTGTTCAATCACATTGAGAGCTTTCACGGCTCCGCCATAATTGTTTTCCCAGTGGGAACGAATCAGTTTTTCAGAAATTCCGTTCAGTTTGGCCGGATCAAATGGGAGTTGTTTGGGTTGATGCTTACCTTGAAAAGCGCGAACTCCGGATGGGATTGGCGGGGTTTGGGCAGTTAATGGGTTTACTGTTGCGAGCAGGCCCGCGCCACCTGCCAGCATGGTTTTCAAAGCCTCACGCCGTGTACTGTTTTTCATGGTTAGGTACTTTCATCCAAGGAATTCGGTACGGCCATTGGGGCCAACTGTTCCTTCACCGAATTCAGTTGGTTCACTCAAGGTTGGTTTCGTTCCACGATTCCATTTCGTGGCATTTCGCCTTCCCCTGTCATTGAGGAACAGGGGAATGGCAATGGGTCATTACCACATGGAGCTGCCTCAAATCCATTACCCCCATCAGTTCAAGAAAACACCTCCGCTGTTTGGACCCTTTGTGATGTCTGCCAAAGGTGGGAATAAAAGAATTGAAATTTATGCCATTTGTGCTATTTCTATAAATGAAAATTCTTACAATTGAAAGATAATCGAAATTTGATTTTATTTCAAGTGATTGGGTCATCCGGTCAGGAAAGTGAAACAATATGGAAAGCGGATGGTCTGAAACCGTTCAATTGGAACTCTTGTTGGGGATGGGTTTGCTTTGGTGGGTGGTTGAATCCGTTTACCCCCTTCAACCGCGACCAACGAGAAGGGCGCAAATCTATAAATTCAACCTGGCATTAACAGCTCTGGTGCTGGTGATTAACTTTATTCTGGCGGGTGTAATTTTCTGGCTCCTCAGGATGGCGCAGGACCTGCACTGGGGAATGCTTTCCTGGCTGGGTTTTTCCGGCTGGGGGGCTGCCCTGCTTGGGATTTGCGGGTTGGACGGATGTGCCTATCTGGCCCATGTCACCATGCACCGGAACGGTTTGGGTTGGCGCTGCCACCAACTGCACCATTCTGAAACCCACGTGGATGTCACCACGGCACTGCGGCAACATCCGGGTGAAACATTGATCCGGGTGGGATTTCAGATTGGGGGAGGGGTGATACTTGGTGTTTCACCGGGAGTTTTTGTCGGTTATGTAACCCTCTCAGCTTTGCAGGCGCAGTTTGAGCACGCCAATTTTCTCCTCCCCGAACCGGTTGACCGGATATTGCGGTGGGTCTGGGTGACCCCCAACATGCACAAACTGCATCACGCCACCCTGGAAAATCAGGACCATTCCAATTACGCCAATTTGTTTTCGATGTGGGATCGGCTGGGGCGGACCTTTCGACCATCAAGTGGGCTGGAATCTGTGGTTTATGGAACGGTACCTGCCCGCCCGCAGCAACCGCCAATTTCCTGGTGGGAGGTTTGGAAAATCTAAACCCCGCCAGCCCCGGCAGGCTGTTGATTGGCCAGGCGTGGTTGGGCGATGCAGGCAAACGGTGGCAAAAAATTCACTCGGATTCGGACCGTAATGGTAAATCCTCCACTCCCCATCGGCCTGATGTGAAAACCGGCTCCCTCAGTTCGGCGCGGGGTGCCAACGTCACCACCCAACCGTTGGGGATTCCGGCCATGCGGTCGAAGTCTTCAACTTTCAAATGCAGGAACCGCATCACAAAGCACCTGATAGTCAGGCCATGAGCCACGACCAGCACGGTTTTTGTCTGCTTCCGAGTTGCTTGCCGGACCATGCTCTCAAGGAAGGTCGAAGTCCGGTCGTAACAATCCGCAGGGCTCTCTCCACCGGCGAAACGATAGTAAAACCATCCGTGGGTCCGGCGCAGTTCCAGTTGGGAAGCGGCATCCACATAGCCGTGGTCCACTTCCCGCAAGCGAGGGTCCTCAAAAACCCGCACGGTTCCAGGTTCCAGTCCAGCGCCCGTGATGATTTCGCGCATTGTTTCGCGGGCTCGCAGAAAGGGCGAACAATAGACCAAAGCTCCGCGCAAAAACTCTGGTCCGATGCGCTGACCGGCCATGCGAGCCTGCTCAAACCCCAAAGGGGTCAAGCCCACTGTGTGGTCGCCCACCTGGGTCGGCTGAACTTCTCCGGAATTTGCCCTCGATTCCCCATGACGGACCAGTTTGATGATCATGCTCCCCCCGTTTTCACTGACCGGCCTTTGCTTTCACCACTTGATGAAGTCCAATGATTGACTGCATGAAGAGGGAAACCGGCGGCGCTTCTGAATGCCTGCCAAAGGAAGACCCAAAGCAAAAACCGAGGTTAAATCTGTCATTTGACCACACAGGCTGGGGGTTCCCCTTGGCAAGAACAGATGATGGTAGCCATGACCGGGAGTCTAACGCAATCCCTGTAAGAAATTTCAGCCTTCTGCCGGGGAAGGATTTCCCCTTGCCGGGTTCGGTTGCCCAAGGGCGAGTCAGGGATTTGGTTGGCGGCATTGACTCCTGGTGGGAGCAAAAAGCGGTTATTCGTATTCGACGGCTTCACGGACCGAGCGTCGGGAAGCCTGCCAGGCGGGCAGAAAACTGGCCACGGCCCCCAAGCCGATTGCCAACACCAGCCACAGAACCGGCCCAACCGGGTCGAACCGGAAATCCAGCCCGATTTTGAACATCAGGCGGAGCAAAAAAGAACCCAGAAGCTGACTGATGGGCCAGGAAAGCAGCACGGCGACCAGCCAGCTTGCCATAGCCATGACCAGCCCTTCGGCTATGACAATCAACCAGACAACGGCGGGAGTCGCCCCCATTGCCCGCAACACGCCCATCTCCCGGCGGCGTTCAGAGACATTGAGGCTCATGGTTGTGGCCAATCCGAGACTGCCAACTCCGGCCAAAATGCCGGCCATGACGAGCAGGAAGATGTAGATCATCAGCATGTGCTGGTCGAAGCTCACCCGCGAATCAAGTTTGCTGACACTGTTCAGGGACCGGACTGCAACTTCCTCCAGGTTCCGGTCAAGGTTGGCTTTGAGCAGGTTCAACCCATTGGCATTCGATTCTGAGAGCACCAATCTGAGGCTGTTGGTCATCCCCACATGTCCGGCCTGCTCAAAAAAACTGAGGGGAATATAAGCAGTCGGGCCAGCCAAAGGGTCACGGATGATGCCGACCACCTGCCAGGAAGTGGCAACGGGACCGATTTGCAATTGCACCTCGTCACCCACTTTGAGGAGCGGCCAGTAGGCTGCCATTCGGGTGTTCACCACCAGAGCGTTTGTGTCACCCGGTTGCAGCCGTCTCCCATTCAGGAGAAGTGGCTGGAACAGCTTGGTTCCTACCGGCAACCCAATTACCTTGAATCGTTTGGCTTCAAGAGCACTCCCCCCATGCCCGCCGCCAGGTCCAGTCTGGGGGGGAAGGTGATGGGCCGGGTGGGCATCATCCGCACCGGGTTGCTGACCTTCGATGAGCGAGCCTTCGGTGGCCAGCCAGCCTTCAACCTGTAGGACCCCGGGCGTTTTCCGGATGGCGCTTTGCACCTTTTCAAAGTCATACATTCCCCCCAACTGGACCGTCAGGTCATAGCGCATGGCATCAAACAAATGGTCAAAAGTGTTTATCAATGAAGCGCGGACATTCAGGGCGGCCATAAAGCACAGTCCTGCCAGCATCAAGGTGGTGGTGGTGAGGATGGTCCGGGTGCGGTGGCGGAAACTGTTGCGGATGGCCAGCAAAACCGGTCGGGTCAAGCCTCCAAGCCCTGCCAGCACACGGTCAAAGGGACTGGTGCCAAAGGAGGTTCGGCCAACTCCATAATCGTCCAGGGCAATCCGAACAGGCACCCCACAACCCCGCCAGACAGGAAACCCAGCCGCCAGCAGGGGGACCAGCAAGCCGACTACCGTGACCAGAACGTACACCCACAGCGGTACCGCAAAACTGGTGATGTCAAAGTTGAGAAAGACCGCAAAATACCGACAGAGCACTCGACTGCCCCACAAACCCACCGGCAAGGCACCCAACACCGCCGTAATTCCCAACAACAACGCCTGACCAAGATAAATCCGGGCAATCTGCCACCGGGTTCCGCCCAAGGCTTTCATCACGCCAATCTGTCTTATCTGAGCAGCCATCAAAGCGGTCATCAAATTCACCACCAGGATTCCGCTCAAGAGGAGGGCAAAGAGTCCGAAACTGGCCATCACCAGCAGAAACAGTCCCATCAGGTCGGCGTGGGGATGTTTTCCCGGTTCGGGAATTTCCACGCGCAACACCTGGTTTCCCTTGGCTTCAATCAGTTGGCGCAAGTTGGCGGTAACGTCCCGAATGTGGCCCTCGTCCAGTTTGTTACCTGAAACAACGAGTTTCACTTGGTCAAAAAAGAGTTCCTCCCCCAATTGTTCCAGAGTCGCAAGGGTGATGTATCCGTAAACAGAAGTTTCCATGCGGGCCTGGGCCTGCCCCACATCCTTGACGGTTCCGCTGAAGCGCAATTTTTGTTCGCCGCCCGAAGCGGTCTTGATGGTGACCCAATCTCCCAGCCGGGCTTTGGCCACTTGAACCGCATCGCGTTCGAGCAGGATTTCCCCAGTGGCTGGCGGCCAGGCTCCCTCTTGAGGTTTCAGGGTGCTGACCCGCAGGCGGGCAAAATCCTTGACCACAAAGAGGGTCAGATTGCGCCATTCCACTGGCCCTGACTTGATTCGCCCCGCCAGCGTGCGGCGGGCTTCGGCATCCTGCACCCCCGGACTGCCGGAGATGGCGGCCAACAGGTTGTCATCCAGTGGTCGGGTGCGCAGGGTCGCTGAGGCGGGATTGGTTTCCAGCCAACCATGATTCAATTCGCGTGTGAGAATTGCGTAACTGGCCATGACCGCAAAAAATGCAGCGATGCCCAAGCCAATTGTCAGCCCGACAAAAAAAGTGCGGGTCCGTTCCTGTCTGAAATCGCGCCACACCTTGGACCAGGAGGAGGTCATGCCAGCACCTCCTGGGTCAATTGGGCAGTCGGTATCCTGGCGCTATTGGCAATTTTTCCGTCAACCAATTCAACCGTGCGGTCAATTCCGGCCAGGTTTCGTTCGTGCGTGGCAATCACAAGCGTAGTTCCCCGCCCGACCAGATTCCGAAAAAGGTCCAGCACTGCCTCGGCGGTTCCGGTATCCAGATTGCCGGTCGGCTCGTCGGCAATAATGAGCGGTGGCTCGTTGGCCAAAGCACGCGCAATTGCAGCCCGTTGTTGTTGTCCACCCGAAAGTGTGGCTGGCAGTTTTTCGGCCTGTTCGACTATTCCGACCAGTTTCAACAATTCCAAAGCGCGTTCACGACGCTGCCGGGGTGCCCTGACATGACAGAAATCCATCGGCAGCATGACATTTTCCACCACCGTCAGGGTGGGCAATAACTGAAAAAACTGAAAGACCACACCGACATGCAGGCCACGCCAGCGGGCCAATCCGGTTTCCGACATCTGGTGGAGTTCCGCCCCACCCACCCGCACTTCCCCCTGACTGGGGCGGTCAATTCCGCTCATCAGGTTGAGGAGGGTTGATTTCCCACTGCCGGATTTCCCCACCAGAGCCACAAATTCTCCGGCCTGGATGTCCAGGTCAATGTTTTGCAGGGCAGTAAAGCGACCCGCCGGGGTGGCATAGTTTTTTCCCACCTGCCGCAGGCTGACCAGCGGCGCATCGTTGACTGACCGGTTAGGATTGTTATTTCCGTCTGACGGTTTCATGGTGTCCCCTTTACCAATTGGCTTTGTAAAGGGACACACTGTAACCGGGCTTTGCTGAACAACAGGTGAATGGGTTGTTCAGGTGCCGTTCAGCTTCAAAGGTGGTATAACCCGGTTGACAGGCAAGCAGGACCGAGGACTGAAGACTCAGGACCGAGCTTGTTTTCTTTGCCTGTGGCGAACGGTCTGGTAGTTTCCTCGATTGGGTACCGCCTTGCTGTTACAGGAGGCAGAGCAACCCTGAACCCTGAACCTTGAACCCTGAACCCGATGAAAATCCTGGTTGTCGAAGATGAAACTTCACTGGCACAGCAACTCAGGGCCGCTCTGACCGAAGCTGGGTACGCGGTTGACTCGGCTGTGGAGGGAGAGCGGGCTGATTTTCTGGCCCAAACCGAACAGTATGACCTGGTGGTGCTCGATTTGGGGTTACCCAAAATTGATGGCTTGACACTGTTGCGCAAGTGGCGGGAGGCGGGGTTGGTGACGCCCGTGTTAATCCTCACGGCGCGGGGCAGTTGGCACGAAAAAGTCCAGGGAATTGACAGCGGAGCGGATGACTATGTATCAAAGCCCTTTCGGATGGAAGAAGTGCTGGCCCGGTTGCGGGCATTGCTGCGCCGGGCCGGGGGCCAATTGACGCCGGAACTCCGGGCCGGAAAGGTCACTCTGGACCCGCGTCAGGCACGGGTCACCCTTGACGGCGCGCTGGTGCGGTTGACCAGTCACGAGTTCCGGGTACTTTCATATTTGATGCACCAGCGCGGTCGGGTCGTTTCACAGATGGAGCTGATTGAACATATTTACGCCCAGGATTTTGACCGTGACTCAAACACCATCGAGGTTTTTATTGCCCGGTTACGCCGCAAACTGGGGAATTCTTTCATTGAAACCGTGCGCGGGCTGGGTTACCGAATTGAATGAAACTCCGTTCGCTTAAAACCGGAATCCTGTTAGGGGCCATCCTGTGGACCTTGGGCCTCTTGCTGTTTTCATTTCTACTGCTTCATTTTCGGCTTCCCCATCCGGCTGCCGCAGTTTTTTTTCAGGTGGCAACCCGTTATGGAGGATTGATCGCCCTGGGCGGAATTACCTGTTTAATCCTGGGGTTTTTGCATGTCAGGCACACCCTCGCTCCGATCAACCAATTGCGCGACCGGTTGAATGCCATGCACCAGGGGGCTGAGGAACGGGTGGAAGGCCAGTATCCGGTTGAAGTCCAGCCATTGGTTGATGATCTGAACTCATTGCTGGAGGAACGGGCCCGCCGGATCACACGGGCCATTGCCAAGGCCGGTGACCTGGCGCATGGGTTGAAAACCCCTCTGGCAGTCCTGTCGCACGAAGCACAACAGGCCCGTGCAGCCGGGCACGAACACCTGGCCTCAGCGATTGAACAGCAACTGGAAATCATGCGGCGTCAGGTTGACTACCATTTGGCCCACGCCAGAGCCGGGAATCCGGCGGTTGCCGCCCGCACCCCGGTGGCGATTGCCGTCGAAGGGCTCGTCCGGGTCCTGCAACGGATTCACGCCGAAAGAGACCTCCACATTGAAGTCAATTCGCCCTCGACGCATGCCTTTCGCGGACAACGCGAAGACCTGGAGGAAATGCTGGGAAACCTCTTGGATAACGCCTGTAAATGGGCCCGGAAAGAAGTCCGCCTGACCAGTACCAAAGTTGGAGAACAGCTTGTGATTGTGGTTGATGATGATGGTCCGGGAATTGAACCCCGGTTGCGGGAGGTCGTCATGCAACGGGGGATGCGGGCCGACGAGGCAGCCCAGGGTTCAGGGCTGGGGCTGGCGATTGTCCGTGACTTGGCCGAGATTCATGGTGGCAACCTTGCCTTTGTGGACTCTGACCTGGGTGGGGCCTGTGCCCGGCTGACCCTGCCAGCCCAGGAAGCCACTGTAAATCAATCGTAAAGTTGCCACTGTTGCAGCTTGTGACAGGGCCAAGCCGCCCGGCCCCATCTGCCCATGCCCTAGGCTCAGGGTATCGGGAATTTCCTGATGCCTTATTCAGGAATCAAGTGTATTGACCGATTCGGCTCATTCCCTAAGAATACAACCTCACTTTCCTAGTTTTTTTGGTATCCTGGAGGAGCATCCGAAACCATTTCTTGCTGCCTTCGGCTTCCCAGGGAACCGGCAGTACCTTCCTCAAACGGGGCTCATAAGGAGCTTTTCATGCCGATACCCTTGGACAGCCAAACCGGTAAGCCGGTTACCAATCGCAAACTGGTGGAAATGAACTGGGATCCCATCACACGGATTGTGGGGAGTCTTGGTCTTTACACCAAAATTGATTTTGAAAATCGGGAAGTTGTCGAATGTCACAGCACTTCTTCCATCTTTCGTGGATACAGCATGTTCATGAAGGGGAAGGACCCGCGTGACGCCCATTTCATCACCAGCCGCATCTGCGGCATTTGTGGCGACAATCACGCCACCTGTGCGACCTATGCCCAAAACATGGCCTTTGGAGTCCAGCCGCCGCCACTGGCTGAATGGATTGTCAACCTGGGTGAAGCGGCTGAATACATGTTCGACCATAATATTTATCAGGATAATCTGGTCGGAGTTGACTACTGTGAGCAAATGGTGCGGGAAACCAATCCGAGCGTGTGGGAAAAAGCCAAAACCACCGAAGCGCCCCACGCCAATCTGCATGGATATCGGACCATTGCCAATATCATGACGGCGCTCAACCCCTTTACCGGGGAGTTTTACCGGCAAGCTTTGCAAACCAGCCGCTATACCCGCGAAATGTTCTGTCTGATGGAGGGCAAACACGTTCACCCCTCCACCCTTTATCCGGGCGGGGTGGGCACCGTTCCAACCATTCAGTTATTTACCGATTACCTGGTTCGGCTCATGCGGTACGTTGAATTCATGAAGAAGGTGGTTCCGCTGCATGACGACCTGTTTGACTTTTTTTATACAGCCCTCCCCGGTTATGAAAAAGTCGGACAACGACGGGTGTTGCTGGGTTGTTGGGGATCGTTCAACAACCCGGATAGCTGTGATTATACCTATCAGCGGATGAGCGAGTGGGGCCGGGCCATGTATGTGACTCCAGGGGTGGTCGTGGACGGCCAGTTGGTGACCACCGACCTGGTTGACATCAATCTGCAAATCCGGATCTTACTGGGCAGTTCCTATTACCAGGATTGGGACCAGGGTGAGATGTTTGTAACCAAGGACCCGCTGGGGAATCCAGTGGACCGGAAACATCCCTGGAACCAGACCACTGTTCCCCTACCCCAAAAACGGGATTTTAACGGCAATTACACCTGGGTTATGTCGCCCCGGTGGCTGGATAACCGGACTGGCGACCATCTGGCCCTTGATACCGGAGGCGGTGCCATTGCCCGGTTGTGGTCTACGGCTTTGGCAGGGTTGGTGGACATCGGCACAGTCAGGGCGACTGGCCGGAGCGTCAAAATCAACCTGCCGAAAACCGCTACTTTGCCGGCAGTGGAATTCGAATGGAGCATTCCAAAATGGAGCAATGCCCTTGAACGCAACCGTGCCCGCACCTATTTCCAGGCGTATGCCGCAGCCTGCGCCCTGTATTTTGTGGAACAGGCCATGACGGAACTGCACGCCGGCCACACCCGAACCTGGACCGATTTCAAAGTGCCTGAGGAAGCGATTGGATGTGGGTTTCACGAAGCGGTAAGAGGCGTGTTGTCCCACCATCTGGTAATTCGGGAAGGGAGGATTGCCAATTACCATCCCTATCCTCCGACCCCGTGGAATGCCAGTCCCCGAGACATCTATGGAACACCTGGGCCCTATGAGGATGCCGTCCAGGGAACTCCCATTTTTGAGGAAAATGGCCCCGACACCTTCAAAGGGATTGACATCATGCGAACAGTCAGGAGTTTTGACCCCTGCCTGCCGTGCGGGGTTCACATGTATCTGGGAAATGGGAAAATCATCGAAACCCATCATTCCCCAACCTTTGGAAGAGTCATCGGGTAAACAGGTGAAAGAATTCCGCCTTTACCTGCCCCAAACGTATTGAGTCTGCTGGGGTGCAGGCAGGAACTGAAGCACAATATCTCAACTTCAGGAAATGAGGGATAAAACGCGAACATGAGCCATCCGTCCAGTAAACCAACCAGTGACCGGCAGGACTTTCAAAGGCGACTGCAACGGATTGAGGTGCTGGTCAATGCGGTGGAAACAGCCTCCGACCCAAGAATCCGGGCGGCCATGCTGGAACTGATGCAGACGTTGCTGGAGCTGCATGGAACGGCCCTGGAACGGATGTTGGAAATTGTTTTTGAGACGGGGCCAGCGGGCAGGGAACTGATTGACCGGTTTGGCGCAGACCACCTGACCTCCGGGGTTTTACTGCTCCACGGCCTCCACACCTTGGACCTGGAAACGAGG